>WOVA01000010.1 GCA_009773155.1 Elusimicrobiota bacterium
GTCGGTCTCTGAAGACTTCCGAACCGCCGTATGCCGAACGGCACGTACGGTGGTGTGGTGAGGACGGCGGGTGAAATAATCACCCGCCTCCTACCCGATCGCTCAAGCGCTTATTGCAGGGGGGTGCCCGGGAGTTTTTGCGTGCTGCCGGCCCCGGGGTAAACCACAGGGGAGTGCTCTATCTCTTCGGTCGCCCGCGGCACGGGCGTGCCGGTCTCTTCTTCCGGCGGTCCGTCCGCCTCCGGGGGAGGCGGGTTCTTCAGACTGGCGTAGATGTCCGTCGCCGTCTTCCAGAGCAGGTTCCGGTGCAGCGCGTTCTCTCTGGCGCCGGGGCGGGCGAAGGGGTAAAGAGGGAAGATCAGCGCGTGGAAGACGGTCTTGTGGGTGGCGAGCTCGTCGGCCAGGACGTGCTTGTACCTGTCCGAGGTGGCCACCAGTCTGTAGTTGGCCCGCAGAGAGCGCGGGAAGATCATTATCCAGGGAGTCTCCACCAGGAAAGAGCCGAAAATATTGCGGTAGGTCCAGCGTCCGTATGTGGTGATGTCCAGATAGAGAGTCCCTTCTCCCCTGGCGCGGTCGTAGAGGCCGGCTTCAGCCAGGATCTTTTCCGCCTTTTTCCTGAGCCCGAAGAATTCTTCCCTTGTGACGGGCACGGGTTTGGGCGGGGGCGTCCCTTCCAGGGTGCCCTGCCCGATGAGCTCCGCGGGGTTGAAGTACGGATAATTGGTCCAGGTGAACTTGATCGCCGAGAAGGGGACGATGTCCCTGTCGCCGAGCATTTCGCGCAGGCCGTTGCGGTCCACGCGCACGTCCCCGGACTGGAAAGAGGCGCAGCCGGAGAGGGCCAGCGCCGGAATAAGGAATAGTCTGTTCAGTTTCATCCAGTCCTACAAAATATCACATTAGCGGACCAAAATCCAAATAGAGGAGCGGATTTGCATGGCCCGCGAGGCTCAGCCCAGGGCCGCCGTGATGATGCCCGAGTCCAGCGGGCCCTCGAAATAGGCGTCGGCGCCGGCGTCCAGCGCCCGACGGGAGAACTCCTCCTCGGGCTCGCCGGATACAAGAAAGACCCGGCAGTCCGGCAGCCGCAGGCTTTTCACCGCCGCGGCCAGCTCCAGGCCGCTTATGCCGCCCATGTTCTGGTCCGTGAACACGGCGTAGGCCGTCGGCGGGCTGCGCTCCGGGTCCCGTCGCAGGAATTCCAGCAGGTCCTCCGCGCGGGAGAAGACGCGCGTCTCGGCTCCTTCCTCCTCCAGGCGGCGGAATTCGATGGCGATGCACTTGCGGGCGAGTTCATCGTCGTCGCAGGCCAGCACCACTCGCCGCCCCGCGCCCGGTCCGCCCCGCGCGCTGGTTCCCGCCCGCCGGCCGGGCAGCTCCGGCCGGGAAAGATCGGGGGGCAGCGGGCCGGCCGCCGGTTCCGTTTCCGGCGAGGCCGGCAGAGAGACCGTGAACTTCACGCCCGCCCCTCCGGGCAGGTTGGCGGCGGAAACGGAGCCGCCGTGCGTCTCCACTATCCTCTTTACCGCGGCCAGGCCCAGCCCCGTGCCGCGCGCCTTGTTCCCGGTGAAGAAGAATTCGAACAGGCGCGGCAGGTTCTCCTCCGGCACAGGAGGCCCGTCGTTGGCGATGGAGAGTTCGACCGTATCCCGTCCGTCACCCGAATCCACGGAGATAGTGCCCTTCGCCTCGCCGCCCGCCCGGGTCAGGGCCTCGGCCGCGTTCCCGAATATGTTGGCGAGCGCGCGCGAGAGCCGCGCGGCGTCGGCCAGCGGCTTCCTGGAATGCCGCAGTGCCCAGCGGATCCCGACGCCGGGCGCCGGGGAGGCATGCGCGGCCAGGCCGACCGACGCCTCCAGGATAGCGGGCAGGCTTTCGGGTCTCAACTCGGCCCCGGCCTCCCTTGAAAAGTCGAGAACGTCGGATATCATCGAGTCCGCGTGAGTGATGGCGCCGTCGATCGCCAGGCGCGCACGCTCCAGCTCCGCGGGGTCGTCCTTGAACCCGCCCAGCGAGCCGAGCAGCGCCTTGGTCATGGCGAAAGGCCTGCGCACGTCGTGGGCCAGCATTGCCGCGGTCTGGCCTATCGCCGCCAGTGACGACTGGAGGCGTATCTTGGCGTAAGCCTCGCGAAGCAGGACGGCGAAGCGGCCTATTTCATGGACGTCCAGCATGGAGGGGGCGGGCTCCGCGGCGTCCGGGCCGGCGTTTATGCCGTCCATCATCTTCTTAATGTTCCGCGCCACCTGCAGCGCTATCAGGTTTGAGACGGACCAGAGCGCGTAAATGATGAACAGCAGCGAGGTGGCCTGGTAAGCGTCCCGCACGATCAGGATCTTCAGTCCGAACAGCAGGCCGACCAGCGCGGCGTTGAACAGGAAAATGATCATCGCCAGCCGCACCCGTATGCCGTCCCAGCGGGACCACGCGCCGGAGCCGGCTTTTTCCGGCCAGGTCTGCGCCGCCACCAGCAGCAGCAGGCCCCACAGCCAGCCGTACTCGTGGAAGGTAGCCGTCTGACCCATCATGACGCCCTCGTTGTAGCCGAGGGCGACCGAGGTAAGTGAGAGCAGCAGCACGCCGTGAGTAAGCAGCAGCCAGTAGGCTGAATTAGCTTTAAGGCCCAGTGTGAAGGCCAGCGCTATAGCCACCGCCTGCACCGTGCGGAAGGCCGTGCCGAGAAAGTAGTTCAGGGCGCCTCCGTGGTTGCCGCTCTGCACGTAGGGAAGCAGCACGTAGCGTACGGAGACGAACAGGCAGACCAGGGCGACCAGCGCCAGGAAGCGCCTTTCCGCCGGTTCCAGCCGGGTCTCTTCCCCGTAGGGCCGGGCCAGGTAGGCCGCGAGGGCCGTGACATAGGCCGTGAAGACGACCCCCTCGGCGGGGAACAGCCACCACGCCGAAAAGTCCAGGCGGAACTGCAGGTTGAAGAGCAGGTCGCCGGCGAGCAGGGCCGCGACCGCCGTTTTCCAGCTCCAATGGGAACGCGGGGCCAGGTAAAAGGCCAGGACCACCAGCGCCGCCTCCACCGCCAGCTGCACGACGGAGATGGATTCCTTCCAGCGGGCCTCCGGCAGGAACAGCGCCCCCAGCGCCGTGGCGGCGGCGGCGTAGCGTATGGGCAGCACCAGATCTTTTTTCATGACAGTCCCCGACAGTTCCGGCTTCCCCGGGGCCGCCCGGAGGATAAACCATTATATTAATTTGCGTCAATGCCGCCGCCGCCATCCTATTTATATAATATAGGGACCCCCTGAAAACAGCGGTCAAAGGGGCGAACGCTGAGGTGTAAAAAGATGAATTTCCGTCATGTCGACTTAACGGTCAATTCGGGGGAGAATAACTTCGTCATACGCATCCGCAACGCCAGACAGGAGGACGGCCGCCGCATACAGATGCTCTTCGCGGAGGTGTACGGGCATAACTACCCGATGTCCCTGGTCTCGGACCGCGCGAAAATGAACCACGCTATCGCCAGCGACGACTATTTCTGGCTGGTCGCCGAGCATAACGGCCGCATCATCGCCAGTCAGATCATGCATATAGACCCTGAGAACCGGCTCGGCAAGGCCATCGGGGCGGTCGTATCGCGCGAATACCGCAAGCATAAGCTCAACAATATCATGATGAATCTCATCATGGAGAGCGTCACCAAAAAGCACAAGATCGTGGACGCCGTGTACGCCACCACCCGGACCGTGACCGCCGCCCCCCAGAAGGTCCTGGACAATCTGGGTTTCTCCGCCCTCGGCATCTTCCCCAACGCCCACAAGATCCACGACCACGAGACCTACTGCCTGACGGCCTACTATGTCCTCTCCGCGTGGGGCAAGCGCCGCAAGCCGGTGAAGATGCTCAGGGAGATAGAGCCGTTCTTCCGCCTGGCCCAGCGCGAGCTGCTCAGCCGGCTGACCGGCAGGGAGCTGCAGCTGGGGAAGGCGCGCTTCGTGGCGGAGAAGTCCCCCGACGCGGGCCTGCCCAACCGGGCCGACCAGAAACTGATACAGTTCGAGACGATACACGCTTCCAGCTTCGTCGCCGATCGCTTCCACAGGACGAAGAGCACCGGGGTCTTCTCCAACTTCTACGTGCCTTTCCATAAACCCAACATGATGCTCATCTCGCACGACCAGAAGACGGAGATCTACATGCAGTACAACCCCCAGGACAAGTACACCGCTATCCTCGGCGGCAGGAGCGAAACGAACGACCTGTCGCTGCTGCTCAACAGCGCCGCGGACGTGCTGAGCAACCTCAACATCAGCTACCTTGAGTGCCTGGTGGACGCCTATACGCCGGAGCTGCAGCGGCAGGCGATAGACGCGGGCTTCCTGCCGAGCGCCTATTTCCCGGCGATGCGCCTGGTGGGACGCAAGCGGTGGGACTATATCGCCTTCTCCCGCTCCTTCGAGACGCTGGACTTCCGCAAGGTGACCCTCATCCCCGCCTACCGCGCCTACCTGAAAGAGTACCTGAAGATGTGGAACGCCATGTACGTGGAGTCGGCCATCAGGAGCGGGGAGTGAGGGCCAGGGCCTGTTCCAGGCCGATAGCGCGCCCGTTGGGAGACCGCACCCGCATGGGGCGGCTCGTAGAGCTGCCGCCTTACCGCCATTCCGCCTCAGACAAGGCCCTTTTTATCGCGGCGCTGCGCGAGTCTGCCGCCATCCATCTCCGCCGCTGCCCGGGGTTCGCCGGCCTGTGGAAAGCGGAGGGCTTCAGGCCCGCCGACCTGCGCTCCTGGCGCGACACGGCGCGCATGCCGCAGATCGTGGTGGCCGCGTTCAAGGAACGCGACCTGGTTAGCGCGACACGGCGCGAGACCGTCCTGGAGATGACCTCCAGCGGCACCTCCGGCCAGCGCAGCCGCATCGTGTTCGACAGGGGCTCCCTGCTGCGCCTTCAGCGGCAGGCCTGGCAGGTCTTCAACGGCATGGGCCTGGCCGCCGGGGAGACCGTCACCGACTATCTCTGCTTCACCTACGACCCCGCCGTGGCGAAGAACGTCGGCACGGCCTTCAGCGACGAGAGCATCACCGGCCTGACGCTGCGCGGCGAGGTCTTCTACGCGCTGCGCTGGGACGCCGGGAAGAAGGATTTCTATTTCGACCTCGAAGGATCGGTGGCCGCGCTTGAGCGCTTAGAGCGGAGCGGCCGCCCGGCCCGCCTGGTGGGCTTCCCCGCCCACGCGATGGCGGTCTGTTCGGAATTCGCCCGCCGGCACGGCCGCGCCGCCCGGCTGCACCCGGACAGCAGGGTGATAACCGGCGGCGGCTGGAAGGACAAACAGGACCGCGCCGTGGATAAAGGCGAGATGCGGGCCCGGCTGGCCCGCGCCCTGGGCCTGCCGGCCGGGCACGTGCGCGATCTCTTCGGCATGGTCGAGCATGGGGTACCGTACGTGGACTGCCGGCTCGGCAATTTCCACGTGCCGGTCTACAGCCGCGTGATAGTCCGGCACCCGGCCACGCTGCGGCCGCTGCCTTACGGCGAGACCGGCCTGCTGCAGTTCATCGCCCCTTACCTCTCCAGCTACCCGTCGATCTCGCTGCTGTCGAGCGACAGGGGCCGGCTCGAAAAGAGGTGTGCCTGCGGCCTCGGCGGAGAGGTGCTGCATATAGCCGGCCGCGCCGGCCTCACTAAGCTCAAGGGCTGCGCCGTTTCCGCCGCTTCAACTTTATGAAAAAGAACAACGCCTATCTTTTCGGCAGGAGCCTGCGCCGCTCCGCTCCGTGGACGCCGGCCGAGGTGGAGGAGATCTGCCGCCGGGCCCGCGCCGCCGCAGCGCCGCTCGCCGCGGCCGCCCCCGGCTACGTGCTGGAGACGCTGGACGCCGTCGGCCGCTTCTGCGGCGACAAGCGGGGAGCCTGGTACCGCGAAGCGTTCCGGGAGATGAAGGCGTACTCCGGCTTTTCCCGCGAGACCGTCGGGCTGCTCCTGGACTCGCTGCCGCGGATGTTCAGCCGCGCCGAGACCGAAAAGCGCCTGGCCCTGGAACTCGGCCTGCCCGGCGCGCTTGAAGGCTGCGTGGGCCGCGACGGCTACGACGGGCTGGTCACCGCCTCGCCCAGGGGCGCCGTGCTCCATATCTGCGCCGGCAATGTCTTTATAGGCGCGATAGATTCCCTGCTGATGGGGATGCTGACGCGCAACGCCAATGTGGTCAAGGCCTCCAGCGGCGGCGGCGCCGCCATCGCCCATTTCGCGCGGGCGCTTAAGAAATGCGACCGCAGGGGACTGCTCGCCTCCTCGGTGGCCGTCCTCGAGTGGCCGGGCGGCTCGCGGGAGCTGGAGCTGTCCGCGGCCCGCTCCGTCGACGCCGTCATGGTCTGGGGCGGGGAGCAGGCGGTGTCCGCCTGGCGCTCCGCGGCCCCTTCCGGCACGCACGTGGCCGGCTTCGGCCCCAAGATGAGCCTCGCCGTGGTCCTGCCTTCGGCGCTGGCCGCCGAGGGCGCCGCCGCGGTGGCGGAAAAAATAGCGCGCGACGCCAGCTTCGCGGAGCAGCAGGCCTGCTCCTCCCCTCAGAACGTTTTCATCGTGGACCCGGCGCTGCGCCGACGGGACCCGCTGGCCCGCGAGTTCCGCCTGGCCCTGGCGGCCGGCTTCAGGAAGGCCGCCGCGGAGCTGCCGCCCGGCCCGCTTTCCTTCGACGAGCAGGCCGAGCTCACCCGCGCGCGCGGTCTGGCGAAGATAGACGCCGCGGCCGGCGAGGCCGCGCTCGAAAGCGCTTTTCCTTCCACGGACTGGACCGTCATCTCCGAGAAAGACCAGCGGTTCACTCCCTCCCCGCTCAACCGCTCCCTCTACCTCAAGTGCGTGTCTTCGCTGGACGCGGTAGAGAAGGCCGTGTCCGCCTGGCGCGGCATGATACAGACCGCCGGCGTCGCCGGGACGCTGGCCGAGAGGCGGGAGATCGCCCGCAGGCTGTCGCCGCTGGGCGTGGCCCGCGTCACCAGGGTGGGGGCAATGCTGGAGGCCCCGCCCGGCTCCCCTCACGACGGTACTTTCCCGATGCGTGAGCTGGTGCGCTTCACCGGCGTCGAGGGCGGGCCCTCGGCGGCGGATACGCTTTCGGAGCTGGTGGCGCACGCCCGCTCACGCAGCCCGTTCTACCGCAAGCATCTCCGCGGGGTCGCCCCGATAGTGTCGGAGGAGGGGTTCAGCAAGGTGCCTCTGCTCACCAAGGACCATATCCTGGCCAATACCCCTCCGGACAGCGAGGCTATGTTCACCGCCCCGGTGAGCGGAGGGGTCTATTTCGCCAGCGGCGGTTCCACCGGCAGCCCGAAATACATCTTCTTCGAGGCCCGCGAGCACGACAGGGTCAGCCGCACCTTCGCGGCCAGCATGATGAACGCCGGCCTGACCGCCGGGGACAGGGTGGCTAATCTCTTCGTCGCCGGTAATCTCTGGTCCAGCTGGCTCGGCGTCGAGAGGGCGCTGGCGCTGACGCCGGCCGTTTCGGTGCCCATAGGCAGCGCCCTGCCGCTGCCCGCCATCGCGGCCTACCTGCGCGACTTCAGGGTTACCGTCATCGTCGGCCTGCCGTCCTTCCTCCTCAAGCTGGCCGAGTTCGTCAGGGAGCATAAAAAAGAATACCCCTTTCCCCTGAAGACCATCCTGTTCGGCGGTGAATACGCCGGCCCGGAGATGGTCGCCTTCTTCCGCGGCGTGTTCCCGGGCGTGAGCGTCCGCTCCGTCGCCTACGCCTCGGTGGACGCCGGCATCATCGCCTACCAGTGCCCTCACTGCCCGGGCGCCGTGCATCATCTTTTCGAGTCCGAGCAGCACCTGGAGATACTCGACCCCGCCGCCGGCCTGCCCGTGAAATCCGGGGCGACGGGGGAACTGACCGTCACCGTGCTGCATAAGCGCCACATGCCTATCATCCGCTTCAGGGTGGGGGACCTCGGCCGCTGGGTGGAGGGACCGTGCCGCTGCGGCCGCGCGGACCGGCGCTTCGAGATACTCGGGCGCTGCGACGACCGCATCCACGCGGGCGGCGCGCATATATTCGTCGGAGATATTTCCCGCGCCGTGGCCTCGGTGAAGGGGCTGAGCCTTAATTTCCAGCTGGAGATCTCCGCCGGCGCGGCCGGGGACCGGCTGAAGCTGCGCGTGGAGACCAGGGACGCCTCCCCGGCCCAGAAGGGCGCGGAGGCGGCGCTGCTGGCCGCTTTGAGGAAGAACTGCCGGGACATGGCGGATTCGCTGGACATGAAGTGGCTGGCGCCGCCGGAGCTGGAGCTGCTGCCGCCGGGCGCCATAGAGCGCGTGCAGCGGACCGGCAAGATACGCCGGGTTATAGACCGCCGGGTGAAGGCCTGACTGGTACCGCGCGCCGGCCGCTTTGCTAGAATATTCCCGGGCCGCCGCGCCCGGAAGAACCGATAACGGAGGACCACATGAGCGTTTATACACCTAAGCAGCTGGAGAAGTACGCCGATACCCTTATCTGGGGCCTGACCACCGCCAGGCGAGGCTTTAAGAAATATGACACCGTGCTGGTGCGCTGCGACCTGGAAGGCCGCGAGCTGGGAGAAGTCGTGCACCGCAAGCTGGTGAAAAAAGGCTTCAACGTCGTCTTCCGTTTTATGGCCACCCCCGCTCTGGAGAAGGACTTCTATGAATTGTCCGACGATAAACAGCGCGGATTCGTCGCGCCCGGCGACCGGGAGTTCTACTCCGCCGTCAACGGCAATGTCTACATACACGCGCCGGCCTCGCTGACCCATCTCAAGGGCGTGGACACCAAGCGGCAGTCGCAGGTGGCCATAGCCCGCAAGCCGCTGCGCGACCTGATGAACAGGAACGAGGAGAAAGGTAAATTCGGCTGGACGCTCTGCACCTACCCGACCGAGGAGCTCGCGCGGCAGGCGAAGCTCTCGCTTAAGGAATACGCGGCCCAGATAGCCAGGGCCTGCTATATAAACGAGCCCGACCCGGCGAAGAAATGGAACAGCATATTCAAAGAGGTCACCGGCATCAAGAAATGGCTCAACGCCCTGCCGATGGACACCATCCGCACCGAGTCCGCCTCGATGGACTTCGAGGTGAAGCTGGGGGACCGCCGCAAGTTCCTGGGCGTCAGCGGCCACAATATCCCGTCCTTCGAGATCTTCACCTCGCCCGACTGGCGCGGCACCCGCGGCGTCTACTTCGCCAACCTGCCCACTTTCCGCGGCGGCAACTACATCGAGAAGATACGCCTCGAGTTCAAAGACGGCCGCGCCGTGAAGGTATCGGCGGCCAAGGGCCAGGATTACGTGCGCAAGGTCATGGCCACCGACCGCGGCGCCTCCCAGATAGGCGAATATTCGCTGACCGACCGCCGCTTCTCGAAGATAGACAAGTTCATGGCCGACATACTCTTCGACGAGAACCACGGCGGGAAATACGGCAATTGCCACGTCGCCATCGGCAGCGCCTACACCGACACCTACGCCGGCGATCCTTCGAAACTTACAAAAGAGGCCAAGGCCAGGCTGGGCTACAACGACTCGGCCGTCCACTGGGATATGATCAATACCGAGGATAAGAAGGTCACCGCGACTCTCCGTAACGGCAAAAAAGTGACCATCTACGAAAAAGGCCAGTTTAAGTGTTAGGTAGGGGACGCTGATTACTAAATGACTATTCATCAAGCGTCCCATATCCGTACATATGACCAGCCCGCGCCGCCCTTCCCGGCGCGGAATAGTCATTTAGTAATCAGCGTCCCCTTATGAGTACACTATTCGCGGCTTTGAAGACCGAGCGCGGCCGCCATGTCGCGCGCGGCGTTTTCCTGGCGGGCTTCTCCGCCACCTTCCTTTTCTGCGGCTACGAGTTCATCCGCTCGCCCGCCGAATCCATCTTCATGGCCCATTTCAGCGCGGCCGACAAACCCTACGCGCTCAGCGTCGTTCCCTTTTTCATGGCCGCGCTGATCTACCTCTACGGGCGCTCGCTCTCGGCCTTCGGCGGCTCGCGCACCATGGTCGGCTCGATGCTGGCCTCCGCCGCCGGGCTGGCGGGCCTCTATTTCGCCGTGGGAGTTTTCGGCAAGCCTGCCGCTTTCCTGCTCTATATTTTCAAGGAGTCCTACATCGTCATAATCTCGGAGCAGTACTGGTCTTTCATCAACAGCGTGCTGCGCGACGAGGAAGGCAAGGTCTTCAACGGGCCCGTGGCCGGCCTGGGCGCGCTGGGCTCGCTGATCGGCGGCTTCTTACTGAGCCGCTATGTGGCCGGCTTCGGCACCGAGGCCTTCATCCTTTTCTCCGCGGTCATGTTCTTCCCGGCGGCCGTGCTGATACGCGGCGCTTACCAGCAGGCCGGCGAGCCGCAGCCGTCGCGCGAGGAGTCCGGCGGCCGCCTGGGCCACGTGCACCTGAACATACTTAAGCGGAACCGCACCGTGCTCTTCATCGCGCTGGTCATCTTCAGCACCCAGGTCGTGGCGACCATGCTGGACATGCGCTTTTCGCTGCTGGTGCAGGACGCGATGCCCGACAAGGACCTGCGCACGGCCTACCTGGGCTCGTTCTGGATGTGGGTGAACACCTTCTCTTTCTCCATGCAGTTCATCCTGGCGCCGCTGCTGCTGCGCTGGGTCCCCACCAGGATGATACAGGCCGGCATCCCCGCCCTCCACATCGTCGCCTGCGCGCTGCTGCTGATAGCCCCTTCGCTGGGGCTGGCCGCCGGCGCCTTCCTGCTCTTCAAGGGGATGGATTACTCCATATTCCGGGCCTCGAAGGAGACGCTCTATATCCCGTTCTCCTATGACACGCGCTACCGCGCCAAGCAGGTCGCCGACGCTTTCACCTACCGCTTCTCGAAAGGCTTCACTTCGATAGTGCTGTCGATGATAAAGGCGGCCGGCGGGATGCCCGCGGGCGCCTACGCCGGCGCCGCGCTGGTCTTCGCCGTCGCCTGGCTGGGGCTGTCCTTCCCGATGACGGCCAAGAGGGAGCAGGCGGCCGCCTGAACCGCCAGCGGGGCAATGAAAAGAGCCGCCCACGGGCGGCTCTTTTCATTTGCGGGAACGGTCTCCGTCAGTAGCTCAGAGTGAGAGACATGCGGTGGGCGACGCCCAGGTCGCCCTGGGGGGAGAAGGAATAATCCAGGCTGTAAATGTCGTGCCGCAGCCCGGCCCCGAGGCCGATATTGCGCAGCCCGGTATTGTCGGTCAGCGAGCGGGTATTGAAGCCGGCCCTGAGCGCCAGCCCCGTTTTTTTACCGAAGGGGATCCGCAGTTCGCTGCCCAGCGCCAGCCACGGGTAATTGTCGTTGGGCTGGGCGAAATCGACCATTATATCCAGGTACTCCGCCAGGTGCGTCACGCTGCCTACTTTCAGCACCAGCGGCAGCGGGGCTTCCTCCTTGTCGTGGCGCAGGCTGCCCATGATATTGAGCGCCACCATGCTCAGGCGGAACTTGTTGTCGAAGATATACGGAAAGAGCAGCCCTATGTCGGAGGAGATGGTGTTGTCGCTGGCGAGTATCTTCGAGCGCACCAGCTTGCCCGTGGCGCCCAGGATGAAGCGTTCCTCGGGATCGCGGTTGAACCCGGTTATATAGCAGGCGAAGCCCACGCTCAGCGCCACGTCGTAGGGGCTGAAGGAGCCCATGTCCACCGCGTTCTCATTGGTGCGGGCGATACTACCGGCCGAGAAATGCTTGGCCGCCATGCCCCAGGCCCCTACCTCGCCGGCGTTCTGCGCGTAGGCCACGTAGTTCATGGAGGTGTCGGCCAGGTACATGGCGTGCGTCATGAACAGCGACTGGCCCTCGATGTTTATCAGCCCGGCCGGGTTCCAGTCGATGGCCGAGGCGTCGTCCACCAGCGAGGAATAGGCTTCGCCCAGCGCGGCGCCCCTGGGGGAGGGCATTATCTTGAGGAACTGGCCGGCCGAAGTCCCTACGGCCGCGGCGCCGTACCCGGCCCATGACGGGGCCGGCGCGGACGCCAGCGCGGCGGCCAGGCAAAGGACCGCTGCCCGCGGCGCCGCGCGGGGCCCCATGGTCTTGTCTCCGTGGCCGGTCATATCAGCGCTCCACCGCCAGCTTGAAGACTTTGCCCTCTCCGTCGGGCGGCTTTATGAAGGCCAGGTAGACGCCGCTGGCCACTTCCGCCCCCTTCTCGTTCTTTCCGTCCCAGGTCCCGGTGCCGTCATGGCCGGTTTTGAATTCCCTGACCAGTTCCCCCAGCAGCGTGTAGATTCTTACCTCGGCGTCGTAGGGCAGGTTGGCGAAGCGGACCGCCCCGGCCACCGAAGAGGGGCGGAACGGGTTGGGGTAGATCTTAACGCCGGCTACCCCGGAGGAGGGCTGGGAGACCATTACCTGGAAAGTGGAGAGATGCCAGGTCTGCGCGCGCACGATGTTGGCCGCCGTGTCGGGCGCCGAAGGCAGCGGCACCCAGCCGCCGCTGGAGACATCGTAGAGCGCCAGTATGAGGCCGCGCTCGTCGGTGCCGGCCGGCAGCGAGCTCTCGAGGTAGGGAACGGAGAGAGTGAGCGCGCCCAGGACCGCTACCGGAGGGAAATGGGTGATTTCCATTCCCAAGCCCGTCGGTATCAGTGTGCCGGCGTTGCCCGGGGCGGAGGGAAAGACGGTCTCGGGCCAGATGGTTATTTTAGTGGATCCGCCCAACGCGCCGGCCGGGACCGTCACCGAATAATCCCCGTAGGAGGTCGGCAGCGTCACGACCATATCCTCGCCGTAAACCGCCGTCCGGGTGCTGGAGAACAGGGTCATGGTGCTGCCGGCGAACTCGAAAGCGGAGCGGCCCCCGGCGCCGCGGCTTATCGCCTGCACCCTGGCGAAGTAGGTGCTGTTTATAAGCAGGCCGGTGAAGCCGAAGCTCAGGCCGTAGGCGGTGCCGGAGGAGTACATCGGGTCGAAGCCCGCCTTCGTCGAGACTTCCACCGCGTAGACCGTATCGGTCTGGTTGTTGCCGTGCAGCCAGTTGAGCGTGAAGCCGTCGAGCAGCATGGCGGAGAAGGCCTGCGGCCTGGCCAGGACCTGGGCAGTGGCGGGCAGGGTCAGCGGGTCGTCGAGGTCCCTGTAGGCGGTCCCCACGCCGGTATGGTTGAGGGCGGAGACCCTGGAGTAATAGGAGGCGTTGGAGAGCAGCCCGCCGAACCAGGCGCTGGTATTGCGCGTGGTGGAGGAATGCACCGCCGAGGAAAAGTCGGAATAGGTGGAGATCTCCGCGGTGTATTCCGTAGACGGCGGCGGCGGGTTATCGCCGTTGCCCCAGTTGACGGTGACAGAAGACTGGCCGACCCCCGACGGCGGCGCGTTGGCCGGGACGAAGGCCAGCGTGGCCATGGGCGAGAAAGCGTAGGGGCCCTCGGCGATGCTGCGGCGGTTATACGAGGCCACCCAGAAGAAGTGAGTGGTATTGGGCGTGAGGCCCGCCGTGCTCATGTAGGTATTGTAGGTGTCGGAACTGACCACGGCCGCGCCGACCGGGGCCTGCCAGTCGGAGGCGGTGGTGCTTATGACGCGGTAGCGCGTGTCCGGGGGATTGGTCCCGGCCGTCCAGTTTACGCGTATGGTCGCCGTGCTCAGGGCGGTGTAAGGCGCCTGCACCGGGCGCGCCGCGCGCGTGGGCGTGGACGGGAGCAGCGTGTAGTTCGCCCCGCCGTCCAGCGCCAGCGTTCCCAATCTAAGGTAATAACTGGTATTGGCCGTCAGTCCCGCGATCGCGAGGGTGGACGTCAGTATAGACGAAGAGGCGGAGGAGAAGTCCACGGGGATGAAGGAAGGCGACGTCGAAGCCTCCAGCAGGTAGCCCCCGTCCGCCGTCTGGTTCCGCGGAGACGCCGGCAGGGCCGTCCAGGTCACCGCTGCGCTGGAATAGAAGACGCCGCTGAAAGCCACGCCCGAAGGGCGCGGCGGCAGCGTGTAATCGTAGTCCGGGGTCGAGAGAGTGTACACGGTGGTGCCGGAGAAGACCGGCCCCGCCCGGAAGTAATAAAGGGTGTTCGGGTCCAGGCCGTTGACGGTGACCGAACTCGCCGCGCCGTCCGGGGTGAAACCCTCCGTGATAGCGGCCGCGAAAGAAGCGTATGCCGAAGCCTGCAGGACATAGCCGTCCGAGCCCACCGCGCCGAAAGTCACCGCCGCGCTGGCGCTCCAGACCGCGTAGAGCGTGACCGGCTGCAGAGGGTCCGCCGCCAGCGTGGCCGTGTAGCCTATGTCGGTGAGGGCGGGGGTATTATCCCAGTTGAGCGTGGCCAGCCGCAGGTAATAGGTGGTGCTGGGCCGCAGGCCGTCGAAGCCGATGACGCCGTTATTGGACGGCGGCGCGGCCGACGAAGTTATCACGGAACCCGAGCCGAAAGGCCGGGTGGAGCGCTGCAGCAGGTAACCTCTGCAGGCCGAGCCCTGCGGCGAGAGCGGCAGCGGGGAGAAATGCACGCTCAGGCTGGTCTTGCCGGGTACTATCGGCGGCGTGACCTGGGAGTTCAGGTGCACGGGATTGGACTTCGTTATGGTGGAGATCACTAAGGTGGGGTTAAGTACGCCGGCCGAGTTCAGCGAGCCGGCCCGGAAATACCAGGTGGTGTTGGGCTCCAGTCCTCCCACGGTCAGCGAATTATCCGGCAGCGCGTAGGTGCGGCTGGAGATTATCGCGGCCGCGCCGGCGAAATTATCGCTCGAGGCCCGCAGCTCGTAGCCCGCGGCTCCCGAGATCAGGGCCTCCCACGAGAGGGACGCCTCGCTTATGTCCCTGGAGACGAGCGCGAAGGCCGAGATGGTGGAGGCCAGCGTGGTGAAAGAGTCCCGGTCGCTGAGATTGGCGGCGTAGTTCGAGTTTATAGCGCCTGCCCTGTAGTAATAGGTGGTGTTGGTGAGCAGTCCTTCTATGGTCAGCGAGCCCAGCGCCGGCTGCGCGGTGGCCGAGGAGTGGACCGTGCCCGTGAAGCTGGAAGAACTGGACATCAGCAGCAGGTAGCCCTCGGAGTTTGTTTCTCTCGGCCCTCCGACCATCGGCGTCCAGGAGACCGTCGCGCTGGTGCGGTAGGCCGCGTATGAAAGGCTCCCCAGGCGGACGGCCAGAGTGGCCGTGGAAACCGTGGTGGAAGAAGAGGTTTCTATATTGGCCAGGTTGGAGGCTTTTACGCGGAACTGGTAGGTGGTGTTGGCCAGCAGGTTTCCGCCCACCGACCACGGGGGCATAACTGAAGCGAGGGAATACTTGTAGGAACCGAAATCCGTGTGGGAAGTATATTCAAGGATGTACTCCGTATATTCCGGGTTGCCGTTGGTGGCCCATCCAATGTTGACATGGGCGGTGACCGAGGATTCGGCGGAGAAATATCCTTCTCCACCCTGGAAGAAGAGCCCGGACGGCGCGGCCGCCAGCGTGACCGACATAGTGCTGTTGGAGGCGGAATAGGTCCCGTCGGCCGAGTTCTTCACTCTGAAGTAATAGAGCGAATCCTGTGGCAGGTTCTGGTAGGTGGTGGTCTCGGGCGTCAGTACCGACCCGCTGAACGCTATAGCCGAGAAATTGGCGGCGGTGGAGAGTTGTACGGTGTAATTGCCGCTGCCGGTGTTCCAGCCGAAAGTGAGCGCGTTCATGGTCGTGGTGGTCGGAACGGGGTTCAGTTGGGCCGCGGCCGGGGCCGCCGATGCCGGGGCCAGGCAGAGCGCGAGAGCGCCGGCCAAAAGCCTGGACTTTCCGGTCGGACAGGACATATCTCTTTTATAGTTTAACAGATTCGGCCCGAAATTCAATTAACGATATGTTACAGGGGCTGAGGGTTCATCAGGTTGAACCCCGCCGGCTTTGTATTATATTATAAATGCGGCGCCGGCATTCCCGCGCCTTTGCAAGCCCCCGGTCCGTACAACATGCTCCCGTGCAGCTCAGGAGAGGAAAAATGGCGGAAAAAAAACTGAACATACTGGTGATCAACCCGGGCTCCACCTCCGACGAGGTGAGCTACTATCGCGGCGGCGACCTGGTCTTCCACAAGACCGTGCGCTACAGCCCCGCCGAGCTGGCGCCTTACGAGCGGGAGAAGATAACGGCGCAGTTCGATTTCCGCAAGAAGATGGTAATGCGGGCGCTGCAGGAGCACGGCGTGGACCCCAGGGAGATGCACGCCGTCATAGGCCGCGGCGGCCTGGTCAAGCCCATCGCGGGCGGCGTCTACGCGGTGGACGAGGCGCTGCTGGCCGACCTGCGCGAGGGCGTGCTGGGCGACCATCCCTCCAATCTCGGCGGCATCATCGCCCACGACATCGCCTCCCCGCTGGGCATCAAGGCTTTCATCGCCGACCCGGTGGTGGTGGACGAGCTGGACCCGCTGGCCCGCTATTCCGGCATGCCCGAGAACCCGCGCATGTCCATCTTCCACGCGCTCAACCAGAAGCGCTGCGGCCGCCACGCCGCGCGCCAGCTGGGCAAGCCCTACGAGGAGTGCAGGCTGATCATCATGCACGGCGGCGGCGGCATCTCCGTGGGCGCGCACCGCGGCGGGCGCGTGGTGGACGTCAACAACGCCCTCAACGGCGACGGCCCTTTCACGCCGCAGCGCTCCGGCGGGGTGCCGGCCGGCGGCCTGGTGAAGATGTGCTTCAGCGGCAAGTACAGCCGGCAGGACATGATGCTAAAGCTCAAAGGTCAGGGCGGCCTGGTGGCCTATACCGGCACCTCGGACTGTATCGCGCTGGAGAAATATATACTTAGCGGAGAGGTCAAAGAAGGCGCCGGCCTGGACCCGGTCAGGATCAGCCGGGAGCAGGCGAAGGAAGCCGTGCTGGCCATGGCCTACCAGGTAGCCAAGGAAATAGGCGCCATGGCCTGCGTGCTCGAGGGCAAGGTGGACGCGGTGGTGCTGACCGGCGGTCTGGCCTACGACAAGATCGTGGTGGAGGAGCTCAAGCGCAGGATCTCCTGGATAGCCCCGGTGCTGTCCTATCCCGGCGGCGACGAGATGGCCGCGCTGCGCATAGCGGCGGAGAAGGGTCTCCGCCACCCGAATTTGGTCAAAAAATACTGAAGGAGAGATTTCATGAACTTTAAAGATTTCGACGACCTTTTATCAAAGGTGCGCGGCAAAACGAACCGCATCGTGGTCCCCGGCGCCAACAACGACGAGGTGCTGACCGCCTGCAAGATGGGCGTGGACAGCTCGATAATCTCCGGCGGCATCCTGATCGGCCCGAAAGCCCAGGTGGAGGAGATGGCCGTCAAGGTCGGCCTCAAGCTCGACATCTTCGAGATAGTGGACAAGAGCGACTGCGCCGGGATGTGCAACCTGGCCGTGGACCTGGTCAAGGCCGGCAAGGGCGACTTCCTGGTCAAAGGCCTCGTCGACACCAAGTTCTACATGAAAGCCATACTCCGCAAGGAGATAGGCGCCGTGGCCGAGGGCACCGTGCTCAGCCATTTCGTCCTGTTCGAGCAGGCCAACTATCACAAGCTCTTCGCCGTCACCGACGCGGCCATCATGATCAGCCCCACGCTGGAGCAGAAGGCCATGATCCTTAATAACGCGGTGGACATGATGCGCCTGCTGGGCGTCGAGAAGCCCAACGTCGCGGTGGTCTGCCCGGTGGAGAAGGTCAACGAGAAGATCCCCAGCACGCTGGACGCTCAGGCGCTGGCCAATATGAACAAGGAGGGGAAGATAAAGAACTGCGTGGTGGAAGGTCCCTACGACGTCTATATCTCCTTCTCCAAGGAGCTCGCCGCCGAGAAGGGCATAAAGGACGCCCAGGTGCCCGGCAACACGGACATAGCGCTGTTCCCGGACCTCGACTCGGCCAACCCGGTCTACAAGTGCCTGTCTTTCTTCGGCGCCGGCATGAAGAGCGCCACGCTGCTGGCCGGCTCCAATATCCCGGTCATACTGCCCTCGCGCACCGATTCGCCGATGACCAAGCTGCATTCGATAGCGCTGGCCTGCTATCTCAAGGACAGGAACAAGGTGACGGCCTAATAAAAAAAGGGACACCATGCGGCATGGTGTCCCCGGAGGAGAACAAAGATGATCTGGAACTTCATAAAGGACAAGCTGTCCAGGGAAAAACCGGCGGAACCTAAAAAAGAGGCCGCGCCGGCGGCCCCCGCCAAACCCGTCCCGCCGTCCGCCGAGAAGCAGGCGCCGTCCGCCGCCGTTAAGGGAGAGAAACCCGTCAAGGATAAGACCGACGACGAACTGGCCGCGGAACTGGACAAGATCTCGCCCGAGATACTGTCCCAGGCCCGCACCCCGCAGATGCGGCAGATGATAATAGGCGTCTACCGCAAGATGCTGTCGGAGGGAGTGGATATAAACGACGGCCGCGCGGTCAAGAAATGGCTCAAGAAGCACCCCGAAGTGCTGCAGGGCGGCGAGGTGCAGAAGGTGGAGACCGTCCGCCGCGAAGAGCCCAAGGTCGGCCGCAACGACCCCTGTCATTGCGGCTCGGGCAGAAAGTACAAGAAGTGCTGCGGCGCCAAGGGCTAGTCCCTTAACGCCGGACTGAAAAAAAGACCCCCGGCCGGAGGCCGGGGGTCTTCTTTTTTGCGGGGTCCGCGGCTCAGTTCCAGGGAACGGCGGGGGTCTCCGTGTCCTGGGGCGGGGCCAGTTCCTTGTCGAAATCGGGGTTGTCCGCGCTGAGGTCCATGAACCTGCCGTCGCCGTACACGCCGTAGGTCTGGAAGCCGTCCACTTTCTGCACCAGGGGGCTGCTGAAAGTCCAGAACGCGTCGGTTTGCAGATAGGCCATAGGGGCCTCGTCCGTGCCGGCGTTGGAGGGGTTCGATATCCTTATGCCCAGCGAGAACTTTGTCGCCCACTGTATATCGAACTTCTCGGTCTTAACGGTCAGATTTCCTATGTAGGCGCCTTTGCCGTCGGGCGTCTTCCCGCCGTAGTTGAAAGATACAGCGTAGCTCATGTCCAGCACGGTCATGCCCGCTCTGTTCTCGCAGGCGATGCCGTAGCGCACTTCGCGGCGGCCCTCCCAGCCTGAGATCTGGGTCCAGCTGGCCCAGCCCGGGTAGGCGCTGGCGTAGTAGTGATCGAGGTGGGCCTGGGGCTGTCCGGCGTTTATCAGTTTCCACGCGCCCGCGCCCACGGCCACTATCACTACGCCGGGGCCTATCTTCTCACCGGTGAATACCGGTCCGCCCGGCGTCAGCTGGGGGTCCTGGCCGAAGAGCGGGCCGCCGGGTTGGAGCTGGGGCTCCTGGACGAAGTCGTATGTCCTGTCGGATAACTGGGTGAAAGAGCAGCGCGTAGCGATGCCCCGCGACTCCCCGGCCCCGGCGAAGGCCGGGGCCTGGAGGAGCAGCAGAGCTGTCAGGGCGTTGCGGAGGATCATCCGTTGCTTAGTTCCACTCCACGGATATCTTTTCGGGGGCTTCGGGCAGAGCCAGTTCCTCGGCCATTTTGCTGGTGTCGGGGCTGATGTCGCGGAACATGCCGTCGCCGCGCACCGCGTAGGTCTGGAAGCCGCGGTTGGTCTTTATGGGGCTGGAAAAACTCCAGTTGACGTCCGCCTGCATATAGGCAAGGGGGTTTTCCGGGGTGCCCACGTTCATCGGGTCGGATATCCTTATATCCATATAGTACTTGAAGCCCCACTTGATGGCGAAGCGGGTGGCCTTGGCCGTGAAGTTGGTTATGTACTGGCCCTTTCCGTTCTGGTCCTTGCCCCCGTAGAAGAAGGAGACCTCGTACTGTATGTCCAGAACGGTCATGCCGTAGAGGTTCTTGGACTTCATCTCGTAGACGACCTTTTTGGGGCCGTGCCAGCCGGTGATGTTGTGCCAGTCGCCCCAGCCGGGCAGCGCGCTGGCGTAGGTATGGCTCAGGTGGGAGGAGGCCTGGCCGCCGTTGACTATGTTCCAGGCCGCGGCGCCGCCGTTGACTATCGCGCCGGCGGCGGCCACGGGGGCGACCTTCCTATCCGGCATGACGAGGTTGGCGGTCTCGCCGGCGTCCTCGCTCTCGTGCATGGTAACCACGGTCTCGGAGATAGTGAAGTAGGAAGGGTCGTTCTCTATGCCCTCGGCTCCCAGGAAAGAGAAGGGAGATATTACGAGGATGGCGGACAGCGCGGTCTTGAGGTAGTTCATTGTTTCCTCCGTTTCGGGGAGTTGCTCTCCCCTTATATAGTTTAACCCATCGGTAAAAAACAACAAGGGCGCAAGGGCCTACGCCCGCTCACGGTCAAAGGGCCTATGCCGTACCGGGCCCGGCGGGACCCTGCCGCGCGAATCCCGGTCGCGCCGGCGCCATATTGACGCGTCAACCGGCGCGACCGGCCTCTTCTCCCATAGGAGAGACCTTTGGTCCTATGCCGACTGGGCCATTTAGGCCCTTGACAAAGAACGGGATGTCTTTTACTCTATAAATGAGAGCAACCACTCGGAATAAGGAAGAGGTCTTTCCTGTATTCAAGTGGGAAGTCGTTTACCAGTGACCGGGAAACATATGCGCAAGCGGGTCACACAGATCGTCCTTTTTGCCGCCCTGGCGGTCGGCGCCCTGCGGGGCGTCGCCGCGGGAGAGCAGGATAATGCGGTCATCCCCGACCCCGGCAGCGCGGTAGTAAGCCGGCATGAGCATGACAGCATAACCGCCCCCGCCCCTTTCAAAAAGCCTCCGCTGGAAGCGGCCCAATCCCTTCTGGCCGAGCTGGAAGGCAAGACCGGCGACGCGCTCTCTCAGTACGTTGATGAGAATCGCCTCAAGATAGTCTTCGTGGTCCGGCGCGTGCGCAGTGCGATAAAAGATGGCGAACTGGACCCACAGGACCCGGTCATAGTGCGTCTGTCGGGCATCGGCGTGGGGCCCTTCACCGGCGAATTATCCTTTAGACTGTACGACCTTACCGGGCGCACCGGTCCCGGCGGCGGGCCGCGCGGCGGCCACCCGGAAGGCGTCCTGGACAACAAGTCGGATCCGGGCGGCCCGGGCGCTCCCGGCGGGTCCGGTACGGCCCGCACCGGCCCCGGCGGTCAGCGGCACGACCCGCTGATCGAGGCGCTGGTGATGGTGGGCGAGGAGGTGGAGTCCGGCAATACCAAACAGGCCGAGGAGAATATCTCCACTCTCCAGAGCGTTTTCCCGCGCGACCCGGACGTCCATACCGCGGCGGCCGAATATTTCAACGAGATGGAGAATTTCGCGCGGGCGGCGGACTCGGCCACCACCGCCATAACGCTGGCGCCGGACAGCCCCGACGCCTACAAGGCCAGGGCGCTGGCCCGCTCCTCGATGGAGGACCGCAAGGGCGCCATAGAGGACATACGCAAGGCCATGGCGGCCGACCCGCAGGACGAGTCGGCGCGGATACTTTCCGCCCTCATAGAAAGCCGCAGGGAGACCTCCAGCCTCAGGAGCCTGGCCTCGCTGCAGGACATCAAACGCAGTTTCGAGGGCGGCGCGCCCTCCGCTACGGGCGGCACCGCCGCGGCCGGCGTGGCCGGTCTCGAATTCAAGTCCGCCGCCGCCGCGCAGGTCCCGCCGCAGGAGTCGGCCAGGGCCGCCGCGTACCTCAAGACCGCCGCTTCAAAAACGCGTTTAGGCGACTACGAGGCCGCGGCGCGCTACGCCACCATGGCCCTCGACAGGAACCCGGCCTCCGACGAAGCCCACCTCGAGCGCGCCAACGCCTACAATTTCCTCGGCCGCTACGAGGACGCCGTGCGCGACACCACCCGCGTGCTCGATCACGATCCGGGCAACGTGCAGGCCCTCAATATGCGCGCCTGGGCGCTCAACCGCAAAGGCATGTTCCGCGAGGCCGAGGGCGACGCCGGCAAGGCCATCAAACTCAATCCCGGCTACGCCGACTCCTGGTTCAACCGGGCGCTGGCCTACGAGAAGATGGGCGACTACAAGCGCATGCTGGAGGATTTCAGGCAGGCGGCCTCCCTCAACACGGCCTACGCCTCCCGCTTCCGCGACGCCGTAGCCCAGTACTCCGGCCGCGTACAGGATTTCGATTCAGCGGGGGACACCATGCAGCATGGTGTCCCAGTACAGTCTGTCCCCGTCCGCAATAAGACCGGGCGCTTCGCCATGACGCTGGGGCTCACCCTCAGCGGCGGCCTGCTGATCGCCTTCGGCATGCTGCACATCGTCTCCGGCCGCCGGGAGCGCCAGGACGGCCGCGACACCCAGCCCGACATCCTCTCCCCGTCCATCTTCTACGAGGGCGTCACCTCCGGGAAGTACAAGATCGAGCGCAAGCTGGGAGAGGGCGGCATGGGCGTGGTCTACGCGGCCGTGGACCAGTCGCTGGAGCGCCCGGTCGCCATCAAGCGCATGAACGACGAGATTAAGCTCAACGAGAACGAGAAGCAGCGGTTCCTGCAGGAGGCCCGCACCGTGGCGCTGCTGCATCACCCCAATATCGTCGAGATCTACACCATCTTCGAAGAGGACGACAATATCTACCTGGTCTTCGAGTTCATAGACGGCCCCACGCTGGACAAGAAACTGGAGAAAGACGTTATGCTGGGCACCGCCAGCGTTGTGGAGATCTTCGACCAGGTCTGCAAGGCGCTCGCCTACGCCCACTCCAAGAACGTAGTGCACCGCGACCTCAAACTCGGCAACATCATGATAAATTCGGAGGGCGACGTGAAGGTCATGGACTTCGGCCTGGCCCGCTCGGCCAGGGAGACCCTGGCCCGGGGCAGCCGCGAGGTGGTCGGCAGCCCGGCCTATATGGCGCCCGAGCAGGCCTGCGGCGTCTCGGGCAAGGAGTCCGACATCTATTCGCTGGGAGTCTGCGTCTACGAATCTCTGACCGGGACGCTGCCTTTCCCCGGCCCCGATTTCCAGGAGCAGAAGGAGAAGATGCGCTACCACCCGGTCAGCTCGGTCATGGCCGGCATACCCAGGGCCTTCGACCCGCTGCTGGAGAAGGCTATGGACCCGGACCCCGACAAGCGCTTCCGCACAATAGAGGAGTTCAGGGCCGCCCTGCTGGCCGTGCGCGGCTGAGCCGGCCTTTCCCGCCGAGGGGCGTCCGCCTGCGGCGGGCGCCTTTTTTCTTTGTCTATTTGTATAATGTTTTCATAGCCGTTCACCCCGGTACACAGGAGCGACACCGATGAAAGCCCTCGTCAAGAAAAAAGCGGAGAAAGGACTCTGGCTGGAGGATGTTCCCGAGCCTGAAACCGGCGACAACGACGTTCTCATAAAGATACAGAAGACCGCCATCTGCGGCACCGACATCCATATATATCAGTGGGACGAGTGGGCGCAGAAGACCATCCCCGTGCCGATGCACGTGGGCCACGAGTTCGTCGGCGAGATAGCGGCGCTGGGCAAGGCCGTGCGCGGCCACCGCGTCGGCGAGCGCGTATCCGGAGAGGGGCATATCGTCTGCGGCCACTGCCGCAACTGCAAGGCCGGCCACCGGCACCTCTGCATCAACACCAGGGGCGTCGGAGTCAACCGTCCCGGGTGCTTCGCCGAATATCTCTCCATCCCCGCCGAGAACGTCTTCTCGATACCCGAAGGCGTCAGCGACGACGAGGCCTCCATCCTCGACCCCCTGGGCAACGCGGTTCACACCGCGCTCTCCTTCGACCTCATCGGCGAGGACGTCCTGATAACCGGCGCCGGCCCCATAGGCATCATGGCCGGGGCGATAGCCAACCACGTCGGCGCGCGCCACGTGGTCATCACCGACGTCAACGAATACCGCATGGAACTGGCGCGAAAACTCGGCATAAAGAACGTGGTGGACCCGCGCAGGGAGACCATGCCGGAAGTGATGAAACGGCTCGGCATGACCGAGGGCTTCGACGTGGGACTGGAGATGAGCGGCAACGGCGGGGCCTTCAACGACATGATCCACTCCGTCAAGATGGGCGCCAAGATAGCTCTGCTGGGCATATTGCCCTCCGACACGGCCATACCGTGGAGCCAGGTCATCTTCAAGGCCCTGTTCCTCAAGGGCATCTACGGCCGGGAGATGTTCGAGACCTGGTACAAGATGTGCGCCATGCTGACCAGCGGCCTGGATATCAAGCCGGTCATCACGCACCGCTTCCCGTACAAGGACTTCAGGGAAGGCTTCGAGATCATGTCCTCCGGCAGGTCCGGCAAAATAATCCTGGACTGGACGGCCTAGGATGGGCCGCCGCCGTATCCCGGGATGGCCGCAGACCGCGCTGGCGCCGCTCCTGCCGCTCTGCCTGGCCCTGGCCGCCTGCGGCCCGGCCAAACGCAAAGCCGCCGACTATTACGTGGACAAGGCCGCGGCCGTGATGGAAGCCGTCTCGGTGCGCGAGGCCGACGTGGAGAAGGCCTTCGGCTGGCTCGACAAGGCGCTGCGCCTGGACCCCTCCTCGGAGCGGGCCGTCAGGACGGCGCAGGAGCTTTCCGACGCGGCCGCCCGCAACGGCTTCGCGCGCGCCTCGGAGCTGGAGGTCGGGGTCCTCTCGGACCTGATCGCGGCCAGCCCGCTGCAGTGGCACGCCTACCCTCCCCTGGTGCAGGCTCTGGCCCTGCGCGGGGAGCTGGAGCCGCTGGCCTCGCTGGCCGCCTCGCTGGCTAAGAAAGAAAAGACTTTCACGGGCCCCGACCGCCACCGCACGCTGATGTCCCTCTGCCTGGCCCGCGCCGCCCTGCTGCCCTGGCTGGAATCGGACGGTTTCCTGGCGCTCAACCGCAACCCGGACCGCGTGCGCGAGCGCACGATGGAGTACGTCTCGCAGGCCGAACTGCTGGCCGAAGCCCGGGAGCAGATAGACGGCCTGGAAAAAAAGGACCTTTCGCTGAAATCCGGCGCCCCGCAGGCGCTGGTCTCGACTTTCGAGGTGGCCATGGGCGACGTTTTCGGCAGGCCGGAGGAAATGGAACGTATGCGCTCCATAGCCGCCCTTTTCGCTTCCGAGCAGGCCTATGCCAGGGCGGCGGAGCTGACCGTGCAGGGCAACGCGAACCTGCTGGCCAGGGAATACGGCAAGGCCAGGGCCATGTTTACTTCCGCCCTGCGCAACTGGCCGGCCATGCTGGACGCCCGCCGCCAGCTGGTGGAGGTCGATTTCCAGGAGGGCGCGGGGCTGGCGGTGGCCGGCAAAGATATGCGGCAGGCCCGCAGGCTGCTTTACCGGGCCTACGAGGACAGCGAGGAGCTTATCGAGGCCGCGCTGGAGAAGGGTCCCGCCCTGCCCTTCGTCAGCCCCGGCCGCTTCGCCGGCGACCTCTACGCCCTCAAGGCCGCCGTCATCTCGGCGGTCTACGCCATAGAAGGACGGAAGCTGCGCAACAAGGTGAAGCTCGAGACCGAATACAAGGCGGCCCTCTACGAGGCCGTGAAACTGGCACCCGACAGCCGCCTGGCGAGGGAACTGCTTGAGCGTTATTCCAAAGAAGGTTTCTAGCCCGGCTTTTCTTGCCGCGGCGCTGTTCTTCTGGGCCGCGCCGGTATTTTCACAAGACGCTTCAACGGCGCCGGCGCGGCCGCAGGGCTCGCTGCGGCTGAACCTGGTCACCGACACGGAAGGCTCCAGGATGGGGCTGGATTATTCGCTGCGCTGGGATTTCCGCGACCTGGCCGGCATAAACCCCTTCTCCCTTAAAGGCTACGGCAGGCTCAATCCTTTCTCGGGCTGGAATATCTACGACAATACCCGCTGGCGCTTCTACGGCGTCAGCGTGAACCCCTGGCGCGCGGTGGTAAGCCGGCGCAGGCCGGACATCTCCGGCGGCAGCCCGGCCGCGGACGGCGGCGCCGCCGGCGGGAACGGGAACGGCAAAAGGGAGGAGGGCCGCAGGGTCTGGAAATTGTCGCTCAGCCCGCTGCTGGACGATCTGCGGGAGAACCTCGACGAAGACCTGCGCCGCGCGCTGCTCGACGCGGCGCTGGACCCGGTCTCCGGCGACTGGGGAGCCGTGCCGCGCGAGGGAAAGAAAGCCTTCATGAGGGACGTCCTGTCCCTCCAGGTCTGGGAGCTGCCGCTCCTGGGCCAGCCGAAAAAAGGAATAACGTATATAGCGGAGTGATCAGGGCAGCGCCGCCAGGCCCCTGCCGGACCAGCCGTCTATCCTGATGTCCAGCGGCCGCTCCAGCCGCAGGTGCCGCACGTGCGCGGTCTCGCCGGCCGGCGGCTGGGACCCGAGCCAGTCCCAGTTTATCTCCCCGTCCCCGCGGAAGGAATTTATCGTCAGGTAGCCCAGCCCCAGCGACGTCACGTTGTGGAAGAAATGGGTGCCGTACGACGGGTCCACTGAAAAATCCCCGTAGCTGGCCTCCACTATCACGCGCGAGCCGGAGATCTGGTGCCAGCTGACCGGCACGCCCAGGTACGGGTCGCTGGAGCCCCAGCGGCCCGGTCCGATGAGCAGGTAAGGCCGGCCCTCGTCCTGCAGCAGGCGGTTGAGCCCGTTGATCTGTTCGGCTATCTCGCGAGTTTTCGCCGGCGAGAAGGTCTCCGGCTTGACGTAGACTATGTCGCGCACGTCCCTGACCTCGCCGTTGCCCAGCGCGGCCCCGCTGCTGCAGATCACCTTTTCCGGCGCCACGCCCGACATGTCCACCCTGCGCGCCGCCGTGCGCGAGACCATCGGCCTCATCTGCAGGATGAAGAAATCGGCGCGGCCGGTCTCCGGGTCCCGCGTGCCCGCGAACTCCATCTCGATATTGCCGCCCATCGCCTCCCGGCCGAGGTCCGAAAGCTCGGCCAGCAGGGCCGACAGCGGCATGACCTCGCTTTTGAGCACCGGCGCGAAGGTGACCAGCTTTGGGCCGTCGGCGGCGACGCTGTCCACGACCGCGTCGTTCTCGCGCGAATAGGTCGAGCCCACCAGCTCCAGCGTGCCGTCGGCGGCCGCCGCGTCCAGCCCGAACACCGCCAGGTCCGGTTCCTTCTCGTAGGTGAACGAGGAGCCGGCCTTTTTGAGGTCCAGCGCCGCGAACTTCTTCTGCGAGTTGCCCAGGAAGTCCTTTATCGTGGAGAACTGGTGCAGGTTGCGCGGGTGCGCCGGCGAGAAGCGCAGGGCGTTGTGGCCCTCGACTATCGTCTTACCCAGCCCCAGCGCGACGTGGGCTATGGGCTCCTCGGCCTCCAGCGGCGGCACGGGGTAATAATTGTACGACTGCACCACGCCGGCGAAATCGGGGTAATGCCGGCCGCCCTCCGGGTGCGCGCGGCCCACCACCTTCTGGATGATGACGGCCATCTTCTCCTCGTCGGGCAGGTGCGGCGAGAAACGGCGGTAGGCGCGCGCCTCGCGCGAGAAGGTGGAGGCGTAGACGTACTTGATGGCGCGGCGGAGCTGCTCCAGCCGGACCCCCGGGTCCGGGTGGTTGCTGGCCAGCATGTAGGTCTTGTAAATACCCGCGAAGGGCTGCGTCTTGGAGTCCTCCAGCAGGGATGAAGACCGCACGGCTATTGGCCCGTCTATGGCGGCGACGATCGCTTTGAGGTCCTCTATCAGGAAGTCGGGCAGTTTCGCGGCTTCGAAGAGCTGCGCCACCCGCTCGTTGGAGTGCGTCTCGCTGAGCTGGGCGTCCAGGCCGTTCTGCTCCATGAAGAAGTCGAAGACGTCGGTGGCCAGCACTATCGTGTTGGGCGTCTGCACGCTGACTTCCGGGAACTTCTCCCGGAAATCCTCGCGGCTGAGCAGGAAATCGACGAAGGCCAGGCCGCGCGCCTTGCCGCCTATGGAGCCGCTCCCTATCTTCACGAAAGGCGTGGAGCCGTCGAAGATCCTGCGGTCGAACTTCAGCACCGTGCCCAGTTGCGTGCGGTGGACGAACTGGTGCAGCGTCTCTATCAGGTATTTCCGCAGTTCCTCGCGGTCGCGGAACTCCGAGATCTTCTTGGGGCGGATGTGGTAGGCGATCTCGAACTCGGTGCGGGCGAAGAGCCACTTGGAGAAGTGGTTGCGCTCGGCGTGGTAGAGGATGGAATCCAGCGGCACGGCCTTGAGCAGCTTTATCATGCCCTGCAGGTCGGCCGCGCGGGCCAGCTCGTTGCCGTGCGGGTCCGAGAAGATGAAGTCGCCGAAGCCGAAATAGCGCAGGATGAAGCCGCGCAGCTGCCGCCCCAGGTCCTTGGAGGCCTTGTGCAGGAAGGAGGCGCCCAGTTCGCCCGCCGCGCGCGACATCGCCGAGTTGGACGACTGGAGCAGGACCGGCATATCCGGGTCCTCCTCCTTGATGCGGCGGGCCAGGTTCAGGCCCGCCTCGGGCTCGCATTTCTCGCCGACCGGGTACTCTATGTCGCTGATGACGCCCAGCAGGTTGGTCCTGTACTTCGAGTAGATCTCCCAGGCCTCGTCGAAATTGTCGGCCAGCAGCACCTTGGGCCGCGCGCGCAGGCGCAGCAGCTTCTTGGACGGGTTGAGCTCGTCGGCCATCACGATCTGCGTCTGCTTCATCAGCTCGGAGTAGATGACGGGCAGGTAGGAGGAATAGAAGCGGACATTGTCCTCCACCAGCAGCACCGCCTGCACGCCCGCTTTCGAGTCGCTTTCGAAGTTGGCCGCGTCCTCCATAAGGTTGATGATGGCCGAAAAGATAGCCGTGTCGCCGTGCCAGAGGAAGACCCCGTCCACCAGCGTCCGCGTGGCCGGCGTGAGGTTGAGCACGTCCTGCATGTTGAAAGAGAGCAGCACTATGGGCAGCCCGGGGTGCTCTTCCTTTATGCCGTCCGCGAAATCGTTCATGTCCGTGTCGCCCAGCTGCACCATGGCGATGACCAGGTCGTAGTCCTCGGTGGCCAGCCGCAGCGAAGCCTTCTCCGCGGTCGAGACCCGGGTTATGCGCGGCGCCTCGGCCAATTCGCTGAACAGCGCCTCGGTCAGGCGTTCGTCGTCGGCTATCAGGAAGGAGTCGTAGAGCGAGGCCACCATCAGGATATGCTTTATCCTGCGGGGCATCAGCTGCTCGAAGCCCCTGAAAGCGAGGTCGTGTTCCGGGAGGTCCTTGCGCGGCGTCATATGGCCATAATTCTACAAAAATCGGCGGCCGGACCCGCGCGGCCACGTATTTTGCCCGGATTTTACACGGGCTTCGCCGGGACTTTTCAGCCGGGCGCTAGGATATAGAGGATGAAAATGACGGAACGGAGGCAAAAATGAACGACTCTTCCATACTCAAGACTTCCGCCGCGGCCCTGGCTTTCTTCCTGGGCCCGCTGGCCTGGGCCGACCCCTGGCACGAAAGCGAGACCGCTGAGGAGCCGGCCTCCGTGTCATCCGCCGCCGGGCCGGAGCCTTCCCTGGCGGGCCCGTCCTTGCCATCCTGAGGGCGCGTTTGTATCATATCTACGGATGCCGAAGAAGATACTCATAGTCGAGGACGAGCGGGACATCTCCCGCATGCTCGACTACAATCTGCGCAAAGACGGCTACGCTACGGCCGTTATAGAGGACGGTTCGCGCGCGGTCATGGCCGCCGCCAAAGAGCGGCCCGACCTGGTCCTGCTGGACATCATGCTGCCCGGGCTGGACGGGACCGAGGTTCTCAAGCGCCTGCGCGCCGACCAGAAGACCGCCTCCATCCCGGTCATAATGCTGACGGCGAAGTCCGAGGAGACCGACAAGATAGTCGGCCTGGAGCTGGGCGCCGACGACTATGTCACCAAGCCTTTCGCGATAAAAGAACTGCTCGCCAGGATAAAAGCCGTCCTGCGCCGCTCATCCGCGAAAGCGGCGGAGGAGTCGCGTTTCAGGGACGGCGGCCTGGAGGTAGATTTCGAACGGGTCCTTGTCGCCGTCAAAGGTAAGCCGGTGGAACTTACCGCCAAGGAATTCATCCTGTTGCGCGCGCTGGTCTCGGCCGGGGGAAAAGTTCTCTCCCGCGAGGATCTGCTGGAGAAGGCCTGGGGGATGGACGCATCGCTGGATATAGAGACCCGCACCGTCGATGTGCACATCGGGACGCTGCGCCGCAAGCTGAAGAACGAGGGCGCGCGCATAATCACGGTCAAAAATTTCGGCTACCGCTTTGAATAGTTCCCGCATGTTTAAAACCTTTAAGTTCCGCCTTGTCGCTTTTTACCTCGCGTTGGTCCTTTTCCCGCTGGGCCTGGCGGCCTGGCTGGCAGCCGGACACCTGCCGGCGGCGGCCATGGAGAACCTGCGGACCTCGCTGGCCGCGGCGGCCGGGGTTTCGCTGCTGCTCGGGCTCTGGCTGATACAGGTCCTCTCGGCGCCCTTCGGAGAGATAGTAGAGGCCTCCAAGCGCTTCGCCGCGGGGGACCTGGGCCACCGCGCGCGGGTAGCCGGCTACGGCGAACTTAAGAAGCTGGCCCAGACGCTCAACTCGATGGCGGAGGACCTTTCCCGCCGCATGGGCGAACTTGCCGCGCGCAAAGGCGAGCTGGAGGCCGTATTCGACAACATGTCCGAGGGGCTGATACTTACCGACGCCGGCGGCCGTATAAAGACGATGAACGCCGCGGCCGGCAGGCTCACCGGCGTAGAACCGGAAAAAGCGGAAGGCGGCCGCATCTCGGATATCTTCGGCGGGACCGGCTTCGACTCGGCCGTGACGGAGGCGCTGGCCTCAGGCAGGCCGGTCTCCAGGGAAACGGCCGCGGCTTTCCGGCAGCGATTCGAACTTGCCGTCAGCGCCGCGCCGGTGCTGCGGGACGGCTCCCCCGCCGCCTGCGTTCTGGTGGTCCACGACGTCGGCGAGCTTAAGAAGGCCGAACTCATACGCAGGGAGTTCGTCGCCAATGTCTCGCACGAGCTGAAAACCCCGCTCACGGCGATAAAAGGGAACATCGAAACCCTGATAGGCGGCGCGGTGGACGACAGGGAGCACCGCGGCGAGTTCATGGCGGCCGTCCTGCGGCAGGCTTCGCGGCTTGAGGGGCTGGTCGACGATTTGCTCAGGCTGTCCAGCCTCGAATCGGCCTCGGTGCGCCTGGAACTTTCGGAATTCCCGCTGCGCGCCCTGACCGAAGAGGTCCACCGGTCGCTGCTGCCGGCGTTCAAGAACAGGAAGGTCCTGTTTTCCGACGAGGTCCCGGAAGAGTTCCCGGTACGGGCCGACAGAAGAAAACTGGAGCAGGTCCTTTTCAACCTGCTCGACAACGCCTTCAAGTACACGCCCGACGGCGGCGGCGTGTCGGTCTCGGCCGCGGCGGAAGATGGCCTCGTACGCGTAAAGATATCCGACACCGGCCCCGGCATACCGGCGGAGTCGCTGCCGCGCATCTTCGAGCGGTTTTACCGCGTCGACCAGGGCCGCTCGCGCGACCTCGGCGGCACCGGCCTCGGCCTTTCCATCGTCAGGCACGCGGTGGAACTGCACGGCGGCTCCGTGGGCGTTGAGTCCGAGGAAGGCCGCGGCTCCCGCTTCTGGTTCACTCTGCCGGCATGCGCCGGCGAAGAAAGCTGCTTATGAAAGAATTCATGACTTCTTATATCTGCGAGATGCTCCGGGTCGCCGACCCCGCGCAGGTTGAGATCGAGGCCAAGAAGAAGCTCTCTCCGGCCACCGCGGAGAATCTGCGCAGGTATTTATCCCGGAAAAAAAAGGTGAGGCGTATAAAATCCGCCTCTTTCATGGATCAGTTTCTTGACACCTCGGATTTCGACATATTCCGCTCGGGGGCCAGCCTGCGCATCAGGTACAAGGGCGACGGCTCCAATGTCTATCTGCAGTATAAGGGACGCGGTTTTACCCATAAAGGCATTCTTTTTCGTTCTGAGTTTTCCTCCGGCCGCATAAAGGGGCTGGTAAAGGAGGAGAGCCTGCACGATATGATACGTTTCGCCGCCGGGGGTCTGCGGAAAATCATGGCGAAGTTCGTACCGGTCCCGATGAGGAAGGTTCTGTGGGCGCATCTCGGCCCGGCCATCATAGCGCGGGTTACCGCCGCTCCCGTCATATGTTTCTACCGCAAGGAGAAATACCTGGTCAAAACGGGCGGGGCTTATCTGGAGCCGTCGCTGGACCATATAAGCGCCTTCCGTATCAACGAGGGCTCTTTCCATTCCGTCTCTAATTTCTGGGAATATGAGAACGAGATCAAGAGCGAGGGCAAGGACCTTGCCGGCAAACTGGAGAGAATAAGGGATCTCCTGGAATTCGATTCCAGGCTTGCGGAAAAGTTCCCGCTCTACCCGGAGGTAATGGATAAGTATCACAGGGTGCTGAGCTGCTTTATGCGTGTTCATCCTCCGTCACGCCGGAAATTGCGCGGAACCGTCCCCCTGCTGCCGTTCTGAATCTCGTCACAGAGCCTTACCCGGTTTTTACGCCGCCTTCAAGCCGTCTTGAACTCTTCCTGTTACAATCTGTTTCAGGCCCAATCTTATGACCTCCGGAATGGACGCTCCCCTTTTCAACAGGAACCTCAGCTGGCTCAGCTTCAACGAGCGGGTGCTGGACGAGGCCGCTGATCCGTCCGTTCCCGCGCTGGAGCGGCTTCGCTTCGCCGCGATAGTCAGTTCCAACCTTAATGAGTTTTTCATGGTCCGCGTGGCCGAGGCCGCCCGCCGGGCCCGGCGGGCGCCGGGCCGCCGTTCCCCCGACGGGCTCAGCGCCGCGCAGGCCCTGATCCTTATACGGGAGGAGGTCCTGCGGCAGAAGGCCAGGCAGGCCGCCGTGCTTGAGGATATACTGGCGGCCCTGCGCCGGGCCGGCGTAGCCGTGCATTGCCGCTTCGGGACCCCGGACCCGCTGATCGACGCGGCCATCCGCGCCCGCCTGGGCAGGATAGGGTTCATGCTTCGCAAGGCCGGCGAGCCTGTCCCGGAGTTGAAGAGCGACAGACTTTACGTTTTCGTGCGGTTTCCCGGCGGATACGCCGTCGTCCCGCTTGAAAAGCGCGAGCAGAGGCTGCTGCGCCTGGACGCCCCGCCCGGGCGCGCCGCTTTCGCCCTTACCGAGCGCTGGCTCTGTTCAAAGGTGCACGAGCTTTTCCCGGATCGTGACGTCATAGAGGCCTTTCCTTTTAAAGTCATACGCGAGCACAGGCTGCGCTACTCCCTGGAGGACTCCGAGTATCTGGAGGATTATATCGAGCAGAAAGCGGCCGCGGGGCAGCGCGCGCGCGTTATACGTCTGGAAGTGGACGCCCGGAGTTATTCCGAAGGGGCCATGTTCCTGGCCTCGTCCCTCAGGCTTGACTCGGCTTCGCTTTACCGCTTCGATATGCCGTTGGACCTGCGCTCTCTTTTCAAGGTCTATCATCTGGAGGGCTTCGACAGTCTGCGCTATCCGCCCGTCAGGCCCGCCGTGCCCGCCATACTCTCCGCAGCCGGGTCCGTCATGCGCACGATGGAGCGGCACGACGTGATGCTGCACCACCCCTACGACTCCTTCGGCACAGTAGTTGATTTTCTGCGCGAGGCGGCCGCCGATCCCCTGGTCACCGAGCTATATCACGTAGTCTACCGCGCGGGCCAGGTGTCGCCGGTCATGGAGGCCCTTAAGGAAGCCGCCGCCAGGGGCAAGCGGGTTACCGTCTACGTGGAGCTTAAGGCGCGTTTCGACGAGATCACGAACCTCCGCTGGCTGAGGGAACTGCGCGCCGCGAAAGTGCGGGTTATCCCGCCGTTCAGCCGCTACAAGGTGCACAGCAAGGTCACGCTGGCCGTGCGCGGCGCCGGCGCCGGGCGGCGCTTTTACGCGCACCTGGGGACCGGGAATTACCACGCGGGCACCGCCAGGCAGTATACCGACCTCGGCGTGCTCACCTGCGAACGCCGCATAGGCCTGGAGGTGCGCGCCTATTTCGACGCCCTCGCGGCCCGCCGCCGGCTTCCCCGTCCCCGTCTGTTGATGGCCGCGCCGGTCAATCTCCACTCCGGTTTCATGCGTCTCATACGCGCGGAGACGGAACTGCACCGCCGTCAGGGCGGCGGCAGCATAAAGGCCAAGATGAACTCCCTGGTGGACCCCGGCATCATCCGGGCCCTCTACGCCGCTTCCCGGGCGGGAGTGAAGATAGAACTGCTGGTCAGGGGCATCTGCTGTCTCAAGCCCGGGATAGAAGGACTGAGCGGGAATATAAAGGTGATAAGCGTGGTGGACCGTTTTCTCGAGCATTCCCGCATCTATTATTTCCGCGCGGGCGGTACGGAGAAACTCTACCTGTCCAGCGCCGACTGGATGCCCCGGAATTTCTACGAGCGCTTTGAACTGGCCTTCCCGGTCCTCGATCCCCGTCTGCGCCGCTACGTGAAGGAGACCATCCTCGAGAAAGGCCTGGCGGACAACGTAAAGGCCAGGCGCCTGATGCCCGACGGCAAATACGAGCGGGTGGCGCCGGCGGAAGGGGAAAAGCGCGTCCGCTCGCAGTTCCTTTTCGCCGCGCTGGCGCAGCGCGCCTACAGAGGCACTCCGCTGGAACACCGTCCCGCCGGGCCTAAAAACAATTGACCCGCCTTTTACCCGCCGCTTAAACACCTTTCATACCGGTCCGTTAGACTATTAACAGTCTGGGAGGACCGATGATTAACAACTCTCTCATGGAAGCCATTCTCATCTCGCGCTCGCTGCGCCTTTCGGGGTTTTACCGGGAATTTACCGGCTCTTTCACCCGTTTTGACCGGGAGGAGCTATACTTTCACCATGAACTTCCACATAAAACTCGCGGTCTGTGTTCTTTCCTTCGGCGCCTCCTTCGCCCAGGCGTCCCCGCCCAGAAACCTGATCCTCCTTATAGGTGACGGCATGGGCCCCCAGGCCGCCGGGCTACTGCTCAATTACGCGCGCTACGCGCCCCGGTCCGAGTACGGCGGAGCGCCGTCGGCCCTCGAACGGGCCATGCAGACCGGCAGCATCGGCGTGGTCCTGCCAAAGACCTACGACTGGCTGACCGGCGATTCCGCCGCCCTTTCGACGGCGCTGGCTTCCGGCGTGGAGGCCCGGCCGGCGGTCATCGGCGCCGACAAGGACGGCGCTCCCGTTGAGAACATGACCGCGCTGGCGCAGCGCGCCGGGAAAGCGGTAGGACTGGTCTCCGACACCAGGATAACCCACGCCACGCCGGCCGGCTTCGCGGCCAGGTCCCGGCACCGCGACCTGGAGGCCGGGATAGCCGCGGACCTTTTGCGGACCGCGCCCGAGGTCATGCTTTCCGGCGGCCTGGACTATTTCATCCCCGCCGAAGGCGCGGAAGGCGTCCCGCCGCACCTTAAAAATTCCGGGAAGAGGAAGGACGGCCGCGACCTGCTGAAGGAGGCCCGTTCCGCCGGCTACGCGGTCGTTTTCGACCGCTCCTCCATGGAAAAAGCCGCGGGGCCCCGCCTGCTCGGCCTTTTCGACAATTCCAGGATGACGGACGCCATAACGGCGCTGGGCGCCGCTGACGACCCGGCACGGAAGGTTCCGCTCCTCGAGGAGATGGCCGTCAAGGCGCTGCAGACGCTCTCGCGGGACGAGGACGGTTTTTTCCTTATGGTGGAAGCCGGCCAGATCGACACAGCCGGCCATCAGAACGATCCGGGGCGCCTGCTGCACGAGATGCTGGTCTTCGACAGGACACTGGCCGCCATACTGAAGTGGATGTCGGGCCGCCGGGATACATTGCTGGTGGTCACCGCCGATCATGAGACCGGGGGATTTTCCTTCAACTATTCCCGCGAAGGAGCGGATAAATCCCCGGTGGCGATGAGCGGCTCCGTTTTCGGCGGCGAGCCTTATACCGCCGAGTATGATTTCGCGGCCCCGGAACTGCTCTCAAGGCTGCGCTTACAGAAGCGCAGCTTCGAGAAGCTGCTGAAAGAATTCAGCCGCCTGCCCGCCGCTGAAATGACGCCTTCCAGGCTGGCCTCGCTGGTCTCCGCCGCGGGTCCGGCGCCGATAACGGAAGCCGAAGCCTCGGCCGCGCTGGCCGGCTGGGACGGCCCGACCCGGAAGTTCTATACCGACGAGGAAAATGCGGTCTGCGCCGCGCTCTCCCGGCAGGTCTCGCCCAAGCTGAATATTTCCTGGGCGACGGGCAGCCATAGCGCCACGCCGTTCTTCCTCGTGGCCCTTGGGCACGAAAGCGCGGAAAGCGTCGCCTCCGGGGTGATGAGCGCCGCCGAGGCCGGCAAGAGGATGATAGAGACTTTCCTGCCGTAACCCTTGCACGGCGGGAGAAGCGGGAGGATTATGACAAAGATTTTCTGTCTGCTGCTGGTTTTCTGCTCCGCCGCCGCCGCGCGGGAGTGCGCGGCGCCCGGGGCCGCCGCCGAATCCGCCGCGGGCCTGGCCCTGGCGAGGTCGGGGGATTTCGACGCGGCCGCGGCCGCCTGGCGCCGGGCCGCCGCCCTGGAGCCGGGCTGTCTCGATCACAGGACCGGTCTTGCCGCCAGCCTCGAGCGCGCCGGCCGCCCGCTGGAGGCGGCCGCCGAGCTGGAAAAGGCCGGGGAGCATATCCCCATGCTGCGCTCCGACCGGGAGGCCCTCGATGCGCTACTATCCGCCGCGGCCAGGCTGCGGGGCGGCGGGGAGACCGCGCCGCGGTCTTCCCGGGCTTCTTCCCGGCCGGTCTGCCTGGCCGGCCGCCGGGCGTATTCCCCGGAAGAAGTCCTTTTCAGGTTCATGCACGTCTCGGACCTGCATATCGGACAATGGATGGACGGCGGCTCGAACGATACCGACCGTCTCTCCTGGATAACGGACATCGCCTACCCGGCCCTGAAACCGGCCTTTATCGCCGCCAGCGGGGACCTGACGGATTCCACCAACGGCTTCATAATGCCGCTTTTCGGACCCTACCAGAAAGAATGGAGCGCTTACGCCGCGCTTGTCTCGGGGCTTCCCCGGGGCGTCTGGCGGGACCTGCCTGGAAATCACGACCATTATAGCGACAAGCATTTCGACTATTACCTGGCCAACTCCGTTTCCCGCAGCCTGCAGTATTCCTGGACGGTGAAGTCCGGCGGCAGGATCTGGCAGTTCATCGCCGTCAACACGGCGGCCTCCGACGGCAGACCCTGGCCCCATGACGAAAGGGGACTCGACGAAGGGGAACTGGACTGGCTGGAGATGGAGATCCTTCCCGGCGCCGCCGGGGTGTTCATCTTCGGACATCATCCCGTCTATCGCCTTAAATACGGCCGCGAGCGATTCGAGCGCATACTTAAGGAGAACAATATCTCCTACTTCTTCGGCCACAGCCACGAAAGTTATATAGCGCTCACCGGCGGCCGCATGGAGGTCCAGGTGGACTCGCTGGGCAAGGGTTCGGAAAACAATTACGCGCTCGCCGTGGTCCTGCGCGACGGCGGAGTCTGCGTAAGTCTGCACGATTCCGGCCGCCTGCCATGATGTACTTTTTACGCTGAATTTACCCGCCTTTCGCCGTAGCTTTAAGCGGTGATGGTACCATGTACCAGTAGACTAAGGGCTCGTAGCGAGCCATAAAGCACAAGAAGGAGAAACGCGATGAAAACAAACAACAAATGCAGTATGTTCCTGACGGGCCTGGCAGCCCTGGCGGTCGCCGCGCCGGCTTCGGCCGTGGAGCCCGGCGCGGCCTATCGGATGCTCGCGAAAGACGCGCCAGTGGTGGAACTGACCGTCCCCGCGCCGTCAGCTATCGGCTTCGACGGCCGATTCTGCTGGACCGGTGCCCCGGGCGAAGCCCCGGCCAGACTCGGTATGCCGGCTTCGCTCTGCGTGAGCGGCGTGCGTATATCCAAGTCCGCAAACGGCTTCGCCGCGGTAGTGTCCGGTCGGCCGTTCGTCGGGGTTTTCCCCGCTTCCCACCTGCCCGACGGCCGCTGGACGGCCGTCCTTTTCCAGGCCGACAAGAGCCACGGGGTCTGTTCCGATTCCAGGCGCGCGGGGGTGAACATGGAATTCTCCGCGGACGGGCTGGGCTACCTGACCGGCGTGCCGTCCATCAGCGCTTATTACGAGGAGACTCCCGACAACTGCCACACCCCGTATGAGACAGTCCGTATAGCGTTCTCCCGTTCCGACCTGGGTGCGTTCCTCTACCGTTGGTCCCGCCCCTCCCATCCGCTGGCCGACCGGCTCGGCATGTCTGCGGAGGTCTCCCTCAAAGACATCTATGTAGAGGGCGATAACCTGGTCATCCCCGGAGACTCCCCCGTTTCCGGCGTGCGGCGCCTTTCCTACAAGGGACCTGCCGGCGGCGTCAGAACGGCAGAGGCGGTTCTCTTCTCCGCGCGCACCGGCACCTACTGCACCGAAGGGAGCGAGGCATCGGTCAGCGTAAACTTCCCCGTGGGCCCTGAAGGCGCCATTCTCGGGGTCCCCGTGCTTAAAGCGGTAGTCGGCGAGACCTGGGACGTCTGCCATTCCGACTACGAGTACACGGAGATTCCCTTTGTCCGCCGTTAAAGAGCGTTAGTTCGGGTCTTTCCGGTAACTGCTCACCTCCCTCCCCTTAAGTGGGAGGGAGGGGGCTTTCCAAAGAACAAAACAGGCCGGATTATGCCAGACTTGAATAACACTATTGCGGCGCTGGCGCGATGTGGTACGCTTGCCCGGCGCTTTTGCGGCTGCAAAAGTGTTCCCGGCAGGACGGCGCGGTCTACCGCACACCGGGGGCCGCCAGCCATTTTTTGAAAGGAACGAAGCGGATCCGGACGCCTTCAACCGTTTTTTCCCCCTCGTCGCTTACTGTGACTATGGTTCCACCGGATAAGCCTAATTCCCTGGCGCAGGCGGCAAGTCCGCGAACTTCGCGTGTTTCGGTTTTTTTATCTTTTATCGAATAGCACGCCTGGATAATTTTCACGGCACGCAGCCCTTCGCGAACGACAAAATCCGTCTCCGCTCCGTACCGATCTTTCCAGTAGTGGAGGTCCATCACGGGGGAAATCCTGCGGCGCAGTTCCAGATAGACCGCGTTCTCAAAAAGTCTGCCCAGATCGGTGCGGCCGCTTATGGCATAAAGCAGGCCGGTGTCGCCCAGATACGCCTTGCGGGGATATTGAGCCCGGTCCTTGATCGTATGAGAGAAGATCGGGACGAAGAAAAAAAGATAACTGTCCTGCGCATATTTTTCAAGCTGCAGCAGTTTTGACTTGCCGATCTTATGGCCGAGGGTCTGAAAGAAACGCAGGCATTTTGAAGCCGAAAAATATGGCGCTTCAATTATGTATTTTCCGAAGGTTTCAACAGCGGATATTTCCGAGGATGAAATTTCAGCCACATCCAGTCCGACTATATCGCGGAAGTAGGAGGCGATCAGCCTGACCCTGTCGGTTTTGTCCGCCGTGAGCGCCGCTTCCGGAAAGCCGCCGTAAATGAGATAATCGGAAAAAGCTCTTTCCCATCTTCCTGTTCCCGCGGTGGTCGGTTCCGGCTGTATTTTCCTGAATTTCAGAAATTCAGCCAATGAAAGAGGCCCGAGCTCATGCGCCGAGATCCTTCCCCTGAGCGGTTTAGAGGGTCTGGCCAGTGAACTCCGGGAAGAACTCACTATCAGGTTCAGCCGGCCTTTGAGCATCTCGTGATTTCTTGACAGCCAGCCTTCCCAGTCCGTGGCGCTGGTTATTTCATCCAGCAGCAGATAGCCGGAATCCCCGAACCATTTCAGGATTTCATCCAGCAACGACGGGGAATCCTTGATTCGGCTGTCTTCAAGATTCAAATAGGCGGCCTTTTCGCCTTCCTGGGCAAGCCTCTGTCTGAGCAGGATAAGCGCGCTTGATTTGCCGCAGCGGCGTATTCCCGTAAGCGCGGCTATTTTCATGGCCGATTCGCGCAGGATCTTTTCCGGATCCAAAGCCCGCGGGATCAGGCTTTTTTTAAGCGCGTACGCATCCCATTCGTCGAATATTTCGTTCATAGCGCGGGAATGACCTCAGGACATCGTTTTCCTGCAGAACAGTATACCACATATTCTGTTCCGGTATAGAACCCGGCAAGAGGTGCCGGTCAGGCGTAATGTCCCAGTCATGGCTTTACAATCATTTTACCCGCGCTTCGCTCCATCTTTAACCCGTCTTGCTACACTATCCCCGCAGTCGACGACCTAAAGGAGGCGGCGAATGATCCACGGAAGGACTTTCAGGACGGCGGCGGCTCTGCTGGCCATTGCGCTGTTGGGTGCCCCGGCGGCGCGAGCCGGCGAGCTTGACCTGCTGCTCGACCGGCTGGTGGAGAAGGAGATACTGGACCCCGGCGAGGCCCAGGAGATACGCATCGGTACGCAGGAGGAAGTGAAGAAGGAGATCTCGCAGCAGCGGCACCGCACGCTGCCGATGTGGCTGCAGACGATGAAGCTGCGCGGCGACGTGCGCCTGCGCTACCAGTTCAACGACAACGGGAACTCCGCCGTCACGCAGCACCGCGGCCGCTACCGCCTGCGCTTCTTCGTGGATTCCAAAGTGAACGAGAAGGTCTATGCGGGTTTCGGCTTCGCCAGCGGCAGCAGCGCCGACCCCCGTTCGACCAACCAGACTTTCACGGACAATAACGGCAAGAAGAACCTCTATATAGACTACGTCTTCGCCGAGTACAACGCTTCGGACAACATGGCTTTCACCGCGGGCCGCACCAGGAACCCGCTGTGGCTGACCAACGACATGCTCTGGGACACGGACATAAACCTGGAGGGCCTCGCGCTGAAGGCTAACCTGCCCGGGGACAACTGGAACTTCTTCGCCAACACGGGGCTTGCTATACTGGGAGAGTCTTTGGGGAACAAGCAGGACCCCCACCTGCTCTACGTCCAGCCCGGGGTCGGCTGGACTCACCCGGACAGGAAAGCGGACTTCAGGGCCGCCGCCGCCTTCTACTCCTTCAACCACGTGCGCGGCGCGACCGCCCTGCCGCACAGGCCCTCGGCGACGGAATATCAGCGGGCGAACACGCTGGTCTCCTCGCGCTACAGGTATGACTACGACGCCTTCAGCCCGGAGGCGGAGTTCAACTGGAACCTCTACGAGCCTATGCCGGTGCCGGGCTTAAGCGCCCTCGGCTGGAATGTGACCCACGCCGGCGTCTTCGGCAACTGGGTCAGGGCGCTGGAGCACGGACGGGACGCCGAGGGCTGGATAGCCGGCCTCAGGCTCGGACAGCGCAGAGTGGAGGACGCCGGGCAGTGGCAGGCCTCCTGGTCCATCCGCCGGCTTGACCGCGACGCCTGGCTGGATACTTATCCGGATTCGGACTTCTACGGCGGCGCCACCGGGGTCAAGGGGCAGGAGGTCATCCTGACCATGGGCCTCATGCGCGATTTCGCCCTGACACTGGATTACTATGATGCGAAGCCGGTCTACGGGACGCTCAAGCGGGAGAAGCTGTTCCAGGCCGACATAAACCTCAAATTCTGAACGTAATCGAACTATACTAAGGAGGAAAAAATGAAAAAGATACTCGCACTGACGGTTGTGCTTTCGATGGCGGCCCCGGCCGGGGTTTTCGCCGGCGGCAAAATAACCGCGGCAGGCTCCACCACCGTGCTGCCCATAACGCAGAAGGCCGCCGAGGAGTTCATGAAGAAGAATAAGGACGCCGACATAGTCATACGCGGCGGCGGCTCCGGCGTGGGGGTGGCCTCCATCATCGACGGCACCTGCGATATAGCCGCGGCCTCGCGCGCCATAAAGCCGGCCGAGCTGGAGAAGGCTTCCAAGAAGGGCCGCGACCTGGTCGCCCATGTGATAGCCATGGACGGCATCTCGCACATCCTGCACCCCTCCAACCCGGTGAAGGGCCTGACCCGCGAGCAGATCAAGAGGCTCTACACCACCCGCGTGAAGAACTGGAAAGAGATCGGCGGGCCCGACCTGCCGGTGGTGGTGCTCTCGCGAGACAGCGCCAGCGGCACCTTCGAGGCTTTCAGCGAACTGGTGCTGGACAAGAAAAAGGTAAGGCCGGACGCCATCATGCAGGCCTCCAACCAGGGCATAGCGTCCATCGTCGCGCGCACGCCCGGCGCGATAGGCTATGTCGGCCTGGGCTATATCACGGACTCGGTCAGGGCCATCTCCGTGGACGGCGTGCTGCCCGACAGGGACGCCGTGGTCCGGAACAAGTATCCCATCGCGCGGCCGCTGTTCCTCTACACCGCCGGGAAGCCGGAGGGCCTGGTGAAGGAGTTCATCGACTTCATCAAGGGCCCCGAGGGCCGGAAGATAGTCGAGGAGCAGGGCTTCGTCGCCCTTAAGAAATAAGGAGCGCCTTACCGGGAATTTACACGGGCTTCGCGCCGGCTTTGCGCGGCTTTTCTAAACTATACCCGTAGATGAACACGCCCAAAGAGAGATTCATAAAGCTCCTGTTCACGGCCGCCGCTTTCTCCTCGCTGGCCCTGCTGGCCGGCATAATCATCGTCCTGTTCCGCGAGGCCCTGCCGGTCTTCAGCTTCGTGTCCCCGCTCGCTTTCCTCGGGGGGGAAAGCTGGTATCCCACCGCCGAGCCGCCCGAGTTCGGCATATGGCCGCTGATAGCCGCCTCGGCCTGGGTTACGGGCATCGCGCTGGTCATCTGCGTGCCGCTGGGCGTCGGCAGCGCGCTGTACCTGCACGAACTGGCCGGGCCCCGGCAGCGCGCCGTGCTCAAGCCGGTCATCGAGGTGCTGGCCTCGGTGCCTTCGATCATCTACGGTTTCTTCGGCATGACCGTGATGGCCCCGTTCATGCAGGAGGCTTTCGGCCTGCCGATCGGCCTCTGCGCGCTGACGGCCGGCGTCATCCTGGGCGTCATGGCCACGCCCACCGTGGCCAGCATAGCCGAGGACGCGCTGGGCTATGTGCCGCGCTCTTTCCGCGAGGCCTCCTTCGCGCTCGGCGCCAACCGCTGGGAGACGCTGGTCAAAGTCATCATCCCCGCGGCCGGCTCGGGGATCTCCACCGCGATAATACTGGGCATGAGCCGCGCCATAGGCGAGACCATGACCGTGCTGATGGTGGCCGGCGGCGCCGCGGTGGTGCCGGCCTCGGTCTTCGACCCCGTGCGCCCGATGACCGCCGCGATAGCCGCCGAGATGGGCGAGGCCGCGGTGGGCGGCGAGCATTACCACGCGCTTTTCGCCATAGCCCTGGCGCTGTTCCTGGTGACCTTCGTCTTCAACGCCGCGGCGGAGCTCATCAGCCGCCGCTACCGCCTGAAGCTGGGGCTGGCCCGATGAACCGGCGCGACATTTTCCAGAAGACGGGTTTCACCCTGCTCGCCCTCTGCATGGCCGCCAACATCGTCTTCCTGGGGACCATCCTCTGGTTCATCGTCTCGCGCGGCCTGCCGGCCATAAGCTGGGAATTCCTGACGGCCGCGCCGCGCGACGCCATGACCGCCGGCGGCATAGCGCCCGCCATACTGGGCACGCTTTACCTTACGCTCGGCGCGGTAATAGTGGCTCTCCCGCTGGGCGTGGCCTGCGCCGTCTACCTGACCGAGTATTCGCCGAAAGGCTGGACCGTGAACGCGATACGCATCAGCGTGAACAATCTCGCCGGCGTGCCGTCGGTGGTCTTCGGCCTCTTCGGCCTGGCCGTCTTCGTGAAAGGGGCGGGCTTCGGCGTCTCCATCCTGTCCGGCTCGCTCACGCTCGGCATGTTGGCGCTGCCGCTCATCATCTCCGCCTCGCAGGAGGCCCTGATCGCGGTGCCGCAGTCGATACGGGAGGCCTCGCTGGCGCTGGGCGCCTCGCGCTGGGAGACCATCCGCAAGGTGGTGCTGCCGGCCGCCCTGCCCGGCATACTCACCGGCGTGATACTCAGCGTCGGCCGCGCCGCGGGCGAGACCGCGCCCATACTCTTCACCGCCGCCGCTTTCTATCTGAAGGGCTATCCCGATTCCGTCTTCTCCGAGGTGATGGCGCTTCCCTACCATATCTACGCGCTGATGACCGAGGGCACGCACCCCGAAGCCCAGACGCGCATCGCCTACGGCTCGAGCCTGGTCCTGCTGGCGCTGGTGCTGGCCATGTCCATGCTCGCGATCTACATAAGGCAGCGCCAGAGGAGGACCTACCATGCTTAGTACGGCCGACGAGAACCCGGCGGCCCGGCCGCCGTCCGGAACGGTGACGCTCAACGCGGGCAGTACCGCGGAGGGCGACGCCGTGGGCGCCGAGCCCAAGATCAGCGCGCGGGGAGTGAGCTTCTACTACGGGGCCAAGCGCGCGCTGAAGGAGATAAACCTGGACTTCGCGCCGCGCGTGGTGACCGCCATCATCGGCCCGTCCGGCTGCGGCAAGTCCACTTTCATCCGGCTGCTCAACCGCATGAACGAACTGGTGCCGGGCACCCGCCTGGAGGGGGAGATCCTGCTGGACGGGGCGGACATCACGGCGCCCTCCTGCGACGCGGCGGACCTGCGCAAGCGCGTAGGCATGGTCTTCCAGAAGCCCAACCCGTTCCCGAAGACCATCTTCGAGAACGTCGCCTACGGCCTGGAGGTCAACGGCGTGCGCGACCGGCTGGCGCTGGAGGAGAAGGTGGAGGACTCGCTGCGCAGGGCGGCGCTCTGGGACGAGGTGAAGGACCGCCTGCGCGAGAGCGCGCTGGGCCTCTCCGGCGGCCAGCAGCAGCGGCTCTGCATAGCGCGCTGCCTCGCCGTGGAGCCCGAGGTGATACTCTTCGACGAGCCCTGCGCCAGCCTCGACCCCATCTCGACCGCCAGGATAGAGGAGCTGATACTGGAGCTGAAGCGCCGGTACACGATAGTCATCGTGACGCACAATATGCAGCAGGCGGCGCGCATCTCGGACCGCACGGCCTTCTTCCTGATGGGCGAACTCATCGAGATCGGCTCGACGGGGCGTATTTTCAGGGCGCCGCGCGATAAGCGCACCGAGGACTATATCACGGGCCGGTTTGGTTAGGCCGCAGGAGGGCTGATGGAAAGGCATTTCGACGAGGAACTCCGGGAGCTCAAGGGCGCCGTCATGCGCCTGGCCTCCCTGGCGCGGCAGGCGCTGATGAAGGCGGTCGAGTCGCTCAAGGACCGCGACCCGGCCGCCGCCCGCGGGGTCGTGGACGGCGACGCGGCCCTCGACGCGCTGGAGCTGGAGATAGACGAGAAGTGCCTGGACCTCATAGCCAGGCATCAGCCGATGGCGCGCGACCTGCGCTTCATAACCACCGCCATCAAGCTCAACGCCGAGCTCGAGCGCATAGGAGACCTGGCCGTGGACGTGGCCCAGCGCGCGCTGGAACTGGCCGGCAAGCCGCTGCTCAAGCCGCTGGTGGACATCCCGCGCCTGGCGGAACTGGCGGCCCGCATGACCGGCGAGGCCACCGAAGCTTTCATAAACGGCGACGCGGAACTGGCGCGCCGGGTGGTGCTCTCCGACCCCGCGGCGGACGCCCTCAAACGCGCGGTCGAGAAAGAACTGATCGAGGATTATATGATGAAAGACGGTTCCACGGCCGACCGCGCCGTTCCTCTTCTGCTGGCCGCCAGGCACCTGGAGCGCGTGGCCGACCACGCCGTGAGCATGGCCGAGGACATAATCTACATGGTGGACGCCCGGGTGGTGCGCCACCATCCCGAGGCGCTGGGGCAAAGACCGGAAGAGTAGGTCCCCGTAGGCCCTTTGGCCCTTTCACAAAGGCGGCGCTCCTCCTAGAATATATCATGGCCCATGCTCCCATGATGAAGAACGCCGCGCGCAGTAAGAGCCTGTTGCACAAACCGCGGTTCGCGATACTCCTTTCGCTGCTGCTGCTCCCGCTCTCCGGCTGGACGCAGCTCAACGTTTATTTCCTCAATGTCGGCCAGGGCGACGCCACTTACATCGAACTGCCGGGCGGCTCCAATGTCCTCATAGACGGCGGGCCTTCCTCGCTGCCGGTGCGCGAGTTCCTGATGGCCAAGGGCGTGCGCAGGATAGACCATGTGGTCCTGACCCATCCCCACAGCGATCATTACCGCGGCCTCAAGAAAGTCCTCCAGTACTTCGAGGTGAAGAATTTCTACGATACCCGCGTGGAGAACCTCGGCGCGATAGGCGACAATAACCTGCGCGAGCTGGCCGCCGCCCAGGCCGCGAAAGTCCATTTCCCCGAGGTGGGCCAGCATATGAACTGGGACCGCAATGTCACGGTCAAGGTGCTCAATACCTGCTCCGAAGTCATCCAGACCCGCGATTCCACCAGGATAAACAACTGCTCCCTCGTCATGCGTTTTTACTACAACGGCACCGGCCTGCTGCTGACCGGCGACATAGAGGCCTCGCAGGAGAACGCCATCACCAGGGTGTTCAAGTCGGGCCTGGAGTCCCAGATACTGAAAGTGTCGCATCACGGCTCGGCTTATTCCTCCACGCCCAGGTTCCTCGAGCGGGTCAAGCCGGTGCACGCGATAATCTCCTACGGCGTGGGCAATAATTACGGACATCCCCACGCCGACGCGCTGCTGCGGCTGCAGGCCGCCGGCGCCACCGTCTACGGCACGCAGGACGGCAACCTGCTGATGACGATACCGCCTCCCGGCTCGCCCAAGGGGATAGACGTGGCCCCGCTGCCGTTCGCGATAACCCCCGTCAGCGCCGAGGAACTGGCCTCGGAGCCCGTGACCATGCCGGAGTCGCAGGCCCTCGAGCAGCTGCTCAACTCGCCCCTGCGCTGAACCCCTTCACCACGCAGCACGGCCCCCCGCGAACCGGGGGGCTTTTTATTGTAAAATTCAGTTGAAGCGATGATAAAGAGCAAAACCCCTAGGGTAGGCCTGGCCCTGGCCGTCTTCGCGGCCGTGTCGGCCGCCCTGTCGCTTGACCCGGCCTCGGCCCTGGCGCTCTACCCCCTTTACGGCTTCGTCTTTCTGCTGCTGGCCTACGAGGACAGGGACGTTAAGTTCCTGCTGGCCTTCCTCTGCGCCGCGGCCGGCTTCGTGCTGCCGCGCTTCGCCTGGCAGGACCCCCAGTTGCAGCGCTCGCTGCTGATGTTCCTGGAGATGGCCGCGCTGCTTGGCTTCGCCTGGCTGACCCACTACGTGGAGGACGTAAGGAAGGACGCCTCGCTGCGGGTCGAGGGAGCCCTTGCCGAGAGCTCCCGGCGGCTCCGGGCGCTGGAGGAGGAACTGGCCCGCTACGAAACGCACAAGAAGACGCTGCTCGACCGCATCAGGTTCCAGTCCGGACTCTCCTCGTCCATACAGCACCTGTCCGCCTCCTCGTCACCCGAGGAGATAAAGGCCCGGCTGGGCCGGCTGGTCAGGGACCAGTTCTTCGACGCCCCCGTGGAGCTGGTGCCCGGCGCCCCGCGCGACCCGCTCGAGGCCTGGTCGGCCGAGCGCAAGGTGTCCCTGCTGGTCAGGGACTCGGCCTCCGATAACCGCTTCTCGGCCAGGGATTTTTCCGGCGGGGAGCGCTCGGCTATGGTGGTGCCGCTGTCGCATTTCGGCTCCACCGCCGGCTTCATCCGCCTCTCCTCGCAGCGCCCGGAGCGCTTCGGCACCGAGGATCTGCGCGCCGTGGAACTGCTGGCCGCCATCGCCGGCGTCGCCACCGAGAACCTCTATCTCTACGAGCGAGTCGGCGAGCTGGCCGTGCGCGACGCGCTGACCGGCCTCTACACCCACCGCGCCTTCCAGACCCGGCTGGAGGAGGAGATCCTGCGCGCGGCCCGCAGCAAGGTTCCGTTCTCCGTGCTGCTCTCCGACATCGACCATTTCAAGAGCTACAACGACCGCTTCGGCCACCAGGCCGGCGACCATGTGCTCAAGACCGTGGCGGCCGTGATAGCCGGCCGCGTGCGCGGCGTGGACCTGGCCGCCCGCTACGGCGGGGAGGAGTTCGCCGTCATACTGCCGGGCGTCGCCAAGGCCGAAGCCGCCGCCGCGGCCGAGGCCCTGAGGCAGGCGGTGGAGGCCCAGCCTTTCAGTTTCGGCGGCGCGCCCGCCGGAGTTACCGTCAGCTTCGGCGTGGCCGAATTTCCGTCGGAGGCCGCCATCCCCAGCCAGCTGGTGCGCGTGGCCGACGAACGCCTCTACAGGGCCAAGAAAGAAGGGAGGAACAGGGTCATCCATGCCTGAGAGCGAAATAGCCCTCGCCGCCCTGTCGGCCCTCTGGCTCCCGGCCCTGATATTAGGACGGCTGGGCCGCGCCGCCGCCCCGCTCGCCGCGGCCGCCGGCGCCGGTCTTTTCTGGCTCGCCCTGCCGGCCGCCGGTTCGCCGGCGGCGCTGGCCGTGCCCGCCCTCTGGGCCGCGGCTTCCTGCTACTGGGTTCTGTCCCGCCGGCAAAACGGGCCTTCCGGCGCCGGAGCCAGGCAGGCCAGCGCGGAGCAGCTGAAGGAGGCCGGGGAACGGCTGGCGCTGGCCAAAAAGGAATTCAACGAGGCCGGCGGTCGGGAGAAGAAGGTCCTGCTGCTCTACTCGGCCATGAAATACCTGGCCGAGGCCGTGGACCACCAGGCCGCCGGGCGGCAGTTCGCGCGCTATATAGGCGATTATTTCGGCACCGAGGATTTCGCCTTCTACCTGCTGGGCTCCGCCGGCGAGGCCGAGCTTTTCGCCTGCGGCCGCGACTCCTCGTCGGGCTTCAATTCGCCCGAGGGACTGCGCCGCGCCGCCGGGCTGCCCGGTAAGGGCCCGCCCGAGCCTTTCGCCGCCGACGGCAAGCCGCCGAAGGCCGGGGTCATGGTGAGCCACGCGGGCGAACCCGTGGGTTTCTTCGCCGCCGCATTCCCTTCTGCCGCGCCCGCCGCGGAGCTGGCCGCCTCCATGACCTCCTTCGCCGGGGAGATAGCCTTCGCCGTGCGCCGCCTGCGCCTGTTCCGCGAGGTCGAGTGGCTCTCGCGCGTGGACGGCCTGACCGGGGTCTTCCGCCGCGGCGTCCTGGACGAGCGCATAGACGAGGAGGTCCGCCGCGCGCAGGCCTTCCGCACCACCTTCGCCCTGCTGATAGCCGACATCGACCATTTCAAGCGCCTCAACGACGGCTACGGCCACCAGTTCGGCGACTTCGTACTCAAGCGCGTGGGCACCCTGCTGCGCGAGAGCGTCTACGAGACGGACTTCGTCGGCCGCTACGGCGGCGAGGAATTCGCGGTGCTGCTGCCGCGCGCCGAGCCGGAGGGCGTCCTGCGCAAAGCCGAGGCCATACGCGCCCGGATAGAGGCCGAAAATTTTTCGCACGGACTTGAAAGTGTTAGAATAAGCGTGTCCATAGGCGTAGCCCATTTTCCGAGGGACGGGCGCGACGCCGCCGGGGCCGTGGCCGCCGCGGACGCGGCTCTCTACCGGGCCAAGGAGAGCGGCCGCAACAGGGTAGTGGACGCCAGCCAGCTTTAAGAACAGGCAGATTAGCCGGAGGAACCATATGGAAGAGATAAAGAACCCTTTCCCCGAACCCGAAAACCGCCCGCAGGAGGGCGCCGCATCAGAAGGGGACACCATTCGGCATGGTGTCCCCGTACCGTCCGGCGCCCCCCCGCCGCCGGCCCAGGCGGAGCCGGCTAAGACCGCCACCCGCCTCTGGCTCAAGGTCCTCGCCGTGCTCTACGCCGGAGCCATCATGGTCTCCTTCCTCGTCATAGAGAAAGCCGCCACCGCTCGCAAGTCCAGGCCCGCCGACCTGGACCTCAAGAAGATTACCGGCATGGTCCCCAGCACCAAGGACGCCGTCGCCGTCGTGCCCGTATACGGCGGTATTTACCAGGGGAACTCCCCTCACGCCTGGGATAAGGGCAGCGGCCAGATCGCCCGCAAGATAGACAAGCTGGCCGCCCGCAAGGAAGTCAAGGCCATCCTGCTCGACATCAATTCCCCCGGCGGCACCGTCTCGGCCGTGCAGGAGATAAACGCGGCCATCCTGCGGGCCCGCAACGAGCACAAGAAACCCGTAGTCGCCGTGCTGGGCGACGTCGCCGCCAGCGGCGGCTATTACATAGCGGCCGCCTGCGACAAGGTCGTCGCGCACCCGGGCACCATCACCGGCTCCATCGGCGTCATCTTCAGCGGCGCCAACGTGGAAGGCCTGATGAAGAAGATAGGCTACAGGCCGGAGGTCATCAAGTCCGGCAAGTTCAAGGATATCGGCTCCATGGGCCGCGAGATGACGCCCGAGGAGCGCCGGCTCCTGCAGGCGATGATAGACGATTCCTACGACCAGTTCGTCGAGGTGGTCTCGACCGGCCGGAACATCCCGCCGGAAAAACTGCGCGCCGAGATAGCCGACGGCCGCATCTACACGGGCCGCCAGGCGCTGGAAGTCAGGCTGGTGGACGTCCTCGGCGACACGCAGACGGCCCTGGACCTGGCCGGCGAGCTGGGCAAGCTCGGCAAGAATCCCCGCGTTATCCGCGACACCGACCCCTTCTCCAGCATCTTTTCGCTGCTCGGTTCACGGCTGGGTATCTTCGGCGGCGGCAGGGTCTCGGAGCTGATCACCGACCATCCCCGCCTCGAATACCGCTGGCAGGGGTTCTGAGCCATGAACCTGCTGTCAGACGCGGCCGACATAATCGATAACCCGGCGGGCTCGCTCGCCGGCCTCACGCGCAAGCGCCTGGGCGCCGCCGGCTGGGCCGGCTATTTCATCGGCGCGCTCAGCCTGTTCGCCTTCCTGCGCATGTTCATGTTCATCCCCGGGGGCATAGCGTCTTTCCTGGTGCTGTTCCTGCTGCTGCGCACCATGAACTTCGTTTCCGCCGCCTCGGTGCACCTGGCGCTGGAAACCGCCTCGGCCGAGGGCAGCGCGCTGCGCCTCTTCCTGGCCTTCGGCCTGGCCGAATCCTTCTGGGCCTTCGCCGTTCCTCTGGCCTTCTTCGCCCGGCTGGGCTATATCAGCCCGTTCCTGGCCTTCATGCTGACGCTGCTGATAGTCTTCTACGCCCGCGTCCGACTGATAAAAGGCATCTACGCCGCCGGCTCGCGCAAGGCGGTACTCTCGGTGCTGGCGCCTTTCTATATCATGTGCGTGCTCGGCTTCATGGGCTTCGCCTGGCTGCTGGGGTGGATGATCTGGGCCGTATCCTGATAGCTCCCCTATGTCCAAGATCCCGCAGGTAAAGGAATTCCAGGGGCTCCCCGTGGTGACGCCGGAAAAGATCCGCGTCATAGATAAGAAGGCCGTGACGGAGTACGGCGTGGCCGAGGGCGAGCTGATGGAGAACGCGGGCCGCGGCGCCGCCGACGAGATCCTGCGCATAGCCGGGACGCTGGGCCTGTCCGCTCCCGTTAAAATAGCCGTCTGCTGCGGCAAGGGCAACAACGGCGGCGACGGGCTGGTGGCCGCCCGTTATCTGAAACGAAAAGGCGCCGAACCCGAGATATTCATACTCGAGCCCAAGGACACCGGCTACGGCGAACTGGTGGTCAAGAACCTGGAGGCCGCCCGCGCGGCCGGCGTGAAGATCTCGCTGGTGAAGAAAGACACGGTCGAGGAACTGGCCGGCTCCCTGCCGGCCTTCGGCCTCCTAGTGGACGCCCTGCTCGGCATCGGCTCGGTAGGCAAGCCCGCCGGCGCGCTCAGGCGCGTCATACAGCTGATGAACAAGAGCGGGCGGCCGATAATCGCGCTGGACCTGCCTTCTGGCCTGCTGCCCGACACCGGCCACCATACCGGCGTCTATGTCATCGCCGCCCACACTCTTACCTTCGGCCTGGCCAAGTCCGGCCTCATGGCCGCCCACGCCCAGAAGAACATAGGCGAACTGAAAGTTATAGACATCGGCTACCCGCCCGAGCTCGTCGCCTGGGCGCTGGCGCAAGGTTAGCGCTATCCAGCCGACTTTTGAGGCTGTGGATAAAACCTGTTCTTTGGTTCTCTAGGGTAAATCTTCACACCAGTCGTAACAGATGGTATCCTGATTTTCATTAAATCTGCAATGCCATTTGCCGCCGATGGAGCTGCAGACGCTTTCCTCGCACCAGCCGTCGCCGCAAAGCACTTTGGGATAAATTTGCGGCCTTTTGCCGCCTACTGGAGCCAGAGAATTAAGAATTTTTATCAACTGCCTTTTGCTCACAGCCTTTTTTAGCCGGCCCACATCAACGCATGCCACACCCCCGTCCTTAAACATCATGTTGTCGAAAAAATGGTCCCGCGCTTCCTCGGGAACATCTTTGAATAATTCCGACAATACCGTCACCCGCGGCGGATTCCCGCTTTTGTATTTTTTCGCTTTTTCAAGGGATTCACGGCTTGAACCAAGGTTGTTGAGAATCCCGGTTATCAGTTCGCTGCTCAGGACTGCCTTGAGCGGTTTTGAATTAAGCGTGGCAATGCGTCCGTCTTTAAGCATGAATGAGCCGATAAATTCAGACCGCGCTTTCTGCGGAAGAGCTTTCAATAGTTCTTTCATTACGAACGCATTGGGAGTTTTTCTCTTTACTTCGGGTATTTTGACGATTGTATCCGGCAGTGAAACAACCGACAACTCCTCTTCAGCTTTGTCTGCTGTTTCCGGTTTGCCCGTATTTTGCGACCAAACATACGGTAATGCCGCTACGATTAAAAACAAACCCATGAACAGTTTTCCAGACATACACTCGCCTCCCTGGTGAATTTCCCCGCCTGAAACCAATATATCACATCCGTGTTGCCGAAATATTGCTTCCGCCGCACCCGGGTCCCGGTTTTCAGGCTTTTTCCGACAGGTCTTCCGCTATATCAACAAGATGCTCGCGTATGCGCGGCTGCTTCTTTTCAAGGAGCGGCAGCAGCGTCGCGCGTATCCAGTTGCGGGTGTACTTCTGATCGTCGTTGGTGGAATCTCTCTGGGCCTTGATCCCGTTGGCCCGCAGATAGTCCTCTATTTCGCGGCGCCTGAGCGCCAGCAGCGGGCGTATGACGCGCACGCCGCCGCCCAGCGGCCGCGAAGGGGGGATGCCGGCCAGCCCTCTCGCCTTTGTGCCGCGCAGCAGGTTGAGCAGCACGGTTTCGGCGTTGTCGTCGGAGTGATGTGCCGTCGCCACCAGCCGGCAGCCCCTGGAACGGGCGTATTTAAGGAGCAGGCGGTAGCGCTCCGTCCTGGCCGCGTGCTCCGTGCCGGAGCCCGACTTCTTTGCCAGGGCCTTCACTTTCGCTTTGAAAACTCCGCAGGAAAGGCCGTAGGCCGCGGCCAGCCGGCGCACGAACCTCTCGTCGGCGTCGGACTCCGCGCCGCGCAGGCCGTGGTTTATGTGGCAGACATAAAGCTTCAGCCGCCGCCCGCGCGCCTGCCGGGCGAAATAATCCAGCATGACCACCGAGTCCGGCCCGCCCGATATGGCCAGCACTATCGGATCGCGGTCCCTGAAAAGGGCGCGCTCACGGGAGAAAGCGTTTATTCTGTTCCAGGCGTTGAGCGTGGTTTTGCGGGACTGCATGGCTAAATTATATCAGTATCGCCAGAAGCTTTTGCGGATCTGCCTGGCAGTGTTGAGCTGCGCGGTGCGCCGCAGCAGCGCGTCGATGCGGGCTTTGAGCTCGGCCAGCGCGAAAGGCTTGGTAAGATAGTCATCGGCGCCCAGTTGCAGGCCGAGCACCTTATCGTCGGTCTCCGCCTTGCCGGTCAGCATCAGCACCGGGATGGTCTTGAGCACCGGCTTCTCCTTGAGGAAGGAGCACATCTGCACGCCGTCGCCGTCCGGCAGGATGCGGTCCATGATGACCAGGTCGAAAGGCTCGCTGGTCACTTTCTGCTTGGCCTCGGCCAGATTCTCCGCGGTCGTTACCAGCATGCCGAACCTGGTCAGCGCCGCGTTTATGGTATTGAGGACGACGCAGTCGTCGTCCACCGCCAGTATACGGTAGGTTCCGTTAGTGCTTTCGTTCATATAACCCCTGTTCCCAGTACTCTTAACCCCTTACCACTAAAATATAGCATAAAGGGGACGTTGTTTAGTTCTTTAGTTTTGGGCGGAAACTAAAGAACTAAACAACGTCCCCCAATTAGTATAATTGACCATTATGCAAAGCAAGCAGATACGCCAGGCATTCCTGGATTTCTTCGAGAAGCAGGGACATCCCGTGGTCAAGTCCGGCCCGCTCATCCCCGAGGGCGATCCCACGCTGCTGTTCACCTCCGCCGGCATGGTCCAGTTCAAGCCCTACTACCTGGGCCTCAAGACCGACAAGAAGCGCGCCGCCTCGTGCCAGAAATGCTTCCGCACCACCGATATAGACAATGTCGGCCGCACCATACGCCACCTGACCTTCTTCGAGATGCTGGGGAATTTTTCCTTCGGCGACTATTTCAAGAAGGAATCGCTGGTCTGGGGCTGGGAATTCTTCACGAAAGTGCTGGACCTGCCGGCCGAGCGCTTCTACCCGTCCATCTACGGCGGCGGCGTGGCCCCGCGCGACGAGGAAGCCCGCGCCATCTGGGAGAACATACTGCCCAAGAACCTGCACTCCCACATACTCGAGCTCGGCGATAAGGATAATTTCTGGGCGATGGGCGACACCGGCCCGTCCGGCCCCTGTTCCGAGGTCTACTGGGACCGCGGCGCGCAATTCGACCATAAGGGCTGCGAGGGGCCGGGCAAATGCTCCTGCGACCGCTACATCGAGGTCTGGAACCACGTCTTCACCCAGTTCGACAAGCAGGCCGACGGCAGTTTCAAGCCGCTGCCCAAGAAGAACATCGACACCGGCATGGGCCTGGAGCGCCTGGCGTTCATCGTCGAGGGCAAGGACAGCCCTTTCGAGACCACGCTTTTCTTCCCGATAGTCGAAGCCGCATCGAAGCTGCTCAAAGTGGAGTACGGCTCCTCGCCCGAGGCGACCAGCGCCTTCCGCATCATCAGCGAGCATACGCGCGCCGCCTCCTTCCTGATAGCCGAGGGCGTCATCCCGTCCAACGAGGGCCGCGGCTACGTGCTGCGCCGCCTCATCCGCCGCGCCAGCCGCTACGGCCGCATCCTGGGCGCGCGCGGCCCGTTCCTCCACAAGCTGCTGCCGGCCGTGCAGGAGATCTTCGGCCACGTCTATCCCGAGGTGAAGACCGCGGAGAAACAGATAACCGAGGGCCTTAAGTTCGAGGAGCAGGGCTTCATCGAGACGCTCGAGACCGGCGAGGGCTATCTCGCCGGTCTGCTGGATAAATTCCCCAAAGGGATCCCCGGCAAGGAGGCTTTCAGCCTCTACGAGACCTACGGCTTCCCGTTCGAGCTGACGCGCGAGCTGGCCGAAAAGAAAGGCGTGGCCGTGGACGAGAAGGGTTTCGACGAGGCCCGCAGGGCCGCCCAGGCCACCGCCAAGGCCGGCTGGAAGGATTCTGGCGAGCAGAACGCCTTCCTGTTCCAGACCGCCGAGGAAAAACTGCCCCCTACCGTTTTCAAGGGCCACGAGGCCGTCGAGCTGGAGGCCTCCATCATCGGCCTGCTCGACGCCGCCGGCAACCTGACCGGCGCGCTCACGGCCGAGGAGGAGGGCTACGCCGTCCTCGACGCCACGCCGTTCTACGCCGAATCCGGCGGCCAGGTGGGAGACTGCGGCATGCTGCTGGCCGGCGGCCTCGAGGCCGCGCTGGTGCAGGACACGCGGAAACCGGCCGGCAAAGTCTTCTTCCATAAGGTCGTCGCGCGCACCGGCCTGGCGACCGGCATGAAGGTCACCGCCCGCGTTTCGACCGACCGCTACCGCACGGCCTGCAACCATACGGCCACCCATGTCATCAACGCGGCGCTCAAGGCCGTCTTCGGCGACACCACGCGCCAGGCCGGCTCCGAGGTGGACCCGCACAGGTTCCGCTTCGACTATACCATCAACAAGGCCCCGACCCGGGAGGAGATGGTCCGCGTCGAGCAGCTCTCCAATTCGGCCATAGCCCAGGACTTCGGCGTGCATAAGGCCGAGCGGCCGCTGGCCGACGCGCAGAAATTCGGCGCCACCACGCTGCTGGGCGAGAAGTACAGCGACCCGGCGCGCTTCGTCCTGATAAACCGCGGCGGCTTCGACATGGCCAAAGAGCGCTACAGCCTGGAACTCTGCGGCGGCACGCATATAGACCGCACCGGGGAACTGCTGGTGATAAAGATACTGAAAGATTCATCCGTCTCGCGCGGCGTGCGCCGCATAGAGGGCGTCGCCGGCCCCGCGGCCGTGGACTACCTGGCCAAGGTGGCCTCCTACGCCGAGACCGCGGCCTCCCGGCTCTCCATCCCGCCGCAGGACCTGCCCGCGCGCGTGGACCAGCTGCTGGAGAATATCAAGGAGCTCAAGAGCGGCAAGGGCAAACCGCAGGCCGCGGCGGCCGGAGCGGGAGAATCCGTGGACCTGGCCGGCGGAGTGAAGCTGGTCTCTACGGAGGCGCCCGGCGCGGCCATACCGGCCCTGCGCGGCCTGTCCGATCAGCTCAAGGAGCAGCACAAGTCGTCGGTGCTGTTTCTCTATTCGTCGGCGGACGGCAAGCTTTCCTTCGTGGCCTCGGCCACGCCGGATATGAAAGACTCCAAGTTCAACGCTTCGGCCTTCATCAAGGAAGTATCGGGGCTGATAGGCGGCTCGGGCGGCGGCAGGCCGGACTTCGCGCAGGGCGGCGGACCGGCGCCGGCGGACATGGCCGATTTCCGCCGCAAGGTGGCCGCGCTGGCCAAAAAGCATATTCAGAAATAGATTTGCGGGGGTGCTATGACCGATGTAAAATACCGCGGCTTACCGCTAGTTGTCCTGTGCCTTGTGATATCGGGTTGCGCCGGTTTTCCGCGTTATGCGGAGCGCGGCGGCGCCGCCGGATATGCGGACATAAAGGCTGGCCTTGGCTACACCGTGGCCGTTACGCCGGACGGCACCATGTTGACCTGCGGCGATAATAGCGCGGGGCAGCTAGGGTTTAACGACAAGGTTAACCTCTATCGGCTGGAAGAACTGATGTCGGAGCACCCCTGGACAGAAGTTGCCGCCGGCGGTCTTCATGTTCTGGCCGTCCGCGCCGACGGTACATTGTGGGCCTGGGGAGATAATGGGAGCGGGCAGCTCGGAACAGGCGATACCAATCCCAGACTCCTGCCGACCCCGGTAGGAATGGGCGCCAACTGGACCGCCGTGGCGGCCGGTTCTTCCCATAGTCTTGCCCTTAAATCCGACGGAACTCTGTGGGCGTGGGGCGCTAATTCCAGCGGGCAGCTCGGCTCCGGCGGCACGGAGAACTCCTCCGCTCCACGACAGGTGGGTTCTTCGCGCGGCTGGAAAACTGTTTCAGCCGGTTCCTGGAACAGCTTCGCGCTGGATACCCGCGGGAGACTCTGGGCCTGGGGAGACAATACACATGGCCAGCTCGGCTTGGGGGACAAAAAGATACGATCGCTGCCTACCGAGGTTTCATCCAACGGCGGATGGTTATGGATAAGCGCCGGCGATTTTCATGCGGCGGCCGTGCGGAAGGACGGAACTCTATGGACATGGGGCTGGAACAACGGGGGCGAACTGGGACTCGGGGACACAGAAGAAAGACTTATCCCTCAGAAAGTTCCCGGCGCTGGCTGGAAAAGTGTCTGCGCCGGCTCATCGTATTCGGCAGGCATAAAGGATAATGGCGCTCTATTCACGTGGGGGTTCAATGTTTTCGGGCAACTCGGCCTTGGGTACGATCTGCTGGAGGACGAAGGTTTCCGGCTTTCCCCTTCGCAAGTCGGCGAGGAAAATGATTGGTCGCGAGTGTCCTGCGGTGCCCATCATGTCGCGGCGCTGAAACGGGACGGCTCTTTCTGGGCCTGGGGGAACAACGACCACGGCATGTTGGCCAGCGGCGATATGATGGCCGCTTATTCCCCTTCCAGAATGCTGATCGAGAAAACCGAAGAGCAGAAAGCGTTGCCGGTTCCGCCTCCCGCCGACCGGGCTAGTCTCGCGGTGGCCGAGTTCGAGGGCAAGTCCGTGCCGGGCAGCCTGGCCTCGATAGTTTCTAATTTTGTCCGTTCGCACATGGTCTTTCTGGGGCGGTACGACCTGATAGCCAAGTCCGATATGTCGAAGATACTCGCCGAGCAGAGGTTCCAGCATGGCGTATGCGGAGAACCAGACTGCGCCGTACGCCTGGGTCGGATCATGGCGGCAAAGAGGATGGTTTTCGGGACGGTATCCAGGCTGGGGGAAAAGTATTATCTGACCGTGGATATGGTGGACGTGGAGTCCGGAAAAATACTGGCGTCGCACACGCAGACGGCCTCCGGCGATGAAGACCTGATGCCCGCCGCCAGGTCGCTCGCCGTCATGCTGTCGGGTGGCGGGAAGTCCGGTGGCGGCGGACCCATATAGTTCGCTATAATCAAATCTGGATTTGCGCGCCCGTGGTGAAATGGATATCACAGGAGCCTCCGAAGCTTCTAGTGCAGGTTCGATTCCTGCCGGGCGCACCAAAATCTGTTATCAGGAGACCCGGAGCCTTGAGCCGGCAGAGCCGGCCATAGATGAATTTCGAATCCGAAATAACGCTGCTCATCAAATCCCGCTACCCGCTGGTGGCGGTGGATACCATCGACGAGACCTACGTTTCGCGGCAGCTTTTCGAAGTCGCGCGTTCCGCCGGCATGAAGTACTACCGCTGGTCGCTGACCAAGGGCCTGCGCGTGGACCTCAAGGACGAGCCTTTCTACCAGACCGGCGATCCGGTCAAGATGCTCAAACTGGCCGCCGACCTGCTGGACCCGGCCAACGAATCCGTCTTCGTCCTCAAGGATTTCCAGAAGCACCTCAAGGACAATGTGCCGCTGCGGCTTTTCAAGGACCTGCTCAACCGCGCGCGGGAGACCCGCACCACTTTTTTTATACTGGGCGCCGAACTGACGCTGCCGCCCGACATACAGCCGCTGGCCGCGCGCATCGCGGGCGGCTACCCCGACGAGAAGGAGATACTCGCCGAGATAAACGCCGCCGTCCTGGAGTTCCGCAAGAGCGGCGCTAAGATAGAGATAGACCTCAAGCCGGAGGAGGTCAAGCGCGTCATCAAGTCGCTCAAGGGGCTTTCGCTGCAGCAGGTGCGCTCGGCGCTCAACCAGGCCATAGTCCAGGACTGGCGGCTCTGCTCGCGCGACCTGCTCGAGATAGAGAAGTTCAAGAAGGCCATCTTCGACCGCGACGGCGTGCTGGAATATTTCGCGCCGGAAGGCTCCGCCGCCATAGCCGGCTTCGACGGGCTCAAGCGCTGGGTCGCCGACCGCAAGGCCGTCATCTTCAACGAAAGCTCCAGGCTGCCGCCGCCCAAGGGCCTGCTGATGCTGGGCGTGCAGGGCTGCGGCAAGTCGCTGGCGGCCAAGGTGATCGCCGGCGAACTGGAAGTGCCGCTCTACCGCCTGGACCTCAACCGTCTTTATTCCAAGTATATCGGCGAGACCGAGGAGAACCTGCGCAAGGCGCTCAAGACGGTGGAGCGCCTCGCCCCGGTCTGTCTGTGGATAGACGAGATAGAGAAGGTCTTCGCCAGCTCCGGCGGCGAGATAGACGGGGGCGTCTCGCGCCGCATACTGGGCACCTTCCTGACCTGGATGCAGGAGCGCAAGGACCGCTCTTTCATCGCCGCCACCGCCAACGACATAGAATCGCTGCCGCCCGAGCTGCTGCGCAAGGGCCGCTTCGACGAGATCTTCTTCGCCGACCTCCCGTCGGCCGCCTCGCGCGCGGAGATCTTCCGCATACACATCGTCCGGCGCGGGATGGACGCGGCCGCTTTCGACCTTGAAAAACTGGCGGAGGCTTCGCACGATTTCAGCGGCGCCGAGATAGAGCAGGCCGTCATCTCGGCCATGTACCGCGCCGAGGGCGCGGGCGGCCCCGTCGACACCGCCGGCGTGCTGGAGCAGGTTAAACTGGCGCGCCCGATCTCCGTCATGCGTCCCGAAGCTGTGGGCGCCCTGCGCGACTGGGCCCGCAAGCGCGACATACTGCCCGTCGGCTGAACCACGCCGCCGGGAAGCCTGCCCCCGTCCCCTTCAAATGAAAAACCCCCGCCCGAAGGCGGGGGCTTTTTTCACTCCCGGTCCGTCCGCCGTCAGGCGGTAACGGGCTCGGGTTTCTTGAGCAGCTGCTCGATTATCCCGTTCAGGGTCGGGCTGGGCCGCATGGCTTTTTCCGCCTTGGACGGGTCGGGGCGGTAATAGCCGCCCGTGTCGGCCGGGCTGCCCTGCGCCCCTATCAGCTCGGCGTTTATCTTCTCCTCGCCGGCCTCCAGCCGCCTGGCCGCCTCGGCGAAGCGCACGCGCAGTTGCGCGTCCTTCTCCTGCGCCGCCAGGGCCTGCGCCCAGTACATGGCCAGGTAATAATGGCTGCCGCGGTTGTCGATCTGGCCCACCTTGCGGGCCGGCGACTTGTTATTGTCGAGGAACTTGGCGATGGCCTGGTCCAGCGCCTCGGCGATCACCAGCGCCTTGCCGTTCCTGAAGAAGTTCCCCAGGTGCTCCAGAGAAGCGCCAAGCGCGGAGAACTCGCCCAGCGAGTCCCAGCGCAGGTACCCCTCCTTCTGGAACTGCTGCACGTGCTTGGGCGCCGAGCCGCCCGCGCCGGTCTCGAACAGGCCGCCGCCGGCCAGCAGCGGCACTACCGAGAGCATCTTGGCGCTGGTGCCCAGCTCCAGTATCGGGAACAGGTCGGTCAGGTAGTCGCGCAGCACGTTGCCGGTGGCCGAGATGGTGTCGGCGCCCCTGCGGATGCGCTCGCAGGAGTACCGCATCGCCTCGACGGGCGCCAGTATCTTTATCGTCAGGCCGGCGGTGTCGTGGTCCCGGAGGTACTTCTCCACGCTGGCTATGACCTGCGCGTCGTGCGAGCGGGACCTGTCCAGCCAGAAGACCACGTGCGCGCCGGTGGCGCGGCCGCGGTTGACGGCCAGCTTCACCCAGTCCCGCACGGGGATGTCGCGCACGCGGCTCATGCGCCAGACGTCGCCTTTGGCGCACTTGTGCTCCATCAGCACCGTGCCGTCCTGGTCGGTGACGCGCACCGTGCCGTCGTGCGGCAGCTCGAAGGTAGTGGGATGGGAGCCGTACTCCTCGGCCTTCTGCGCCATCAGGCCCACGTTCGGGACCGAGCCCATCGTGGCCGGGTCGAAGGCTCCGTGCCGCCTGCAGTCGTCCATTATCTCTTTATACATGCGCGAGTAGCAGCGGTCGGGAACGAGCGCTTTGGTCTCCTGCAGCTCGCCGGCGGCGTTCCACATCCTGCCGCCGTCGCGCACCACCACCGGCATGGAGGCGTCGATGATTATGTCGCTGGGCACGTGCAGGTTGGTGATGCCCCTGGCGGAGTCTACCATCGCCAGCGCGGGACGTTTCGCGTAGACGGCCTTTATGTCGGCCTCTATCTCGGCCTTCTTGCCGGCCGGCAGCGTCTCGAGCTTTTTGTAAAGATCGCCCAGTCCCATATTGGGATTGACGCCCAGGGTTTTAAAGGTTTCGGCGTGCTTGGCGAAGACCTCCTCGAAGAAGACCGACACCGCGTGGCCGAAGAGTATGGGGTCGGAGACCTTCATCATCGTGGCCTTGAGGTGCAAAGACAGGAGCAGGTCCTCTTTTTTGGCGGCCTCCATCTGCTCGGCGTAGAACTTGCGCAGCGCCCGCGCGCTCATGAAAGTGCCGTCCACTATCTCGCCGGCCTGCACCTTGACGCCGCTCTTGAGCGTGTGGGTCTTGCCGTCGGAGGAGGTCAGCTCTATCTTCAGCTCGCCGGCCTTCTCAGTGCGGGCCGACTTCTCGTTGCCGTAGAAGTCGCCGCTTTCCATGTGGACGACATGGCCGCGGCTCTGCGGCGTCCAGGGCGAGAGCTTATGCGGATGCTTTTTGGCGAAATTCTTCACCGACAGCGGCGCGCGGCGGTCGGAATTGCCCTCGCGCAGCACCGGGTTCACGGCGGAGCCCAGCACTTTGGCGTAGCGCTCCTTTACGGCTTTCTCCTCGGGGGTCTTGGGGTCCTCGGGGTAGTTGGGCACCTTGCAGCCCTGGAACTGCAGCTCGCGGATGGCCTCTTTGAGCTGCGGCACCGAGGCGCTGATATTGGGGAGCTTGATGATATTTGCCTCGGCGTTGAGCGTGAGCTCGCCCAGCCTGGCCAGGTGGTCGGGGATGCGCTGTTCGGGGGTAAGGTTCTCGGGGAAGCCGGCCAGGATGCGGCCCGCCAGCGAGATGTCGGCTGTTTCCACCGTCACGCCGGTGCCGGCCGTGAAGGCCTTGACTATCGGCAGCAGAGAATAGGCGGCGAGGGCGGGGGCTTCGTCAACTTGTGTCCAGATGATCCTTTGTGAACGCATGGTGTCTCCTTGGTCGTCATGATACGGCCAGGGCCGCGCTGGCTCGTCTGAAAAACGTTTTTGCCAAAAAGATCCGGTGGGAACGGCCTGCAGGAAGTATTGTAATAAAACCCGGGAGGGGGGGCAACCCCGAGAATTATCCAATACAAAATGAGCATGAAATTTCCCGTGTTTCCAACGCAAAATGAGCATGAAACCTGTTTTGCCTTGAAAACCGGGGCTATTCCGTC
>WOVA01000011.1 GCA_009773155.1 Elusimicrobiota bacterium
GCTATTCAAGAAACCGCTGGAACAGCGGCCACCGAGGCAGCAACAAAGCGGACATTTCTAATTGCCGCTACCCCGGACATTTCTATTTGCTTGCAACAGTATCCTCCGGAGGCCGCACCGATGAAACTTCTCGAATACGAAGGCAAGGAAATTTTCGCCCGCTACGGGCTGCCGCTCCTGGAACGCTACGGCGTTCTGAGGCTGGGGGAGGACCCCTCCTCGCTGAAACTGACGGGCGGCGGGCCCTGGATAGTGAAGGCACAGGTCCTGGCCGGCGGCCGCGGCAAGGCCGGCGGAGTGAAGGTCGGCAAGACGGAAGAAGAGGTCCGTAAGCTGGCCGCCGCCATGCTGGGCATGAAGATGGTAACCCACCAGACCCAGGGCAAGGCCCTGACGGTGGAGGAGGTCCTTGTCGAGCAGGCCTGCGAGCTGGACCGCGAGATGTATCTCTCGGTGGTACTCGACCGCAAAGAAGCCTGCCCGATGATAATAGCCTCGGCCGAGGGCGGCATGAGCATCGAGGAGCTGGCCCATACCAGGCCCGAGCTCATACTGAAAGTCCCGGTGGACCCGCACGCCGGCCTGCGCGATTTCCAGGCCAGGGAGCTGGCCTATGGCCTGAAGATACCCAAGGCCAATTTCCGCGAATTCACGGAACTCGCCAAGAACCTGGCCCGGATGTTCATGGATATCGACGCCAGCCTGATAGAGATAAACCCGCTCGCGATAACCAGAGACGGCCGGCTGATCGCGGTGGACTCCAAGATAGTCACCGACGACAACGCCCTGTTCCGCCATAAGGATATGGCGGCCAAGCCCGACCACGAGGCCACCCCGGTGGAACGCGAGGCTAAGGATATAGGTATCAATTACATAGGCCTCGACGGCAATATCGGCTGCATGGTCAACGGCGCGGGTCTGGCGATGGCCACGCTGGACACGGTCAAGCTGGCCGGCGGCGACGCGGCAAACTTCCTCGACGTCGGCGGCGGCGCCAACGTGGACCAGATCACCCGCGCCTTCCAGATAATCCTTAAGGACCCCAAGGTGAAGGCCATTATGGTTAATATCTTCGGCGGCATCATGAAATGCGACAATATCGCCTCCGGCATAGTGGAGGCCTCCCGGCGGGTCAGCATCAAAGTCCCGCTGGTGGTGCGCCTGGAAGGGACCAATGTAAAGGAAGGCAAGGAGATACTCGCCAGGTCCGGCCTCAAGCTGGAGCAGGCCGATTCACTCTGGGAGGCCGCGCGCAAAGCCGTCGCGGCCGCCAAATAGGACAATATCATGGCTATACTTCTGGATAAGAACACCAGGCTCGCGGTGCACGGCCTGACCGGCGCGCAGGGCTCCTTCCACGCCGGGCAGTGCATGGAATACGGGTCCAAAGTCGTCGCCGGCGTGACCCCCGGCAAAGGCGGGACCGCCCATCTCGGCGTCCCGGTCTTCAACACGGCCCGCGAGGCGGCCCGGGAAGCCGGCGCCGACGCCTCGCTGATCTTCGTTCCCCCGCCTTTCGCCGCCGACTCCATACTTGAGGCGGCCGCCGCCGGCATGCGCACCGTCATCTGCATCACCGAGGGCATACCGGTCTGCGACATGGTGCGCGTCAGGCACACGCTCAAGGCCTGGCGGGCCGCCGGCATGGACGTCACGCTGGTCGGCCCCAACTGCCCCGGCGTGATAACGCCGGGCGAGTGCAAGGCCGGCATCATGCCCGGCTATATCCACAAGAAAGGCCCGGTCGGGGTGGTCTCGCGTTCGGGCACGCTGACCTACGAGGCGGTCTGGCAGCTCACCTCCCTCGGGCTGGGCCAGTCCACCGTGGTGGGCATAGGCGGCGACCCGGTGCAGGGGCTCAATTTCGTAGACACGCTGGATCTTTTCGAGCGGGACCCGGAGACCCGGGCCGTCGTGATGATAGGCGAGATCGGCGGAGCGGCAGAAGAGGACGCTGCCCGGTTCATAAAGGATAAGATGACCAAGCCGGTGTTCTCTTTCGTCGCCGGCAAGACCGCGCCCCCGGGCCGGCGCATGGGCCACGCCGGGGCGATAGTCGAGGGAGGAGCCGGCACCCACGCCGGAAAAGTGGAGGCCCTGACCGCCGCGGGCGTCACCGTGGTGGAGAACCTCTCGGACATGGGCCGCACCGTCGCGGAGAAGCTCGGCTCGGCGATAAAATAATGATAACCCGCTATACCATCGAGGCGAACCAGCTAAAAGAGGCGCCGCAGGGCCCCCACTGCGTCACCGTCGCGGTCAACCCCGACGAGGCCGGGCGCAAGGAGCTGCTGGCCGAATTCGCGGTGGACGAGCACAACCTGCACTCCTCGCTGGACCCCGAGGAGCCGGCCCGCCTGGAGGTGGAGGACGGCCACCTGGAGCTTATCTTCAAGCGGCCCAAGAATTATTCCTCCAAGGACCATTTCCTCTTCAAGGTCTCGTCTATGGGCCTGTTCCTGTTCAAGGACCGGCTGCTGATCGTGCTCTCGGAGGAAATGCCAATCTTCACGGGCAAGTATTTCAAGCACGTCGCGGGCCTTAAGGAGATCTTCCTCAAACTGCTCTACAACGCCATCTTCCATTTCATGGAGCATCTCAAGGTGATCAACATGATCGCCGACGAGATAGAGACCAAGATAACGCGTTCGATGGAGAACCGCTACCTGCTCAACATGTTCACGCTGGAGAAGAGCCTGGTCTACTACCTCAACGCCATCAGTTCCAACGCCTTCGTGATAGAGCGCCTCAAGGCCAACTCCGAGAAGCTGGGCTTCACCGAGCGGAGCCGCGAGTTCATCGACGACGTGCTCATCGAGAACACGCAGTGCTACAAGCAGGCCGAGATCTACTCCAACATCTTCGCCTCGCTGGTCGGCGCGCGCGCCTCGATAGTGAGCAACAACCTCAATATCCTGCTCAAGAACCTCAACGCCATAGTCATCGCCATCGCGGTACCCAGCTTCTTCGCCGGCATGGGCGGCATGTCCGAGCTGACCGGGCTCTTCGGCGCGGAGAACTGGTATCTCACCTACCCCTCCTTCTTCGCCCTCATGATAGTCATGGGCGTGGCCATCTTCCACCTCATAAAGCGCTTCGAGAAACATTGATAATGGGGACGTTCTTTAGTTCTTTAGTTTTTCACCGTGACGCGCGCCTCTGACAGGTATGGCTTTCAAAAAAACTAAAGAACTAAAGAACGTCCCCAGGATCTTCATCTCCAGCCTGGGGTGTCCCAAGAACCTGGCCGACGCCGAGGTGATGGCCGGCGAGCTGGCCGGCGCCGGCTGGGAGGTAGTCTCCGACGAGGCCGAAGCCGACGCCGCGCTGGTCAATACCTGCGCCTTCCTGGGCTCGGCGGTGAAAGAATCAGAGGCCGAGATACGCCGGCTCCTCGCGCTCAAGAAGCTGGGACGGCTGAAGAAGGTCATCATAGCCGGCTGCCTGACCGAGCGGATGAAGGGCGCCCTGCTCGACAAGTTCCCGGAGGCGGACGCGGCCATCGGCGTCGGCGCGCTGAAAGACGCTGTCCGGGCCCTCGAAGAGGGCGGCCTGCGACTAGGGGACACCATGCGGCATGGTGTCCCCTTTCTGGAGGCCCCGCCGCTCAAGCTGCGGCTGACCGCGCCGCACAGCGCCTACCTGAAAGTCGCCGACGGCTGCGACAACCGCTGCGCCTACTGCCTCATCCCCTCGCTGCGCGGCCCCTTCCGCTCAAAGCCGCTGGAAGCCGCCGTCGAGGAGGCCCGGCTGCTGGCGGCCAGCGGCGCGAAGGAAATTTCCCTCATCGCCCAGGATACCACCCTATACGGCGCGGACCTGTACGGAAAGCCGGCCCTGGGCAGGCTGCTGCGGAAAATCTCCGCGATAAAAGGCCTGCGCTGGATACGCGTGATGTACGCCTACCCCGAGCGCGTCACCCCCGAGCTTCTGCGCGCGATGGCCGGTGCGGAAAATATCTGCCGCTACCTGGACCTGCCGCTGCAGCACGCCTCCGACGCGGTGCTCAAAGCCATGAACCGCCGCTCGACGGAGAAAAGCCTGCGCCGCACCCTGTCGTCCATACGCCGGCTCCTGCCGGGCGCGGCCATAAGGACCAATTTTATAGTCGGCTTCCCGGGCGAGACGGACAAGGACTTCGCGCGCCTGCTGCGCTTCGTGCGCGACGAGCGCCTCGACAATGTCGGGGTGTTCAAATACTCGCGGGAACCCGGGACCTCGGCCGCCGGTTTCCCGGGGCAGGTCCCGGACAAGGTCAAGACAGCGCGCATGAACGAGCTGCTGGCCGCGCAGGCCGCCGGCGTCGATTCCATCAACGCCGGCCTGGTCGGTAAAAAGTTAGAGGTACTGATGGACTCCCCCCGCTTCGGCCGAACCTACCGCGACGCGCCCGGGATAGACGGCACGGTGGAAGTCTCCGCACCGGGGGACACCATGCAACAGGGTGTCCCCAAGCCCCGCCCGGGCGATTTCGTCAAAGTCAGGATAACTTCCGCCCGCGGCTACTCCAGGAAGGGCATACTCCTCTGAGCAGCGGCGGCAATAAAAAAGGCCCGGCGCGCCGAGGGGCGGGCCGGGCCTTCCATCTTTTCCCTACTTCGTAACGCTGTCTATCCAGTCGGTAACGGCGCTGACCTTGGCGTAGACGCCGTACTTGTTGGGGCGGGCGCAGCCGTGGCCCCAGCTGACCACGCCGACCAGGGTCCTGCCGTAGCCCGTACCCATGACCAGCGGGCCGCCGCTGTCGCCCTGGCAGGAGTCCTTGCCTCCCTCCGGGTAGCCCGCGCAGATCATGCTGCCGTCTACCTTGCCGGGATAGGCGCCGTCGCAGGTCTTGGCGTCCACGAAAGGCACGTCGACGCGCATCAGCAGGTTGGAACCGGACCAGGCGCCTTCCGAGGTGGTGCCCCAGCCCGCGGTGGTGAAGCCGGCGGGACCGCTCACCTCGCGGCGGTTGATGGCCACGGGGGGATAGGCGGAATCGCCGGACAGCTTGACGAGGGCGAAGTCGTACATCATGTTGTTAGTGTCCCATTTCGGGTGCACTATGACCTCGGCGGCGGTGAAGCTCTCGGCGCCCTCGGGCTCGCGCTGGTTATGCAGGCCGATGATCACAAAGTCGTCGAAGCCTCTGTCCACGCAATGCGCCGCGGTCAGCACCCAGTTCTTCCTGATGAGCGAGCCGCCGCACCAATGACTGCCGTAGGACTGCAGCGAGACGATGAACGGGAATTCGCCGGGGACCGCCTCCGAGCCGCCCACGATCTTCGCCTCGTTCGAGAAGAAAAGAAGAGGGGAGGGGGCCGGCAGGACGGCGCTCTCGGTCAGGGAAGCGACATCCACGCCGCGCAGGGCGCTGAGGTCGGGGAGCTGGGCGGCCGCAGCCGTCACAGGTACCAGTAATATCGCGGCGAATATTTTAAGCATCTTTCGTCTCCTTAGTCCCCCGGGCGTTGACCGCACCGCGTTGCCCGGATGACATTTAAAGTGTAGTCCACAGAACCCGCCTCAACAAGGCCAAAAGACCCCCATTTACATAGGCCATAAGACCTATTTTGCGGCTGGACCGGGCCGCCTATTAATAACTATAATAATGAATCACCTCACCATAAGCGCCTATGGAGGCCTTTTTGTCATTACCGGAACCCGGAGCTGGAATTTGACCATATCAGCGCAGACCAGGACTCAGCCTCTCACGCTTCCCTTCTCGGAGGAGGCCGCCTCCCGCCTTAGAGCGCTGGACAGGGCTTATACCGTCGTCCCCAGGGATGGCGCGGCGGTGCTCTCCGAAGGCCGGGGAGCGGAAGGAGCCTTCATCCCCCCCTGTCTGCCGGGCCATCTGGGCGACCCGGCTTTCCTATCGGCCCACGGCCTGCGTTTCGCCTATGTGGGCGGTTCCATGGCCAACGGCATCAGTTCGACCGAACTGGCGGAGGCGCTGGGCCGGGCCGGCATGCTGGGCTTCTACGGCGCGGCGGGCCAGCCCGTGGAGGAAGTGGAGAAGGCGATAGACCGTCTCCAGGCCGTCGGCATAGCCTCCGGCACCTGTGGCGCCAGTGGCGCTGTTCCGGCCGCCGGCGATATCCCGTACGGGTTCAACCTCATACACAGCCCGTCCGACCCGGCGCTGGAAACGGCGCTGGTGGACCTCTACCTCCAGCGCGGCGTGCGGCTCATCGAGGCCTCGGCCTTCATCGGCCTGACGCTGCCGCTGATACGCTTCCGCACCGCCGGCATACGCCGGGCCGCCGACGGCTCCATAGAGACGCCCAACCGGGTGATCGGCAAGATCTCCCGCGTCGAGGTAGCAGAACGGTTCTTCTCCCCCCCGCCGGAGAAGTTCCTCAAAGAGCTGGTCTCGCGCGGCGAGCTGACGCCCGAGCAGGCCGGCCTGGCGGCGCTGGTGCCCGTGGCCGAAGACGTCACGGCCGAAGGCGATTCGGGCGGGCATACCGACAACCGCCCCCTGGTCAATCTTCTCCCTACTATAATAGCCCTGCGCGACCGCATACAGGCGGAGCGCGGCTACGCGCGGGCGCCGCGCGTGGGAGCCGGCGGCGGCATAGCCACGCCGGAATCGGCCGCCGCGGCCTTCATGATGGGCGCGGCGTATCTCGTCACCGGCTCGGTCAACCAGGCCTGCGTCGAGTCCGGCGTCACGGACCTGGTGCGCCGCCTGCTGGCCGCCGCCGAGCAGGCCGACACCGCCATGGCCGCCGCCGCCGACATGTTCGAGATGGGCGTGCGGGTGCAGGTGCTCAAGCGCGGCACGATGTTCGCGATGCGCGCCAACAAGCTCTACGACTACTATAGGACCTATCCTTCTTTCGACGCCATCCCGGCCGACATCAGGACGACGCTCGAGCGCGACTATTTCCGCGCCTCATTCGGCGAAATATGGACTTCCACCCGCGAATACTTTCTCCGGCGCGACCCGGCCCAGATCGAGCGCGCCGAGCGCGACCCGAAACATAAAATGGCCCTGGTCTTCCGCTGGTACCTGAGCCGCGCCTCACGCTGGCCGCTGGCCGGCGACGAGAGCCGCAAGATGGACTACCAGGTCTGGTGCGGCCCCTCCATGGGCGCTTTCAACGAATGGGCGAAGGGGTCCTTCCTGGAGGCCCCGGAGGGTCGCGACGCCGTGACCGTCGCTTACAATTTGCTGGCCGGCGCCGCGGCGCTGACCCGCCTGCACGCGCTGCGCTGCCAGGGCGCGGCCGCCGACCCCAGGCTGGCCAGACAGGAGCCGCGGCGCCGCGAAGAACTCGCCGTTTTTTTCAGCTGACCGCCGTTTCGGCGGAATCGAACCGGGCCGCCGCGGCAGGCGCCCCATTGAGGACGACATGAACTCCAGGAACGACAACACCCCCGCTCCCATCGCCATTGTCGGCATCGGCTGCCTTTTCCCGAAAGCCGGGAACGCCCGGCGCTTCTGGGCCAACATCAGGAGCGGTGCGGACGCCATCACCGAAGTCCCGGCCTCTCACTGGCTGCCCGAGGAACATTACCACACCGACCCGAAGCGGCCCGACATGACCTACGCCCGCCGCGGCGGCTTCATCCTGCCCGTCGATTTCGACCCGTCCGAGTTCGGCCTGGCCCCCAACGCGCTCGAAGCGACGGACAGCGCCCAGTTGCTGGGACTGTTGACCGCGAAGATGGCGCTCGAGGACGCGGGCTACGGCCCCGGCCGCGATTTCGACCGGAGCCGGGTCAGCGTCATAATGGGCGTGACCGGCGCGCTGGAGCTGGTCATACCGCTGGGCGCGCGGCTCGGCCACCCCAAGTGGCGCAAGGCGCTGTCCGAGTTCGGCATAACCGGCGCCGACGCCGACGCGATCGTCGCCCGCATGCAGGAGGACTATGTCCCCTGGCAGGAAGCCTCTTTCCCCGGCCTGCTGGGCAATGTCGTGGCCGGCCGCATAGCCAACCGCTTCAACCTGGGCGGCACCAACTGCGTGGTGGACGCGGCCTGCGGCAGCTCGCTGAGCGCGGTGCATATGGCCTCGCTGGAGCTGCAGGCGGGACGGTCGCCGATGGTGGTCACCGGCGGAGTGGACTGCTTCAACGACATCTTCATGTATATGTGCTTCAGCAAGACCCCGGCGCTGTCCGCCTCCGGCGACGCCAGACCTTTCGACGCCTCCGCCGACGGCACGGCCCTGGGCGAGGGCCTGGGCATGCTGGTCATGAAGCGCCTCGAAGACGCCGTGCGCGACGGCGACCGCGTCTATTCCGTCCTCAAAGGCGTCGGCTCCTCCTCGGACGGCAAGGGCAAGGCTATATACGCGCCCAGTTCCGAAGGCCAGGCCCGCGCGCTACGCGAGGCCTACCGCGTGGCGGGGATCTCCCCCTCCACCGTGGAACTGGCGGAGGCTCACGGCACCGGCACCACCGTCGGCGACGGCGTGGAACTGGACGCGCTGGACGAGGTCTACCGGGAAGCCCGCAGGGACGGGGCCTGGTGCGCCCTCGGCTCGGTCAAGTCGATGATAGGCCACACCAAGGCCGCGGCCGGCTCGGCCGGCCTGATAAAGGCCTCGCTGGCCCTCTACAACAAGACGCTTCCCCCGACGATAAAGGTCAAGACCCCGCTGAAAAAACTGGCCGAAGGGACCACTCCCTTCTACCTCAACGCCGAACCGCGGCCATGGATAAAGAAGGACCACCCGCGCCGCGCGGCCGTCAGCGCGCTGGGCTTCGGCGGCTCCAATTTCCACGCCGTGCTGGAAGAATATTCCCCCGACAAAAAAAACCCCGACTGGGACGGCGACTGTCAGCTGGCCGTCTTCTCCGGCAGTGACGCCGGCGAGATAAGCGCTAAGTTGGCGCCCTGGAAGGACCTGGACTGGGACGGCGTACGGCTGGCGGCGATGAAGTCACGCGCCGCCTTCGACCCGTCGGCGCCCGCGCGCCTGGCTTTCGTCGCGGAGCGCGACCAGGACTGGCGGAAAGTAATAGCGGCCGCCGTCTCGGGCCTGTCCTCCCGGAGCGAAGCCTCCTGGACGACTCCCGAAGGAGTGTATTTTTCCTCGGCCGCGCCGGCGCCCCTGGCCGTGCTTTTCCCCGGCCAGGGAGCGCAGTATCCAGGTATGCAGCGCGACATAGCCTGCCGCTTCCCGCAGGCGCTGGAGACGCTCGCCGCCGCGGACAAGGCTTTCGGCGGCGATAAACCCCTCTCGGACTACCTCTACCCCCGTTCGGCCTTCACCCCCGAAGCGAAGCGCCGCCAGGAAGACGAGCTCCGGGACACCCGCGTTGCCCAGCCCGCTCTCGGCGCGGCCTCGCTGGGGAACTGGCGCGCGCTGGCCGCCTTCGGACTTAAGCCCGCGGCCTTCGCCGGCCACAGCTACGGCGAACTGCCCGCCCTCTGCGCCGCCGGGGTCTTCGGCGACGCCGACCTCTTCGCTCTTTCTAAACTGCGCGGCGACCTTATGGCCGCCGGCGATGGCGCCGGCCCCCTGACCGGCTCCGGCGACCGCGGCGGCATGATCGCCGTCCAGGCGCCGCTGGCCGAAGTAGAGAAAGCGATGAAGGAAGAGGGGATGGACCTCGTCATCGCCAACAAGAACACCCCCGCCCAGTTCGTGCTCTCGGGCGCCACGCCGGAGATAGAGCGCGCGGCGGAGCGACTTGCCGCGCGCGGCCTCAAATGCACGCGCCTGCAGGTCTCGGCCGCCTTCCACAGCCCGCTGGTCGCCGGAGCGCAGAAAGAATTCGCGGCCGGGCTCGGCAAAGTGAAGTTCAATAAGCCGTCCGCCGCCGTCTACGCCAATAAGACCGCCGGTCTCTATCCCGAAAGCCAGGACAAGGCCCGCGAGACGCTGGCCTCGCAGCTGGCTTCGCCGGTCGAGTTCACGGCGATGATCGAGAAGATGTACGCCGACGGGATCCGGACCTTCCTCGAGGTCGGCCCCGGCTCGCGGCTGACCAGCATGGCCGGACAGATACTGGCCGGCAAGGAGCATTCCGCTCTCGCGCTGGACGCCTCGGCCGGCAGGAAGAACGGCGTGGCCGACATGGCCCGCGCGCTGGCGCGGCTGGCCTCGCTGGGCTGCGCCATGTACCTCTCCGCCTGGGAAGGCGGCGAAGAAGGGACCAGGGACGCCGACAGAAAGATCTCGAAACTGGCCGTAAAGCTGACCGGCGCGGGCTACCGCTCGCCGCGCAAGCCCTCCACATCCCCCAAGCGGCAGATCGGCTCGCAGCGCGCCGCAGCGCCCTCCGGGTTCACACCCGCGGCATCGGCGGGGGACACCATGCGGCCGGTCGCAGAGCTCCCGGCACCGACTGCGGGCAATGCCGCCCTGTTCCGGCATGGTGTCCCCGTACCGTTGGTCTCCGAAGCCATGCGCATAACGCAGGAGAGCATGGCCGCAATGCAGCGGCTGCAGGAGCAGACCGCCGTCCTGCACGCCAGGTTCCTCGAGGGACAGGAGGCGGCCCAGCGCTCCTTCCAGGCCCTCATCGACCAGCAGCGGGCGCTGTTGGGCGGGATCCCGATGCCGTTCCCGGCCGGGGACGCCATGCGACATAGTGTCCCCGTTCCGCTCCCCGTTCAGCCGACGGCGGCCGCTCCCGCATCGGCTCGATCCGCCGGTCCCGACGTGTCGAGGGTTCTGCTCGAGATAGTCTCCGGCCAGACCGGCTATCCCGTCGAATCGCTCAATCCCGACATGGACATGGAGTCCGACCTCGGCATAGATTCCATCAAGCGCGTGGCCATACTTTCGGAACTGCAGGAGAAGCTCCCGCAGGCCCCGCGCATCACGCCCGAACAGCTGGGCACCATTCGCACGCTGCGCCAGGTAGGCGACTATCTCTCGGCCGGCATGCCCGCGCAAGCCGCTCCCGCCGCGGCCGCTGCCGCGGCGCCGTCGCAGGCCGCCGGCGCCGACGCGTCGAAGGTGCTGCTCGAGATAGTCTCCGGCCAGACCGGCTATCCCGTCGAATCGCTCAACCCCGACATGGACATGGAATCCGACCTCGGCATAGATTCCATCAAGCGCGTCGCCATACTCTCCGAACTCCAGGAGAAACTCCCGCAGGCCCCGCGCATCACGCCCGAACAGCTCGGCACCATACGCACCCTGCGCCAGGTGGCGGCCCATCTAGCGTCAGCGGGGGACACCATGCCGCATGGTGTCCCCGTACAATCTGCCGCGGCGGCGCCCGCCATGGAAACGGAGATAGTGCGCGAAGTCCTGAAACTCGCGGACCTCGACCAGTCCGCCCGCGGAGAGGCGCTGAAGCTGGACAAGTCGCTGCCCGTCTGGATAACCGACGACGGCACCCCGCTGGCCGACGCCATCGTGAAAGACCTGTCCGTCCGCGGCTTCAAGGCCGAAAAGATCTCCATCGACGGCCGCACAGTTCCGGCCGCCCTGGCGGCGCTGGTAATACTGGCCCCGGCCGCCAGGCTGGAAAGAAATAAATTCTGGAACGCCGAGTCGGAGGCTTTCCTCAAGAAAGCGTTCCGTCTGGTCCGCTCCGCCGGGCCCGCCCTGCGCGCCGCCGGCCATGGTGCCGGCGCCTCTGACGGCAAGGCCGGCGGAGCCTGCCTGGTCACCGTGGCGCGCATGGACGGAAGCTTCGGTCTCGCCGGCCTGAAGGCCGAACAGGACCCCGTCTTCGGCGGCCTGGCCGGCCTGGCCAAGACCGCGGCCCGCGAATGGCCCGAAGTGGCCTGCCGCGCCCTCGACGCCGCCTCCGGCTGGGGCCACACCGTCTCCGTGGCGCGCGCGGTGGCCGACGAACTGTTCTTTAGCGGGCCCGTAGAACTGGGCCTCTCGGAAACAGGCGGCAAAGTGGTGCTTCTCAGCTCCTCCGAAAGGTCCGCTCCCGGCAAGTTCCCTCTCTCCAAGGGCGACGTGGTCCTGATAACCGGCGGGGCGCGCGGCGTCACCGCCGAAGCCGCGGCCGCGCTGGCCGGGGCCTGCGGCGCCGCGCTGGCCGTGCTGGGCCGCAGCCCGCTGCCCGCGGCCGAAGAGCCCTGGCTGGCCGCCTGCTCTACCGACGCGGACATAAAGAAAACCCTCATCTCCCGGAATCCCGGCATGACGCCGAAAGAAGCCGGCGAGCGCTGCGCCCGGATACTGGCCGCCCGCGAGATACGCTCGCAGCTCAACCGCTTCGAGGCGGCCGGCTCGAAGGCCGCCTATTACTCCGCCGATATCCGCGACGCCGCGGCGGTCGCCGATACCGTCGCCAGGATAAAGAAGGACCTCGGCCCGGTGCGCGGCCTGGTGCACGGCGCCGGCGTGCTGGCCGACAAGCTCATACTCGACAAGACCGACGCGCAGTTCGACTCCGTCTTCGACACCAAGGTCGGCGGCCTGCGCAACCTCCTCTCCGCGCTGGACCTCGCCGCGCTCAAGGCGGTCGCGCTCTATTCCTCGTCAACCGCCCGCTTCGGCCGCGCGGGGCAATGCGACTACGCCATGGCCAACGAGGTCCTCAATAAGACCGCCAGCCTCCTGGCGCGGCGCCTGCCCGGTTGCCGCGTCGCCTCCTTCAACTGGGGCCCGTGGGACGGCGGCATGGTCAATGACGGCCTGAAAGCCCTCTTCGCCAGGGAAGGCGTCGGCGTCATCGGCCTGGCGGAAGGCGGTAAATTCCTGGCCGACGAGCTGGCCTCGCCCGATGGCCCGGCCGAGGTCGTGGCGGTCTCCAGGCCCGTACCTTTCTCACAGCCGGCCGCCCAGGCCCCCGCGGGCAATACGGGTCTCTCCCGCGCCTTCGAGCTGAATGTCTCCGTGGCCGACTGCCCTTTCCTGCGCTCCCACGTCATCAACGGCCGGGCCGTGGTGCCCACCGCCGTGATGGTGGAATGGCTGGCCCACGCGGCGCTGCACGGCAATCCCGGCCTGCTCTTCCACGGCTTCGACGGCCTGAAGATCTACAAGGGCATACTCCTGCCCGACGGGGCCTACAAGGTCTCCGCGCTGGCCGGCAGGTCCGTTAAAAAGGACGGCCTGTTCCGCGTGACCGCGGAACTGCGCGGCCCCGGCGGCGAACTGCACGCCGGCGCCGAAATAGTATTGGCGGCCTCGCTGCCCGCGGCGCCCGCCCCGGCGCCCGAATTCCCGCTCAAGCCCTATCCCATGACGGCCGACAAAGCTTACGCCGAAGTGCTCTTCCACGGCGAGGACATGCGCTTCATCCGCTCCGTCGCCGGCTTCTCCGAAAAGGGCATAGTCCTCGACGCCGCCGCGGCGCTGCCGCCGGCCTCGTGGATGCGCGGCGCCCCGCGCGACCGCTGGCTGGCCGAGCCCGCCGCGCTCGACGCCGCTTTCCAGGGCCTGATACTCTGGACCTTCGGCGACTCCGGCGCCTGCTCGCTGCCCAATGCGGCGGCTTCCTACAGGCAGTACGCCGCTTTCCCGGACAAGGGGACCCGGGTCAAGGCCCGCGTGACCCGCTCGGCGGAGCACGCCTGCTCGGCCGACATAGATTTCACCGACGAGAAGGGACGGCTGGCGGCCCGGCTGGAAGGCTACGAGGCCACGGTCGACCCCGCCCTTAACGCCGCTTTCCGCAGGAAGGAGCTCAGCACAAAAACAGGATGAAGGAACAGCCCATCGCCATAGTCGGCGCCGGAGGGATCTTCCCCGGCGCGCCGGACCTGCGGGCTTTCTGGGACAATGTCGCCGGCGGCGTCTGCTCGTCCCGGGAAGTCCCCGCGGGACGCTGGCTGCTGCCCGGCGGCGAAGTCTTCGATCCGCAGAAAGGGGCGCCGGACAAGATTTACTCGACCCGGGGCTGCTTCGTGGAGAATTTCAGCCTGGACGCGGCCGGCTTCGACCTGCGCGCGCCCTTCATCGCCCGGCTGGACCCGGTCTTCCACCTGGCCCTGCACGCGGCCAGGCGGGCTCTGCTCGACGCCGGGGAAAAGCGCGTGGACCGCGCGCGCACCGGCGTCATCATCGGCAATATAGTCCTGCCTACCGATTCCATCTCGGCGCTGGCCGTGGAGACGCTGCTGCCCGCTTTCGGCGAGGCCGTGCTCGGACGAAAGATAAAAACACCCGTCGCCACCGACCCGCTCAACGCCCGTCCCGCCGGCCTGCCCGGCGCCGTCATAGCCCGCGCACTGGGCCTCTCCGGCGGCAGCTTCACTCTCGACGCCGCCTGCGCCTCCTCGCTCTACGCCGTCAAGCTGGCCGTCGACACCCTGCGCGAAGGCCGCGCCGACGCCATGCTGACCGGCGGCGTTTCGCGCCCCTCTTCGCTCTACACGCAGATGGGCTTTTCGCAGCTGCGCGCCCTCTCCCCGTCGGGCCGCCCCGCTCCCTTCGACGCGGCCGCCGACGGGCTTGTAGTCGGCGAGGGCGCCGGTATGTTCGTGCTCAAACGCCTGCCCGACGCCGTGCGCGCCGGCGATAAAATTTACGGGCTCATCACGGGCATAGGCCTCTCCAACGACGTGGGAGGCAGCCTGCTGGCGCCCAATACTCCCGGCCAGCTCTACGCCATGCGCGCGGCTTACCGCCAGTCCGGCCTCTCCCCCTCCCAGATAGATCACATAGAATGCCACGCCACCGGCACGCCGACGGGAGACCCGGTGGAGGTGGACAGCCTCCGCGCGCTCTGGGGCGAGCGCGGCTGGAGCGAAGGGCAGTGCGCGCTGGGCTCGGTCAAGTCCAATGTAGGGCACCTGCTGACGGCGGCCGGCGCGGCCGGGCTCATGAAGACTCTGCTGGCCTTCGAGAACCGGACCCTGCCCCCGACGGCCAATTTCACCAAGGCCGGCCCGAAGGTACGCCTGGACGGCTCCCCCTTCCGGGTCCTCTCCGCGGCGGCCGACTGGCCGCAGCGCGACGGGCGCACGCCGCGCCGGGCGGCGGTCAGCGCCTTCGGCTTCGGCGGCATAAACGCCCACGTGCTGGTGGAGGAGTACCAGTCCTCTTTCGTTCCCGCTTTCAGAAAGCCGAAGACGGCGCCGCCCGCCCCGGTGGCGATAGTCGGCATGGCGGCGCGCTTCGGGGAACTCGCCGGCCTGCGCGAATTCCAGGAAGCCGCGCTGGGCACCGCGACGGCCGAGCCGGCCGGATTGCCGGCGGCACGGAGCCGCGGCCTGTCGGCGGGGCCCCGGGGTTTCTACCTGCGCGAAGTGGGCGCCAGGCCCGACGCCTACCGCATACCCCCCAAAGAGATGGAGGAGATGCTGCCGCAGCAGCTGCTCATGCTCGACACCGCCGCGAGCGCCATAGCCGACGCCGGCGGGAAGGGGCTCGATAATGCCGGCGTCTTCATCGGCCTGGAGCTGGACCAGAACACCACCAATTTCCATTTCCGCTGGTCGCTGGCCTCTCTCGCGCGCGAGATAGCCGCGGAGAAAGGCTGGAAACTGACGGCGGCACAGGAGAAGGACCTCCTTTCCGCGCTGCGGGAAAAAGCCGGGCCGGCCCTGTCCGCCAACCGCACGATGGGCGCGCTCGGCGGCATAGTGGCCAGCCGCGTGGCCCGCGAATTCCACGTCGGCGGACCCAGCTTCACCATCTCCGCCGGGGAAACCTCCGGCCTGCGCGCGCTGGAGGCCGCGGTGCGCGCGCTGCGCGCCGGCGAGCTGGACACCGCTCTGGCCGGGGCCGTCTCGCTGGACGGCGACCCCCGCGCGACGGCCTCCTCCTTCACCGCGGGCTCGCCCGCCGGCGAGGGAGCCGCGGCCCTGGTCCTCAAGCGCCTCGACGACGCGGTGCGCGACGGAGACCGCGTCTACGCCGTGATACGCGGACTCGGTTTCGCCTCGGGCGGCGGAGTCGATTCGCCCGCACCTGCGCCCCGCGCCTGCGCGGCGGCGATGCGCGAGGCCTACGCCGAAGCGCAGGCCGATCCTTCCACCGTGGGCTACCTGGAGACTCACGGCAGCGGCGCGCCCGCCGAGGACGCCGCGGAGGCCGAGGCCTTAACCGATTTTTACGGCGTCTCCGCCGCGCCGCTGCCCTGCGCGCTGGGTTCGCTCAAGCCCGTGACCGGCCACACCGGCGCCGCCGCCGGCCTGGCCGGCGTCGTCAAAGCCGCGCTCGCCCTTTACCAGGAGATACTCCCGCCGTCCGCGCCCGTGAAACCGCTGGCCTCCCTGGCGCGGGCGAAGAAAAGATTCCACATACCGACCGCGCCGCAGTACTGGCTGCGCAACCGGGCCGAGGGTCCGCGCCGTGCCGCGGTGAACGCGCTGGGCCCCGACGGAAACTGCGCCCACGTGGTGCTGGAGGCGCTGGAGGGACAGGACGGCGAGCGGCAGCAGTTCGAGCGCCGCCAGCCGCTGGGCGCACGCGCCGAGGCGCTGTTCGCCGTGGAGGAGGACGACGCCGCCGGCGTGCTGGCCGGGCTCGACGAACTGCGGGGCTGGCTGTCGGAGCGGGAGCCGGGCGCTAACATAGAAAAACTGGCGCGCGACTGGTTCGCCGCCGCCGGCCCGCGCCCCGCCAAAAAACGGGCCTGCGTACTGCTGGCCTCCTCCGCCGGGCAGTTGGGCGCCCTCTGCGCCGAGGCCGCGGCCGCCCTGCGCTCCGCTCCGGAGAAGACGCTTTTCACCGACCGCATGAATTACTCGCCGGACGGACTCTACAGGCCCGGCGGTCTGGCCTTCGTCTTTCCCGGTTCCGGCAATCACTATATCGGCATGGGCCGCGGCCTCTGGACGCAATGGCCGGAGACGATCCGCCGCCTGGACGCCGAGAACGGCTACCTGCGCGACCAGATGGCGCCGGAACTGTTCATGCCCTGGCGCCTGACCTGGGAGGACGGCTGGCGCGAAAAGGCCGAGCTCGCCGTGGTGGACGATTATAAATCCATGGTCTTCGCTTCCGTCTCCCACGGCACCGCCGTCAGCGACCTGGTACGCTCGCTGGGAGTCTCTCCCTCGTCGGTCATCGGCTATAGCCTGGGAGAGGTGGCCGCTCTCTTCGCCACCCGCGCCTGGACCGCCCGCGACGAGATGCTGCGCCGGGTCAACGAGTCCAGCCTCTTCGTCAGCGACCTGGCCGGCCCCTGCGACGCCGCGCGCCGCTTCTGGAACCTGCCCAAGGATGAGAAGGCGGACTGGGTGCTGGGCGTCATAGACCGCCCGGCCGAGACCGTGCACATGGCCCTCAAAGGCGCCGAGAGGGCCGCGCTGCTGATAGTCAACGCCCCGCTCGAATGCGTCGTCGGCGGCTACCGCAAGGCCGTGAAGTCGCTGGTCGACGGACTCGGCTGCGTCTTCCTGCCGCTGCAGGGCGCGGCGGTACATTTTGAAGCCGCTAAACTGGTGGAGAAGCAGTACCGTGAGCTGCACCTGCTGCCCACCACCCCGCCGCGGGGCCTGAAGTTCTACAGCGGCGCCTGGAAGAAGGCCTACGAGGTGACGCGCGAGAGCGCCGCCGACTCGGTGGTCTCGCAGGCCGTGCACGCGCTGGATTTCCCCGCGCTGGTGAGGCGCGCCTACGACGACGGCTCGCGCGTATTCGTGGAGCTGGGGCCGCAGGCCTCCTGCGCCAGGATGATAGACAAGATACTGGCGGGGCGGCCCCACGCGGCGCGCTCCGCCTGCGTCAAAGGCCAGGACGCCGCCGGCTCGGTGCTGCGCCTGCTGGCCAGACTGCTGGCCGAAAGGGCGCCGGTGGACCTGGCCGCCCTCTACGGCAGGCCCACGCCGGCCCGCGGCCATCGCGCGGCGGAAGCCGCGGCGAAACTCATAAAGACGCAGCTCTCCGCCCCGACCCCTTCGCCGCTCGACTGGAAGCCGGCTCCCCCGCTGCCTCGGCCCGCGCCCGTCGTATCCCCCGCATCGGCGGGGGACACCATGCGGCATGGTGTCCCAGTACCGTCCGCTTCCGCGGCGCTCCCGCCGGCCCGCGCTATCCCCCCTCAGGCGGCCGGCGACGCGCCCGCCGCCATGCCGGCGGCCATGCCCGGCGCATCGACGGGGGAAGCGGCGCCGGAATACCTGCGGGCCTTCGCCGCGGCCAGCTCGGCTAAGGCGAAGGCGCATGAGATCTTCCTGCGTCTCTCGGGCAATTTCAACGAGATGCAGGCCCGCAATATAGCTTTCCAGGGGGAACTGGCCCGCGCATCAGCGGGGGACACCATGCCGCATGGTGTATCAGCGGGGGACACCATGCCGCATGGTGTCCCAGTACCGTTAGCGCCGACGGCTAAAGTTTTCATGGACCGCGCGCAATGCATGGAATTCGCCGTCGGCTCCATCGCCAAAGTCCTCGGCCCGGCCTTCGCCGACGCCGACGCTTACCCGACGCGGGTACGCCTGCCCGGCGAGCCGCTGATGCTGGTGGACCGCATACTCAGCGTTCGCGGCGAGCCCGGCTCGCTGAAGTCGGGCAATGTCGTGACGGAACACGATATACTCCCGGGCGCCTGGTATCTCGACTGCGGCCGCATACCGACCTGCATCGCCGTAGAGGCCGGCCAGGCCGATCTTTTCCTCTGCGGCTACCTGGGCATAGACGCCCGTACCCGGGGCCTGGCCATGTACCGCCTGCTCGACGCCGAGGTGACCATACACCGCGGCATGCCGGCGGCGGGGCGGACCATAACCTACGATATCAACATCGAGCGCTTCGCGCGGAACGGCGACATCTGGCTCTTCTTCTTCAACTACGAAAGCTGGGTGGACGGCGAACCGCTCATCAGCATGAAGAACGGCTGCGCCGGCTTCTTCACGCCGGAGGAACTGGCAAAAGGCAAAGGAGTGGTGCTCACCGCCGAGGAACTGGCCCCGGCCGCCGGCAAGGCCCCCGCGGACTGGGCGCCGCCGGCCCCTTTCGGGGCGGAGCCGGAGTCATATGACGAAGCGCGGCTGGAAGCCCTGCGCGCCGGCCGCTACGCGGACTGCTTCGGCCCGGCCTTCGCCGGCCTGCCGCTGACGAAGCCCGTCGGCCTGCCCGGCGGCAGGATGCGGCTGGTGGACAGGATACCGGAACTTTCGCCGCGCGGCGGCCGCTATGGCCTGGGCGTCGTAAAAGGCGAGATGGATATCCATCCCGACGACTGGCACCTGGTCTGCCATTTCACCGACGACCATGTCATGCCCGGCACGCTGATGTACGAATGCTGCCTGCACACCTTCCGCGTGCTCCTGATGCGGCTCGGCTGGGTCGCCGAAGAGGGCGCCTGCTGGTACGAGCCCGTGCCCGGCGTTACCAGCCGGCTCGAATGCCGCGGCCAGGTCCTGCCCTCCACCAAAAAGGCGATGTACGAGATAGTCGTCAAGGAGATAGGCTATAAGGACGACGGCACGCCCTACGCCATCGCCGACGCCTTCATGTACGCCGACGGCAGGCGCATCATCCATATCCACAACATGTCGATACGCATGGGCGGCGCCAGGAAAGAGACCATCGAGGCGCTATGGAAGACCGTCCCCGCACCTTCCGCGCAGTCCGCGGGCCCGCGCTCCGCGCTATTCGACGACGCCAGCATCACCGCCTTCGCCGTGGGAAAGCCCTCCGAGGCTTTCGGCGACAGGTACAAGGTCTTCGATTCGGAGCGGACTATAGCCCGCCTGCCAGGCCCGCCTTACAAATTCCTCGACCGCGTAGTTAAGATAGGAGACTGCCGGCAATGGGAACTCAAGGCCGGCGGCTATATAGAGGCGGAATACGACGTACCGCCCGGCGAATGGTATTTCAGATCCGGCGCGCAGAAGTCCATGCCTTTCGCCGTGCTGCTGGAAGTCGCGCTGCAGCCCTGCGGCTGGCTGGCCGCCTATCTCGGTTCGGCTCTGACCAGCCCGACCGACCTCTCTTTCCGGAACCTGGGCGGCACCGCCGTGCAGTACGCGGAGGTCATGCCCGACGCCGGCATACTGGTCACGCGGGTGAAGATGACCAAAGTTTCACAGTCCGGCGGCATGATAATACAGGACTATGACATGGAAGTCCTGTGCAAGGGCCGTACGGTATACAAGGGCGTCACGCAGTTCGGCTTCTTCTCTAAAAAAGCCCTGTCCGAGCAGCTGGGCGTGCGCGGCGCGGCACGCTATGTCCCTTCCGCGGAGCAACTGGCCGCGGCAAAGCCGCTGGACCTTGCCGCGATACCCGGTCTGCCCGACGAGAAACTGATAATGATGGACTCGGTGGACACCTATATACCCGGAGGCGGCCCGGCCGGTCTCGGCTTCATACGCGGCCTCAAGAAGGTGGACCCCGCCGAATGGTTCTTCAAGGCCCATTTCTACCAGGACCCGGTCTGCCCCGGCTCGCTCGGCCTGGAGTCGTTCGTAAACCTCATGAAGGCCGCCGCGATGAAGCGCTGGCCGGATCAGGGCGGCTTTGTCCGCAGTCGGTGCCGGGAGCTCTGCGACCGGCCGGACCTGCCCGCCGACGCCAGGTTCGAGTCCATGGCCCTCGGGCAGAAGCACACCTGGATATACCGCGGCCAGATAGTCCCTAAGAATGAGCTGGTGACGGTGGAAGCGCATATCACCGCGGCCGACGACGCGTCCAGGACGCTAAAAGCCGACGGCTTCCTGGTAGTGGACGGCCTGGTCATCTACCAGATGAAGGATTTCGCGATAAGGTTGCTCCCATGAAATACTCAAAAGTCTTCATAACCGCCATAGGCTACGAACTCGGGCCCGTCGTCGTCACCTCGTCCGAGCTCGAGAAGCGCGTCCTGCCCATGCTGGAAGCGCTCCATATCCCGCCGGGCCAGCTCGAGGCCCTCACCGGCATACGCGAGCGCCGCTGGTGGGACGAGGGTTTCCCCCTCTCCGAAGGCGCCGCCCGCGCCGGGCGCAAGGCGCTGGAGCAGGCGGGCCTCCGCCCGTCGGATATCGGCGCGCTGGTCTACGCCGGCGTCTGCCGCGAAAACAGCGAGCCCGCCACCGCCACGGCCGTGGCCGCCCTGCTGGGCACCGGCCCGGAGACCGCCGTCTACGATCTCTCCAACGCCTGCCTCGGCGTGCAGAACGGCATGCTCGATATCGCCAACCGCATAGAGCTCGGCCAGATCCGAGCCGGCCTCGTCGTCTCCTGCGAATCCGCGCGCGAGATAAACGAGAGCATGATAGCCGCGATGCTCAAAGACCGCGGCTTCGAGAATTTCCGCCTCTCCATAGCCACGCTGACCGGCGGCTCCGGCGCCGTCGGCGTGGTACTCACCGACGGCTCTTTCGCCGGGACCCACCGGCGGCACAGGCTGCTCGGCGGCGTTTACCGCGCCGCCTGCGAGCATCACGACCTCTGCGTCTGGCACCGCGACCATATGCGCACCGACGCCACCGCCACCCTCAAGAACGGCGTCGCGCTGGGCAGGCAGACCTGGGACGCCCTGCTAAAAGACCTCGGCATGAAGGCCGGGGACTTCGACAGGACGGTCTGCCACCAGGTGGGCTCCGCGCATCGCCGCGGCATACTCCAGGCGCTCGGCATCCCCGAAGAGAAAGATTTCCCCGCCTTCGAATACCTCGGCAACATGGGCACCGCCGCGCTGCCGACTGCCGCCGCCATCGCCGACGAGCGCGAATTCCTGAGGCCGGGCGACAAGGTGGCCTTTCTCGGCATCGGCAGCGGCCTGAATACCATCATGATGGGCCTGGAGTGGTAAGACCTGATATGACATATCTCCCCGACGGCGTAACCCCAGAACTCTACCCTTTCGAGGGCAAATACCTTGAAGTGCGCGGCGGCCTGCGCCTCCATTATCTCGACGAAGGCGCCGGCGAGCCGGTGCTGATGCTGCACGGCAATCCCTCCTGGTCTTTCTATTACCGGGACCTGTCCCTTGCGCTCAAAAATTCGCGCCGCGTCATAGTCCCCGACCATATCGGCTGCGGCCTCTCCGACAAGCCGGGCGACGACCGCTACGACTACACGCTCCAGAGCCGAGTGGAGGATATCGGGGCCCTTGTCGATTCGCTGGACCTGAAGGAAAAGATCACGCTGGTCGTGCACGACTGGGGCGGCATGATAGGCTTCGCCTGGGCGGCGCGCAACCCGGAGCGCGTCGAAAAACTGGTGGTCCTCAATACCGCGGCCTTCTTCCTGCCCTCGGCCAAAGCCTTCCCCGCCGCGCTGGCCCTGGTCCGCACCCCGCTCGGGGCGCTGCTGGTGCGCGGATTCAACGCTTTCGCGCGCGGAGCGGCCTGGATAGGCTGCAAGCGGCGGCGCATGACGGCCGGCCTGCGCGCCGCCTACGCCGCGCCCTATAACAGCTGGAAGAACCGCCTGGCTACGCTGCGCTTCGTCGAGGATATACCGCTGGGCCCGGGCGACAAGGCCTACGCAGTCGTCTCGGAGACGCAGGATAAGCTCCCCCTGCTCGCCGACAAGCCCATGCTGGTCTGCTGGGGCCTGAAGGATTTCGTCTTCGACCGCCACTTCCTGGCGGAGTGGCGCCGCCGCTTCCCGTCGGCCCGGGTCCGCGAGTTCCCCGACTGCGGCCACTACATACTGGAAGACGCCAAAGAGGAAGTTATCCCTCTGATAAAGGACTTCATACTTGGGGACACCATACCGCATGGTGTCAACCGGTACGGGGACACCATGCCGCATGGTGTCCCCCGCTGATGCCTCCGCCCAATATCTCTTCGCTCATAGCCGACAGGGCCCGGGAACTTCCGGGCAGTCCCGCCATAATCGGGGGAGGAGGGGCCGTCACCTTCGCGGAACTGGAGGCCGACGTCGCACTGCTGGCGGCCGGCCTGCGCGCGGCCGGCGTCAAGTCCGGCGCGCGCGCCGCGCTGCTGATAACGCCCTCCGCCGATTTCGTCGCGCTCACTTTCGCTCTTTACCGGGCCGGCGCGATAACCGTCCTCATCGACCCGGGCATAGGCCTGCCCGCTATGAAGCGCTGCCTCGAAGAGGCCGCGCCGGAGGCCTTCGCCGGCGTGACCAAAGCCCATGTCGCCAGGCTCCTTTTCGGCTGGGCTCCCTCGTCGAAGCTCAACATAACGGCGGGAAGGAAACTGCTCTGGGGCGGCCTCACGCTGGACGCGCTCCGCGAGTTGGGCCGCGCAGCCGGGGATGGCATCGGGGACACCAAGCCGCATGGTGTCCCCGATATCCCGGAGACCGCCTCCATAAACTTCACCTCCGGCAGCACCGGCGCGCCCAAGGGCGCCGTCTACACTCACGCCATGCTGCACGCCCAGGCCGCGATGCTAAAGGAATATTTCGGGATAACGCCGGGCTTCACTTCCGTTCCGACCTTCCCCCTCTTCGCCCTTTTCGACGTGGCGCTGGGCCTCACCATAGTCATACCGGAGATGGACTTCGCGCGCCCCGCGGCCGCCGACCCGGCCATGCTCTGCCGGCTGATGAACCAACACGGGGCCGCGCAGCTTTTCGGCTCGCCGGCGCTAATCGACAATCTCGGCCGCTACGGCGAGCGGACGGGCACAAAGCTCCCGTCTCTGGAGCGCGTCATCTCCTGCGGCGCGCCGGTGCGCCAGGCCGTCATAGACCGGGTCTCGAAGATGCTGCGCCCGGGCGTTCCGGTGCATACCCCTTACGGCGCCACCGAGGCGCTGCCCGTCGCCTGTATTTCCGGAGAGGAACTATCCGCCCTCGGCCCCGGCTTCGGCGTCTGCGTGGGAAAACCCTGGCCCGGCGTTGAAGTATCCGTCATACGCATCGACGACGGCCCTATAGAGGACTGGTCGCCGGAACTGGCCGTGAAGGACGGGGAGGTCGGCGAAATAACCGTCAAAGGCCCCATCGTTTCCCCCCGATATTTCAACCGGCCCGAAGGCGACGCGCTGGCCAAGATAAAATGCCCGGGCGGCGGTATCTATCACCGCATGGGCGACGCCGGCTGGCGCGACGCGGAGGGGCGGCTCTGGTTCTGCGGCCGCAAGTCACACCGCGTGGTCACCGCGGAAGCGACTCTTTTCACCATCCCCTGCGAATCGGTATTCAACGCTCACCCCGGGGTGCGCCGCACCGCCCTGGTCGGCGTCGGTCCCGCGGGCGCCAAAAGGCCGGTCATCTGCGTCGAGCCGGAACCCGGGAAAAAGCCGGGCCCCGGCCTCACCGAAGAACTGCTGGCGCTGGGCGCCGGGGAGCCTCACACTAAGAATATCAGGGATATTCTCTATCACCCCGGCTTTCCCGTCGACGTACGCCACAACGCCAAGATAGGCCGGGAGAAACTGGCCGCCTGGGCGGCTGGCAGGCTGAAGCCATGAAGGCGCTGATCACCGGCGGCGGCGGCTTCCTGGGCGGGGCCATCGTCAGGCTGTTGCTGTCCAAGGGCGCGCGGGTGCGCGTCCTGGCGCGCGGCCATTACCCGGGGCTCGAAGCCCTGGGCGTCGAATGCCTGCGCGGCAGCGTGGCCGACCCGGCCGCCGCGGCGTCCGCCTGCGCCGGCCGCGACACCGTCTTCCATGCCGCCGCCAAAGTCGGCATGTGGGGCCGCTACGAAGATTTTTACCGGGACAATGTCGCCGGCACGGAGACGCTGCTCAAAGCGGCGCGCGCCGCGGGCGTGAAAAAGTTCATATTCACCAGCACGCCCAGCGTGGTCTATCCCGCCGGCGGGGCGGAAGTGGAAGGCTGGGATGAGAGCTCCCCCTATCCCGAAAAGTCCGAATCACATTACGCCGCCACCAAGGCGCTGGCGGAAAAAGCGGTCCTGGCCGCCAATGACGCCTCGTTCTCCACGGTCGCGCTGCGCCCCCATCTCGTCTGGGGCCCCGGCAGGGACCACATGGTCTCCACGATAATCGCCCGCGGCCGGGCGGGAAAACTGCGCCGCATCGGCTCTTTCAATAAATTAATAGATACCGCTTATATAGACGACGCGGCCGCCGCCCACCTGCTGGCGGCCGAAAGGCTGGCGCCGGGCGCGGCCTGCGCCGGCAAGGCTTACTTCATCAGCCAGGGCGACCCGCGCCCCAACTGGGATATAGTCGACATGATACTGGACGCGGCAGGCGCGCCGCCCGTGAAGAAGTCCGTCCCCTATCCCGCGGCCCTGGCCGCGGCGGCCGTCCTGGAGACGGCCTGGCGTCTCGCCGGCGCCAAGTCAGAACCGCCGATGACGCTGTTCGTCCTGCGCCAGCTGACCACCGCCCACTGGTTCGACATCTCCGCCGCCCGCCGCGACCTGGGCTATTCCCCCTCCGTCACCATAGAGGAAGGGATGCGCCGCCTGGCGGACTGGCTCCGCTCCGCCGGCGAATAAAAAACCCGCCGGCGGGCGGGTTTTTTGGGGCCACCATCCGGCATGGCGTCACCGGCCGGAGCCATCCCTCAGTACAGCCCCTTTTCCTCCAGTTCGTCGTCGTCCATGCCGAAGTAATGCGCCAGCTCGTGCATGACGGTGTGGCGGATCTCCTCCTCCAGCTCGGCGCGGGTGGAGCACTCCGCCTCCAGGTTGTTCTTGAAAAGGGTGATCTTGTCGGGCATCGTGCCGCTGTAGCCGGTACCGCGGTCGGGCAGCGGAACGCCCTCGTAAAGCCCCAGCAGGCCGGGGCCGAACTCGCGGTCCTGCGCGCGGGTGGGCAGCGGCTTGAAGGCCAGCACCATATTGTCGAGCGCGTCTTTGAGCTTCGGGGGCAGCGACTTAACCGCTTCCGCCGCCACTTTCTCGAACTCTTTCACCGTCATAGGGCTGGGGTCACCGCATCAGCAGCAGGCTGAGCGCCATCACGGCCATGCCGGCCACGAGGCCGAAAATGCTGTCGTGCCCCTTGCCGTAGGCGCGGCTGGCGGGCAGCAGCTCGTCGACGCTGATATAGACCATGATGCCGGCCACGCCGGCGAAAAGCGCGCCCATTACCTGCGGCGGCACTACGCCGCCTTCGCCCAGGAAGAACAGCAGGCCGAAGTAGCCGGCCAGCGCGCCCACCGGTTCGGCGAGGCCGCTGAGGAACGAATAGATGAACGCCTTGCGCCTGTCGCCGGTAGCGTAGAAGATGGGGACCGAGACGCTGATGCCCTCCGGGATATTGTGCAGCGCCAGGGCCACGGCTATCGCCACGCCGAGGCCCGGGTCGTTGAGCGCGGCCAGGAAGGTAGCCAGCCCCTCGGGAAAATTGTGTATGGTTATCGCCAGCGCGGTGAAGAGGCCCATGCGCATGAGCTTTCCCTTGCGGATATGCTCGTGCGCGCCGGGCACCCCGGCGGCCGCGGCCTCGCGGCATTCCTTCGCCGTGGGGATATGCGCCCTGGGATCATGCAGCGGGGCCTCTTCGGCCTCGCTGTGCGTCTCGTGCGGATTTTCCGAAGATGGGATAAGATTGTCGATCAGGCCTATGAGCAGCATCCCGGCGAAGAAGGACCCCGCGTTGACCCAGTGGCCGGCGGGGTCGCCGTAGGCCTCGACCAGGGCCGAGGAACCCTTATGGAAGATCTCAACGAAGGAGACGTAAAGCATGACGCCGGCGCTGAAGCCGGTGGAGACGGAGAGGAAGCGGTAGTTGGTCCTTTTGGCGGCGAAGGCGATGAGGCTGCCCACTCCGGTGGCCATGCCGGCGAAGAGCGTCAGACCGAAGGCGAACCAGACGTTCTCCATGCGGGGCCCGGGCTCAGGGCGGGGGCAGCGAGCCGGGGAGGTCTGTCTGCCCGAAAGGGTTCTTGAAATAGGGTTTTATGTAATCCCCCATGCCCCATTCGTCCTTGTACGACAGGGCCTCCCGGTAGTACTCGCGGGACTTATCGCGCAGCCCCTGCAGGTCCAGCGCGTGGCCGGCGCGCACCACGGCCCAGACCGCCCAGCGGGTGGGGTGGGCGTCGGGGTCTTTCTTGAGCGTCTGCCGCGCGCGCAGGAATTTCTCCAGACCTTTCTGGTACTCGTGCCCCGCCAGGTAGATGCTGCCCAGCGCCACCAGAATGCGCGGCAGGTAATTCGGCCGGTATACGGGGTCGCCGCTTTCCAGGCGCTTGAGATAATCCTCGGCCGAGGCGCGGCTCTCGGCGTACTGCCTGTTCTCGAAAAGCGAGACTATCTCTACGAAATGCATCTGCGCGTGGTCGGGGTACTTCGCCCTCAGCTCCCTGGACCACTTCACCGCCGTCTTAGGGTCGGCGTACCTGCTGCCGGTCTCCGTATATATCTCGATGAGGATGAGTTTGGCCGCGGTGGAGTTGAAATAACCTTTCTCGCGGCAGAGATTGAGGTATTTCAGCCCCTCTTCGGCGTCGCCTTTCATGAAGAACTTAGCCAGGATCTTTACCGCTCCCGAAAGCGTCCCGGCGTAATACTCGTACATGCCCAGCCCCAGGTAGGCGTCGTAGAGTTCCGGGTCCAGGTCCAGCGCCTTGCGCGTATGGGACAGGGCCTTGCGGCCTTCGAAATAAGCCTTTATCCAGCGGTGCTGAAGGAGCGCCAGCCTGGCCCTGAGGCCGTGCATGCCGCCGACGCACATATGGGCGTTGGCGTCGCCGGGGTGGCGCTTGAGCCATTTATCGCCGACGGCTATGGCTTTTTCGGTCAGCGCCTCGTACTCCTTGTCCAGGACGGGGTCGGACTCGTCCTCTAGGTATTCGAAATGGGCCCACTTGACCATAGCCAGGCCGAAATGGCCGAACGGGTGTTCCGGATACTTCTTCACCGCCTCGTCGAAATGCTTCTGCGCCTCGGGCAGCGTCACCGCGTAGACCGCGTCGAGACCTTTTTTGGAAAGTTCGCGCAGTTCGGCCGGCAGCGGCTCATAGGCGGGTTTGGCGGCGGCGGCCGGGACGGCCAGCAGCGCGCAGAGAAAAAAAGATTTCATCATGGAGTCCTCACTTCCTGATAATATCGAAGCCGGTGTATTTCCGCAGCGCCTCGGGGACGGCTATGGAGCCGTCCCCGCGCTGGAAATTCTCCAGTATAGCCGCGAAGGTGCGTCCCACGGCGAGGCCAGAGCCGTTGAGCGTGTGGAAGAATTCGGTCTTTTTGCCGTCGGCGCGCTTGAACCGGGCGTTCATGCGGCGGGCCTGGAAATCCCGGCAGTTGGAGCACGACGAGATCTCGCGGAAGCGGTCCTCGGAAGGCATCCAGACCTCTATATCGTAGGTCCTGGCGGCCGAGAAGCCCAGGTCGCCGGCGCAGAGCTCCAGCACCCGGTAGGGCAGGCCCAGCAATTCCAGCACTTTCGCGGCTTCGACGATCATCTCGTCGAGCGCGGCCATGGAATCCTCGGGGCGGCTCAGCCGGACCAGCTCGACCTTGTTGAACTGGTGATTGCGGATGAGCCCGCGCGTATCCTTGCCGTAGGAGCCGGCCTCCTGCCTGAAGCAGGCCGTATAGGCGGTGAACTTTTTCGGCAGGTCGGTCTCTTTGAGCGTCTCGCCGCGGTACAGGTTGGCCAGCGGCACTTCGGCCGTGGGTATGAGATAGAGCGGCGGCTCGGACGACACCTTATAGAGGTCCTGTTCGAACTTGGGCAGCTGGCCGGTGCCGGTCAGGACCTCGGGCGTCACCAGGAACGGCGGGAAGATCTCGGTGTAACCGTGGCTGCCGGTATGCAGGTCCAGCATGAACTGTATCAGCGCGCGCTCCAGGCGGGCGCCGGCGCCGCGCAGCAGCGCGAAGCGCGAGCCGGAGAGCTTGGCGGCCGCGGCGAAATCGAGTATGCCCAGCGTCTCGCCCAGGGCGTGATGGTCCAGCGGCTTAAAATCGAACTCGGCGCGGCGGGAAACGTCCTCGCGGACCAGGCGGTTATCCTCGGCGGAACGGCCCGGAGGCACTCCTTCGCAGGGGAGGTTAGGCATCGAGAGCATCAGGGCGCCCAGCTCTCCCTCGGCGGCGGCCAGGGATTCCTCGCCCGAGCGGAGCTTCTCTTTGAGGGCCTCCGCTTCGGCGACCGCGGCCGGGTCGGGCTGCGCGCCGGCGGCGCGGGCCTTGCCGATGACGGCGGAAAGTTCCTTGCGCCTGGCGCGCGCGGTTTCGACTTCCGCCAGCACGGCCCGGTAGGACGAATCCTTCTCCAGCGCTTCGTTCAGAAGGCGCAGGCCGGCCTCGCCGCGCGCGCCCATGGCGGCGCGGGCCTTGTCGGGATCGCAGCGGAGGGCCCTGATATCCAGCATTTACGCTATTGCGCCTCTTCGAAAGGTATCTCGAATTCCCTCACCAGCAGGGACAGGTCGTCGCCGGCGCGCGGCTCGCTCATGACCCGGAGCTTCAGCGCCTTCGGGCGGAAACCCGTGCCCCTCAGCCTGGTCAGTTGGGCGCCCAGGTTCGCCTGGTAGATGCTGATCTTCTGCTCGGAACGGGGGGCCAGGCGGGAGACGCGGGTCTCGCCGACGTGGAAGGGCACGGTCCAGACTCCCTTACCTCCGGAGGAGGAAACGCTTATCGAAAAATCGTAGCGCAGCACCAGCCCCTCGACCGGGCTGGCGGCCGGGTTGGAGACGGTAAGCAGGACGCGGGGCCGGCCCTGCAGCGCGCCTGAGCCGGAAAATTTAAGCGACGATACATCCAGGTAAGGGAGCCTCTTCTGGCCGGCCGCCTTGGAAAGCTGCCAGAGCGCTCCGGTGACGGAAGGCTGGGCCGGCAGGTGCGGCGCCAGGAAAGTCATAAGAAGGATAAGCAGCGGCAGTCTTTTCATATCCGTCCTTATACCAGCCCGGCCCTGAGCTCTTCGCCCATTACCAGCAGCACCGAGCATTCAGCCTCTCCGTCGCGGCAGGAGAGAGTCAGCGTCACCCTCACCGCGGTATCGGCCGGGGCCGAGGGCAGGGATTCGCCGAAGGTCCCGGTTATGAAATCGAGCCCGCCCTGTATGCAGCGCGGCACGGAGGGCAGAAGCATCTCGCCCGTCCTGGCCGAGATCACCGAAAGGAAGGAGTTGAACAGGATATTGCCGACCTCGGAGATCAGCAGTTCCTCCGCCTTGTTCATGGCGCTCATCTTGACGAAGGAGTAGCCCAGAAAGCAGCGGGAGATGACCTCCACGTCGCCCGGGCGGAAAGTTATGAGCGAGCGCAGGGACCCCGGACCCGAGACGGTGAAAATAACGCCGGCGCCGTCCTGATCTCCGTCCGGCCTCAGGGCCCCGGCGCTGACGGCCACCTCGATGTCTTTCAGCGTCCATTTGCCGGAGGAGATGCGGGCGAGCTTGGCGATGGAGCGGGCCACAGCCTCTTCCGCCAGTCCCCTCCAGGCGTCCGTACCGATGTTCGCGTTTTTTTTCATTTCTTTGGTCACCGAATCCATGAAAGCCCTGAGCTCCGCCATCGAGAAAGGCTTTCGCAGTATCCCTATCCCGCCCAGTTCCCGTATTCTGTCGTCCACTCCCGCCTGCTCCACGGCCGAGGCCACGGCGACGAGCACCGACGGGAACTCGCGCCTCAGCGCCCCTATCAGTTCGAGGCCGTCCCGGCCCGGCATCACGAGGTCCACGAAGGCCAGGTCGGGGACGACCCGCCTGCAGGCGGCCAGCGCCGCGTCATAGTCCTGGGCCGTTTCCATCGCTTCATGGCCCTGGCTCTCCAGCGCGGTCTTAAGTATGCCGGCCGCCAACAGGTTGTCGTCTACTACCAGTATCTTCATCCGCCCCCCGGGTCGCTGAACCTCAGGCCTTTACGGCCGTCCGTCGCGCGGCGCCGGCGCCCAGCGCCCTGCGCTTGAGCTCGGCCGCCTTGTCGGTCCTCTCCCAGGAGAACTTCGCGTCGCTGCGGCCGAAATGGCCGTAGGCCGCGGTCCGCCTGAAGATGGGCGCGCGCAGACCGAGCGTCTTGATGATGCCGCGCGGCGTGAAGTCGAAGACCTTCAGCGCGGCTTCGGAGAGCTTCGCGTCGTCGATCAGGCCGGTGCCGTGGGTGTCCACGTAGAGGCCGACGGGCTCGGCCACGCCGATGGCGTAGGCGACCTGCAGCGTGCACTCGCGCGCCAGGCCGGCGGCCACGATGTTCTTGGCCGCGTAGCGGGCCATATAGGCCGCCGAGCGGTCCACCTTTGTCGGGTCCTTGCCGGAGAACGCGCCGCCGCCGTGCGGGGCCACGCCGCCGTAGGTGTCCACTATTATCTTGCGGCCGGTGACGCCGGCGTCGCTCTGCGGGCCGCCGACCACGAACTTGCCGGTCGGGTTGATGAGGAACCGGGTGTTCTTGTCCAACAGTTTCTTGTCTATGACGGGCAGGATCACGCTCTCTATTATCTCGCGCCGGGACTTCTCGGTTATCTGGTGGCCGGTGGAGTCCAGGATTTCCTCGGTATGCTGGGAGGAGATAACGACGGTATCCACGCGCACGGGGCGGCCGTCGAAGTATTCCACGGTCACCTGGGACTTGCCGTCGGGGCCCAGGTAGGGCAGGATCTTCTTCTTGCGCACCTCGGCCAGGCGCATCGCGAGCTTCTGCGCCGTTATTATCGAGAGCGGCATCAGCTCGGGGGTCTCGTCGCAGGCGTAGCCGACCATCATGCCCTGGTCGCCGGCGCCGCCGGTGTCCACGCCCTGGGCGATGTCCGGGCTTTGGCGGCCTATAACGTTGAGCACCGCACAGGTCTCGTAGTTAAAGCCGTACTTATTGTGGGTGTAGCCGATATCCTTTATGACGGAGCGGACCAGCGCGTCCACGTCGACATAGGTTTTGGTCGTTATCTCGCCCCCCACCATGACCATGCCGCGGGTGATGAAGGTCTCGCAGGCCACGCGGCCGGCCGGGTCCTTCTTCATTATTTCGTCGAGCACCGCGTCGGAGATCTGGTCGCAGACCTTGTCCGGGTGTCCCTCAGTCACCGACTCCGAAGTAACGTACCTCTTTCCCTTGTAGTTCATCTCTTCTTTTTCTCCTTTATTTCCCCTCCACCAATCCCCTGGCGAAGGCCAAAAGCTTCTTGACGCCGTCGGCGGAAGGGGCCTCGGCGTAGGTGCGCAGCAGCGGCTCGGTGCCCGAGGGGCGCATCAGCAGCCAGCTGTCGTCCTCCAGGACTATCTTGAGCCCGTCGAGGGTGACAGCGTCCTGTATCTTCTTACCCATAACGGTCTTGGGCAGCTTCTTCCTGAGCTTGATCGCGAAGGAATGCTTGTTCGTTATCGGTTTGTCCAGCCTGAAGTCCACGCGTTCGAAATGGGAGGTACCGTACTTCTTCTCTATGTCCCTGTACAGCTCGGAGATAGTCTTGCCGGTCCGCGCCGTCATGTCGGCGAAGGCCAGCGCGGTCAGCACGCCGTCCCGCTCGGGAAGACTGCCTTTCCAGGCGTAGCCGCCGGACTCCTCCGCGCCGAAGGAGACGTCCTCGGAGAGCATCTTCTCGGCTATGTACTTGAAGCCGACCGGGACCTCCTCGAACTGCAGGTTATGGGCGCGGGCGATGCGCTTGGTCAGGTAGCCCATGGACACGGCCTGGATGACCTTGCCGGTGAGCTTGTTGCGCTGCAGCAGGTACTCCAGCAGCATCGGGGCTATCTGGCAGGGGGTCATGTAAACGCCCTTATCGCTGACCAGGGCGAAGCGGTCCGCGTCGCCGTCGAGGGCCACGCCCATCTTAGCCTTCTTCTCCTTCACGGTCTTGAGCAGCAGCTGCAGGTTGGACTCGACGGGCTCCGGCGAATGTATACCCGGAAAAAGGGGATCGTTCTCCTCGTGCAGACGGACGACGTTCTTCGCGCTGAAGACGTCGCCGGCCAGTTCCGCGCCGCAGCCGTACATGAAATCGACGACAACCGGCCCCTTCACCTTCTCGAAGAGCTTGGCGTAGGGCAGCCGGGAATTGAGGTAGGAGAGGTAGTCCTTCCTGAAGGACTTCTTCGGTACGCCGGCGGACTTCACCTTATGCGGGGAGGCTTTAAAAATATAGGTCTCCAGCTCGGCCGTGGCGGTGGGCGGAGCGGAACGGCCCCCCTGCTTCACCTTCACGCCGTTGTAGAAATACTTGTTATGGCTGGCGGTTATCATTATGCCGTAATCGAACTTCCCCGACGTGAGGAAGCTGACCGCGGGAGTGGGCAGCGGCGAGTCGGACAGCGTGCAGTCCACACCCTGCGAGGCCAGCACGTCGCCGAAGACCTCGGCGAAGCGGTCGGACATGAAGCGCCGGTCATAACCTATGACGACCTTCGCCCGCTCGTTGGTGCGCAGGTACTTGTAGGCGAGGAAATCGCTGAAGCCCTGCGCTATGCGGCGCAGCGCGTCGAAAGTGAAGTCCCTGGAAATGACGCCCCTGAAGCCGTCGGTTCCAAAGGATATGTTGTGTGAATTGGCGCTCATTGTTCGGCTCCGGGCGGGACTTTCCGGCAAAGGAGTGCCCCGCCATTATTAATAGAGATATATATGATAATAAATGGAGGGGCGGTTAGTCCACGACCGGACGGCGGCGGACGGCGGCCGCGGCCCTCCTCAGCAGCCGGGCGCAGCCCCTGTTGGTGTCCGACCCGGGAAAGAGCAGCCGGAGCGGGTAGACGGCGGCTATGCCCAGCCGGCGCAGGTCGCGGGCGGGGAGCGTCTCATATTCCCCGCAGAAGACGAAAACGGGCTTGCCGGCCGCCGCGGCCAGCCGGGCGGCCGCGGCCGGGGCCTTGCCGTAGAGGGTCTGCCGGTCGAAACGTCCCTCGCCGGTAGCCAGGGCGCCGCAGCCGGCCAGCGCGGCGGCGAAGCCGGTATTTTCCAGCACCCAGGCCGCCCCGTCTTCGAGAACGGCGCCGAAGAGAGCGGCCAGCCCGGCGCCCAGGCCGCCGGCCGCGGCACCGCGGGGAAGCCGGGCGACATCCCGGCCGCTCGCGCGCCGGGCGACGCGCGCGAAGCGGGCCATGGCCTTCTCCAGCAGTTTCACCTGGACCGGCGTGGCGCCCTTCTGCGGGCCGTAAACCCGGGCCGACCCCCTGGCCCCGCAGAGAGGATTGGTCACGTCGGCCAGGCCCCTCACCTTTATCTTCCGGAAAAGCGAGGTCTCCGGGCCGGCCTCTATGCGCGCCAGCCGGAGAAGCCCGGCCGCGCCGTCAGGCACGGGACGGCCCGCGGCGTCCAGCAGCCTCCAGCCGCAGGCGGCCGCGCAGCCGGCCCCCGCGTCGTTGGACGCGCTGCCTCCGAGCCCGACGAAGATCTCCAGGGCGCCGGCCCGCGCGGCCGCGAGCATCAGCTCCCCCACTCCGCGGGTGGAGGCCGCCATCGGGTCCTTGCGTCGGCCGCCCAGGCGGCGCAGCCCGGCGGCCTCCGACATCTCTATCACCGCGCGGCGGCCGGGCAGCATCAGGAACCGCGCGCTCACGGACCGCCCGAGAGGGCCGCTCACCCGGCGGGAATGAATGCGCCCTCCGGCGGAAGCCCGGAGAACCTCGACGAGGCCGTCGCCGCCGTCGGCTATCCCCGGGAAAGCCTCGGCCGAGCCGGGAGAGGTTTCGTCGAACCCGTTCTTGAGGGCCAGCGAGGCGGCCGCCCCGGAGAGCGTGCCCTTGAAGGCGTTGCAGGCGCAGAGTATTTTCATGAGAAAGTTGGATTAATGATAGAATAAATTCAATGGAGCCCGCGATAGTCTACCGCTACGGCCAGGGCGCTTATATCAACCTGACCAACCGCTGCCCGACCGCCTGCGCTTTCTGCATAAAACGGCGCTGGGAGATGGATTACCGGGGCAGCAACCTGGACCTGGGCGGGGCGGAACCGTCGCCGGCGGAGATAGCCGCAAAGCTGTCGAGCGAATACGCGGCGGCTCCTTTCCGGGAAATGGTCTTCTGCGGCTACGGCGAACCGGCCATGCGCTTTACGGAGCTCAAAGAGGTCTGCCGGCTGCTGCGCGCAGGCTCCGTCGCCGGCGTTCCGCGGGACCTCCGGGTGCGCCTCAACACCAACGGTCTGGCCGATCTGCTTACCGGCAGAGACGCCGCGGCCGAGCTTGCCGGGCTGGTGGATTCGGTGCACGTCAGCCTTAACACGCCGGACCCCGCGGCCTGGCTGGAGATGATGCGGCCCGCGCCGCAGTACGCGGAAAAAGGATTCGAAAGCGTTCTGACTTTCATCCGCTCCGCCACCGCCGTCATGAAAGAAACGGTGGCCACGGCGGTGGAGAAACCGGGGCTGGACAGGGAACGCTTCGCGGCCCTGGCCAGGGAACTGGGCGCGGAGCCCAGGTTCAGGCCCATGCTGGAGGAAGAGAATGGCGGTTGAACGTCGGATAGTGCTCATCTGGGTCGCCCTCGCGGCGCTGATAATAGTCAGCGTCCCCAGCGTGTTTTTTCAGAAGGCGGTCAGCAAATACTTCGGATTTCTCGGGGGCTGGGAGACGGGGCTGATCAGGCCTTCCAGGCCCTCGGCCATGCCCCCCATGCGGCATAGCGCCTCCAGGCCCCTCAACCCCCAGCCGGAGCTGCGCTTCGCTAAATTTTCCGTGACGGCCAAGGGCGCCTCCGAGGTGAGACTGGTAGGCGATTTCAATAAGTGGGACCCCGCCGCGCTCAGGCTGGTGAAAAGGAACGGCGCGTGGGAGACGATGGTGACGCTGCCGCCCGGAGAGTACCGCTACGCCTATATAATCGACGGTGACCAGTCCGTCGACCCGGCCAATCCCGAGACCGCTGACCGCGACGGAACGCGCGTCTCCGTCAGGAGGGTCAAGTGACCAGGATGGCTTCCAGGGCCGCGCTCCTTCTTTTACTGCTGCTCCCCGCGCGCGCCGCCGCGGGCACCACCCTTCTCTGGCTGCCGCCCGCCGACCATAGCATCGGCCAGGCGCTGGAGGCGCTGGAGAAGGATCCCCGGCTGAAGCTGACGCTGGCGCTGGAATCACAGCCGGCCGAACCGGAACTGTCCCGTCTTAAAGCGCTGCTGGCGGAAGGCCGGGTCGAGCTGGCTCTGCGCGTTCCCGAAGCCCCTCCGCTATTTTTGCTCTATTATCCGAACGACCCCGCCTCGGCCTGGGCGGGCAAGCGGGGAGAGTTCCGGAATAATCCCTACTTCTTCGCCCTGCGCCTGCTCGACGCCAGGGAGAGGCTGCCCCTCTACGGCGAACATCCGCCCCGGGGCCTCGCCTCGTCGCCCGGCGGCATGGCCGAAGGAGCGCAGCCGGCGCTGCGTTCCGTGGGGCTGTCCTGGGCGGCGTCGGGCGCTCCCGCGTCGACCGATACTCCCCGTATCGTCTCCAGGGACGGCGTGGCCGCGGTGTCCTTCGACCTTCTTTATTCCACGGTAGCCGGGGCACCCGGCTACCGGGCGACGGCCGCCTGCGCCGTCTCTCCCTGCTTCTTCGTTCTCGACGGCGTTCTGGACGCCGACGCCGGCAGGGACCACGCCGCGGCGCTGGACTACTGGCTCGCCGTGGCGGCCCCCGGCATGACCGTATCCGAACTGCTGGCCTCCACCGTACCGGCATCGGCGGGGGACACCATGCGGCATGGTGTCCCGGTTCCGCTCTCCCTGCCCCCGTGGAGCGAAGATTACACGCTCTGGGCCGGCTCCCCGCGCCAGTCCGGCGCCGTCTCGGCCCTCGCCGGGCTGCGCGACACGATGTCCCTTCATATGAACGAGAGGCCCGGCGACAGGGCCCTCAGGTCCGTCATGCAGGCTTATTTCGCGACAGGCGCGGGGCGGGAACTCTCCGGCCTGGATTCTCCCGACGAAGAGGCGCGCCGCGAGGCGGAAATTTCCTTCCAGACCCGCGCCGCCGACGTCTACCGCCTCATGAACACGAGCCTGCCCCGCTGGATCTTCGCGCCGCTGGAAAAACTTTCGACGGAGCAGGAGATCCCCAAGGCCTTCACTTCGCGCCTCGACGGCAGGCGGCTGGAACTGGAGAACGGCCACGCGCGGCCGTCCCTGCCGGAGCCGGCCCCCTCGCTGCCGGGCGGGCTGGACCCCCTGAAAGCGCTCAAGCTGCGCTCCCTTCACATCTCCTGGAACGACGAGGAAGTGACCTTCGCTTTCGCGGCGGGCGCCGGCCCGGAGCTGGGCCTGGCCGGGGGAGTGCGCCTGGAACTCTATATCGACGTCAACAAGCGGCAGCGCGCGGGCAGGACTTCCCTGCTCGGCGCCGTGTCGCCGCGGCTCTACCCCGAGGACGCCTGGGAATACGCGCTCTCCGTGCGCGGCGGCGAAGCGGAACTGTTCACGCTGGGCAGCCTGCGGCCGGCGGCCAGCCTCAAGGCCGCGCCAGGCGCCGCCGGGGCGTTGTCCGTAAAAGTCCCCCGCCGCCTGCTGGCCGGCGCCCCGGAGCGCTGGGGCTACGCGGCTTTCCTTTTCTTCGGCGACGACGCCGCGGCCGCGCCGGTCGACGCTCTCTGCGCCGAGAACAGCGGCGGCTATGTCCACGCCGCCAGGCACGGCAAATAAGGGGGCGGGTATGGCCGGACTCGGCAGGATAATAGATTTCGCTAACGACAAACTCCGGTCGGGCTCCTTCAGGGACGCCTCCCTAAACGGCCTTCAGACAGAGGGCAGGCCCGAGGTGCGCAGGATCGCGCTGGGGGTCTCGGCCTCGCTGGAATTTCTCAGGCGCGCCGCCGCGGCCCGGGCCGACCTGGCGATAGTACATCACGGCCTTTTCTGGAAAGGCCACCTGGAAGCGGTCAAGGGCCCGTTCAAAAAAAAGCTGGCCCTGCTGCTGGACAGCGGCATGAGCCTGGCCGCCTGGCATCTGCCGCTGGACGCCCATCCCGTTATCGGCAACAACGCAGCCCTGCTACGGATCCTCGGCGCGAAAGGGACCCGCCCCTTCGGTGAATACGACGGCCAGACCATCGGCCTGTCCGGCGCGCTGCCCCGGCCCCTGTCGCCGGAGAAGGCCGCGTCGCTCCTGGCCGCAGCGCTCGGCGCCAAGCCTCTCCTCTTCCCTTACGGCCCCAGGAAGATACGCCGCGTCGGCGCCGTTTCCGGAGGGGCCGCCCGCCTGTTCGGCCAGGCCGCCGCGGCCGGGCTGGACCTCTTCGTCACCGGCGAGGCCGGCGAGCCCAGCCAGGAGGGCGCGCGCGAGCTCGGCGTCAATTTCATATCCGCCGGGCATTACAATACCGAAAAAGAGGGAGTGAAGGCTCTCGGCCGCCTGCTGGAACGCAGGTTCCGCGTCGGGACCTTCTTCGTCGACGTCCCCAATCCCGTCTAAGGAGACAGCATGATGAGACCCCCGAACGCACTTCGCGCCGCCGCGGCCGCGGCGGCGGTCTTCGTCTGCGCCTGCTCGGCCCGCCCCCGGACCGCCGCGCCGGCGCCGGCTGATCCTCTGGCGGCGGTGGTCTCGGCCATACTCTCCAAAGCCGGCGACATCCCGGACGGCACGCTGGCCGTCCATGACATAACCGGCGTCTCCGGCGAGACGACGCCCGAAGGCAGGCTTGTCGCCGAACGCCTGACCTCGAGGCTGGCCTCCTCGGGAAAGGTGAGGGTGATAGAGCGGCGGCGGCTGGAAGCGGCGCTGAAAGAGCTGAGCCTGTCGGCCTCCGGCGCAGTGGACGAGGCGGGACTGGCCAAGGCGGGGTTCCTGTCGGGCGCGGGCGCCGTGGTCACCGGGACGCTGGCCCGGCTCGACGGCGGCTACGAACTCAACGCCAGGGCGATAAACGTGGCCACCGGCGACGTCATCGCGGCCGCGACGGCGCTGCTGCATATTGACCTGGCGTCCGGCGGCGGCACCGTGCGCCGCCTGCCGGCCCCGAGACCCTCCCCTCCCGCCGTCCCGGCGGGACCGACGGAGCCCCCTCCCGGCTGGAAGGTCTGGCCCGGACCGGGGCGCTTCGATTTCGACGGACGCGAGTTGCGTTACTGCCTGGCCGCGCGCCAGCACGATGGCTTTTCAGAATCCAGGGACGGCTATATCCCCGGCCTGACGCTGGAAAGGGAAATCACCGGCGACAACTGGACCGTCGACGTCTCGGCGCGTTACGAGATGTCCGGCGCCTCGGGTCAGTGGCTCTCGGCGACCCTCTGGTTCGGGGAAAAGGACGTGCGCCCGGCCCTTTACTCGGCGGACCTGGCCCTTAACGTAAGGATGAACCAGAACGGCGACAGCATGGACTTCACCTACTGGTATTACCCGGGCGGCGAACTGGTGGTCACCCCCCCGTCCAAAAGCAGGAAATTCCGCTTCGAAAGGAAAGGGTCCTTCTTCTCCGTCTACGGGCAAGACGCCGGCGGGGAGTATTCCAAGACTATTTCCCTGTTCTCCCCGGCTGCGGCCAAAGCCCCCGCGCAGAAGCTGGTCATAGCCGGGCAGGCCTTCGGCTCCATCACCTCCTGCGCGGATTACGAATACATAAAGCTCGACGGCAAGCCGCTGTTCTGACCGGGCTACGCAAAAAAGCCGCCGGCCTTCAATGCCGGCGGCTTCTCTGTTTTCAGACGGGTATCAGCCTCGCGTCAGCAGGGCGCAGGGGAAGGAAGAGAACAGATCTTTGAGCGCGACGGCCTCCCCGGCCTCGAAAGTCCGGCCGGAGAAGGAGTCGGTGAAAGTCCCGCGCAGTTCCGGCGGCAATATGAGCCGCGTATCCTGCCACAGCTCGCCCAGCGGCGGCTGGCCGGCGGGGACGAAGCCGGATAGCAGGCGCGGCACGGCGGCTATGACGGCGCTCCCGCCGCGCACGCGGGCGAAGGCGAAGACGCTCTCCGCGCGCGGACCTTCGGCCGCCAGTGGCAGGTAAGAACCGCCCTCAAAAACACCCTTCATCGCAGCCCGCGCCGCCAGCGCCCGCCAGGTCAGGAACAGCTTTATCCTGCCCGACGGTAGGTCAGCGAGCAGGCCGGCCATGAGGCTTGCCGGGTCGGCGGCAAAATCCCTTTTCAGTTCCGCCAGAAGGCGGGAGCGCAGCGCGAAATCCACGGGGCGGCGGTTGTCCGGGTCCACCAGGCTGAAGTCCCAGAGCTCGCACCCCTGGTAGATGTCCGGCAGCCCCGGCGCGGCCAGTTTCAGCAGCGCCTGGGAAAGGGAATTAAAAGCGCCGTAGAAGGCGACCAGGCGCTGCGAAGGGAGGAAGTCCCCCAGGAACTTGTTCTCCGGCCCGGGCTGCAGGGCGCGGTCTATGAAGCCGCGCAGCGCGGCCTCGTATTCCTCGTCGGGCTTTATCCAGTTGGTGTCCACCTGCGCTTCGCGGGCGGCTTTAACCGAATATTCCCTGATCCTCTCCGCGAAGTCCGGCATCGGCTCCCCCTCCGACGGCCAGGCCCCCAGCAGCGTCTGGTAAAGCAGGTACTCGTCATTGAGCGAAGGCATCTCCCGCCCGGCGGCATCCTTGCGGCGCCCGGCCTGCAGCAGCTTCGCCCAGCGCCGCAGGACGGCGTACCATTCAGCCGGCGTCTCCGAGAGCACGTTGATCCTGGCGCGGACGTCCTCGCTGCGCTTGGTGTCGTGAGTGGAGGTGCAGTTCATGGTCAGCGGCGCGCGCGCGGCGCGGCCCGCGAAGAAAGCGTGGACCTCTTCGGGAGAAAAACCGAAGCGGTCCGGCGAACCGCCCACTTCGTTGAGCGAGGCGAGGCGGTTGTAGATGTAGAGGATGGTATCCTCGAAGCCTTTGGCCATCAGCGGCGCCGTGTACTGCTGGAAGGCCATCACGCACGGCAGGATATTGCCCGCGCTCTCGCCCTCGAGCGACTTATGGCCGCCCATCAGCAGAAAGGCTTCTATGAAGTTGAGCTCGTAGCCGAAATCCCGCAGCCGGCGCCGGGCGCCTTCGACGGCGGTCTTTATAACCGCCCGCTCGGCCTCCGTCGGGCCCCCGGGACCGTTCACATAGGTGCGGTAGACCGGGAAATTGGCCATCACCTCCACCAGCGCGCGGCGCAGGCCGTAGAGCGTGATGTCGCGGCCGTAGCGGTCGTCGGCGGCCGACTTCTTCATCATGTGGGCCAGGTTATCGATATTGCCGGCCAGGTGCCGGCTGATCATCATCCGCTTCTTGGCCACCACCATCTCGTCGTAGCGCGACTCCAGGCCGGTGAACCGGTAATACAGCCGGCTGAACTCCTTGTCGCTCTCCCGCCGGCAGAACAGCCCGTTGGCGTAATTGGTGAAATCGTAGCCGGTAGTGCCCTCTATCGGCCAGGCCGGCGCCAGCTCCTCGCCGGGGGCCAGTATCTTCTCCACCACGATGTACGTCTCCGCTCCCGCGGCTTCGCGCAGCCGGACCAGGTAGCCCTGCGGGTCCAGCAGGCCGTCCACGTGGTCCACGCGCAGGGCCGTGACCGCGCCGCTCCCGGTCAGGCCCAGGGTCGCGGCGTGCACCCGGGTGAAAACTTCCGGGTCTTCCACGCGCACCGAGATCAGCTCGTTTATGGTGAAGAAGCGGCGGTAGTTTATCTCTTCCGCCGCCACCTTCCAGTAGGACGGCCGGAAGAACTGGGACGAGACCAGGGCGTCCAGCGCGTCGAAGGAAGCGGAATCGCCCTTGCGGCCGTTGAAGCGCTCGACCGCCGCGTCCGCGTGGGCGCGCACTGCCTCCGAAGAGGAGTAGAGCTCGCGCAGCATCCGCCGCGCGTGCGCGCACTGCCCGCCCGCGGCGGGGTCCTCCGACTTCAGTCCGCGGAAAAGGCCGGCGGTGCCGATATAGCGGGCCAGTTCGGGGCTGTCGGGCCCCAGAGCCGCCTCGAGCGGAGCGATATCGCCGCCGAAGACTTCGGCGTAGCTCTCCACGCGCAGCGGCAGCCGCAGGGCGTAGTAGGACAGCGCCAGCCCCCGCTCGTCATAGACCAGCCGCAGCTCCCCGTTCTCCAGCGCCTCGCCGTAGAACGAGCCGAGGAAGGGGGTCAGGATACGGCCGCGCAGGTTCTCGTAGATATGCTCCCAGTCTATGTCGAAGAAGCTCTTGTACCGCGAATAGGGCCCCTTCTCCATCACGTCCATCAGCATCTCGTTCTGGCTGTCGTAGGACATGTGGTTGGGGACTATGTCCTGCATTATCGAGAGTCCCGAACGCTTGAGTTCTTCCGAGAGAGAAGCGAGCCCCTCCCCGCCCCCGAGCTCCGGGTTTATGACGGCCGGATCCGTAACGTCGTAGCCGTGCAGGCTGCCGGCGCGGGCCTTGAAGACGGGCGAGGCGTAAAGATGGCTGACGCCGAGCTCCTTCAGATAAGGGACCAGTTCCGCCGCGCGGGCGAAAGGGAAGCCCTTGTGCAGCTGCAGGCGGTAAGCGGCGAGAGGGGCGTTCATATCAATAACTGAACTTCACCTTGAGGGACCCGCTGTTCTTCTCGAACAGGTCCAGCCAGCGCCGCGCTTCCGCGTCGCCGCCGTCGGCGGACCCGCGTTTCGCCGAAGCCGCGGGCAGGCCGGACTTGAACATTATGTTCTGCACGCGCCAGAGGTTCATCTCCAGCCCCAGCGGGGCGACGGCCTCCAGCAGGGCGGCCATCTTCTCCAGCGCGGCGCCGGAAGAGGGCTCCGCGGCGAAGACGTCGGCTAAAGCGTTCAGAGTTCCCCCGACCGAAAGGGCGAGGGCGCTCCTGTCCACGCTGAGCGAGAAGCGGTTTATCACCTCGGCCGCCTTGCTTATCGCGCCGGCGTCGGGCGGGTCGGCTGACAGGGCGGCGCGGATATCCTCGTTGAGGACGGCTTCGGCCGCCGCGGCGAAGCCGCGCGGCAGCGGCACCCGCAGGCGGCTGGTCACGTCCAGTATTACCGCGTGATGCGCGTAGATCTGGCGGAAAGCGGCCGAGATCTCGGCCCGCGCGCCCGAGAAGATCTGGTCTATGACCTTGCGCTGCTCGTCGCGGAAGAGATGCCAGAGCGAATAGCTGCCCTTGGGAAAGTTCTGGTCTATGAGGCGCGTCATGTCGGCCAGGCTGCCGGCGGCGAAAGCCGCCTTCATCGAGTCGCGCATGGACGCGAAGGCGTCGGCGCCCATGAACTCGCGCGCCGCGCCCAGCAGGTTGTAGCCTCCCAGGTAGAGCATGACGAAGCTGACCTCGTCGGATTCCGTGGTTATCCTGGATTTTATCCCGACCTGTCCCACCGCCAGCCGCTGCTGGCCGGACTCGATCACCTCCAGCTCCCGGGGCTTCACTCCGTAGCAATAGACATCGGCGTCTCCCGGGTCGCGCGCGAATATGGACGAGGCTCCGTAATGCACGCCCACCCGCAGCAGGTCCAGCTCGGCCGGCTTGACGAACATCTCGTATATCTTTCTGCCGTCGGCGAACTCCGGAATATTGCTGGGCGCCCTGGCCAACAGGTCCAGGAAGCCCGGTTCCAGGTCCACGCCGGCGGCCTGCCGCCCCAACTGGGCGGCGCGGGCCGCGTAGCCCATGATCTGCACGGTCTCCGGTCCCGAGACCTCGCCGAAGAACCAGCCGCAACTGGTGTACATCAGCATCGCGTTGCGCTGCATCTCAAGAAGGCGTATGACCTTGAGCCGCTCTTCGGGGACCAGGTCTTTGGCCGAGTGCGCGGCGAAGAAGGACGCGAAGGAGGCCTCCGATCTGTCGAGCAGCACGTTTATATAGGCGTCCCGGGCGGCCCAGGGTTCCCTGAGCAGCCCCGCGGCCTGTTCCTCGTAGATGCTGGAGAGATTGTCGCGCAGCCAGTCCAGCGCGGAGCGCAGCGGCGCCCGCCATTTCTGATGCCAGCCCGCCTTCCCGGAATTGCAGCCGCAGTCCGAGCGCCAGCGCTCCACGCCGTGCACGCAGCTCCAGGAGGACTTGTCCCAGATCTCGGCCTCCCACTGCGGCGGATGCTTCCCGAGGAACTCGCCGTAGACCGTCAGCTTCAGGCCGGCCGCGTCCTCGATGTTGGAGAGGCAGTAGGCCAGCGCCATGTCGCCGTGGCGGTGATGGTGGCCGTAGGTCTCTCCGTCGGTGGCGATATGCGAAAGCTGCGGCTCGGCGGGCCCGTCGTCCAGCGCGCCGCCGAGCCGGGCCATGAAGACATTGCCGTCGTTGAGCATGCCGTTGAAGGCGATCTCGCGGGAAAGAGGGCCGTCGTAGAAGAAAATCGCGATGGAGCCGCCGCCGGGCAGCCGGCAGAGATACGGCCTGCGCGGGTCTACCCTGCCGCCGTCCACGTCGTGCCAGTCCTTTTCGCCCGCCCTGCGGACGCGCTTCGCCTGGCCCGGCGCGAGTATGGTGAACCTCACGCCTTCCGCCGCCAGCGCTTCCAGCGTGGCCAGGTCCGCTGCCGTCTCGGGCAGCCAGATCCCCTCGGATTTACGGCCGAAGCGGCTCTCGAAATCGCGCAGGCCCCAGAGCACCTGCGTGCGTTTGTCGCGCGCCGAAGCCAGCGGCATGATCATGTGGTTGTAGCACTGCGCTACGGCCGGGCCGTGACCCGAGAAGCGTTCCATCCCCAGCCGGTCGGCTTCGAGTATCGCCTTGTACGCGCCGGGGCGGCGGCGCGCCAGCCAGCTCAGCAGCGTCGGTCCGAAATTGAAGCTCATGCGGGAATAGTTGCTTACGATGTCGGTCACGCGCCCTTCGCCGTCGAGCAGTCGCGAGGCGGTGTTGGGCGCGTAACACTCCTCGGTGATGCGCTCGTTCCAGTCGTGATGCGGGTGGGCCGAATCCTGCAGTTCCACTTCCTCCAGCCAGGGGTTCTCCCTGGGAGGCTGGTAAAAATGACCGTGCACGCAGGCGTATTTCATGCCTTATTTCCCCCGTATATAGGCCCTGAAACTTTCAGGCGCCAGCGGCTCCGCCGCGCGCCGTCCCGACGAATCGAAGACCGCCCTCCACCTGCCCGGCGGCAGGGCGGGGCGGACGGCGGAACGGCCGAAATTGAAGACGACGGCGCTGGCGGAGTTGCCGCGGCGGCGGAAGAGAGCGATGGTCTTTCCCGAAACTTTCACGGAGACGTCCCGCCGCGGGACGCAGCCGAACGACGGCTCGCTCCGTCGCAGGGAGATGAGCCGCCGGTAGAAATCCAGCATGGCCGCGTGCGCGCCGCGGGAGACACTGTCCCAGTCCAGCCGGCTGGCGGCGAAGGCCGCCTCTCCCTGCGGGTCCGGCGGCTCCTTCTTCCAGCCGAAGGCGGCGAACTCGCGCTTGCGCCCTTCGCGCACGGCCCTGACCAGGTCCGGGTCGCCGTGGCTGACGAAATACTGAAAAGGGTTCTTCTCGGCGTACTCCTCTCCCATGAAGAGCATCGGCACATAGGGAGAAAGGAGCACGGCGCCGGCGGCCAGCCGCAGCCCGCGCTCGCCCGCGAGGACGGACAATCTCTCGCCCAGCAGCCTGTTCCCCACCTGGTCGTGGTTCTGCGAGCAGACGACGAATTTACCGGGATGAACTAGCCGCGAGCTGGAGCCGTGGCGGCGGCCGCGGTGCGGCGACCAGGCCCAGTCGTATACGAAGCCGTCGGAGAAGGCCTTGGCCAGCTGGCCGAACTCGCCGAAATCCTCATAGTAGCCGCCGCGCTCGCCGGTGAGCAGCGTGTGCAGCGCGTGGTGAAAATCGTCGGACCACTGGGCGGCCATCCCCCAGCCCGCGGGCGCCGGGGCCAGCGCGCGGACATCGTTGAGGTCGCTCTCGGCTATCAGCGAGAGCCGGCGGCCGAGCAGGCGGGAGAGGTCCCGCGTCCGCTCAGAGAGTTCGGCCAGGAAGTGCTTGGCGCCGAAATCGAAGATGCCGTGCACGGCGTCCAGGCGCAGGGCGTCGATGTGGTAGTCGCGGAACCACCCCAGGGCGCTGCCGATGAAATATTCGCGGACGGCAGAGCTGTCCTTGCCGTCGTAATTGATCGCGTCGCCCCACGGCGTGCGGTAGCGGTCCGTGAAATAGGGGCCGTAAGTCCCGAGGTAATTACCCTCTGGGCCGAGATGATTGTAAACTACGTCGAGTATGACGGCCAGGCCGGCGCGGTGGCAGGCGTCGACGAGCTTTTTAAGTCCCTCCGGCCCGCCGTAGGAATTCTGCGGGGCGTAAGGATAGGTCCCGTCATAGCCCCAGTTGCGGGAGCCGGGGAACTGCGACACGGGCATCAGCTCCACCGCGTTCACGCCGAGGCTCTTGAGGTAAGGTATGCGCGACTCCACGCCCGCGAAATCGCCCGTCGGGGTGAAAGTCCCCGGATGCAGCTCGTAAACTATCATCTTCTCCGGCGCCAGGCCGCGCCAGGCCGCGTCGGCCCAGGGGAAAGCGGCGTGGTCCACGGCCTCGGACGGACCGTGCACTCCCTCCGGCTGGAAGGCGGAGGCCGGATCGGGACGCTCGTCGCGGCCGTTCACGGCGTATTTGTACCTGGTCCCCGCGCCCAGGCCCCGGGCGGAAGCTTTCCAGTAGCCGCCGCCGGCCTTCTTCATGCGCAGCGCCGGCCGGCGCGGGGAAAAGATCCTGACCTCCATGCGCTCCGCCGCCGGAGCCCAGACGGTGAACGCGAGACCTCCCTTCACGGGCAGCGCTCCCTGCGCGGAGGTGATCACGGCGCCGGTCACGCGCCGGCCGCCTGGGGCGGGGCGCATTCCTGCTGCTCGGGGCGCAGCAGCAGCCGCAGCAGCCTGGCGGGCACGCGCGCCCAGTCGGGCCTGGCGGCGGCGTCGCTCTCCAGCTCGGTCACGGCCCTCTTCATCATGAACAGCTTCAGCAGCAGCTGAAAGTCGTCGGGGTTCTGCGGGAGGATCTGCGCGGGGCCCGCCGCCGCCAGGTACCCCCGCAGGAAGGCGGCGGACATATGTGAATACCACAGGTCCAGCCACGGCGCCAGCGCCGGCAGGTCCTTGAGCGGGACTCCGCCGGTCTGCAGGAAAGGCGCGTGCGCCGCGTAGTAGAGGGAGAGCAGGGCGCCAGCCGCGTCGCGCAGCGGAGAGCGTTTTATCCGGCGCTCGCCCGGCGTCTTGTCCGGGTGACCCTCGAAGTCCTTGATGACGAAGTCTTTGCCGGTGTAGAGCAGCTGCGAGAGCAGGTAATTGCCGTGTATGCGGATCTTGCGGCAGACGAACTTCTTCTCGTTGAGCCGCTGCATCACCTTAAGCATCTTCTGCTGGCTGTCCAGTACGAAAGAGATATCCTCCCTTACTTCGGCCGGCAGCTCCTTCAGCCGGCGGGACAGGTTAAGGAAGGCCTTCTTGGACTGCCCCGACATGGACTGGAAGATAGAACGCTGGTAGAGCCTGGAGAAAGGCTCCGGCGCGAAGTCCGGGTCCTGGGCGGCGGCCAGGGCGGCGTGCATCTCTCCCGTGCGCCGGCCGATAAGTTCCGCCATCTCCAGGCAGAAGCCGCCGGAAAGGTTGACGAAATCAGCCGGCGCCTCCGCGGCTCCGGCGCAGAAGGCCCCGGCCGGGGACACCATGCGGCATGGTGTCCCCTCGCTCCCGGTCCCCCCGGGGCGGGACTGGACCGCCTCGTAATAGCGCGAAGCCTCCCCGGCCAGCAGCGCGAAGGCGTCGCCCTGGTTTGGCACGAAAGAGCGCAGGAAGCCCAGCGTGCCGTAGAACTTACCCCCGCGCTCCAGGCTCAGCGAGCCGTAATAAGCGGGGCAATTGACGAAACTGCCGCCTGCGAAGAGCCTGCCCGTTTCCACGTCGGGACTTACGCCCTCCTCCGCGCGGCGGCATAGCCGCAGGACGCAGGCGGAGCCGTAGGCGACGGTGACGCCGTTGGGGCCGGAGCGCAGGACCCTGGACTCGGGGGCCTGACCTTCCGGCAGCGGCAGCGGAACGGGGACACCATGCCGCATGGTGTCCCCCGCCGATGCCGTCGAGGCCGTCGCGCGCAGCACGGCGCCGCCCGAGCGCAGCCGGCGGCCCGAGGAGAACAGCGCGAGCAGGTCGGCGTGGAAAGCCGGGTCATGGCCCGCGTCGTAAAGGTATCCCTTCCCGCCCGCCAGCTCCAGCGAGGCGACCATCGCCTGCGGATTTTTTTTGGCGGCCCCCTCCGCCTTCTCGCCGGCGGCGAAGGCCAGCGGGACCACGTACGTCTCCGTCCAGCCCTGCGCGTGCACGGCCTCCGCCAGGACCAGCCTGGCGCCGGAAGGCAGCGGGAAGGTCTCCATGACCCTCAGCCTGCGGGGGGCCGAGCCCCGGGTGGCGAAACAGCGGCAGCGCTTGATATAGGCCGTCAACGCGGGCTCCAGCCCGCGCGGGCCCATTGCTTCGAAGAAATCCTCCCATTCCAGGTCCGGCAGTTCCAGCGCCGGCAGCGGCTTGTCGGCCGCGGGCTCGGCCGGCTGATCGGGCCTGCGCAGCAGGAACCAGGAGCAGCTATGCACCCCGGGGGTGAAAAGGTAGTGTTTATCCGTTATCGCCGGGAAGTCGCTGCCGCTGAACACTTCCGTCGGGACATAGCCCGCGTAGCGGGAGAGGTCCAGCGAGGCGGCCTGCGAGAAGCGCGACAGGTTGGCCGTGAAAAGTATTATCTCGTCGCCGTAGCGCCGCACAAAGGCCAGCACCTTGGCGTTATCCGACTGCACCGGCTCCAGCGTGCCGCGGCCCAGCGCCTTGTAGTTCTCGCGCATGGCGATGACGCGGCGCATCCACCAGAGCAGCGAGGAGAGGTTCCCCTCCTGGCTCTCCACGTTGACGGCTTCATAATGATATTCGGGGTCGGTCACCACCGGCAGGAACAGCTTCTGCGGGTTGGCCCGGGAGAAGCCGGCGTTGCGGTCGGGGCTCCACTGCATCGGCGTGCGCACGCCGTTGCGGTCGCCGAGGTAAAAATTATCGCCCATTCCTATCTCGTCGCCGTAATAGAGCACCGGCGTGCCGGGCAGGGAGAGCAGCAGCATGTTCATCAGCTCTATCTTGCGGCGGTTGTTGCCCAGCAGCGGGGCCAGGCGGCGGCGTATGCCCAGGTTTATCCTGGCCTTGGCGTCGCGGGCGTAGACCTTGTACATATAGTCCCGCTCTTCGTCGGTGACCATCTCCAGCGTCAGTTCGTCGTGGTTGCGCAGGAAGACGGCCCACTGGCAGTTCTCGGGGATGGCCGGCGTCTGCTCGAGTATATCGGTCAGCGGGAAGCTGTCCTCCATCCAGAGCGACATGAAGAGGCGCGGCATGACGGGAAAATGGAAGGACATATTGCACTCGTCGCCGGCGCCGAAATAGGCGGCCGCGTCCTCGGGCCACTGGTTGGCCTCGCAGAGCAGCATCCGGTCCCTGTGCTTCGAGTCCGCGTGCGCGCGCAGCTTCTTGAGGAACGCGTGGGTGGCCGGCAGATTCTCGCAGTTGGTACCGTCGGCCTCGTAGAGATAGGGCACGGCGTCCAGCCTGAGCCCGTCCACCCCCATGCCCAGCCAGAAGTCCACCACCTTGAGCAGCTCGCGCTGAACGGCCGGGTTCTCGAAGTTGAGGTCGGGCTGGTGGTGGTAGAAGCGGTGCCAGAAATAGGCGCCGGCCTCGTCGTCCCAGGTCCAGTTGGAGGTCTCGAAATCCTTGAATATTATCCTGGCGTCGCGGTATTTCTCCTCGGTATCGCTCCAGACATAATAGTCGCGGGCGGCGGAGCCGGGTTTTGACTTGCGCGCCCGCTGGAACCAGGGGTGATGGTCGGAGGTGTGGTTGACGACGAGCTCGGTTATCACGCGCAGGCCGAGGGCGTGGGCCTCGCGCAGGAAATCCCTGAAATCGCCCATGTCGCCGTAGTCGGGGTTTATGCCGTAGTAATCGGAGATATCATAACCGTCGTCCCTGAGCGGCGAGGGATAGAAAGGCAGCAGCCAGAGGGCCGTGGCTCCCAGGCTCTTGAGGTACGGCAGCCTGCTTATCAGCCCCTTGAAATCCCCGATGCCGTCGCCGTTGCTGTCGCAGAAGGATTTCACGTGGAGCTCGTAAATGACCGCGTCCTTGTACCAGAGCGGATCGCCGGGCTGATTCTTCCTGGGGGTCATTCCGTTTCTCCGTATTCCAGGCGCGGGATGAAGAGGACCAGCGACGACAGGGCCAGCAGCGCGCAGGAGTTCATTAGCAGGCTGAAACCGACCGAGCGGCTCTCGGCCAGCAGGCCGTTGAGCATGAAGGTCAGCGGCAGAACGGCGTAGCTGACGGTGGTCAGCACCGAGAAGAAGCGGCCCTTCATCTCCTCCGGCACCGTGCGCTGGAACAGGGTCAGCACGACGGCGTTGCCCGCGCCGAGCGCCGTGCCCATGACGAAGAGCAGCCCGCAGATCAGCCAACGGTCCGTGGTGAAATAGAGGCCGAGGAAAGGCAGGCCCATGGCCAGCAGCGAGGCGAAGAACCAGTGGTAGACGCGGCGGCAGCCGCCGCCGCGGAAGCTCAGCACTATGGCCGCCAGCGCCGAGCCGGCGGCGAAGAAGGTCTCGAATATCGCCAGCCATTTAACCGAACCGTTTATGACGAACTTGACTATCATCGGTATGAGTATGAGTATGGGGCCGACGAAGAAATTCAGGGCGGCGAAGGACAGCAGCAGGACCAGCAGCGGCCTGTTGCCGGCTATGTAGCGCAGGCCGGCCTTCAGCTCGTCGAAGTAGGGGGCCTGCTCCCCCCTGCGCGGCCGCAGGTCGGAGACTATCAGCCAGACGACGATAAAGGAAAGAGCGTAGGTCAGGGAATTAAAGAAGAAAGCCCCGGCGGCACCCAGGACGGCGAGGAAGATGCTGCCCAGGGCGCTGCCAAAGACGTTGGAGAGCTGCATGACCGAGGAGTCGGCGGCCGTGGCCGCGCCCAGGTGCTCCTCGGAGGTGAGGCGCAGCAGCGAGCTGGCCACCGAGGCCTCGAACATGGGCCCGAAGCCGGCTATCATGAAGCAGAGCCCGTAAAGCATCCATAGCTCCAGGCGGTCGGACCAGGTCAGCAGCGCCAGCGTAAAAACAAGCGTCAGGCGGGCCGCGTCGGCCCAGAGCATGGACAGCCGCTTGTCGCTGCGGTCCACCAGCGCGCCGAAGAAAGGGCCGAACAGCACTACCGGCAGGAAAGTCATGGCCATTATCATGCCCAGGTGGAACTTGCCGTGCTCGCCGGCGCCGCTGAGCACCCACCAGGCGATGGTTATGGCGAAGAACTTGTCGCCGACGGCGGAGATGATCCGGCCGGCGAAAAGCCGGCGGAAATCAGGATAGACCCCCAAAGGATGATTAACCAGGGCTTTCTTCATTGATTCAATGATTCTATAAAAAAGGGGACGCTGATTACTAAATGACTAAATTAGTCATTTAGTAATCAGCGTCCCCTTTTTATATAATAATCCGGGGATGGCTTCTTATTACAAAAAATTCAAAGCGGACCTGGACGCGAGCGCCGGGGCCGGCATTATCACGCCCGAACAGGCCGCGGCGGTCTACGAGCGCGCCCTCGCCGGCAGCCCCTTCGCCTCTTTCAGGGCGGCGCACTGGATAGGCGCGGCCGCGGGCCTTTTCGTGGCGCTGGGCATAATCCTTATAGTCGCCAGCAACTGGGACAAGATAGACTCCTACACCAAGCTGTTCGCCTTCCTCCTCCTTTTCGCCGGCATGGGCGAGGCCGCCATACGCCTGGACGAAAAACCGGCCGCCGCGGTGCCGCTCGAGATGATCTGGTTCTTCATGCCGATATTAGGGATCGGGCTCTACGCCCAGATCTTCAACCTGAGCGGCGACCCGGTAAAGCCCTACCTGGTCTGGGCGGCGCTGGCCTCGCCCGCCGCCCTGCTCTCCAGGCGTCCCTTCGCCGCCTACCTCTGCTCCGCGCTGCTTTTCTTCACGCTCTACTACGGCACCCTCTCCTCGAACGGCATGCTGGCCCTGACGGCCGCCCGGGCGGCCGACCCGCAGCCGCTGTGGCACTGGGGCCTGGCGCTGGCGGTACTGGCCGGCGGCGCGGCGGTCTTCCCGGGCAGGAAACTCTCGCTCCCCCTCGGCGCCTCGGTGATATGGCTCTTCATAATGATGCTGGCCGACACCGCCATAAAGCTCCGTTCCTCCGGGCTGATCCTGCTCTCCGGGATGTCGCTGGCCGTGCTGTGGCTCACCTACGGCTCGGAGCGCGACGATGAGCGGGCCTCCCTGCCGCTGAAGGTCTGGCTGGGGGCGGTGTATTTCACTACCTTCTTCTGGCATTACGGGGGCGACGAACTGGTCAACCATTCCGGCCCGGACACCTCCGCCGGCGGCGCGCTGGCCTGGCTGCTTTTCGCCGGGGGACTGCTCTCGGTAGTATTCAGGCCCCAGAGACTGCTGCCGGCGGGGTCCAGGGACGAGACTGCGGGCAAGGTCATGCTGGCGGCCTCCATGCTCTGCTCCTTCTTTCTTTTCGACGCCAATGAGGCCACCGCCAAGGCCGTGGCCATCACCGCCAACCTGCTGCTGGCCGCCTTCGGCACGGTCTCGATAATCAGCGGGGCCAGGGATTCCAGCGAGAAACAGATAAACCTGGGCGTCGCCGTGCTTACGCTGACCGCCGTCACCCGGTTCATAGACATCTTCGGCACGATGCTCAAGAGCGGCATGGCCTTCATAGTGACCGGGGTCGCCTTCGGGGCGCTGGCCTATTTTGTGAACAAGGGCCGCAAAGCGCTGATAGAGTCGGTGAAAAAATGAACTGGAAGGGAAACGCCGGATATCTGCGCCTTGTCCTGGGAGCACAGCTGCTCTTCTTCGCCGCCTGGGGCGGCTGGCTGGTCGTCTCCAGGAACACGGATTCCCCGGAGTTCCACCTGGCGACCGAACCGGTGGACCCGCGCGACCTTTTCAGCGGCACCTACGTGGCCCTGAACTACGAGATATCCTCCCCCAGGGGCGGCCGCTGCCCGCGCCGCACGCGCGACCTGGGGCGGCTGTTCGTAAAGCTGGAGGACAAGGGCAAAAAGGCCGTCACGAAGGACGGCGAGGTCTCCGTGTACGAGGCCACCGACTGCCATACCAATCCGCCGCAGGAGCCCGGCTGGGCCAAAGCGGACATGACATACCGGTTCGGCGGCCCGGTGGCCATGTACGGGATAGAGCGCTTCTACCTCAACGAGAACGACCCGCGCAAGGACGCGAAAAGCGGCTCCGTCCTGGCGAAGGTCAAGATAGACCGCAACCACAACCTGGTCCTGCTGGACCTCGTAGAGAAGTTCTGACTCTTTCGAAAAAAGGAGACCCCATGGACAGGACGCAGTTAATGACCAGCATCAGCACCGACTGGGAGTCGTTCAGCAGGCTCGATATCGCCGAAAAGCTCCCGTATTTCACCCGCGCCGGGAAGATCTACGACTGTCTCTTCGCGCAGCAGCTGGGCCGCGGGCGGCTGGAGCATCTCTTCAGGACCGCCGACGCCCTGCGCAGGATGACCAAGACCAAGGAAGGGATGGATATTGCCAACTCGCTGCTCTCGCACAAGCGCGCCATGCTCTACTTCGTACAGCCCTCCACCAGGACCTTCCTCTCCTTCCTCAATGCCTGCCATATCCTGGGGATAAAGACCTCCGAGATACGCGACATGACCACCTCCTCCGAGGTGAAGGGCGAGACGCCAGAGGACACCGTACGCACTTTCTCCAGCTACGTGGACCTGATAATCATGCGCCACCCGGCCCCGGGCTTCGTGGAGAAGACGGCCTGGCTGATGAACCGCACAGACCGCCCCGTGCCGATAATCAACGGCGGCTCGGGCAAGGACCAGCACCCCACCCAGGCGCTGCTCGACGCCTACACGCTCTACAAGAGTTTCGACGGCGACATGGACAACAAGACCATCGTCATGGTCGGCGACCTCAAGCGCGGCCGCACCGTGCGCTCGCTGTCCTACCTGATGAAGAATTACAAGGGGGTCAAGCTGGCCTTCGTCTCGCCGAAACAGTTCCGCATGGAGGACGACATCCTGGAATTCCTCCGCAGGCACAATATTCCATTCGTGGAGACCGAGGACTTCAGATCCGTCATGGGCGAAGCAGACGCGATCTACATGACGCGCATCCAGGACGAGCATGACAAGGCCGGGGAGTCCAAGAAAGTGGACTACTCCCCCTTCTACTTCAGGAAGGAGCATCTCGGCGCCATAAAGAAGGACTGCGTCATCCTCCACCCGCTGCCGCGGCGCTTCGAGATAGACCCGGCCGTGGACGAGGACAGGCGGGCCATATACTGGCGGCAGGAGCGCAACGGCATGTGGGTGCGCGCCGCCCTTATGGCCCATATCTTCGGCGTTGATTCGGCCATCGCGCACGAATAAGCGCCGGCGGCCAGGGAAAAGAAAAACCCCCGGGAGGCCGGGGGCTTTTTCGTCGGCTCTTTTTCACCGTCCGGGGAGCCGCCCCTACCAGTCGGCCGGCTTATAATCCTTGAGGAATTTCCCCCAGACATGCTCGCCGGTGTTGAAACCGGCTATGATGGGGTCCACTATGCGGGCGGCCCCGTCCACTATGTCCAGCGGCGGGTGGAAGCGGTGCTCGCGGACCTTGCGCTCGGCGATGTGGGCCGGGTCCTCGTCGGTGACCCAGCCCGTGTCCACCGCGTTCATGTGTATGCCGTCGCCGTGGTAATCGGCGGCGGCGGTGCGCGTCATCATGTTGAGCGCGGCCTTGGCCATATTGGTGTGCGGGTGCCGCGTGGTCTTGAACTTGCGGTAGAACTGGCCCTCCACGGCCGAGACGTTCACGATATGTTTGTCGCGCCCGGGCGAGCGCAGCATAAGGGGTTTCAGGCGGGCGTTGAGGATGAACGGCGCCACGGCGTTGACCAGGTGCACCTCCAGCAGCTCCACGGCGGGCACTTCCGCCATCAGCATCCTCCACGAATTGCGGCCGCGCAGGTCCACCTGCTGCAGGTCCTGGTCCAGCCGGCCCTCGGGGAACAGGTCGGCGCGCGCGGCCAGCTCCTCCGGCAGCAGCGCCACCTGCGAGAGCGCGGCGGCGTGGGTCAGTCCCGCTGCCGCGGTCAGCGCGGGCGCGGCGCCCGCGAGCCCGCGCCCACAGTCGGACGGCCCCTCCGGCAGCATGCTGTAGCCGCGCAGGCCCTCGTAGGCGCCCAGCAGGCGCCGCGCCGCCTCCGGCATATCGCGCAGCGGGCCGTTCTCGCGCTCCATCATGTGCTTGTAGAACTCCGGCGGCCGGCGCACGGTCTGGCAGGCGTTGTTGACGATGAAATCCAGCCCCGTGCGCGTCTCCGACAGGTGCCGGCAGAAAGCGTCCACGCTGGGCGTGTGGCGCAGGTCCAGGCCGAAGATCTCGAGCCTCTCCCTCCAGTCGCCGGAATCGGGCTCGGCCGCGTAGCGCATGGCCGCGTCGCGCGGGAAGCGGGTGGTCACTATGAGTTCGGCCCCGGCGCGCAGCAGTTTGATGCCGGCCTGGTAGCCTATCTTGACCCGGCCGCCGGTCAGCAGGGCGGCGCGGCCCCGCAGGTCGGCGGTCTCGGCGCGCTTGCGAAAGTTGAGAGCGGCGCAGGCCGGGCAGAGTTGGTCGTAAAAATGATGAATATCGGTATAGTCGCTCTTGCAGACATAGCAGTTTCGCTCCGCGCGGGACGGGGCGGCCTTCGATTCCCCGGCGCCGTCCGGGACAAAACCGGCGGGAGCGGCGTAATTGGGGGTGGTGAAGACGGTCTGACGCCTGAGCCTGCGTATCCCGGTGGAGGAGAGGACCTCCTCGGCCTTCGCCAGCCGCTCCGCCTTGCGGCGCCGCTGCACGGCTTTTATCATCTGCCGCCGGGCCCTGGCGTCGGGCCTGGCGATCTCCCCCGCGGCCTTGAGCAGGCGGTTGCTCTCCTCCCCGGAGACGCCGGCCAGCAGGCCGCGGTCGGCCGCCAGGGCCTCCAGCAGTTCCACCGCGTCGCTTATCCTGCGGGCGAGATCGTCCTTTGTTTCATCCATACGATACTATGATATAAAAAACCCCCGGAGGGCCGGGGGTTTTTCGTGTCCCGCGCCTGCGTCAGTCGCTGAGCGTGGAGGGGTCGGCGAAGCGGTCGCGCAGCGAACTGGCGCCGTTCTGCTGCTGGCCATACGCCTGGCCGATCTCCGGGTTGAACACCTGGTAGGTGTTGGAAACGTTCTCTTCATTCTTGATGCGCTTGTCGGTCTGGAAGTAGAGGCCGGCGTAGAGGTTTTTGGGGTTGACCAGCTGTATGGCGATCTGCATCATGTTCTCGTAGCCCAGGCGGCTCTTGCCGCGCCCGCTCATGATCCTGGAGAGCTTTTCCGACTTCGCCCGCCAGTCGGACTCTTCGCGCACGGCGAAGATGTCGGCGATGATCCGGGAGGCGTGGTAGCAGGTCTGGCGGACTATATCGAGCGGGTCGAAGGCGTCGTCGCCGTCGCGCTCGTAGGAGCGCAGGAGCTTGCGGGCCTCCTTCCAGTCGTAGTCCACCTTGCCGTCGTCCTTCACGCGCAGCAGGTGGCGCACCTTGTTCATGATCTCGCGGTCCAGCCCCTCCATCACATTGAGCGTCGCTTTGAGAATGAGATCGCCGGAGGCGCCCAGGATGTCTTTAACGGCTGTCTTGGTGAAGACCAGCGAGAACGACATGATCGCGGACTTATAGCTCCTGGAATTGAGCACCGGGTCTCCCCACTCGTCCGTTTCGGTCGCGTTGTCCGGGTCCAGCCGGGGGAACAGCGCGTCGGTGTCTATAAGGTACTCGCTGTTGGTGCCTTCGCCGCGGGCGCCGGCGTACTTGAGGATCTCGTTCATGCGCTCCAGCATGCCCTTGGCCTTCGACTCGTCGTGTTTGACGTAGCCTTCGTAGCGCTGGTAGACCACCGCGGCGTCCGAGATGGAGCCGTCGCGGCCCTCGTAGTTTATCGCGTACATGCTCTGGTTGGTGGTGTGCTTGTAGACCTTGCCCAGGAAGGGGACGTTGATATTGCTCCCGGAGACGTTGCGGAAGGCGTTGTTGACGTGCAGGACCTCGTCCGACCCGTGCGCCTGGTAGCGGTCGTAGCGGTGGCCCGCGCTGCCCTCGCGCTGGTAGAGTATCGGCAGCGTGATATTGTGGCCGTTGGAGTCGGAGTTGTAATGGTTGGAACCGGCGAACGTGGCGTTCAGGCCCAGTTCCTGTCCCACCGTCTGCTCGAACTCGGCCAGCGACTGCGCGCCGGCGGCGGTATCGTCCTGCTCTGAATAATCGCTGAACTGGGCGCCCAGCTGTATGAGCTTGCGGATGACGGTCAGGTCGCCCTTGAGGAACTCCTCGAGTTTCTCGAGCTGCTCGCGGTTATTGGCGTCGAGGACGAACTCGAGCAGGATCTTCTTGCCTTTGGAGCGGGTATGGGAGAGGCCGAACCTGAACGCGACGTACCTGTTGAATTCCTTCACCAGGGTCCGGTTGAGCTCCCTGGTGAAGAAGTTCTCGGCCGCGGGCAGGCCGATCATGCCGGCGTCGAACGAGGTGCCGGCCGACACGCCGCCGTGGGTGACCTCGGCGCGGTCCAGGCGGATGCGGAAGCGCAGCTTGTTCTCGTCCATCTTAAAAAGGGTCAGGGAAGGCTTCCTCTCGCGGCTGTGCCCCAGCGAGAACGAGACCGACAGTCCCGGCTGCACGGGGGCGCTTATCCCGCCGCCGACGGAGACGCGGATGGAGGCGGGGAATTTCCAGATCTCGCCGGGCTGCATGGCGCCTATTCGCTTGGCCGATACGGGCAGGACGGTCTTTACGGTGCGGAGGTCTATCAGGGCGAGTATCTCTTTGCAGTACTTTACTTCCTTAAGCCTGCGCACCACTATCGACTTGCCCTCCAGGCGGGCGCCTATGTTGACGTTGAAGGGATTGCCGTCCACATTGAGGATATCGGTGAAGCTGTGGCCCGCGTCCAGCTTGAGGCCGACCTCGTCTATCAGGGCTATGCGGTTGTCGGGGAACTGCTTGAGATAGCGCTTGAACTTGCCCTCTATGCCGCCCACATTGTCTATGCCGACGCCCTGGCTGAGGTCGGGCTTTATCTCTTTGCAGACATCGTCGAAAACGTCTTCCTTGAGATCTTCCCAGAAGTGGAGCAGTTCGTTGCTGCCCTGCTGGGGCTGGGCCGGCCGCGGCTGGGGGTCCTTGAGCTCGGGGACTTCCACTCCCGCGCGCATGGTGGCGACCAGGTCCGACATGTCGCCCGCGCCGTTGCGGAAAATATCCAGTTCGCCCTGGGCGGCCAACGCCTGCGGGGCGGGGAGCTGGGCTATGAAGACGGCTATGAGGGCTTTGAAAAGAGATTTCGGGGTTTTGATCATGCCTATAGTTTAGCCTTTGCCCGGCTATTCCGATAGAAGCATAGGGCCCAGGCCCCTTAGCTATTCCTGCCTATTAAAAAGTAGGCCCCGTGGCCCAAAGCGGGGCCCATCCGGTCCCGGCGCCGCCCGGCCGGGAAAGAGAGGGGGCTGATTTTTTGTTAGAATGATTTCCGGGCTCCGCCCCGAAAAACGCATGAGAACACGGCATCTGACCATACTTTTGACCGACATAAAGGGGTTCACCTCCAGGACCGCCTCCGGCTCGCGTTCGGACATGGTGGCGCTGCTGCGCAAACACAAGGAACTGGTGCTGCCGGCCCTGGAGAAGTTCAGGGGCACGCTGGTCAAGACCATAGGCGACGCCTTCCTGGTAACCTTCGACAGCCCGACCGACGCCGTACTGTGCGGCGTGGAGATACAGGAAATACTCAAGGAACACAACTCCGAAAAGACCGGCCGGGAGCGCATAGAGATACGCATCGCCATTAATTCCGGCGAGGTGGCCGTGGCCGAGGACGGCGACATCTTCGGCGACGCCGTGAATATAACCGCGCGCCTTGAAAGCATAGCCGAGCCGGGCGAAGTGTTCTTCACCGAAGCGGTATACCTGGCCATGAACAAGAGGGAAGTCCCCTCCAGCGAGATAGGCTACCGCCAGTTCAAGGGCATACCGGAACGGATAAAGGTCTTCCGCGTGCTGCGCGAGACCCCGGTGGGGTCCCAGGGCGTCGCTCCCGCGCGGGACGATCAGGCGGCGGAGGCGCCCGGCGAGACCCCCGCCGCCGCCCGCGCGCCGGCGCAGCGCGCCGGTTTCTGGCGCCGCACCGCGGCCCTGCTGCTGGACGCGCTGCTCTTTGCGATGATAATAGGCACGCTGGGCATACGCGCCTGCGGCCCCGCGGCGAGCGTGTCTTCGGAGGAGAGCAAAGACCTGCCGACGGCGATGGAATTGGAGAATATCCGGATCAATAAAGAGGGGATAGAGATCTCCGGCAGGGACGGCGGGGGCGTCACCATCAAAAAACACGGCGCCGCCGTGCTCGGCCCCGACGGAAGGGTCTGGCGTTCCAAAAAGCATGTTAACGTAGGGGCGGGGAACGACAGGAGCAGGGTCCCCGTCGCCATGCTCCTGTGGGCGCTCTACGGCGGCCTGCTCGTCTGGCGTTTCGGCGCCACTCCCGGCAAGAAGATAATGGGAATAAAAGTAGTGGACAATGAGACCGGCGGCAGGGTAGGGGCGGACAAGGCCTTCCTGCGCGCCTTCTTCTCGCTGGCCTCGCTTTTCCTGATGCTGGGATATATCTGGGCGGCCTGGCAGAAGGAAGGCCGCACCTGGCACGATATCATAGCGGGCACCAGGGCGATAAAGATATAGACGCGCCCCGCCAGAAGTAAAAGCCGGCCGCGGGGCCGGCTTTTTAATTTTACCTGGAACCCGGCCTGATCCCGGTGGATTTTATCTCTGTAGGCCCAGAGGGGCCGCCCTGACGGCCGAAGCCGCCGCCTATAGAAGTTTTAAGCTTCGGCATCGGCGTGGAACTTTCCCGGGCGGCGGCGGAGCGCGTCCCGATGAAATCCGCTATCTTCCCGCCCTGCTCGCGGTTGAAGCGGGCGGCAGCGAATCCGTCGGCCGTGCTCGCGCGACCGGGACAGCGTCGCGAAGGCGTCGCTCAGAGGGAGGCCGCTCTTCACCGCGGCCGAGAGGTCGCGGCAGAAATTCATCAGCCTTTCGTCGGATATCATGCGCTATTTGGCCACGGAGCCCAGGTAACCGCCGGTGCGGGCGTCCACGAAATATTCCGTCGAGCCGCAGGTGACGGCCCAGACGAAGCCGGACCCGGCGACCGGGCATTCGCCGTGCCGGTAGTTCTTGAGGCGCATAGTGGAACCGCTCAGCCCCTTGCAGGCCTCCCTGGGCAGTGCCGCCGCGGCGATGTCGCTGTCCTTGAAATCCGCGGGCAAATCCAGCATGCCGGCCAGGGCGTTGCGTCCCTCATAGTCCACGCCCCGGTGCATGGTCTTGTTGTTGCAGCCGCTGAGCGAGGCGTAGGTCTTCATCTGCGGGGAGTAGAAGATGAACCACCAGCCGTCCATCTCGTCCAGGCACTTGGCGCTGCCGGTCCTGTCGGTTATGGCTTCCACCATGCGCAGTTGCGCGCCCGGATACTTTTCGCCGACCGCGTCCACGGCCACTTTATAGTATTTGGCGGCGGCGTCGCGGCCCTTAACGAACTTCTCCCCGGCCTTGGCGCCCCCGGGCGCGGAGGCGGCGGGAGCCTCGCCCCATTTCTTCTCCCCGTCGGCCGACACAAAAACGCTTTTCCTTCCCTTTGAAACCTTCCAGTAGAAACCGTCCGGCCTGTCGCCTTCGCCCTTGTAATAGGCGAAACGCATCAGGCTGTCGCGCTTTTTAGAGGGGGCCGCGGCGCCGTAAACCTTCTCCGCGGCGGCGGGGCTGTCCGCGAAAGAACCGGGCAGCTCTATGACGGTCTCCTTCGTCGTGTCATAAGGCCGGTGGGCGGCGTAATTGAGCACCGTCCGGGCGCAGGCGTTGACCGTCGCCCAGCCCGCGCCGCGCGAGTAGAATTTGTACTTCCAGGTATTGGCGAAAGAGCGCTTGCCGCACGGGATGTCGCCTGCCTCGTCCGCGAAAGCCTCTATCTCCACCAGCCGGAACGAGGCGTCGCGCAGTTCCGCCGCGCCCATCGCCGCCCCCATGCCTTCCCGCGCCGAAGCGGCCCAGGCCGCCGGCGCGGCCAGCATGATAAAAGCGAACAGGAAATGCCTCATAACGATCCCGGGGCTCAGCCGCGCTTTTCGAGAGCGGCGCGTATAGCCTTGAGCTCCGCCAGTATCCGGTCCTGCGTATCTCCGGGCGCCGCCCTTTCCGCCTCAACCGGGCGCGGCGCGGAGCCGGCCCGGGTCTTCACCCGCGTCATTATCGCCTCACGCACGCCCTCCAGGTTGCGCACCCCCATAAAAGCCAGCTCGGCCATGCCGCCCTGCGCGCCGCCGGCCCCCGCGGTCTGCACGTGCACGCTGCCGACGCCGTACATGCGCTGTACCGGCCCCTGCGTTATATCGACATTGGTGACCTTGGAATAGGGGACGGTCACGCGCCTCTTCCAGAAAACGCCGGAGTTGCAGCGGATGGCGTCGTCGTCTATCGAATATTCCAGCGACCTGTAAAAGGCGGGGATCCAGATGGCCAGCAGGAAGGCGATCAGCAGGAACAGCCCCATGAACAGCGGGATTATCACCGTGCCGGGCGGATCGACCTCCGCGAACATGAGCACCGCCGCAAGAACGGCCGCCGGTATGAATACCGGCGTCATGTAAATATAGAAAAGGCTCTTCAGCTCTTTCTCGGGCTTTATGTCTATTATTTCCATTTTCCCCTCCGCTTTCGCTCCGCTCCCATATGATAACAAAAACCGGCCCGGGCGACCGCGAGCCTCAGCGAGCCCGCGAATCGGGTAGGAGGCGGGTGATTAGTTCACCCGCCGTCCTCCCACACCACCGTACGTGCCGTTCGGCATACGGCGGTTCGGAAGTCTTCAGAGACCGAC
>WOVA01000092.1 GCA_009773155.1 Elusimicrobiota bacterium
AACGGTATAGCCCGGCGCATTAAGTTTTTTACGAATCTGCCCGGCGTCCGCGAGCTCCCGAAGTTCAGAGGAAACAGGTTTCTTTCCCTCCGTCGTATTCACAGAGTAAAGAAACGACTCATAGCGCAGCACCAGGATCTGCGTACCGGGAACACTAAACAGCGAATACCGCTCACCGGAATCCACGGGCTCCAGACCCGCGTATTCCCGGGGTCTCGGGTCAGGCTCTTCCTCTTGCGTTCCGGCGATTTCAGAAGGCGGGAGTACGATCTCAAAATTCTTGCCGTCGGGGCCGGAAAACAGGAAACTCAGCCGTCCTGTTCCGAAGGGCGGGTGCCGCTCCAGGTCCCTGCGCGTCAGCCAGCGCGCGAATCCGGCATACAGCGATTCCCGGGAAGCATCCTCATGCCATTCCAGATACTCATGAAGGGCCTCCTCCAGTTTGCGCCCATTATAAGCCCGCAGCACAGCGCCCTCGGGAATTCCCAGGAACCTCCCGGCGGGAACTATCTCGATCGCCGCTGCGGAATTCCCGGGAACCTCCCGGCGAGCACTATCTCCATCGCCGCTCCGGAGACGGCGCGCGGGCGCAAGGAAAGCGGGACGGAAATTCTCTTTACCTCCGGCCGGAGCTCCCCGGGGAACCCGAAATAGGCGTGAGGCTCGTGCAGCAGGTTGCGAAGGGAGAGCAATGCGTAATAGACGTCCTCCTTTTTATCCGCCGCCAGGAACCGGGCGCGCGTGCGGGCCGCCTCCTTCGATATCTCCGTTCCAAGCCGCCGCGCCCCCTCCGCGGCGCCGGCATTGCCGTCCATTATCTCCGCGAAATACGCGTCGAACAACTTTCCCCGGGCGGGCCCTAAATACCGGTCAGCCGCAAAGTCTTCGGGGAAACCCGGCGCGACCGCCGTGACAAGACACAGAACAAAGAGCGCCGCGGTTTTCATTTCCATATTTCCCCTTGCACCTTCCAGCCGTCCTCAAGTTTCTCCACGTAATAATCTATCGGCCTCGTGGTCAGGTCATTGAAGCGGCGCTTTACCCGCACCAGGGCACGGCGGCCGTTCTTGACCCCGAGGTCATATACCTCCTCCACCCTGGTTTTGAGCAGTTTCTCCATATAGAAAGCCAGGTTCCCGTCGAAATACCTTATTTTCCGCCTGCCCAAGCGGTCATAGGTGGAGACAAAAGCCCCGGCATCTTTGGCGGCGACGGCCGCGTCCTGCGCCGAGAATAGTTCCCGTACCTCGACCTCCTCCAGCGCCGGCAGGCGCGGCAGGTCTTTTCCGCCGAAGGCGCTTACGGCGGCGTTCCAGCCTGCCTCCCCATCCTCCAAAGAAGTACCGTAGACTTCCGAGAATTTATCCTTAAAAGCATCGAGCCTTTCCCTATGAGAAAGCGCCCCGGTCCGCCAGGTAAGCGCGTACAACTTCAGGAATTTTTCCCTGCCGCCGGACTCCACCAGCCATTTCACAAAGGAACCGGACTTGGTATAGGATAAACTTGAGAGCCCGTCCCCATAAGCCAGGTCGGCGGCCTCTACCCTGAACCTTCCCCCGTAGCCGAGTATCCTCGACTTATACGACAGCCACTCATGCAGGTTGCGGCCTGACTGGTCCAGATACTCGGCTATCCCCTCCGCCAGCAGCGGCACGCTATGCCTGCCTCCAAGCAAGCGGTATGAGAGCGCGTGCACAAGCTCGTGGCCATAACTGACTTTTTCGTAGCAGGGGCTGAAACCGAAGTAGACCACGCTGATAGTGTCTCCCGTGGTAACTCCGGCGCCGCCGCCAGAAAGCGCGGATTCCCTGTCCGGATAAAACGCGATCTTTATTTTATCCCCTGCCGGAACACCAAGGAACACGGTTATAACATCATAGGCGCGCTCACGGGCGGCCGCGATAAGAGCCAGATCGCGCTCGGCGGCGCCGCCCCGGACATAGCTGAAAACAAAATGCGGGCTTTCCGAGGAAACAAACACCTGTCCGGCCCGCGCGGCCTGGCACGTAACCAGGGTCAGCGCCGCCGACATCCAGACTCTTCCCAACCACTGCCTCTTCATGTCCTCTCCTGTTTCTTTCGCCGTCTTCCGGAGGCTGAGCCGGTTTCAGCCCGCTGCTTCTGAAAACACTTTAGTTTTATTGCACAAGCGCCGCTATCGCTATCACTATCGAACTGACCTTCCAGCTGGCCCCGGCAAGGCCGTCACCGGCCAGCCGCGGGCTCACAACTTTCCTCCGGGCCCAGCAGCTTCACGCCGCCGGCCCCCGGGTGGAGATGGTACCTGTACGTCCCGGCGGGCCCGACGCTGTCCGCCACTTTTTCAAGCAGCATGGACGAACCTTTAGCAGGGCGCGTAAAAAGGAAAAGGTCTTCACCATCGTTCCCGCGTACGAGCCAGTGCCTGCGTCCGGAGTCGTCCACAAAGGTCTGCACCATATCCCCGGACTCCACCCGGCTGCCCGCCCAGAAAGTAAAGAGGGCCAGGGCCGCGTATATGGCGTAACGGGCCGCCCATTTTGCGGCTGCACTTTGATAAGCGATAAGGTTTTTGCGTTCCAGCATAATTAGCGCCGGCAGCCATGAGACCAGCAGCCCCAGC
>WOVA01000012.1 GCA_009773155.1 Elusimicrobiota bacterium
TTTGCCGCCGGCTTCCTTCGGATTCCGCCTCGCGGCGGACACCCTTGCCTTTGGCTAACGGTTGGCTCTATCAGCCTCCGTAGGGGACTTTCACCCCCAAGCGTGCGCGCATGCCGCGCGCACCCAAATAAAACCGCCGGGGAACCTTCCCCGGCGGGTTAAGGCGCCTTTATCGTCACCGCACATAATGATGAAGTATCTCGGACACGAAGGTCTGGTACGGGACGCCCAGGCTGCGGGCCTTGCGCTTAAGCCGCTCCAGATCGCCGCTGTTGATGCGGATATGCAGCACCGCGTCTTTGCGGCGTTCGGCTATGGCTTTAGCCACAACCGCAGCCTCCGCCGCCCCGGCCGGCGCGTACTCCCCGCGCATCAGCCCGCGCTCCACCCCCGCCTCCGCCTTGGACAATTTTATCCTCTTCATAACCATCACCCCTTCATGAACTTCTTTGTATATTTCCGGCTGGGAAACAGTGTCTTTAAGAAAATCCCGCCTTGGCGATACACATACGGCACTACCCAGATATAACCTTCATGCCTGAAAAGCAGCAGTCTCTGGTTCCGGCGGCTCGCATGCTCAAGGACGGCCACCAGCTCCGCCTGCGCTATCTCTTCGAACGACACCCCCCGCTCCTTCTTAAGCCTGGCGCTCTTATCCTTATCCCAGAGCATTTCCCCTCCCCAATAGTGTAATACAAATGTATATACATTTCAAGCCCCTCCCCGGGCCTCAATATATTGTAGACACCGCCCCCGACACCGTCGTGTCGCACCCCCGAATAAAACCGCCGGGAATTATTATCCCGCCGGGACTTCCGGCGAGCCGCATGATGGAGGCTTTTTTCCAAGCGGAGCTTAAATAAGGGAACAATCGGGCCGGCGGGGGCTCACTGACGAAAAACCGTCCGAAGCCGCGAGCTTACGGAGTATGCGCCATAAGGAGACAGCCGGGGGAGGCGGCGTGCCAGCTAAGCAGGACCGCCTCGGAGCTCCGAGCATCGTAAGCGCGAGGAGCGAGAGCCGAGGACCGACGCGCTATGCGCGCGAGTCCGTGTCCTGCGTGCTGGCACGCCGACATGCCCCCGGAATGATTCTCCTTACTCCCCCTATATAAGCCCCGCCAGATATCCTAAAATATAGGGGCGGGACACCTCTTTCGGGGACAAGGATCACATATGGCCAAGAAAGTACTCCTCATAATCAGGGACGGCTGGGGCATGTATAAGCCCGACAAGTACAACGCCGTGGTCAACGCCCGGACCCCCAACATGGACGCCTACCTCAAGACCTGGCCCAACACCGTCCTGGAACCCGCCGGCGAGGCCGTCGGCCTCCCGAAAGGCTACATGGGCTCCTCCGAAGTCGGCCACCTCAACATAGGCGCCGGCCGCATAGTCGTACAGGAACTCAAGCGCATCAAGGACATGATAGAGGACGGCACCTTCTTCAAGACCAAAGCGCTGGCCGCCGCCCTCGACAACTGCGTCGCTAAAGGCAGCGCGCTGCACCTCCTGGGCCTCGTCCAGGACGAAGGCGTCCACGCCCACCAGGACCACATGTACTCCATCATGCGCGAGGCCAAAAAGCGCGGCATAAAGCAGGTCTGGATACACTTCTTCGCCGACGGCCGCGACACGCCGCCCCGCTCGGCGCTCTCCTTCGTCAAAATGCTCGACGAAGTCATAGCCGAGACCGGCAACTCCGCCGTCGCCACCCTCATGGGCCGCTATTACGCCATGGACCGCGGCGAGAAGTGGTCGCTCGTCGACCAGACCTACAACACCATAACCAAAGCGGAAGGCCCCAGGGCGAAAAGCGCCGCCGGAGCCCTCGAGACCGCCTATGCCTCGCTGAAGAACCCCAACGGCCAACCCATAGTCGACGAGTATATCCCCCCGACCGTCATCGGCGATTACCAGGGCATGAAGGACGGCGACTCCGTCGTGCACTTCAACTTCCGCCAGGACCGCGCCATACAGCTGACCAAGTGCTTCGTCGAGGACGAATACCCCGGCAAGCGCTGGAAGAAGATGGACATAGTCTATTGCGGCCTCACCCGCTACTACGACGCCTTCAGGTTCAACGCCCTCTCCGCCATGGACGAAGGCGGCGGCATGGACAACCTGCTGGGGCAGGTCATCTCGGAGAAGGGACTCAAACAACTGCGCCTGGCCGAGACCCAGAAGTTCAAGCACGTCACCTCTTTCTTCAACGGCAAGCGCACCGCGCCCTACCCGGGCGAGGACCAGGTCGAGATAAAGGGCTCCTGGGACCCGTCCAGCTTCGGCGAGCACCCCGAGATGGACGCCCCGCGCGTGCGCGAGCGCGCCGTCGCCGAGATAAATTCCGGCAAGTACGACTTCATAGTGGTCAACTTCGCCAACTGCGACATGGTCGGCCATACCGGCATCTACGAATCCACCGTGAAGGCCGTCGAAACGGTGGACGAGAGCGTAAAGATGCTGGTGGACGCGGCGCTGGCCAAGGATTACATCGTCATGATCAGCTCCGACCACGGCAACGCCGAGGAGATGTGGGACTACAGGATAGACATGCCCAAGACCGCCCACACCACCAACCCGGTCGAGTTCATCTACCTCGACAAGGACAAGCCCGCCGCTAAACTGCGCCCGCACGGCATACTCTCCGACATAGCGCCGACCGTGCTGGCGGTCATGGACCTGGACCAGCCGGGGGACATGACCTCGGAGTCCCTGCTGGCGGACTGATGTTCATTAAATTGCGGGTGCATCCGGGCGAGCGGCGCGACAAGATAATGAAGAAAGCCGCCGACTCCTATGAGGTCTGGACCAAGGCTAAGCCGGAGCGGGGCCTGGCCAACGCCTCGGCAATACGGCAGCTCTCGCTGGAGCTCAAAGTGGACGCCAGAAAGATAATGCTGGTAAAAGGGGCGCAAAGTTCGTCCAAAATAGTTAAAATCATCTGATGATGAAGATACCGGAGATAAAGGACAGACGGACCCTGTACCGCAAACTGGCGGCCGCCGCCGCGCTGGTCTTCCTGGCCACGCTGGGCACGCTGCTGGCGCGGCATCTCAATCTCGGCCCGGAACGGCCGGCTCCAGAATATCGCGACTTCGGACCGGCCGACGCCCCGATAGTCATAGAGGAATTCACCGATTTCGCCTGCCCTGCCTGCCGCCACTCCCATTCCGGCCTCGCGGAAATAGAGAAGACCTACCCGGACAAGGTGCGCGTCATATTCAAGCATTACCCGCTGACCAATATACACCCCTGGTCGGTGGAGGCCGCCGTGCGCGCGGACTGCGCCGGCCGCCAGGGCAAGTTCAAGGAATACGCCGGGCTGCTCTTCGAGAAGCAGAGCGAGTGGGTCAGGTCCAGGGAGCCGCAGATCAAGTTCGACGAGTTCGCGGATAAGGCCGGCCTGGACAGGGCGGTACTGGCCGCCTGCATGGACGATCCCGAGATGGCCCGCCAGGTCACCGGCGACATGGCCGAGGGCGATATGCGGGGCATCAACGCCACGCCGACCTTCTTCGTCAACGGAAAGCGCGCCGTAGGCTTCGGCCAGCTGGTGGACCAGGTCCGGCCGCTGATAATATCACTGAAATGACCGAAATAAAGAACACCCCCTTCACCCAGTGGACCGGCCTGGCCGGCCGCGTCGCGTTGGGCTTCATCTTCGCCTGGGCCGGCTTCCTCAAGGCCGTAGCGCCCGCCGAGGAATTCGCCTACGCCATAGAGACCTACAAAGTCTTCCCGGCCTGGATGGTCACGCTGTCCGCGCTGACCGTGCCGTGGGCCGAGATATACCTGGGCCTGCTGCTGGCCGCCGGCCTTTTCACCCTCCCCGCGGCGGCACTGACAGGCGCCATGATAGTCTTCTTCCAGGTGCTGCTGGCCCAGGCCATGGTCCGCGGCCTGCCCATCACCAGCTGCGGCTGCTTCGGCACCGGCAAGGGCAATCCCATAGGCGTGGAGCTGGCGCTCAACTTCATACTGCTGGCGCTGGCCGTACTGGCCTGGCTCTACGGCCGCGACCGCTTCTCTCTGGACGGGGCCATAGAGTCCCTGCCCTCGCCCGCGCCTCGCAAGGAGAAGCCGTGAAAAAAGCCGCCCTGGCCCTCCTGGTCCTGGCCGCCGCCGGCGCCGCCTGGGCCTCTTCCCGGCACGGGGCCTTCAAGGCCGTCGAGGAAGCCGCCTGGATGAACACAGTCTCCCAGAAGAAGGGCTTCGTCGATTACTATTTCGAGATAGGCCAGGACGGCTCGGTCATCCTGCGCGACGAATCCAAGGACGGTCTCACCATCAGGCGCGGCCGCATCAAGGCGATGTACGCCAAGGACTTCTTCCGCGAAATAAAGAGCTCCGACATACTCAACGCCCAGACCGGGACCGGCAGCAAGATGGTCTTCTACAAAGGCGACCAGCTGCAGATCTCGGCCTATATCAACGGCGAGCTGCGGCGTTTCGAGGCGCCGCTCAACAAGTTCGGCGAGGCTTTCTCCTACGCCATGACCGAGGCCCGTAAGGCCGCCGAGAAGCTGCCCGTCGACGAGAAGGTCGCCGGTTTCCTAAGCGCCCAGCCGCTCGTCGGACCCATGCGCGACGCTTTCATCGTCCGCGTCGGCCAGGATTACGATTTCAAGCTGGTGGAGACCTACGACCTGCAGAAGAACAAGCACCTGATGGCGGCCGTGAAACAGCCGCACCGCCTCATCCCACTGGAGAGCGCCAGGGACATAAAGACGATCTCCGATTTTATAACCAGTCACAAGATCTACGGCCTGCGCGACCTGTTCTATGTAAAGACCACGCGCGGAGAATTCCGCTTCCGCATACAGTACAGCCTCAAAGAGGCGGAGAAGCCCACGCAAGGCGAGGACGGATCAGGGCGGCGTTCGCCGCAGTCGGTGCCGGAAACACTGCGGCCGGCCAAGCCCGCCGGCAAGAGCGCCGCCGGCTCCGGCAAATAGGAAACCCGATATGGACAACCCCAGGATAAAGATAGTCGCGATAGACGACGACGAGGCGATACTCGACATCTACGAGACCGGCCTCGACGCCGGCAGGTACGAGGTCAAGACCTTCGCCGATCCGCGCGCGGCGCGCAAGCACGTCTCCGATGGCAATATCCCCGACGTCATTATCACCGACATCATGATGCCCTCCGTGGACGGCATCAGCCTGATGAACGAGTTCCACTCCGACCCGGCCAGCGCGCACGTGCCGATAATAGCCGTCAGCGGCCTCAACGACGCCGCCACGCTCAACGACGCGCTCCTCTTCGGCGCCATGGACTATGTGGTCAAGCCCTTCGAGCTCCCGGCCATAGAGGCCAAGGTGCAGAAGGCCTACGAACTCTCCCTAAAGCGCAGGCAGAACAGGTAAATGGGCCGCGGACCGCTGCCTCTACCTGCCGCTGAAATCCGCCGGAGATTTATATATAATAAAAATATAGCTGCCAGTTAAGGGGACCAAAAGAGATGATAAAAACGCTCAAGACCGTACTCACCCAAAGAACCCACGAAGGCACGACCGAAAGGCTGCTGCAGCTGGCCTTGGGCTACTTCCTCACCTACATAGCCACCGGCATAGCCCCCAAGTACTTCCTCAACACAACCCCGGGCTTCCCGGCGATGAATAATGTCTACTTCATGGTCTATTCCACGGCCTTCTCCGCCGCGCTCTGCATATCGCTGGTCATCTACTGGAAGTGGTACAAGTTCAAGTCCCAGGAAAGCACCACCATGCTGGGCCTGACCTTCCCCAAGGAATTCCTCTACATCATCCCTTCCGGCGTCTGCACGGCCGTCATCATCCCCACGACCACGCTGATGTATCTGCTGCCCATCTCGGTCATGGTCGCCATGATCATCATGCGGGCCAGCGTGGTGGTGCTCAGCCGCATCGTGGACGAGATACAGATACGGCAGGGCATACTGAACAAGCGGGTCTATTGGGAAGAGAACGTCGGCGTGGGCCTCGCCCTGGCCGCGGTAGGCCTTAAGCTCTACTACGTGCGCCCCGGCGATTTCGACTTCGTCCAGAACGCCGCCGCGATGACCATCCTGACCAGCTATATCATCGCCTACGGCGTGCGCATCTACATAATGAACTACTTCAAGAACACCCGCGCCAAAGGCGTGCCCTACGACAACAAAGGCTTCTTCGCCGTCGAGCAGATCTCGGCCAGCAGCACGATGCTGCTCGCGACTATAGCCGTACTGTTCTTCATGACCGGCAACCCGGACAATCCCAAGGACTTCGTCATGAACTTCCAGAACGCCTTCAAGGTCCCGCACGAGCAGTGGTTCCAGGCCGGGGTGGCGGGCTTCTCATACGGCGTCGGGGCCTTCTTCTCGGTGTTCCTGTTCATGTTCCAGGGCCGCACGGCCACTTTCGCCGGCCTGGTCAACCGGCTGACTTCGCTGGTGTCCGGCACGGTGGCCACGCTGATAGTCTTCCTCATGCTGAAGATGAAGCCGCCGAAGCCCGAGGACTGGGCGGCGCTGATCATCATCTTCATCGCCTTCTGGTTCCTGGGCCGCTCCGAGAAGAAGCGCGCCTGCGAACTGGCCAGGGCCAAAGAGATAGCGCCGGAGCCGGACACCGAAGTGACCTGCGACCCCTCCAACGGGGCCGCGCCGGCGAAGTAACCCGGAAGCGATGAAAAAAACCAGTAATGAAAAAGTGAATATCTGCATGGTCGGGGCCGGCTACGTGGGCCTGGTCAGCGGCGCCTGCCTGGCCGAAATCGGCCACCGCGTGGTCTGCGTGGATAATGACCCGCGCAAGATAAAGATGCTCGAAAAGAGCGTCATGCCCATCTACGAGGACGACCTGGAGAGGGTCGTTAAAAAGAACGTGAAGGCCGGCCGCCTGCACTTCGCTTCCTCCGTCAAGGAGGGCATGCTGCACAAGGGCCACCGCGCCGAGGCCGTGTTCATCGCGGTCGGCACGCCGCCGCGCGAGGACGGCTCCGCGGACCTCAGCGCCATAGAGAAGGTCTCCGAGCAGGTGGCGCTCAACATGACCGACTATACGGTCATCGTGGAGAAATCCACCGTGCCGGTCTCCACCTGCGACTGGATAGAGAAGACGGTCAACCGCCACAATAAGCGGCGCATCCCGTTCGATGTGGCGTCCAACCCCGAGTTCCTGCGCGAGGGCACAGCGGTCTGGGACTTCCTGGAGCCCGACCGCGTTGTGGTCGGAGTCAGCTCCAAGAGGGCCGAGGAAGTGATGCGCCGGGTCTACAGGCCGCTGAAGAAGGCCCCGATAGTGGTCACCAGCGTCAAGAGCGCCGAGCTCATCAAGCACGCATCCAATTCGTTCCTCTCCACCAAGATCTCGTTCATCAACGCCGTGGCCAATGTCTGCGAGCGCACCGGCGCCAACGTCGAAGACGTGGCGCGCGGCATGGGCCTGGACAAGCGCATCGGCGCCTCGTTCCTCAAGGCCGGCATCGGTTTCGGCGGCTTCTGCTTCCCCAAGGACCTAGAGGCCTTCTACTGGCTCAGCCGCCAGGTGGGCTACGACTTCGACCTGCTCAAGACCGTCAAGGACATAAACGAGGGCCAGAAGCTCTGGCTGGTCAAGAAAGTCGAGGACGAACTCTGGAACCTGGAGGGCAAGACCGTCGCGCTGCTGGGCCTGGCCTTCAAGCCGGAGACCGACGATATGCGCTTCGCCCCCTCCATAGACATCGCGACCGAATTCATCAAGCACGGCGCTAAAGTCAGGGGCTACGACCCGGTCTCGCAGGAGAACGCGACCAGGGTAATGAAAGGCGTTTATTTCGCGAAAGACGAGTACGACTGCGTGAAGGGAGCCGACTGCGTCTGCCTGGTCACCGAGTGGAAACAGTTCGCCGGGCTGGACCAGAAAAAGCTCATGACGGCGGTGAAGCATCCCATTATGGTGGACGGCCGCAACCTCTACGATCCCGCCAAGATGCGCGCGCTTGGCTGGACCTACAAATCGGTGGGGAGGCCCTGATGCGGATACTCGTCACCGGCGCCGCCGGCTTCCTGGCCAGCCACCTGTCCCGCTACCTGCTGGCCAAAGGTCACTCGGTCATCGGCCTGGACAACTTCATCACCGGCAATATCGAGAACATAAAAGACCTCTTCGGCAATGAAAGGTTCTCGTTCACCAAGTACGACGTGACCAACTATCTCCACGTCCCCGGCAAGCTGGACGCCGTGATGCATTTCGCCAGCCCCGCGAGCCCCATAGATTACCTCAGGCACCCGATACCGACGCTCAAAGTCGGCGCGCTGGGCACGCATAAGGCGCTGGGCCTGGCCAAGGACAAGAAGGCCATCTTCATGATAGCCTCCACCTCCGAGGTCTACGGCGACCCGCTGATAAACCCGCAGCACGAGGGCTACTGGGGCAATGTGAACCCCATAGGCCCGCGCGGCGTCTACGACGAAGCCAAGCGCTTCGCCGAGGCCATGACCATGGCCTATCACCGCTACCACGGCGTGCAGGTGCGGCTGCTGAGGATCTTCAACACCTACGGCCCCAACATGCGGCTGGAGGACGGCCGCGCCGTGCCCAACTTCATGGTGCAGGCGCTCAAGAACAAGCCGATAACGGTTTACGGCGACGGCAGCCAGACGCGCAGCCTCTGCTATGTCTCGGACCTCATCGAGGGTATTTACCGGCTGCTGCGGAGCGGCCACAACGGGCCGATGAACCTCGGCAACCCGCACGAGATAACCCTGCTCGAACTGGCCCAGGCGGTCAAGAAAATAAGCGGCAGCAAGTCGAAGATAGTCTTCCGCCCGCTGCCCACGGACGACCCCAAGGTGCGCCGGCCCGACATCGCCAAGGCCCGCAAGCTGCTGAAATGGGAACCCAAGGTCGGCCTGGAAGAAGGCCTGAAGAAGACCGTCGCCTACTTCCGCTCGAAAGTGAAGTAACCGCCGCAAAGACGAAGGCCCCGGGTGCGGAACCCGGGGCCTTCGTCGTCTCTGCCCGATCTGTTTACGGCTGGTTCATCCAGGTGACGAACTCGTCCCAGCGCGAATCCCTGGCCCAGGCCAGCTCGCTGTAGCCGTTAGCGAGGCCGGAGTAGGGGAAGTAGGCCGCCATGCCCATCGAGAGCGTGTACTGCTGGGGGGGGCCCCAGAAACTCCCCTGGCTGTCGCGGGTGCGGTTGTGGATCATCAGCGAGCCGGTGATATAGTCCATAAGCGCCTGGCCCGCGGCCTTCACATTCTGGTCCTGCGAGCCCTCTACCACGCGGTGGGTGAAGTCGTACATATCGCGGTTCTCGCCTATCGCGTAGTTGATGGTCGCGTTGCGGGCGGTCTTGGCCAGCGCCTTCTCGCCCGAGGCCATCATAGCGTCGGCGAAGGAGTTGGTCGCGGTCAGCAGGCCCGCTACCGCGGAGGCCCTGGCCAGGCTCTGCGTATAGCCCTGGTTGAGCTTGTCGTACTGGTCGGCGTAGGCGTCCACCGTGAGGCGGCCCACCTCGATGGGGGTCATCTCGGGCCGGGCGGCTATGGGGCCCATGAAAGTCTCGTAGTCGTAGCCGGCGCCGGGCTCGGTCTCCTCGGAGCCCACTATGAAGTCCGTGAGGTCCTTGATCTCGTAGACCACCTCGGCCATCTGCATCAGGCAGGCGTCGGTGCTGAACACGTCAACCTTGCCTATCTCGCGCATGGCCATCGCCAGCTCGGGCGTGGTGATGTGATTGCCGCTCTCCTCGTCGTAAGAGATGCCCTTGTTCTCCACGCGGCCCTCGGCGGCCTTGTTCTTAAGCCAGCCGTCGCCGTGGTTGGAGACTATCAGCATATACTTCCTGGCCGGGTACTTCTCCTTGGCCCATTTGCCGAAGGCGGCCAGGTTGCGCCAGTCGCCCTGGTCTATCATGCCCAGGTCCTGTATCATCTCGGACCCCATCTTGGTCATGTCGGAATCTTTCTGTATCAGGTAGCGGCGCACGCCGGTCCAGTTGCCGTCTGACGCGTCGTAGCCTTCCATGCGGCCGACCTCTACCACTATGTTGACCTTGTCGGTGGAACCCACCAGCTCCATCTCGTTGATGTCGGCCAGCAGGAAGCGTTCAAGGTCGTTCTTGGCGCTGGAGAAGACCATGATGGTCCACTCCGCCTGCTTCTTCTTGCCGAAAAGCCAGTCAAATATGCCTTTATCCTGGTCCTGGGCGGCTATCGCCTCGGCGGGAATGGAGAGCTCCACTTGGGAGATCCGCTCCATTATGTCCCCGCCGCGGGAAGCGCCGTCGAAATCGACGGACCAGCCCGGGACCGGCATTAGAAGGGCCGCTATTGCGGTGATGGCGAGTTTGCGTATCATGGCTGCCTCTTGACTTGACCGCTGTCAACCTGCGTATATAGTGTAGCCCTCTCCCGGCCGCCGTCAAAGGGTCCGGGGACCCTGAGTTTACTGGGCCAAAGGGCCCAGAAGGGCCGGCCGGCTTTATTGCGTAACCGGGGACACCATGCGGAATGGCTTCCCCTTGTAGGCGCGCGGCGGCCGTTTTTTGGTACTATGTAGGCAAGACACCATTTTAAGGAGAATACTTATGGCTAACCCCAAATTCATGAAGCCCATGCAGCCGGACGCCGATCTGGCGGCCGTAATCGGAGCGGAACCGGTAGCCCGGCCCACCGCGGTCAAAAAGATATGGGATTACATCAAGGCTAACAACCTGCAGGACAAGGTCAACCGCCGCAATATCAACGCGGACGATAAACTGCGCAAGATGTTCGGCAAGGACCAGGTCACGATGTTCGAACTGGCCGGCATACTGGGCAAGCACCTTAAGTAAGGCTTTCCCCGGGGGACACCCTGCGGCATGGTGTCCCCATGAGAAGGCCGGCTCGGCAGCCGGCCTTTTCTGTTTATTTCCCCGCAGGTGGCGGGTCTTGTTATTACTTGCCGGCGGGGGCCGCCGGGCCCGCGTCCTTTTTAGCCGCGGCGGCGAAATCGCCGGCCCGGAAGATGGATATTTTAGAAGGCGTTATATGCCGCCCGAAGGCTTTCTGTATCCCGGCGGGCTTTAGAGCCATCACCTTCTTTTCCATCTCCCCTTCCCATACCATCCGCCTGCCCAGGTACTCGTTGGTCCCGAGCCAGGCGGCCAGCCCGGGGTCGCTGCTGCGGGCCAGGACCTGCTTCTGCAGCCAGCCGCTCTTGGCGTCGGCCACTTCCTTATCCGTGAAACCGTCGGCTATTATGCGCTCCAGTTCCTCGCGGAAAGCCTTTTCGAGTTTTTCGGCGTCCTTGGGGCTGAATATGGCGTAACCGAAGAAAGTGCCGTACTCATCCTCTGAATTGGCCGAAAAGCTGGAGCCGACCCCGTAGCTCAAGCCTTCTTTCTGCCTTATGCGCACGGCCAGGCGGGAGCTGAGGAAGCCGCCGCCGGTCATGAAATTGGCCAGCACCAGCGCGGGGTAGTCGGGATGGTCGTCCCGCATCTTTATCGTCTGCCCCAGGTACATCTGCGCGTTGGCCTTGTCCGGCGTTTCGACGGGCATATTCACTGCGGGGATGTCTTTGTAGTTATAGACCAGCCGCTCGAACGGCTTCCTGGCGGTCCAGTCCCCGAATATTTCCCCGGCCAGCGCCGCGGCCTTGTCCGGGTCGAAGTCACCGACCAGGGTGAGCTCGCCCGAGGAGGATCCGTAATAGTCCCGGTGATAGGCCTTTACCTCGTCGAGTTTAACGGCCTTGACCATGGCTATCTGCTCCTCCAGCGTGGCCGCGTAGCGGGGGTCGTCCTGCGGGTAGGGCCGCATATGCCGCTGCCAGGCGTTCATGGCCTCGAAGTCCGGCTGCCCTCGGCGCTTCTCCAGCGCGGCGAGCTTCTCCTGCCTGAGCACGTCGAACTCCTTTTCGGGATACGCGGGCTCGCGCAGGATCTCAGCGGCAAGGCGCAGGGCCGCTTCCAGGTTCTCAGAGTCCGTCTCGATGGAGGAAGCGCCGCCGGTAATGCCGGCGCGCGTCTTTATGCGGTCCAGCTCGTCCTTTATCTGCTGGCGGCTGCGCTTAACGGTGCCGCGCATCAGCAAGTCGCTGGCGAAGGACGGGACCTCGCCGAGGCCGCGCAGGGTCTCCAGCGAACCCTTGCGCAGCGTCAGGTGGACATTGACCGAGGAGCCGCGCGTCTTCTTGGGCAGCATCACCAGCTTCATGCCGTTCTTCAGCGTGCGGCGCACTACGCGGGCGTCTATGTTCTCCGGCGACGGATCGAAAGCCTCGCCGGTCGATACGGCCTCGCCGCCCTTATAGTCCCCGGCCAGCGCGGCCACATCCGGCATCGGCGGGATCTCGGACCGGTCGGGCTTCTCCGTGGGAATGAAAAGCCCCAGCGTGCGGTTGCTGGGCTTGAGATAATGAGCGGCCACCCGTTTCACGTCTTCCGGAGTGACCCTCTTCAGCCGGTCGCGGTCTATGAAGAAGAGCCTCCAGTCGCCGGCCGCGATGGACTCGGAAAGATACATCGCTATGCGTTCGGAGGATTTCATCGCCATGTCTATGTTCTTAAGCATGGCGGTGCGGGCGCGCTCTATGTCCTCCGCGGCGAAATCCCCGGCGGCGGCCTCCTCGACGGTCTTGAGCAATATGTCCCGGGCCTCTTCCAGCGAGGACTCTTTGCGCACCGTGGAGAGGAACATCATGACGCCGCCCTCGCGCAGCGACCAGGCGAAGCCGGCGGCCGAAGCGGCCTTCTTGGTCTCGACCAGGGCCTTGTAGAGCCGGCCTGAAGGGGTGTCGCCCAGTATATAGCCCAGCACGTCCAGCGCCGCGCTGTCGGGATGGGAGCCGGCAGGGATATGATAGGCGGCTATGACCTCCTGGGTGTCGCCGACGCGGCGCAGCGTGACCTGCCGCTCGCCGTCCTGCACCGGGTCCACCGTGTAAGTGGGCTGCATGGGTTCCTTCGGCGGCTTTATGCGGCCGAACTTCTTCTTTATCAGGGCGAGCGTCTTCTCCGGGGCGAAGTCGCCGGCCACTATCAGGACCGCGTTGTCGGGCCGGTAGTAGCGGCGGTAGAAGGCCTGCAGCCGGTCTATGCTGACGTTCTCTATGTCCGAACGGGCGCCGATTACGGATTTGCCGTAGTTGTGCCAGAGGAACGCCGTGGAGAGCACCCTCTCCATAAGTATCCCCCGCGGATTATTCTCGCGGGACTCGAACTCGTTGCGGACCACGGTCATCTCCGAGTCCAGGTCTTTCTTGGCTATAAAACTGTTTACCATCCGGTCGGCTTCCAGGTCCAGCGCCCATTCCAGGTTCTCCGCCGTGGAGGCCAGCGTCTCGTAATAGTTGGTCCTGTCATAGCTGGTGGAGGCGTTGTTCCTGGTGCCGCGGGCGGTGAATTCCTTGGTCATGTCGGGGTATTTCGGCGTGCCCTTGAACATCAAATGCTCCAGGAGATGAGCCATGCCGGTCTCGCCGTAGTTCTCGTGGCGGGAGCCTACCAGGTAGGTGACATTGACCGTCACCGTCGGCTTGGTGGGGTCGGGGAAGAGCAGCACCTTCAGCCCATTGGGCAGAGAGTATTCGTCTATTCCCTCTACCGAAGCGCCCCGGGTCACGCCGGAAGGCAGTTTTATGGAGGCGAGGGCGGCTTGCGGCAGCAATATGGCCGACATCAGCAGCGCTAGTATGATTTTTTTCATTATAGGGGTCTCCTGGAGCGGCGGCCGCGCGGCCGCCCGGTCTTTTCCAATAGCACTATTATGTTATAAAAAGCGGCGACCGTCAAAGGCGGTCGGGGGAGGGCGGCAGGGCGGACCCCAAAGGGCCCAGAACGGGGTAGGCTGATTTACAGGGCCGGGGAGGGCCTCCGGGGCCTTACGCGGGGAGACGGATTGTACTATCCTTTAATTGGGGGAGAAGCAGAGGAACTTGACTGGAGAATAGAGTATGAACACCGCGCAGGACAACCCGGACGACAAGCACAACAAGGAAAGAGCCTACCCCCATCTCATAAGGCTGACCGAGACGCGGCCCGGCGGCCACGGCTCATACCTCTGGGTGTTCGGCCCCAGCCGCAGGCCGGCACGGAAATGCTGGCGCGACGGCCGCAATACGGTCAACTGACTCCGCATTCCGTTCGTCAAACTATACCGATGACCAAAAAAACCGACGCCCCCCGCATCATCAAGGCCGCCTCCTTCTACGGAGAGCTGGAAGAAGCCTCCTGCCCGGTATGCCCCGTTCCGCCCGGGCCCGAGCTGGTATTCAGGCGGCCGGACGGGGTGGGAATATGGCGCTGCCCCGGCTGCGACATAATGTACGCGTCCCCCCGCTTTACGGAAAAACACCTTCTGCGGATATATGAGAGCGAGGATTTTTCCGACCTCTCGTTCTATGACGGCTGGTCGTATGACAACTGGAAAGCGGGCGGGACCCGCTCGTATAACGTCACCGTCCTGAAAACCCGACTGCTGAAAAGATTCCTCTCCGAAGGAGACAGGGTCCTGGACGTGGGCTGCGCTACGGGTCTTTTCTGCCTTGAAGCCGCGAAGTCGGGATTTGCCGCCGAGGGGATAGACCCCAGCAAATTGCTGATAGACCTGGGCCGCAGGGCCCTGAAGATAGACCTGCATCATGGCCTGCTGGAGGAATTCAACCCCGGCCATAAGTTCAAAGGGCTGGTAGCCTGGGACGTGCTGGAGCACGTATACGACCCCCTGGCCCTGGCAAGGCGATGCGCCGAGCTGCTGGAGCCGGGCGGGCACCTTTTCCTGCAGGTTCCCAACCACGAGGGCATTTCGAACAGGTTCAAGACGCTGATGAACAGGGCGGGCCTTAAAAGATCCGGGTTCAAGCATTTTGGCTTCCCACAGCACATTTACTTCTTCAACCGCAAAAGTCTTTCCGCTCTTCTCGTACGGGCCGGGTTCACTCCGCTGCTCCTGGAGTCCTGGCCCAGCCAGCTCAAGGACGGCCGCGCCGGTCCCGTCGCGCGCCTGACGACGGCATTCTTAAAAAAGAACTGCCTGTCCGATTATCTTACCTGCGCGGCGCGCCGCCAGGACTGAGTTCCTCAGGAAAAGAACGGCGCGCGAAGCCGGCCTCAGGCCGGCTTTTTTATTTTATGGAGGTCGAGAACGACCCTGATGGTGGCGGCGTGGAGCCTGGCGGTGTCGGCGGCCTTTTTCCGGTAGCCGCCGCCGAGGGTTACGGCGAGAGGGATCTTTCTTTCGCGGCAGAGACCGGCGACATAGGCGTCGCGGCGGCGCAGCTCTTCTGATGACAGCGCGAGGCCGCCGAGCAGGTCGCCCCGGCAGACATCGGCCCCGGCGAGATAGATGACGAGGCCCGGCTTAAAACGGTCCAGGGCGGATGGCAGAGACCGGCGCAGCGCGCGCAGGTACGCGGCGCCGCCGGTCCCGCGCGGCAGGTCCATATCCAGCGAGCTCACTTCCTTCTTCGCCGGGTATATGTCGGACTGATGCATGGAAAAAGTGAAGACCGGCTGGACTCCCTTAAAGACAGCGGCGGTGCCGTCGCCCTGGTGGACGTCGAGGTCGACGATCATGACTTTTTTTACGCCCCGCTCTTTTTGCGCCTTGCGCGCGGCCAGCGCCAGGTCGTTTACCAGGCAGAACCCCGCGCCGCCCTCCGCGCGCGCGTGATGCGAGCCCCCGCCGCAGTTTATCCCGAGTCCCCCCTCCAGCGCCAGTTCCACGGCTTTTACGGTCCCGCCGGCGTGAAGCAGATGCGACTTTATCACGGCCCGCGTTATTTTCATCTCGGCGCGGGCCGAGTCGGCCGCCGTGAACCGGCCGGACAGGCATTTGCGCGTCCAGGCGGGGGTGTGGACCAGGAGCAGGTCGCGCTTGGATATCTTCGACGGGGCGGCGACGTCTCCGCGCGACACGACCCCTTTTTTCAGCAGGATATCGAAAGCCAGCCGGAACTTGTCCGGCCGGAATACATGGCCCGTCGCAGAGCTCGGAACAACGAGCCTCCGGCTCCACAGGTGCCGGGCGCTATGTCGCCCGGCCCGTGCACCGACTGCGGACAATGCCGCCCTGTTCCGGCCGGGCAGCGGCGCCGAGTAGCCGGGCGAAAAGACTAGGACAGCCATAGGTCGAAATCCATTATCACCGCCGCCCTGAGTATGAGGTTATGCAGGCCGTGCAGGAGGCAGGGTACGGCCAGGCTGTCCGTGCGGCGGTAAGCCAGGGCGTATAGCGCGCCGTTGGAGAATATAAGAAGCATGCTTATCCAGTTGCGGCCGGCGTGAAAGATCATGAACAGGAAGGAGGTCCAGAGCATGGCCTTCAGGAAGCCGGCTCTTTTCATGATGTAATTCAGCGCCAGTCCGCGCAGCATTATCTCCTCGCAGGCCGAAATGAACATCGTGCTGACGGCGACGAAGAACCAGTTGCCCGGCATGGTCCAGAGCTTTTCGATCGCAGCCGGGGCTTCGGTATCGGGGTAATAGGCGGCGATCAGGCGCAGGCTCGTCCAGGTCACGATCAGGTCCGCCGCCAGGAAGAGCAGCAGGAAGCCGGCGCTGCGGCCGAAAGGCCGCAGGGAGAATATGGAACGGATATCCAGGCCGATATTTTCTTTCTCGTTATAGACCTTGAAGGTCAGGATGGTCAGGAACAGCGCCGCCGAGGCGGCCAGGAATTCCGCCATGTGCGCGGAGAGGGACGGGTATCCTTCCGAAAGTATCTCATTTAAGCCGAAATAGGTGAGCGACGGCACGGCCAGCGTCAGGCCGGCCAGCGTGGTGGAGCGCCAGAGCCAGGGCTCTTTCTTCGCCGGCGGGGAGCCCGTGACCGTTCCGGCGCCGTTCACAGGAAGAGCACCGCCAGCAGGAAAGCCGCGCATATGGTCAGGCAGAGCCAGCCGAACCAGTCGCCGTTGTGCGCGTAGAACGAGGGCGGCAGGTCCGGCACGCCTATCTCGGCGGACAGGGCGCCGCGCTCGTCCAGGTCCAGCCGGTGAGTCACGCGGCCCCAGGGGTCTATGAAGACGGAGATGCCGTTATTGGCCGCGCGCAGCATCGGGCGGCGGTTCTCGGCCGCGCGGAAGACATTGACGGCGAAATGCTGATGCGGGCCGGCGGTATCGAGGTACCAGCCGTCATTGGTCATGTTGACCAGCAGGTCCGCGCCCTTAAGGACGTCCCGCCGGGAAAGATACGGAAAGACCGATTCATAGCAGATGCCGGCCGAGATCTTCAGGCCGTCATATTCCATGAGCCCCTGGAAGCGCGTGCCGGCGGAGAACTCGCCCAGCGCGCCCAGCGTGCGCAGCACGCCGCCGAAAATACCGGAGAGCGGGATGTATTCACCGAAAGGGACAAGTTTGCGCTTGTTGTAGAATGATTCCTGCCGCCCGTCGGGCCCTATCAGGAAAGCCGAGACATAGCGGCCGTCCCCTTTGGAAACCGAACCCACCAGCGAATAAGTCCCGCTGGAGACCGAGGCCAGCCAGGAATAGGTCTCCTCGTCATCTATCCAGCCGGGCAGCGCGTTCTCGGGCCAGACGACCAGCTCCGCCCCGCCTGCCCGGGCTTCCGCGGCCAGGCCGCCCAGCCGGCGCTTTATCTCGCCGGCGTAGGATTCGTCCCATTTGCGGTAGAAATCTATGCAGGGCTGCAGGGCCGCCGCTTTGACGGTCCTGCCGGCGGGAAGCGCGTCGGCCTTCTTAAGTTCGCCGTTGCCGAAAAGCCACAGGAATCCCGTCATACCTAGAACCCAGCCAAGGCGGCGGACCTTGCGGGCGGGCGTCACTTCCCTCAGGAAGGCGGAGCCGATAAGCGTGCCGGAGAAGGCCAGCGCGAAACTCAGGCCCCACGGTCCCGTAAGCGAGACTATCTGTATCAGGCGCTCATTGGGCCACTGCGTATAGGCCAGCAGGAACCACGGGAACCAGAGACCGCCGTCGGTAAGGAGGACTTTCCCCCATTCGATCAGCGTCCAGAGCGCGGCCAGCGCGAAAGGGAAGGCGGATATCCCGGCTCGCCTGAAACTGCGGCCCAGCAGGCCGAACAGGCCGAACTCCAGCGCCAGAAGGGCCGCCAGCAGCGCCAGTCCGCCCGCCGCGAGTCCCGGGCCCAGCCCGCCGGCGCGCATGGTGGGCAGGAGCCAGTAGAGCAGGCCGCAATAGAACAGGAAGCCGGCGAGCCAGCCGTAGAAGAAGCCGGCGCGCCGCGAGCCGGAAAACCACAGGGCGGCGGTCAGCGGGGCAAGGGCGATCCAGGCGAAGAATGGGGAGCCTATGCCGGGCGCGGAGAAGATGAGAAGGATGGCGGAAAAGACGGAGAGGACGAGCGGCGAGCGCGCGAACTTCAGCGCCGGCCGGAGGCCGGCCAGGCGGGAGCGGAGCGACGCCGCCGCTCCGGCGGCTTTATCGTTGTCAGGCCCGTTCTTGGTCAGAAAACGCCCCCGCCGCGGGGCCGGCCGTCAGCCGGCGCCGTGGCACTTCTTGTATTTCTTGCCCGAGCCGCAGGGACACGGGTCGTTGCGGCCGACCTTGAGATTGGAGAACTTGTTCTCCTGCTTTTTGACCGCTGCCGCGGACGGCGGCCTGGCCGGGGAGCCGCCGCCGGAGGAGACGGCCTGGGGCTCCATCTCCGGCCGGCGGCGCACCACCGGCGGCAGCTGCACGCGGAAGACGTACTCCACCATCTGGTCGCGCACGCGCGCCAGCATCCGCTCGAACATCGCGTAGGACTCCTTCTGGTACTCTATCAGCGGGTCCTTCTGGCCGTAGGCGCGCAGTCCCACGCCCTTCTTGAGATGGTCGAGCTCATAGAGGTGGTTCTTCCAGATATTGTCTATGATCTGCAGCAGCAGCACGCGCTGCAGCTCGGCGAAATCGACGCCGCGCTCCTTGAACTCTTCGACGCGGCGCTCATAGGCCTTCTCCGCTTCCTCGCAGAGATGCTCCACCAGGCCCGCGCCGCCCAGGCGGTGCAGCTCCTCGGAAGTGAATTCGGCGGCGATGCCGAAGGTCTTGCCGAGGAAGGCGTTAAGGCTCTCCATGTCCCAGAGCTGCGTATGTTTGTCCGCCGGGGCGAACAGCGCGCACTGCTCCTCCGCGCTCTCGCGGATCATGCTCTTCACCCGGCCGGCCACCTCGCCGCCGTCGAGCACGATATTGCGCAGCTCGTAGACGGCCATGCGCTGCTTGTTCATCACGTTGTCGTAATCGAGCAGCTGCTTGCGGGCGTCGAAGTTCATGCCCTCCACGCGGCGCTGCGCGCCCTCTATCTGGCGCGTGACCAGGTCGGACTCGATGACCTCCCCCTCCTCCATGCCCAGCTTCTCCATGACATAGGAGATGCGGTCGGAGCCGAAGAGGCGCATCAGCTCGTCCTCGAGCGAGACGTAGAAGACCGAGCCCCCCGGGTCGCCCTGGCGCGCGCAGCGGCCGCGCAGCTGGTTGTCGATGCGGCGGCTCTCGTGGCGCTCCGAGCCTATCACCTGCAGGCCGCCGGCCTCGCGGACCACGGCCTGCTCGGCCTCTTCGGGCGGGGTGCCGCCCAGGATGATGTCGGTGCCGCGGCCGGCCATGTTGGTGGCTATAGTGACCTGGCCCTTGCGGCCGGCCTGCGCGATGATCTGGGCTTCCATCTCGTGGTACTTAGCGTTGAGCACCTGATGCGGGATACCCTTGGCGCGCAGCATCGCGGAAAGTTTCTCGGAGCGGTCGATGGAGCGGGTGCCCACCAGCATCGGCTGGCCCTGCTTCCAGCGCCGCTCTATCTCGGCCGTGAGAGCGTTGTTCTTCTCGCGCTCAGTGCGGTAGATCTGGTCGGCCCAGTCCTTGCGGACCAGCGGCCGGTTGGGCGGAATCTCCACGCAGTCGAGTTTGTAGATCTCCCAGAATTCGCCCGACTCGGTCATCGCGGTGCCGGTCATGCCGGAGAGCTTGGAGTAGAGCTTGAAGTAATTCTGGAACGTGATCGTCGCCAGCGTCTGGTTCTCTTCCTTGATGCGCAGGTTCTCCTTGGCCTCGATGGCCTGGTGCAGGCCGTCGGACCAGCGGCGGCCCGGCATCAGGCGGCCCGTGAACTCGTCGACGATTATTATTTCGCCGTCCTTGACCACGTACTCGTCGTCCTTCTTGAAGAGGTGGTAGGCGCGCAGGCCCTGCGTCAGGTGATGGGCCCACTCGGCGCCGACATCGTCGTAGATATTGCCGACGTTGAGGATCTTCTCGGCCTTGCGCACGCCCTCCTCGGTTATCGTGACCGTGTGGCTCTTCTCGTCCACGATTGCGTCATAGCCCTTGCCCAGGTCCGTGCCGTCGCGCTTGGCCGCTATCTCCTCCTTGTCGGTGACGAAGCGCGGATTGAGCAGCGGCACCACGCGGTTGACTATGTAGTACTTATCCGTGGACTCCTCGGCCGGGCCGGAGATGATCAGCGGCGTGCGGGCCTCGTCTATCAGGATCGAGTCCACTTCGTCGACGATGGCGTAGTTGCGCTCGCGCATGACGCGCTCGGACTTGTCCATGACCATGTTGTCGCGCAGGTAGTCGAAGCCGATCTCGTTGTTGGTGACGTAGGAGATATCGCAGCCGTACATCTCCCGGCGCTCCTCGTTGCGCATGTCATGCTGTATAAAGCCGACGGTGAGACCCAGGAACTCGTGCACGGGGCCCATCCAGAAGCGGTCGCGGCGCGCCAGGTAGTCGTTGACGGTGACAATGTGGACGCCCTTGCCGGTAAGGCCGTTGAGGTAGGCGGGCAGCGTGGCGACCAGCGTCTTGCCTTCGCCGGTGCGCATCTCGGCTATCTTGCCCTGGTGCAGGATGATGCCGCCGACCAGCTGCACGTCGTAGTGGCGCATCTTGAGAACGCGGCGGGCGGCCTCGCGCACGGTGGCGAAGGCCTCGGGAAGTATGGAATCAAGGCTCTCTCCGTTGGCGAGCCTTTCTTTGAACTCGGGAGTCCTGGCCTTGAGCTGTTCGTCGGAAAGTTTGGAGACGCCCTCCTCGAGCGCGCTGATCTTCTCCACTACCGGATAGACGAGCTTGAGGGCGCGCTCGCTCTTTGTGCCGAAAAGGGACTCCACGAGTTTTGTAATCATATAGAGTCATTAAACAAAATTCCGGGGGACGTTGTTTAGTTCTTTAGCCGTCCTGCCGCTCCGGCCCGGAGTCTCAGGGCTCGGCTACGACGCGCGCGGGAACACGCTGAAGATGACCTGGAAGCGTTAAAAGCCCGGCCTCAGGAGAGGTTCAGCGCCAGCTTCTTCGCCTCGGCCATGAAATCCCGGTATTCGCCCGGGCTCACCAGCGAGCAGTCTTTATAGACCAGCAGCCACTTGCCCGCGCCCTGGGCGCTCCAGCCGGGATGCTCCTTCACTGAATAAGCTATGTCGCGCGTGAAGAAACCTTTCAGCGCGGCCTTATCCCGGCCGTAAAGTTTTATTCCTTCGGGCATATCGCCGAACTCGGCAATATCCACCGCCTCCAGGCCCAGCGCCTCGTCGGGGGCTTCGCCGCCGGCCGAGAGGTGGAACTCCGGGAAGCCGGCCCTGGGCGAGCAGAACAGGGCCACGGTGCAGGCCCGCTGGCGGGCGGCGCCCCCGGAGCCGAGCGTGGCATGATGGTCGAAATAGAAGGCCTGCATCCCGTCCTCCGGCGGCATCCTGAAGAGCAGCCTGCCCACGCCGCTGCGGCCCTCCATGAAAAAAGGCAGGCCGCTCTCCTTAAGTATGCCGGCCCCGGGACCGTATTCCTCCAGGTCGACCAGGGTCTCTTCCGAGACCCTGGACATCGCCCGCCGCCGGGCGCCCTTTATACGCGACGAGAGCAGGAAAAATACCGCGACGGCGGCGACGGCCGCCCCTATCAGCAGATAAGCGCTCATGGAACCCCCTTAACCCCGCTATTTATACCAAATCGTCCCCTCCTTAGTCCCTCGTACAGGGCTATGCCCGCCGCGGTGGAGAGGTTGATGGAGCGCATGCGCGGCGCGCTCATGGGGATGCGGTACATCCTGTCGGCGTACCTTTCGTAATAGTCCGGCGGAAGCCCGGCGGTCTCGCTGCCGAAGACCAGGCAGGAATCGTGGCGGTACGGCGCCTCCCAAAGCGTCCGCTTGCCGCGCGTGGAGAAGAACAGCAGCGAAGGGTCCGCCCCGAGCGTATCCAGGAACGATTCGAAGGTCGGGAAGACCGAGTATTTAAGGTCCGGCCAGTAATCGAGGCCGGAGCGGCGTATCTCTTTCGAATCAATTTTGAAGCCCAGCTTGCCGGCGAAGACCAGCTCGGTGCCGGTGGCCACGCAGGTGCGGCCGATATTGCCGGCGTTCCAGGGAATGTCGGGATTGACCAGGACTATCTTCATCGCTTCAACCCAGCCTGAAAGAGTCGGCGAACTCCCGGTGCCAGAGCTCCAGCATCATGACGGCCCAGAGCCGGTAGCCGTTGTCGCGCCGGCCGGTCTGATGATCGTCCCAGAGCCGGAAGAGCTCCTCTTTTTTAAAATAACCCCGGCCCAGCGCCTTCTCCGACAGGCAATTCTCCGCCCAGAATCCCTTGAGGTCGCCGCGGAACCACTGGCCCAGCGGTATACCGAAACCCATCTTGCCGCGGCCGTATATCTCCGGCGGCAGCATATCGCGGAAAGCCTCGCGCAGGATCCACTTGGTGCCGCGGAATCCTTTTATTTTGAGCCGGCCGGACAGCCGGAAGGCCAGTTCGACCACCTTATGGTCGAGGAAAGGAGAACGCGCCTCGAGCGAATTGGCCATCGAGGCTATGTCCATCTTGGTCATCAGGCATTCCGGCAGGTAGGAATGGTAATCGGCGTAGATGATGCGGTTGAGCAGGTCCTCGCCTTCGGTCTTTTCGAAGAGCCCGGCCATGTAGCGCTCCGCGTAATCCAGGCCGCGGCCGCAGGAGTTGCGGAAGGCGTCGGAGAGCAGCGCGTTCTTCTCCGGCGTCTTGAAGAAGGACACCGTGGCCAGGTAGGTCGAAGGCAGCGTGCCGCCCAGCGTGGCCTGCAGGAACTTGCGCGCGCGCCAGATGGTGTTGTACGGCGCGCCGCCGCCGCGGTCGGGCAGCAGGTCGGCCAGCGCCAGGCCGGCCCGCTTGAGCGGCGCGGGCAGCCGGCTGAAGGGCCAGGCGGCCTTCATCGCGGAGTAGCGCATGTAGCCGCCGAAAGCCTCGTCGCCGCCGTCGCCGTTGAGCGCCACCGTGACGGCCCTGCGCGTCTCGCGCGAGACGAAGTAGGACGGCAGCGCGCTGGAATCGGCGTAGGGCTCGCCGTAATGGCGCACCAGCGTGGGCAGCACGGAGGCCATGTCCGCCTCCACGGTGAACTCGGTGTGCTGCGTGCCGTACATTTTGGCGACGCGCGCGGCGTAGCCCAGTTCCGAGAAAGCCTCTTCCTTGAAGCCGATGGCGAAGGTCTTGACCGGACCCGCCGAGGCGCGCGCCATAAGCGCGACGATAATGGACGAGTCTATGCCGCCCGACAGAAAAGCTCCCAGCGGCACTTCCGAGATAAGGCGCAGCCGGGTGGCCTCGGACAGCTCCTGGCGGACCATGTCCTTTATCTCTCCGAGCGGCAGGTAGTCCAGCTTCTCCTTGCCCAGCGGCAGGTCCCAGTATTTCGAAATTTCGGTTTTGCCGTCCTGCAGCGTCATGACCGAGGCGGGCTCCAGCTTGCGCGCGCCCTTGTAGACGGTCATCGGGCTCGGCACATACTGCAGCGTCAGGAAGGCGTCCACGGCCAGCGGCTCCACTTCGCGGGAGACGCCGCGCGCCGCGGCCAGCGGCGCCAGCTCGGAGGCGAAGGCGATGAAATCGCGGCCCTGCGCGTAGAACAGCGGCTTCTTGCCCATCCGGTCGCGGGCCAGGACCAGCCGCTTGCGCCGGGCGTCCCAGATCGCTATGGCGAACATGCCGCGCAGGTATCTGGGGAAATCGGTCCCCTTCTCCTCGTAGAGGTGTATTATCGTCTCGGTGTCGGAGCGGGTGCGGAACTTATGTCCCCGCGCCAGCAGGTCCGCGCGCAGTTCCTCGAAATTATAGATTTCGCCGTTGAAGACTATCCAGGCCGAACCGTCCTCGTTGGAGATGGGCTGATGGCCGGTCGAGAGGTCGATGATGGAGAGCCGGCGCATCGCCAGCCCGATATTGTCCTGCGCGAAATAGCCCTCGTCGTCGGGGCCGCGGTGGACCAGGCCGTCGTTCATGGCCTTGAGCTCTTCCCGCGTCACCGGCTCCGTGGAGCCGAAATTATATCTGCCGCATATTCCGCACATATCAGGTCCTCAGGCCGGGGTCGCCGCCGGCGTAGATCTGCACCAGGTCCTCGGTCACCCTGGCCATGGAGTAGCGCGAGACCGCCACCTCCCGCGACTTCTCCCCCATCTTAACCGCCAGTGAAGGCTCGGCCAGGAAGCGCAGCATACGCTCTTTCAGTTCCTGCCTGCTGAAAGGGTCGAAGAGGAAGCCGTTCTCGCCCTCGGCCACGGCCTCGCGCGCGCCGCCGACGCGGCTGGCCAGGATGGCCAGGCCGCAGGACATGGCCTCCAGCATGGAATTGGAGAGCCCCTCGGCTATGGAGGGCAGCATGAAGACGTCGGCGCCCATGTAATACGGCCTCGGGTCCTCCCTCATGCCGGCCAGGACGACGCTGCCGGAAAGACCGAGCGCCCCGACCGCGCTCCGGACGGCGGCCTCCTCCCCCCCGCTCCCGACTATGACCAGCCGGGCGTTAACCTCCGTCTTTTTTTCGGAAACTATCTCCGCCCAAAGCTCCACCAGTTCCCTGACCCGCTTCTTCGGGTCCAGCCTGCCCACGAAAAGGAAGACCTGGGAGTTCCCCAACCCCAGCAGCGACTTGGAATTGAGCTTCTCCTGGTAAAGCGGCGGGGAATACCTGCCGGTATCCACCCCGTTCCGGAAAAGGATAAGCCGAAGGCCCTCAAAACCCGGCTGCTTCCGCAGCCAATCCAGCACCTCCGCGTTCAGGACCAGGAAGACGGGGTCAGACATCCTGAAAAAGGCCAGCTTCAGGCGTCCCGGAAAGGTCTTCCGGGAGAGCGTTATTTCGTTCTGCGCTTTTCCGTCCGCCAGCTTGATAAACGTCCTCTTGCCGGTGAAACGGGCAGCCAAAAGGGCGGATACGGCGTGGGATGAAGCCATGTGGACATGGACCGCGTCGTATAAAGAGCGCCGCCTTAAAAGATGAAAAAAAGCGCCGATCATGAAAAAAAAGGTGCTGAGCCGTACCGGACCCGGGCAGGCCAGCCTGAGGACCCTGACGCCGGCGATGTCCTCCTCGGAGGGCGTTCCGGGCAGCCGCCTGGTGATCACCGTCACCGCGATACCCCTGGCGGCCAGGGAACGGGAAAGTTCCAGCGCCTGTCTCTCCGCCCCGCCCACGGCGGGGAAGAAGTTCTGGATCAGCATCGCTACCGACCGCGGAGCCCCTGAGTTCATGCTACTGTTTGCCATATCCGGAAAGATCGCGCCAGACCCGGCCCAGAGACTGCCCCATCCAGTATAGGAAAAACAAGCCGGCGACGGTCTGTACGGCGTAGACGCCGATATGCATCCAGCCCGCCATCGCCACTCCGATGTTCATGTCCAGGCCCCAGCCGGCCATGACGCCGGCGATAGCGTACTCCAGATTCCCGAAATAGCCCGGCACGCCGGGGACGGAGACGGCCATCACGCTGGCGAAGAGAAGCGTGACGCCACGGGTGAAGGTCAGCATCCCCTCTATGCCAAAAGCAGTGGCCGCGAAATACAGGCTCAGTATACTGAGGGACCACTGGAAAAAACCGAGCAGGATGACGATGATGGCGGCGCGGGGCCTGTGCAGCGCTTTCGCTCCCTGCGCGGCCTGGCGGAGGGCCTTTTCCAGGGCCGGCAGACGCCGGAAGAACCGGCGCAGCAGGCGGCTGTCGGCGACCTCTTCGGCGAAGACCAGCGCGCCGACGGCCAGCAGCACGCCGCCGAGGCCCGCCCAGAAGAAATGCGCGTACTGGGCGACCGTATCGCCCATGCCGCCGAGCGCGGCCGCGGCAAGGAAAAGCCCCACTATGACCAGCAGGTCCAGCACCCTTTCGACCACTATGGTCGAAATGACGGTCAGGACCGGCAGACGGAACAGATTGGCGGCGAAAGCGGCCCGGGCTAGTTCCCCCAGCCTGAAAGGGAGCACGTTGTTCAGGGCCAGGCCTATGGACTGCAGGCGGAAGCAGTCGTAAAATCCGGCCCGGGTCAGCGGGGCCAGCAGGATCTTCCATTTCAACCCCCTTATAAGGAGGTCGGCTATCACCAGTAAGGCCAGCGGGAAGAACCAGCGCCAGTCGGCGCCGGAAAAGCTGCGCAGGAAGATCTCCCTGTCTACGTTCCTGAACGCCAGGTAGAGGAACCCCAGGGATACCGCCGCGCCCAAAGCTATGGATATGCGTTTTTTCATTTCCCGCCCGTTACGGGCATACCTATTATATATAAAGACTACAGGGCCTATCCCGGCCTGGGCCTTAAAACGGGCGGGGCTTGGGCCCTGCGCCTCTTATTGCGCCCCGCTTTTAACGCTAAACTATATCCATCAAACCAGCAGGAGGAAGTGACAAGATGAACAAAAAAGCCCTTTCGATAATACCGGCCGCCCTTCTCATGTGCGGCTCTTTCGGCCTGAACGCGCAGGAGTTCAACCTGGACTCCCTGACCCTCTCCGGTGTGACCGCCATAGAAGTGCCCGAGGCGCTCGAGGATGTTCTTCCGCAAGGCGAGGACAAGTCCCGCGCGAAACCCGGCCCGCTCGCCCGGAAAGAGTGGACCGTCCTGGTCTTCATGAACGCCAAGAACGACCTCAGCGAAAGCAGCCTGCTGGGCCTGGTCGGCAAGTGGGCCGAGCGCGACATCAAGGAGATGAAGCAGGTCGGCACCACGGACAAGGTGAACATAGTGGTGGAGCACGGCAAGGCGGGCGAGGGCTCGCGCCGGCTGCTCATCAACAAGAAGGGCGGCTTCTTCTCCAGCGGCGAGACCAGGTACTCCGAGGATAAGAATTCCGACATGGGCGACTACCGCCGCGTCATCGACTTCGTCAAATGGGGCAAGCGGACCTTCCCCGCCAAAAAGTACATGCTGGTACTCTGGAACCACGGCCTGGGCTGGATAGACCCCAACCTGCAGCAGCACGCGGCCGGCACCGGCACCGACAACAAGGGGATACTCTTTGACGACGACACCAAGAACTACGTCCGCACGCACCAGCTGGGCGAAATCCTGCGCCAGGCCGGCTACGTGGACATCCTGATGCAGAACGCCTGCCTGCAGCAGATGGCCGAAGTCCTCTACGAGATGAAGGACGGCGCGGGCCTCTTCGTCGGCTCCGAGGAGACCATGCTGGCCCAGGGCTTCGATTACGAGCAGTTGCTTAAATTCATGAACGCCGACACCGGCTTCACCGACGAGAAGTTCAGCGACTTCCTGATGCAGTGGTACCGCGACTTCTACGCCGGCGGCATGAGCATAGGCCCGCTGACGATGCCGCTGGACTCGATACCCGCCCAGCTCTCCACCGTCCGCTCCGGCCCTCTCTCCGAACTGCCGTCCCGGCTCGACGCCTTCACGGCGGCCGTGATGGCCAATAACGAGACCGGGGCCGTACGCAAGGCCGTGGCCGACGTCCTCCGTTTCACCAGCGTCGACCCCTCCGACAAGAAGAAGCTCTTCGCCTACTACGCCGACCTCTACGACTTCGCCGGCATAGTCGGCCGCAACGCCAGGTCGCAGGAGGCCCGCCAGGCCGCCGGGGACCTGCAGGGCTTCATCAAGGAACGGCTGGTCATGCGCAATGTCGGCATCAACGCCGACGCCGAGAACGGCTACGCCTACTCCCGGACCGGCGGCATCGCCATCAACATGACGCTGAAGGCGAAGACCGTCCCCCCGCAGCTGGCGCAGATACACGAGACGGACTATTCCACGCTGTCGCTGTCGCGCGACTCGCAGTGGGACGAGTTCCTCGCCTGGACCGACGGCGTCTGGCGCAACTGACGGCCGCCTGAGAAGAACTACCCAAAAGCCCCGCCACCTCCCGGGCGGGGCTTTTCATTGCCCGGACGATAATGTCTATAATATCCTCTCATGAAAGCCACTTTTTCGTTCGGCCGCAACTGGCGCGACTACGTTGAGAAAGCGGCGGACCCGGCCGCCCTGGCCGAGGCCGAAGCCTCGCTGCGCTCTTTCGGCGTGGACCTGGCCGGCAAAAAATTGCTGGACATCGGCTGCGGCAGCGGCCTGTTCTCGCTGGCGGCGCTGAGACTGCGAGCGGCCGAAGTCAGAAGCTTCGACGCCGACCCGTACAGCGTGGAAGCCGCCAGGGCCCTGCGCGCAAAACTGGGCGTGGGCGAGAAGAACTGGGAGATAGGCCCCGGCAGCGTACTCGACCCCGCGTTCATGGCCCCGCTGAAAGGCAGGTACGACGTCGTCTACAGTTGGGGCGTCCTGCATCACACAGGCGACATGCGCTCGGCCATAATTAACGCCGCCGGGACCGTGACTCCCGGCGGAACGCTGATCATCGCCATCTACAACCGCGCCCCGGGCTCGCCTTTCTGGAAGCGGGTAAAGGAACTCTATAACCGCCGCCCGGGCCTGCAGCCTTTCATCACCGCGGCGCACCTGGCCTCCTTCGGCCTCTACAGCCTCCTGCTGGGCATGGCCGGACGAAAGAAAAATTCGTCAGACCGCGGAATGAACATCTACCACGACGCCGTCGACTGGCTCGGCGGCTGGCCGTACGAATACGCCTCCCATGAGGAGATAGTGGCGATGGTGGAGCCGCTGGGCTTCCGGCTGGAGCGCGCCCCGGTCAAGCTGCCCTCCGCTGACGCCGGCGGCTTTCTCTCCTCCCTACGCCTCTCCAACACCGGCTGCAATGAGTTCGTTTTCAGGAAGACGCCCGCATAATTTACAATCCCATCCCGGAGGAAAAAATGAAAGAAGTCTTTATAGTTGACGGTGTCCGGACGGCGATAGGTAGTTTCGGGGGTTCGCTGGCCGATTTCAGTTCTGTGGAACTGGGCAAGGTGGCCGCTAAGGCGGTCATGGAGCGGGCCAAGGTCAATCCCGCCGACATAGACGAAGTACTGATGGGCACCATCTACCAGGCCGGCCTGGGCCAGGGCGTGGCCCGCCAGATAGCCATGGGCTCCGGCATACCGGCGGAGAAGACCGCCGTGACGCTCAACATGCTCTGCGGCTCGGGGATGCGCACCGTGGCGATGGCGGCCCAGCAGATCCTCTGCGGCGACGCCGAAATGATAATAGCCGGCGGCACCGAGAGCATGACCAACGCTCCGTACCTCCTTAAGAAAGCCCGCTACGGCTACAAGATGGGCCACGGCGAACTGACCGACAGCCTTATCGGAGACGGCCTCTGGGACGTCTTCAATAATTACCACATGGGCATGACCGCCGAGAACCTGGCGGCGAAATTCGGCCTGACCCGCGAAGAGCAGGACAAGTTCGCCGCCGAGTCGCAGAACAAGGCCGAGGCGGCGCTCAAGGAAAACCGCTTCGCCGACGAGATAGCGCCGGTCATGATACCGCAGCGCGGCGACCCGGTAGCCTTCGCTAAGGATGAATATCCCAAAGCCGGCGTGACCGCCGGGGGCCTGGCCAAACTCCGCCCGGCGTTCAAGAAGGACGGCTCGGTGACCGCGGGCAACGCCTCGGGCATCAACGACGGCGCAGCCGCGCTGCTGATAGCCTCCGGCGAGGCCGTAAAAAAACACGGCCTCAAGCCGATGGCGAAGCTGGTCTCCTACGGCTGGGCCGGCGTCGACCCGGCCATCATGGGCATCGGCCCCGTCGAGGCGGTACGCAAGGCGCTCAAGAAAGCCGGCTGGAAGATGGAGGACGTCGAGCTTATCGAGGCCAACGAGGCCTTCGCCGCCCAGGCCCTCTCCGTGGCCAAAGAGCTCGGCTTCAATAAGGATATAGTCAACGTCAACGGCGGCGCCATAGCGCTGGGCCACCCGGTCGGCGCCTCAGGCGCGCGCATCATCGTCACGCTGCTGCACGAGATGAAAAAGCGCGGTGTAAAGAAGGGCCTGGCGACCCTCTGTATAGGCGGCGGCATGGGCATCGCCGTCTGCGTCGAGCGCTGAACGGCGCGCCCGCGCCGGGGACAGGAAAGCCCCGGGATAAAACCCGGGGCTTTTTTTGTTATTATTACCTTTAATATGGGAGAAACGGCGGGGCTGGTACTGGTAGTGACCATGGGGAAGGAGCTTCCTGAGGAGCTCAGGCCCTCCATGTCCGGCAGAGGCCTGGAGCTCGCCATCGTCCCCACCCTTAATTACGCCGCCGATCGCCTGGCCAAGGGCGACTGCCTGGCCATAGTGGTGGATTACGCCAAAGTATCCCTTGTCGAGCGCGAGGCCTTCCTGGCCCTTCACAAGCAGTACCCAACCGTCCATTTCTTCTCGCTGGAGACGATGGCCAGCAATTCCCCGGAACACCCGGCCCCCCTGCGCAGGCTGGGTTGGCCCATACCCAACGGCTTCGCCGACCAGATGCGCGCCATAGACCGTCAAATAGTGCTTCTGGCCGAGCAGGTGCTGTTCGTGACGGGTGCGGTGCAGACCGCGCTCCAGAGCGCGGGCGTCAAGCCGGTCTCGCTGGAATCCACCAACGACCTGGCCTCTTTCATCGCCGAGCAGAACGAGGCGCGCATCGCCTCCTCGCAGCGCAAGAAACCCAAGAGCCTCTGGTCCAAGCTCAGCGGCGGCGCGGAAGAGACTCCCGCCGCCTCCCAGTTCCTGGGCAACGTGGTGGTGGCGCAGTTCAACGGCACGCAGGAAGACGCCGAAGCGCTGGACGCGGAGATACGCGGGGCCGCGCCCGAGGCGGTCTGCTACCTGGTCTCCGGCACCGACACCGCGCGCTACGCCCTGCAGTTCCTCCGCGAGGGCAGGCCAGTCTCGCTGATGCGCGAGCACGCCGGGCGCATCGCCGGCGTCCTGGCCGAGCTCACCGGCGGCGGGGCCGATACGCGCCTGAAAGAGCGCGAGAAAGAGCGCATACTCCTCCTGGACAATTTCAAGCCGGCGCTGACCATGCTGGGCCAGGCCCTGCTGGGAGCCGGCTACGAGGTGACGGCCTCCATGGACGGCGGCGAGGCGCTCAACCTCTGCAAGAAAGGGAGCTTCCACCTCGCCGTGATCGGGACCGCGATAAGTTTCGCCGAGCACTCGGGCGCCGAGCTGGCGCAGAAGCTGCGCGAGCGCGACCCAGACCTGCGCATCATCTTCATGGTGGACCAGTACCCGCTCAAGGCCGCCCTGCAGGGCGTCAGCCAGGTCGTAGAACTGGGCCTCGACGACGCGCTGCTGAAACCCGTGGAGCCCTCGCGCCTCATCTTCTCCGTTCAGAAAGCGCTCGAAGCGCGCTTCCTGAAACTCGAGAACGCGCGGCTGCTCAAGGAGACCCAGGCGCAGAAGGAACAGCTCGAACTGGTCAACGGCTTCCAGAAGAAATTCTTCGCCACGGTGGCGCACGACGTGAAGAGCCCGCTGACCGCGATACTCGGCTACTCCGAGGTGCTGACCGGCAAGCTCAAGGCCCTGCCCGGCGAGCAGCGCTACGCCGCCAATATCCAGACCTCCGCCAGGACGCTCAATGTCCTTATTTCCGACCTGGTGGACCTGGCCGCGATGGAATCCGGAAAACTGCGCGTGGAGATAGGCACCCTGAACCTCCTTAACGTCATTAACGACGTGTACGCGCGCGTCGAGATAGCCGCCCAGAAGCGCCAGCTGAAAATGATCAAGGAAGTGCCGGCCTCGCTGCCGCCGCTGGCCGGCGACGACGCGCGCGTAGGTCAGGTGGTGCAGAACCTCTGCACCAACGCCATACAGTACACCAAGGAAGGCGGCCAGATAACCATAAGGGCGGAACTTAAATCCGACCGCGTCGAAGTCAGCGTCATAGACACCGGCATCGGCATCTCGAAAGAGGACCTGCCTCGCGTCTGGGAGCGGTTCTTCCAGACCAAGGAAGCGCAGGGCATGCGCAAGGCCGGCTTCGGTCTCGGCCTCAAGATCGCGCGCGAGATAGTCCAGCGTCACGGCGGCGAGATGGGCATAGAGTCGGAGTTGGGCGTAGGCTCGCGCTTCTTCTTCCACATCCCGGTCAAGGAAGGCGGCGCGCCTCCGCCGGCGCCCGCGGCCGCGCAGAAAACCCCGGAGCCCGCGCTCAGGCCGGAGCAGGCTCCAGCTCCAGTTCCAGCGGCCCCCGTTCCGCCGCCGACCATACTGCCTACGCACATAGCGCCGGCGCCGCTGCCGCCGGAAATCCCGTCCTCGGCGCCGCTGAGCCCGGTGCCGCCTCCGGCCCCCGCGCCTGAACCCGCGCCGGCGCCTCCGCCCGGCGGCATGCCTCTGCCTCCCGTGCCGCGCAAGAGAAAGCCCTGATCCTCCGCTGCGGTAAAAGAAAGACCCCGGCCTGCGCCGGGGTCTTTCTTTTTGTCGGCTGAACAGCGGACTTCAGACCGTCAGCAGGCCGTTATGGCGCAGCAGCGCCTTGGGGCTGGGCTCGCGGCCGCGGAAGGCCTTGAACACTTCGGACGGGTGGCGGCTGCCGCCCAGCGCCAGCACGGTGTCGCGGAACCTGGCGCCGGTCTGCGAGAGCGCTTCCGCGTCCTCCAGCCCGGCCTCCTCGAAGGCGGAGAAAGCGTCGGCGCTGAGCACCTCGGCCCACTTGTAGCTGTAATAGCCCGCCGCGTAGCCGCCGGCGAAGATATGCGAGAACGAGCAGAGGAACCTGTTCTCCGGCAGCGGCGGGATCAGCGCGGTGCGCTCCGCCACGGCTTTCTCTATCGCTTTAATGTCGGGCTTGTCTGACGTGTGCAGCGACATGTCGGTCATGGCGAAGCTGATCTGGCGCAGCATCATCATGCCGGCGTGATAGGAGCGGGCCGCGTACATCTTTTCGTAGGTCTCGACCGGCAGCGTCTCGCCGGTCTTATAATGCTTCGCCATGCCGAGCAGCGTAGCCTTGTGATAGCACCAGTTCTCCATGAACTGGCTGGCCAGCTCGACCGCGTCCCATTCTACGCCGCCTATACCGGCGACGTCGGAATAACCGATCTTCGTCAGCATATGCTGGAGTCCGTGGCCGAACTCATGGAACATGGTGGTGACCTCGCCGAAGGTCAGCAGCGACGGCTTCTCCCCCACCGGCGGGGTAAAATTGCAGACCAGCGTGGCCACGGGCAGGCGCTCGCCGCCCTTCCAGACCCGGCGGCCGCGTATGCCGTTCATCCAGGCGCCGCCGCGCTTGTTCTCGGGGCGCGAGTAGGCGTCGAGGAAGAACGAGGCTATGTGTTTACCCGACCCGTCGGATATTTTAAAGAAGCGCACATCCTTGTTCCAGGTCCTGGCCTCGCCGTCGGCCGCCCTGACCGTCACGCCGAACAGGCGCTCCGTCACCGAGAACAGCCCGTCCAGAACCTTCTCCAGCGAGAAATAGGGACGCAGCTCGTCGTCGGTATAGCCGAACTTTTTCTCCTCCAGCCGCTTGGACCAGTAGGAGACGTCCCAGTGCGCCAGCGGGCCGGCGTGGCCGCCGGCATTGGCGAAGGCGGCCACCTCGGCCAGTTCTTTTTTGGCCGGCTCATAGGAGGCCGTGAGCAGCTCCTCCAGCAGCGCGTTGACCTCGCCCGGGTCGCGGGCCATCTTTGTGGCCAGCGAGACCTCGGCGTAGCTGTTATAGCCCAGCAACCCCGCTTTTTCCTTGCGCAGGTTCAGTATGGACTCCATCAGCGGCGTATTATCCTTGTCGCCGGAGGAAGCGCGCGAGACGAAGGCGCGGTAAAGCTTTTCCCGCAGGCCGCGGTGCGCGCCGAACTGCATGAACGCGAGGTATACCGGCGCGTCGAGCGTCAGCAGCCAGGGGCCGTTGGCCGGGTCGGGTTTGGCCGGCGCGTTCTCGCGGGCGTAGGAATGGGCCAGCATTTCCTTTATCGAATCGGTCAGTCCCTCGACTTCCGCCTTGTCCTTGAGCACCAGTTTGAACTCCTTGGTCGCGTCGAGGACATTATTGTTGAACTTAGTAGCGAGCTGCGAGAGGTCCTCGGAAAGTTTATTGAACCGCTCGCGCTTCTCCCCCTCCAGCGCTATGCCGGAGAGCTCGGCGCCGAGCTTGCGCTGCTCCAGCGCGCGTTTCTGTCCTTCATCTAGGACGGTCCATTCCGGTCCCCGCATGATCGCCATACCCTTCTCATAGATCTTTTTTGATTGCCCCATTTTTAGCGATAGCGCCACTATCTTTGGCTGCGCGGCCAGGTAGGCCTCGCGCAGGGCCGGCTCATTGCGCACGGCGTTGAGGTGGCCGACGGGCGACCAGACCTGGTCGAAGCGGTCCTCCATCGTATTAAGCTCTTCGATGACGGCGTCCCAGGAGGGGGCGCGCAGGTCCTTCTCTATGCGGGAGAGGTCCGACTCCACTTCGGCGACCATCGTATCGACCGCGGGAATAACGTGTTCGGGGAGTATCTCGTCGTATTTCGGAAGGCCTCCGGCTGAGAGCAGCGGGTTGTCGTTCATTTCTTCCTCCTGTTCTTTATGAGCCGGGCGACATGCGGCGGCACCAGCTTCTTCACGTCCCCGCCGAAATGCGCGATGTCGCGCACTACGCTGGACGAAAGATAGGTGTAGCGCTGGCGCGGCATGAAGAAAACGGTCTCTATGTCGCGGTAGAGCGTGCGGTTGATGGCCGCTATCTGGAACTCGTACTCCAGGTCCGAGATGGCGCGCAGGCCGCGGATGACCACGTCGGTCTTCTTGCGGCGCACATAGTCCACCAGCAGGCCCTCGAAGCAGTCCACCTCGATGTTCCTGCGGCCCTTAAGCACGGTCTTGAGCATCTCCACTCGCTCGGCCACGCTGAACATGTTCTTCTTGGCGCTGTGGACGAAGACGCTCACTATTATCTTGTCGAAGATCTTGCCCGCCCGGTCGATGATGTCCAGGTGGCCGAAGGTCACCGGGTCGAAACTGCCGGGATAAACAGCTATTTTCTTTGGCATACGCCTCCCGCTGGTCTTTCCTTAATTATAGCAAGGGTGACGGGGGACGTTGTTTAGTTCTTTAGTTGTTTATCCCGGTAAGCGCGCGGGAGGCGCCGGTCGCGGCCGTCTTCCTCTCCGGCGGGCTGGCTAAGCTCGCGCGCCGCCGCTGACATAACCCGGGCTGGGAGGGCCGGGAGGCCCTTGACACCCGGGTGTTCTTCTGTTAAATCCAATATAGGGGTAAGAGCGCCCCTGGACCGCATATGGGACATCGATACGCCGTAATATTATTCCTGGGCCTGTTCACAGCCCTCTCTTCTTTTGCCGGAGGAGAGGAACCGGAGCGGTCTTCCCGGCTTTTCGACGGGGCCGGCACTTACGCCGGCGCGACCGCCTCCCCCTCCGCCGGGGCGATGGACGCGGAAACCCTGAAAGCGGAACTGAAAAAACGCATCACTTTCGACGATCATGGCAGCGCCAGGGAGCGCGCCGGGTATGAGGCTCTTCTCTCCAGGCTGCTGGAAAGCCCCACCGCCCGGGCCGAGGCGGAAAAGTTCATACAGGCCGACCTCCGCATAGCTTTCGCTTTCGAGGAGATGGACGGCACAACCATAGCCACGGTCGAAGGGCGCAAGACGGTCTGGGGCCCCCGCGGCGTCACGTATACAAGCAGAGTGCCGCCCGGGGTGGCGTTGAATAAAGCCTTCCTGGACCACGAGCAGGACGTGGGCGTGGGGACTTTCGCCCACGAGACCTTCGGCCATGCCGTTTCCGCCAGCTCCCTTTCAGGCGACGACGCCGCGGCAAACCGCTATATAGTCACGGAAGAGGAGAACGCCAGGCTTATCGGCTGGCTGGTGCGCACGGAACTCTCCGTGCCGCCGGAGGATGAGACCTGGAACTACGTGGCAAACCCGGAAGGATCCATGCGCGGTCTCGCCATGGCCCACCCTTATTATTCCCTGCAGCTCACCACCGACGAACTGCGGGACCCCCTTTCGGTTTACAGGGAGCGGCTGGTCCAGGCGGAGGAGCTGCTGGCCTCTATCCCGGGCAGGGAAAGGAACATCGAGAAATGGGGCCGCATAGTGGACCATTTCATAAACGCCCATAAAATGGACCAGTCCTCCTTCCGTAATATCAGGGACAGCCTGGAAAATTCCCGCAAGGCGCTGCCCAATACCAGGAAGACCTACACCGACATCAGGGATATCCTCGCGCAGCGCATAGCTTATTTTTCTTCCGAAAAAGGCAGGGCCGCGCTGGAGCTGCTCAGGAAGAGCGCGGACGCTCCTTTCGTGGCCGAGCGGGACGCCGCCATACTGGCGAACCGGCAGAAACTGAAAGATCTGCTGGCCGGCAAGACCCCCGAGTCCACCAGGCCGCCGCCGATGGCGGGGCAGGTGACCTGGGACCAGCTGCGGGAGCTGCTGCAGGCGGACCAGAAACACTGCGAGTTCGGGGGCGTGAAATGAAAAAACTCCTGCTCATCCCCGCTCTCCTGCTGGCGGCGACGGCAGCTCGGACCGCGGAGAAAACGACCATGACGCCCAAAGAAACCGTCGGCGCGGCCGCCGCCTACGCGGTGCCGCAGGACTGGAAAGAGACCTTCTCCCTCAACCAGGGGGATCCGCAGGCCGCGCTCACTTACGGCCTTCACAGGATCAAGGTGCGCCTGGCCGGCGGCGAGAAGTCGCGCTACAAAAAAGCGCCGGACTATCTGGTGGGACTGGAAGCCCGCTCGGCCAAGGGAAAAGCCCCGGAGAAGGTCGGCTCGATCAGAGTGGCCGGGCAGAAGGTGATGCTCCATAAACGCAAGGTGCCGGTGACCATGCCGCTGCCGGACACGGGCGGCCCTTCCACCTACGCCGACGAAGAGTTCTGCGTTGTGCCCGCCGGGAAAAGCTTTTTCGTGCTGAGCTATATGTACGAGGACGGCCTGCCGGACTCTTCCTATAACGGCCAGAAGGCCTGGCGCGATTTCCTGAAGTCTTTCCGTCTCAAAAAAAAGCCCTGACTTCCCGCCCGGGACCCCCGGGGGCGCGATCCTCCGCCGCCGCGGAGCGCGACGGGGCCATGATTATTTTCGCGGCCAGGGACCGGGGCCAGGGCTTTCGTCGTACTCCTTCTTCGCCGCGCACGACTCCAGGCAGAATTCGCGCTGCAGAGATTCGGAGAGCTTCCCGCAAAAACCGGCGTCGTTCTTCTCACGGGCAAGGTCGAAGTAACACTCGTCCCTCATCCCGGAATCGCCTCCGGTGACCCGTTCGCAGAGGCCCGCGTCCCCGGTGGACACTGCCAGGGTAATGTAGCACTGCTCCTCGCCTATATATTCCATTATCTCCTCCTCCCGGCAGATAGCGGGGTCCGCCACGGCTGTCACGACCTCCCTGTAACAGTTCACCCTGGGGAAAGTTGAACGGATATAGCGGGCCGAGACCTCCCGGCAAAGGCGGAGGTCTTTTTCGGACACGGCCCGGGCCGTATAAAGAGCGTCCTCCTCGGGGGTGTTCTCGAAAAGCTTCACATAGACAGCGTCGTAGGCGAGAACCGCGGACATCATAACCCCGGCCGGGGAATATTTCAGGCACAAGCCGCCGACCACGGCGGCCAGCAGGCCAGCCGCGGCCAACAAAGAATAGACGAGTTTTTTTGATCTCATTCCTGACCTGCCCCCGAAAACTAGGCCACAAAGCGTTTGAAAATTGCCCCTGTTTTCGGGCCTTCCCGGCACTTCACCGCATACTCGGTCGGCGGCATTCCGTCGACAGCTGTGTGCGATCGAAAATTGTTACCTGTAGGAAACATAAGAGCAGTTATCGCCAGTTCCCCCGCTTTTTTCCCCTACCGGCGGCGCGTTTTTTGAAAATTCCGCGTGAGAACCGCCCGTTTTGTTTATAATATCAAAAACCTGGTGGTTTTTCGCTGATTTGGACAGAGCTCTTCCGCCCGGCGGGCGCCGGGCCGGAGGGGGTGCGACACTACGCTGTCGCCCCCCCTTTTCTATAATGTAGGGATGGACCTGCGGCGCAAGATAGAGACACTCACGGCCGGCGCCAAATATGACGCCTCGTGCGCTTCGTCGGGCTCGACGCGTCCCGGCGCGGGCGGGCGGGAGCAGCGCGTGCCCGGCTGCTGCCACAGCTGGTCGGCCGACGGCAGGTGCGTCTCGCTGTTAAAGATCCTGCTGACCAACCTCTGCGTCTACGACTGCGCCTACTGCGTCAACCGCCGCTCCTCCGACACGCCGCGCGCGCTGCTGACGCCGGACGAGGTAGCGGGCCTGACGATGGATTTCTACCGCCGCAATTATATCGAGGGGCTGTTTCTGAGTTCAGGCGTGGCCCGCAGCCCCGACTATACGATGGAACTGATGATAGCCGCCGCGCGCAAGCTGCGCGTGGAACATAAGTTCCCCGGCTATATACACCTTAAGATCATACCCGGCTGCGACCGGCGGCTGGTGGATCTGGCCGCGCTGTACGCCGACCGGGTCAGCGTTAACATAGAACTGCCCAGCGCCGCTTCGCTGGAACGGCTGGCGCCGGAGAAGAGCCGCGACGGGGTACTGAAGCCGATGGCACAACTCGCCGATTCCATAGAGGCCGGCAGGGAAGAGCGGCGCCGGAGCCCCAAGGCCCCGCCCTGCGCGCCCGGCGGCCAGAGCACGCAGCTCATAGTCGGCGCCAGCCCCGAGACCGACCTGCAGATAATGCGGCTGAGCCAGTCGCTCTACGGCAAGCTGGGCCTCAAGCGCGTCTACTACTCCGCCTTCGTGCCCGCGACCGCCGACAGCCGGCTGCCGGCCGTGAAAGAGCCGCCGCTGCGGCGCGAGCACCGGCTCTACCAGGCAGACTGGCTGCTGCGCTTCTACGGCTTCAGCACGGACGAACTGCTCGACGAGAAATGCCCGTGCCTGGACCTGACTTTCGATCCCAAGACGGTCTGGGCGCTGCGCAACCTCGACCGCTTCCCGGTGGAGGTGAACACGGCCCCCTACGAGGAGCTGCTGCGCGTGCCTGGCTTCGGCGTACTTACGGCCAAGCGGATAGTCCGCGCGCGGCGGGCCGGGGGGCTGCGGCTGGAAGACCTGTCCCGCCTGGGCGCGGTGATGAAGCGGGCGGTTTACTTCGTGACGGCGGGCGGGATATACGGCGGCCTGCGGCGCGACGACCCAGCGGCGATACGCGCCAAACTGCTGGAGGGCCCGTCTGGAAAGCCGGCGCAGCCGGAACTTTTCGAGCCGGCCCCGGAGACCGTAGACAATGTAAAGCTCTGCTTCCTATCCAAGGAAAAAGACCGCTGCGCGCTGCTGCTGGCCTACGCCCGCCGCGCCTTCGCCGCCGGCAAAGGGCTCAATGAGCGGCTGGCCGACCCGGTGGTGAACCGCGCCCAGAAGACGGCGCTGGCCGTGCTGCGCGAGGCTCACCGTTTCAAGGGTCTCGTGCGGTTCCGCGAGCTGGAGGACGGCACGCTGTATTCCGAAATAGAGCCCGACCACAATATACTGCCGCTGATAACCAATCACTTCCGGCGCCGCATGGCGGGCTCCTCGTGGATACTGCACGACAAACGCAGGGGTCTGGCCGCCATGCACGCCGGCGGACGGCTCCGCCTGGCTTCGGCGCTCGAGGCGTCCGTTCCGCCGCCTTCCGAAAAAGAAAAGCGCACAGCCTCGCTCTGGCGCGCCTTCTTCGATTCCGTCTCGATAAAGGAAAGGCTTAACCCCGGCCTGCAGCGGCAGTTCGTGCCGCTCAAATACAGGAAGAATATAACCGAGTTCGGCGAAGATTGACCGTCTCTTGCTAAAATAACGGCATGATACACATCTCACTGTCCCTTCTTTTCGTTCTGCCCGCGGCCGCTGGCGCGCAGGACCTCATTCCGTACCGCTCAGGCGCAAAATGGGGCTACGCCGCCCAGGGCGGGAAACTCAAAGTCCCGGCGCGCTATGATATGGCCCGGCCTTTTTCCGAAGGAATGGCGCTGGTCATGAGGAAAGGACGCTACGGCTTCATCGACGCGAAGGGACGCGAGAAGGTAAAACCGGTCTACCAGTCGGCCGGGCCTTTCTCGGAGGGCCTGGCGCCGGTAAAGCTGCGCGGCCGCTGGGGATACATAAGGCCGGACGGCGGAGAGGCCCATCCTTTCACGCTGGACGAGGCCGGGGTTTTTTCGGGGGGCCTGGCCGCGGCGAAGAAGGACGGCGTGACCGGCCTTCTGGATAAAGAGATGAAATTCATCCCCTGCGCCTACGAGGAGATACAGCCCTTCAGCGAGGGCCTGGCCCGGGTCCGGCGCAACGGCCTTTACGGTTTCGTGGACGGGCAATGCCGCGAAGCGACCCCCGCCGTCTACGACGACGCCTTCCCTTTCTCGGGAGGCTTCGCCTCCGCCAGGCTGCGCGGCAAGTACGGCTTCATACTGCGCGAGAGCATGGCTTTCAAGGAAAAAGATTTTATAGACATCGGCCCCTATGCCGAAAGGCTGGCGTCGGCCAAGGACCGCGGCGGCGCGGACGAGCGCTGCGGCTACATAGACGCCGAGGGCAATGAGAAAATAATATTCAGGTTCTTCATGTGCGCCTCTTTCAGCGAAGGACTGGCCCCGGTGCTGCGGGAACTCTCCGGCAAATGGGGCTACATCGACGCCGGCGGCAAGGAGGCCATAAAACCCCTCTACGACTCGGTCACCGGCTTCAAAGGCGGCGTAGCCAATGTGTCCCGGGACGGCGTATCCTTCTATATAGACAAGACCGGCCGCGAATACCTGAAAAAATAGCGCCTCACGGCGCCAAAAGTGAGAACCCGCGAGAATCCCCGTTAATATGGGGCCGCGGGCTCACGAATAGTATAGCAGACGGTCTCAGTTTGTCAAGGGGGCCCGGGCTTGACCGGTCAAGCCTTATCCGGAACGGGGAAACCGTAACTCTCCACGAGCGCGGCGGGGATACGGCAGGGGCGGCCGGTCTTATAATTGATCCAGACCCAGACGGTGGAGCCGCGCGCGCAGGCGCGCCCGTCGGACTTGCGGACCAGCTCGTAGCGGCGCACCGAGGACACCTTTTCGACCGACTCTATCCAGGTGCGCAGCGTCAGCTCCTCCCCCTCAAGGACCTGGGCCAGGTACTCTATCTCGTGCTTGCGCACCACCCAACCCTCACCGCTCTCCAGCATCCTCGGCAGGTCCCAGCCGGTCGAAGAGCCGTGCGCGGTGGCGATATCCAGGAACCATTCGAGGTAGACCATGTTGTTCACATGGCCGAGCTCGTCTATGGCCTCCGGCCCCACCTTTATCTCTTTCTCGAAGACTTTCGCCATACCGTTCAGGCGGCCGGCAGGCAGCGCCTGACCTCCTCTATGAAAAACTCAGGCTCGTCCGGGGTCAGGAAGTATTTTTTACCGTCTTCGACAAGGACGAGGCGGTCGGAGCGGGTGGCGTAAAGCAGGTAACTCCCCACCCCCTTCTTCCAGAACCGGCCGTAATAGCCGAAAAGACCGCCGTTGCCCATCGTGCGGAGCGAGCCGTCGAGCAGGCCGGGGCCCGCGGCCTCGACCACGGTACCCGGCCGCAACGGTATCCTGACCGGCATCAGCGGCCTGTCGACCGTGACCAGCCCCGGCTCCACTATGTAGCCCTTCGGGGCCAGCGCCCAGCAGGACCAGAGCAGGGCCGCCGCGACGATCAGTATCGCCCAGCCGCCGAAATTGAACGCGGCCGCGGAGCACACATCCGGATAGTCCCCCTTCATGGCCGTCATCGGCAGGGCGGCCGCCAGCGAGGCGCCGACGACCACCGCGGAAAAGAGCCAGGTAAGGGACCTCAGCCTGGAATCCATGGAAGCTTTGAAATAACGGCCGGTCTCAGACATTGAAATACTCCGCCTTTGGATTGTGCAGCACTATCGCCGAGACCGAAGCCTCGGGGTCCATCATTAACCCGTCCGTCAGGCTGATACCGGCGTCGTGCTCCGGGCGCAGCAGGCGGAACAGCCTCTCCTGGTTCTCCAGAGCCGGGCATACCGGGTAGCCGAAAGAATAGCGCCGGCCGCGATACTTGCTGCGCAGCAGCGGCACCGCGGGGTCAGCCTCGGCTATCCCCCATTCTTTGCGTATCGAGTAATGTATTACGTCGGCGAAAGCCTCGGCCAGCGTCAGCGCCAGCGCCTCTATCATATACGAACGCACATACTCTCCCGCCGCGCGCTCGCGGCGGGCCAGTTCCATCACGCCTTCGCCGCAGGTCACAACGAAGAGCGCGGCGTAGTCGGTCTTGCCGCCGGAGTCAGGCGCCACGTAGTCGGCCAGACAGAGGCGGCGCCCCGCAGCCTGCCGCGGGAAACGGAACACCCCGGTCTCCTCGCCGCCGCGGAAACGCAGCTCGTCGCCGTGGCTGTTGACCCTGAAAAAGCGGTATACGCCGCGCGGTTTTATCAGGCCGCCGCGCAGTATCTCCGTCCTGAGGGCTTCGAAGAGCTCCTTCGCTTTTTCGCTCTTCTCCCCGTCGCCTTTCCTGAGTTTCAGAAAGCGCAGATTGAAGAGGTCCATATCCAGATTATCGAACAGCTCTGACAGCGGCTGGTCGCCGATGAAATGGCGGTCCAGGTCGCGCGGGGCGGGGATATAGCCGGGATAATACAGAGGAGAAGGCCGGAATTCCGAGGGGGCGGGCCGCGGCGCGGGGGCGGCGGATTCGGCGGCGGCCGGCGCGGTTTTCCGCGGAGCGCCGGCCAGCGCCAGGGCGTAATTGAGGCCCTCCATGGCGTCGGCGGCGTAGAAGACGGGGCCGCCGTAGGCGGGGGCGATGCCGGTCTCGGTAAACCTGGGCGTCAGCGCGGCGCCGCCCACCAGCAGCGGGGCCTTCACTCCGGCCGCGGCCAGCTCGCGCGCCGTGGCCGTCATCTGCTCGCACGAGCGCACCAGCAGGCCGGAGAGGCCGATGAAGTCCGGCGGGTTCTTAACGGCGGCCGCCGCTATCTCCTCGGGCGGGACCTTGACTCCCAGGTCCTCCACCTCGAAGCCGTTGCTCTCGAAAATTATTCCGACGAGGTTCTTGCCTATGTCGTGCACGTCGCCGCGCACGGTGGCCAGCAGGAGCCGGCCGCGCCGCGGGGCCTTGCCGGCTTTCAGCGCCGGACCCAGCGCCACCACGGCGGCGCGGGCGGCCTCGGCGCTCTGCAGCACCTCGGTGACTATCAGGTCGCCCGCCGCGAACTGCCTGCCGACCTCTTTCATGGCCTCCATCAGCGGGCCGTTGATTATCTCGAGCGGCCCCAGCGAGGCCAGCAACTCGGCGACGGTCTCCGGCACGCCGGCGCGCGAGCCGCCCAGCACGGCGGCCTTGAGCCTCTCGTCCGGCGGCAGCGCGAGCGGAACGGGGACACCATGCGGCATGGTGTCCCCCGCTGATGCGGCCTTCTTCTTCGCGTCGCGGTAGAGGGCCGCGAAGGCCTGCGCCGCGTCGGGGCGGCGGGCGAAGACCAGGTCTTCGGCCGCGGTCCTTTCGTTCTCCGGTATGGAGGCGAATCGCCTGAGCTTCTCTATATTGACTATCGCCAGGTCCAGCCCGGCCCTGACCGCGTGATGCAGGAAGACGGAATTGAGCACCTCGCGCGAGGCCGGCGGCAGGCCGAAAGAAACATTACTGACGCCCAGTATCGTCTTAACGCCTGGGAATTCTTTTTTTATCGCCTCTATGGCCTTTATCGTCTCGTGAGCGCTGGAGGCGTGCTCGCCGCCTACGCCGACTGGAAATACCAGCGCGTCGAAAATAAGGTCGGCGGGCTTCAGCCCGCATTCGCCGGTCAGGAAAGCGTGGGCGCGCCGGGCTATCTCCAGCTTGCGGCCGGCCTCCAGCGGCAGGCCCTTCTCTTTGTCCTCGTCTATGCAGCCGACCACGAGCCTGGCGCCGTAGGTCTTCACCAGCTCCGCGGCCGCGCGCGGCTTCTCCGGCCCGAACTCGAAATTGACGGAGTTTATCACCGATTTCCCGGCGGCGCTCTTGAGCGCCTCCTCCATGACGGCGGGGTCGGTGGTGTCTATCATCAGCGGCAGGCGCACGGCCCGCGCCAGCGCGGGAAAAAGGTCCTTCACGTCGGCGAGCTCGTCGCGCTCGGGATTGGCCAGGCAGACGTCGAGCAGGTGCGCCCCGGCGGCCGCCTGCGCCCGGGCCAGGGCCAGCGCGCCGTCCCAGTCGCCGGCGGCCACCATGTCGCGGAACTTCTTGGAGCCGATGGAGTTGTTGCGCTCGCCGGCCAGGGCCGGCGGCTCTATCTCGTCGTAGAAAAGCGCCTCGGTACCCGAGATGACCCAGGGCTCCTCCGCCGCGGGCGTGCGCGGCTTCACGCCTTTCACGGCGGCGGCCAGCGCCTTTATGTGCGCCGGGCCGGTGCCGCAGCAGCCGCCGGCCAGGTTCAGCAGCCCGCCGGAGGCGAAGCCTCCCATCAGCGCGGCGAAAGTTTCCGGCGTCTGCGAATAGCGGCCGTTCTCGTCGGGCAGGCCGGCGTTGGGCATGACCAGCGTGGGGAAGTGCGCGCGGCCGGCGAGCCGCTCCAGACGGGGGCGCATGCCCTCGGGTCCGGACGAGCAGTTGAAGCCGATGGCCGCCAGCGGATAATGGCCGACGGCGGCGTAGAACGAATCGGGGTCGTGGCCGGAGAGCATCTTGCTTCGCCCGTCCATGGTGGCGGAAGCGATGACCGGGATCTCGCGGCCGGCTTTTTTGAAGGCCAGCCTGGCGGCCGCCAGCGCCGCGCGGAGGTTGACCGCGTCATGCGCGGTCTCTATCGCGAGGAGGTCGACGCCGCCCTCTATGAGCGCCAGCATCTGGTCCAGGTAGAGCGAGCGCATGTCGTCGAAAGACATGCCGCCGGTCACGAACAGCGCCTTATTGGTGGGGCCGACGGAGCCGGCGACGAACCGCGGTTTAGCCGCCGAGAATTTATCCGCTGCCTCCCGGGCCAGCCGCGCGGCGGCCAGGTTGAACTCGGCGGCGCGCCCCGCAAGGCCGTACTCGGCCAGGACGGCCGCGTTGGCGCCGAAGGTATTGGTCTCCACTATGTCGGCTCCGGCCTCCAGGTAGTCGCAATGCACTTTTTTGATAATATCGGGCCGCGACACGGACAATATCTCGTTGAGCCCCTCATGTCCGTCGAAATCTTCCGGCTTCAGCCCGAAGCCCTGCAGATAAGTGCCCATCGCCCCGTCGAAGACGAGGACGCGCTCTTTCATAGCCGATGTGAAGCCGCTCATTTCTTTACCCCTGTAAACCGAAAAGTTCCACCGCGTTGCCGCTGGTCTTTTCCGCGACCAGGGCTGCGCTAAGACCCAGCCCGTCGCCGACGGCCAGCGCTATCTCGGGGATGAAGGAAGGATCGTTGCGCCTGCCGCGCGCGGACTGCGGCGGCAGATACGGGCAGTCAGTCTCCAGCACCACCGACCCCAGCCCGATCTTCTTCACCGTCTCGCGCAGGTCGCCGTTGCGGGGATAGGTATAGCTGCCGTTGACGCCTATGACCAGGCCCAGGTCCACCGCGGCCCGGGCGTCGTCGCAGGAACCGGAGAAGCAGTGCAGCACGCCGCGATGGCGGCGGCCCGGGGGAAAATAGGACCAGTTTTTTTTCAGCGAATCGAAAAGGGCGGCGTAGGCGTCCTGGCCGGGCTCTTTGCCGTTCCTGGCGTGGAAGACGACGGGCTTGCGATACTTTACCGATAGCGGCAGCTGCGCCTCCAGCAGCGCTCTCTGTTCCTCCGCGCGGGCCGGCTCCCACCAGTAGTCCAGCCCTATCTCGCCCAGCGCGGCGGCCGTCGGGTCGGCCAGGAATTTCTCAAGCTCCGGCAGCTGCTCCGGCCGGTAGTCCTTGACGTATTCGGGGTGCAGGCCGTAGGCGCAGGCGAACTTGCCGGGCCAGGCGGCGCAGAGCGACCGGGCCGGTTCCCATTCGGGGGCGGCGCAGGCTATCTCCACGAACTTCTCCACGCCGGCGGCCAGGGCGCGGCCTATCACGGCGCCGCGGTCCTCCGCGAAAGCCCTGTCGTTGAGATGGCAGTGGGTCTCTATCAGCACGCTATTTTTTTTCCGCTTCTTTCCTGGCCTCATCGGCTTTCCAGGAGAGGTAGGAGCGCATGAAGGGCTCCAGCGCGCCGTCCATGACGGCGTCTATCTGGGAGGTCTCGTAGTCCGTGCGCATATCCTTGACCAGCTGGTAGGGCATGAAAACGTAGGAGCGGATCTGGTGGCCCCAGCCGATGTCGCCCTTGGCGTCGTAGTGCTTCTCCTGCTCGGCGCGCTTCTTGTCCATCTCTATCTCGTAGAGGCGGGCCTTGAGCATCTTCATCGCGCGCTCGCGGTTCTTGAGCTGGCTGCGCTCCACCTGGCAGGCCACGACCACGCCGGACGGGAGGTGGGTGAGGCGGACGGCCGTCTCCACTTTGTTGACGTTTTGGCCGCCGGCGCCGCCGGAGCGGAAGGTGTCGAGCTTGACGTCCTTATCCTCTATCCTGATCTCCACTTCCTCCTCGATGTCGGCCAGCACGTCGAGGGAGGCGAAGGAGGTGTGGCGCCGCTTGTTGGCGTCGAAAGGCGAGATGCGCACCAGGCGGTGCACGCCCATCTCGCCCTTGAGGAAGCCGTAGGCGTACTTGCCGCTGACGAAGGCCGTCGCGTTGCGCACGCCGGCCTCTTCGCCCTGCAGCATGTCGGTTATCTTGAAATCGTAGCCGCGCGCCTGCGCCCAGCGCGTGTACATGCGCAGCAGCATCTGCGCCCAGTCGCAGGCCTCGGTGCCGCCAGCGCCCGCGTGAATGCTGAGGATGGCGTCGTTCTTGTCGTAGGGCCCCGATAGCTTGATCTCGAAATCCATGTCGGCCAGCCTGTTCTCGGCTGCCTCGAGCGCGGCCATTATCGCGGGCAGCTCGCCGGCGTCGTCCATTTCTTTGGCCAGCTCGTAATGAGCGCGCGCGTCGCCCAGCTCGCGGGCCACGGCGCCCACGCCGTCCACCCAGTGCTTCAGGTCGTTGAGGCCCTTCAGGTGGGTCTGCGCCTTATTGGCGTCGTCCCAGAAGCCCGGCGTGGCGGAAAAGGCCTCCTTCTGCAGGAGCTGTTCCTTTTTCGCGTCCAGGTCCACCAGTTTGGAAAAATCGGCCAGCGCGGCCTCCAGCCTCTCCAGCCTGTTGACTATATCCTTGAATTCTATATTGCCGGCCATTTATATACTGATTCTACAACTTTATCACCGCGCCGTCATAGGCGGGCGCCGGATCAAGGTATGGGCCGAAAGACCCATCCCCGGAGCGGGACTATGGGGGATTGACACCCGTCAATGATTCCGCTACGATATTCCGGGAAAACATCGGGTTACGGAGGGTAAGTTATGAAAAGGATGATAAGTTCCGCCGCGGTTGCGCTGGCCATGCTCGCGCTGCCCGCGGGGCTCTTAGCCCAGGAAAACAAGATAATCAGCGGCGACGACAACCGGCTCGACTACTTCCAGGCCCCCGCCGCCAGGAAGGCCCTGGCCGATTCCGTGGTCTCGCTCTGGCAGGAGTCGGACGTGAAAGCCTCGGGGTCCAGGTTCAAGCTCACCACCGTAAAATTCACCGACCAGATAAAAGCCGCGGCCGGAGTCCCCCTCTGCGCCGGCGAACCTTTCCGCGAACAGCCGGTCGGAGCTTTCTGCTCCGGCTCGCTGATAGGCGAGGACCTGGTCATGACGGCCGGCCACTGCATACCCAATGAGGACCGGTGCGCGGACACCAGGTTCGTCTTCGGCTTCGCGGTAAAGGCCCGCGGCGGCGCGGCGGTCACCGAGGTCGGCGCCAACGACGTCTACTCCTGCAAAAAGGTGGAGGTAACCAAATGGCAGTCCAGCGTCCGCCCGGAACTCACCCCCCGGCAGGCCACGGCCCTGCGCGTGTTGCTGGACCGCGATTACGCAGTGGTCCGGCTGGACAGGAAAGTGACCGGGCGCAGGCCGCTGGCGGTGAACGGGGCGGGAGACCTTAAGACCGGCTCTCCCCTCTTCGTCATCGGCCATCCCGTGGGCCTCCCGCTGAAGGTAGCAGACGACGCCAGCGTGATGAATATCAAGGAAGGGGAGCTCTACTTCCTGGCCAACCTCGACACCTACGCCGGCAATTCGGGCTCGGCCGTGTTCAACGCCCGGACCAATAAGGTAGAGGGTATACTCGTGCGCGGCGACCGGGACTTCCGCCCGGGAGAGGACGGGTTCTGGCTCTGGAAGAAGGACTGCGTAGAGTCCAACCGGGTCCCCCAGACCCAGGGCAACGAAGCCGTGTCCAAGATCAACGACGCGATACTCTCGCTCATAAATCCCCCCGCCCCCAAGGCGGAGGTCGCGCCGGCGGTCCCCGTAGACGACGCCAGGTCCGAAGAGATAATCGAAAGGTTCAACGTGCACTTCCAGTAGTCCCGGAGCCCGCGTGTCCGGACGCAAGCCCCCGCCTTACGGCGGGGGCTTTTTTTGTCCTGCCGGGCCAAAGGGCCCACCGGCACATGGGACCATGGGGAGTTGACATCCGTCAATCGTTCCGCTACGATATGGCGTAGGAAAACGACGTTTCCGGAGGAAATATGAAAAGGCTCATAGACGCGACCCTGACTGCGGTACTCGCGGCGCTCCTGCTGCCCGCCGGCGTTTTCGGGGAAAACAAGATAATTTACGGGGAGGACAACCGTCTCGATCAGTTCGAGGCCCCCGCCGCCAGGAAGACCCTGGCCGCCTCGGTGGTCTCGCTCTGGAAAGCCGGCGATGTCGAGGCCAGCGGCTCCAAGTTCAAGCTCAAGACCGTGAAATTCACCGACATGATACAGGAGCAGGCCGGCGCCCCGCTCTGCGCCACCGAGCCCTTCCGCGAACAGCCCGTGGGAGCGTTCTGCTCCGGCTCGCTGGTGGGAGAGGACCTGGTCATGACGGCCGGCCACTGCATAACCAGCGAGGACAAGTGCAAGGACACGAAATTAGTGTTCGGCTTCGCGGTAAAGGCCCGCGGAGGCAAAGCCCCCGCCGAAGTATCCGCTTCGGACGTATACTCCTGCGCTAAGATAGAGACCCAGCGCCTGCAGGCCAGCGACACCACCGGGAACCCCTACCTGGACCAACTGCTGGGCAAGATAAGCGACCAGGACTTCGCGATAATACGCCTCGACAGGAAAGTGACCGGCCGCAAGGCGCTGGCGGTCAATCCCGAAAGCACCCTCAAGAACGGCGACGCCCTGTTCGTCATCGGCCATCCCGTCGGGCTGCCGCTCAAAGTGGCCGACGACGCCAGCGTGCGGGACATAGGCGACGGCAAGACCTACTTCCTCGCCAACCTCGACACCTACGGCGGCAACTCCGGCTCGGCGGTCTTCAACGCCAGGACCAACAAGGTGGAGGGCATACTCGTGCGCGGCGACCAGGACTTCCGCGCCGGCGGCACCGAAGAGACTCCCTGCGTAGAGTCCAACCGCGTCGCGCAGGACGGCGGCGGCGGCGAAGGCGTCACCAAGATAAACCAGGACATCCTGGCGGTGCTTACGATAAAGAGCGGCGGCGCCGCGGCGACCGGGGCCGTTCCGGTCGAGGAAGCCCCCGTCCGCGACACCGCTCCCATCCTGGACCGCTTCGGTCTCGAATTCGAATAAGCGGGACGTATCCCGCGTAATTCCAGCCCCCCTCCGCCCGGAGGGGGGCTTTTTTTCGGCCCGGCCGCGGGATAAATTTAATAGAATTAAGGCCATGGAAGCACGGCTGGATAAGGCCAGGAAAAAGATAGACGCGCTGGACCGGGCTATGGCGCGGCTGCTGGACCGGCGCTTCGCCCTGGCCGCGGGACTGGCGCCGCTCAAGAAAAAGATACGCGACACGCGGCGCGAGGCCCGGGTCCTGGCCAATATCGCGAGGCTGGCGCGGCCCGCCTTCCGCAGGGCGGCCCGCGCCGCCTACGCGGAAATAATCCGGCAGTCCCGCCTTCTGCAGGGCCGCCGATGAAGATCCTGCTGGAAAAGAAACTCTCCACCTCCGGCGCCCGCAACCTGGCGGCGGCGCTGGCGCGGCTGCTGCCGGGCGCCGCGCAGAGGACCGCCGGCCGGTCAATCCTGGTGACCTCCCCCAGGCCTGAAATATTTTCCGAAAAGCTCGCCCTGATAGAGAACCTCCCGGGCGCGGCCGCCGTCCTGCTCTCCGACGCCGAGGCCTGCCCCCTGGCGGCCAAGGCCCCGCCGCCGGAACTGCCGTTCAAAGACGGTTTCATTATCATAGCCGGACCTTGCGCCGTGGAGGACGCGGCCTCCTACGCGCGGACCGCCCGGGCGCTGGCCCGCGCCGGCGCCACCGGCCTGCGCGCCGCGCTGTTCAAGCCGCGCAGCTCTCCCTACGCCTTCCAGGGCCTGGGCCTGGCCGCCCTGCCCGCCGTGCGCCGCGCGGCGCGGGCGGCGGGACTGCCGCCGGTGACCGAAATAGTAGACTGCCCTCAGGCCGCCCGCCTGGCCTCCGCGGGATTCGTACTGCAGATAGGAGCGCGCAATATGCGCAACTACGAGCTGCTCAAGGCCGCGGGGCGGACCGGCGCGCCGGTCATCCTCAAGCGCGCGCCGGGCGCCTCGCTGCGGGAATGGCTGCTGTCGGCCGAATACCTGCTCAAATACGGCGAGTCCCGGGTCATACTCTGCGAGCGCGGCGATTCCTTCGGCGACGGACGGCTTAACCTCAAAACAATGGAACTCGCGATGAAGGCCACGGCCCTGCCGGTCATCGCCGACCCCAGCCACGCCTGCGGCCGCAGGGAACTGGTGGCGGAGCAGGCGCTGGCGGCCGCGCGCGCGGGCGCCGACGGCCTCATGATCGAAGCCGCGCCGGACCCGGCCTCCGTGCTGGTGGACGGCAGGCAGACGCTGGACCTGCCCTGCTTCCTGGCGCTGTCCCGTAAGATCAGGGCCCTCAGGAAATAATCCATGCCCCCGATAAAAGCCGGCCTCATCGGCCTCCCTCTCGGCAAATCCCTTTCCCCCCGGCTCTTTTCCATACTCGCCGGTCTCTGCGGCCGCGAGATAGAGTATTCACTATGGGAATGCGGCACCGCGAAGTTCCATGAGGCCGTTGCGAAAGCCCGCGCCGAAGGCTGGTCCGGCTTCAACGTGACGCTGCCCGACAAACAGCTGCTGGCCGGCGCGCTGGCCGACAAGCGGGACAGGGCCGCCGGGATAGCCGGCTCGGCGAATTGCGCTCGCTTCACCCCCGAAGGCCTGGAGGCGCGCAACACCGACGCCGCCGCCATGGCCGCCGCGATGCTCGACAGGGGTATGGACCTTACCGGGAAAAAAGCGGCCGTCTACGGCTCCGGCGGTTCCGCCGCCACCTCGGCCTATGTGCTGGCTTCCGCCGGCGCGGCGGAAGTCATTTTCTACGCGCGCGACCCGCTGAGAGCGGGCGCGGCCATAGGCCGCCTTTCGGCCGCCTTTCCCGCCGCCGTTTTTTCCGTCGCCCCGTTCGGCCCCCCAGACGGCGCGGCCGCCGTGGTCAACGCCACGCCGATAGGCATGTACGAGGAAGGGCACCTGCCGGTGGAACCCGCGAACGACCAGATCTGCGTGGACTGGCCTTACAGCCCCGGCGGCACCTTCTTCACCCGCAGGGCGAAAGAACTGGGCGCGCACGTCATAGACGGCATGGAACTGCTGGTGCGCCAGGCCGTACTCTCCCTTTTCCTCTGGGGCGGCTGCCGGGAAAGCGAGATAGGCGATCTCATACGCGAGGGGCGCAAGCTCCTGCGCGAAAAAACGGGAGGCTGAGAACATGCTCCGATACCTGACCGCCGGCGAATCGCACGGCGAAAGCCTGGCCTGCATACTCGAAGGCCTGCCCGCCGGGCTGGCCGTCTCCCCGATCGACATAAGGCGGGAACTCTCGCGCCGCCGCGCCGCGCCGGGCAGGAGCGCGCGGCAGAAAAAAGAGACCGACTCTTTCAAAGTGCTCTCCGGCATGAACCGCGGCGTCACCACCGGCGCGCCGGTAGCGATACTGATACCCAACGCGGCCGCCGGGAAGATCTCTCCTTCCTACGTGCCCCGGCCGGGCCACGCCGACCTGCCCGGCATGCTCAAGTACGGCCTCGACGCCGCGCTGGTGCGCGAGCGCGCCAGCGCCCGCCACACCGCCTGCGTCTCGGCGCTGGGAGCCTTCGCGCTGCGGCTGCTGGCGGAGACCGGCGCCCGTTTCGCCTCGCGCGTGGTCCGGCTGAGCATGACGGAAAACCCGTCGCCGGAAGAGGCCCGGGAACTGATAGCGCGGGCCGCCGCCGACGGCGATACGCTCGGCGGCGTATTCGAACTGATCTGCTCCGGCCTGCCGGCCGGGCTGGGCTCCCATGTCCACCACGACAGGCGGCTCGGCGCGCGCCTGGGCGCGGCCCTGCTGGGCATAAACGGCATCAAGGGTTTAGAGATAGGCGGCGGCTTCGATCTCGCTTCATGGAAAGGCACGCTGGCCGCGCGCGACCGCCGGGTCTCCGGCGGCCTCGACGGCGGCATGACCAACGGCGGCGACCTGGTGCTGCGCTGCGCCATGAAGCCGGTGCCCGGCGTGGAGGCCGGCGCCCCCTCTTTCGACGCGCGCAGCGGCAAGCCGGCCATATCGCGCTCCGCCACCTCCGACGTCACCGCCGTCTACGCCGCCGCCGTGGTGGCCGAGCACGCCGCCGCGCTGGAGCTGGCCGGCGCCATGGTGGAAAAATTCGGCGGCGACACAATGTCCGAGATAAAGGAACGGGTCCGGCTTTGGCGAAAAAAGACCGAGAAATTAATAGGCCGTTGAGGATCTTCCTCGCGGGCTTCATGGGCGCGGGCAAGACCTCGGCCGGCCGGGAACTGGCCCGGCTGCTGCGCCTGCCTTTCAGGGACACCGACGAGGAAGTGCGCCGGTCCTCGGGGCTCTCCGCCGGCGAATTCATACTGCGGCGCGGGCTGGCGGCGTTCAGGAAGGCCGAGGACGCGGCCCTGCGCGGCCTCGCGGCCGGCGGGCCGGCGGTAGTGGCGCTCGGCGGCGGCGTTTACCCCTCGCCCCGCAGGCGGGGGCTGTTCAGGAAGGCCGGCGTCACGGTCTGGGTCAGGCGCCCGCTGGCGGAGATGCTCAAGCTCGCTTCGACGGCGGGCGGGCGGCCGCTGCTGGCCCGCGGCAGCGCCGGGGCGCTCAGGCGTCTCTTCGCCCGCCGGAAAAAGTTCTACGAGATGTGCGACCTGCGCGTGAACGCCGCCGGACTCAAGCCCGCCGCGGCCGCGCTGAAGATACGGAGGCAACTTGAAAAGAACGGCGTTATCGCTGCTTAACCGCGAAGTCATGCGCAGACCTTCGTTCCGGCTGGCCTGCGGCCGGAACATCGGCGGCATCCGCGGCCTGCTGCCGGAAACTTTCGACCGGGCCGACCGCATAGCGCTCGTCGCCGACCCGGCCGCGGCGAAGTCCCCCGTCCTCAAAAAGCTGCTCGGCCCGGAACTGGCAGCGAAAACCTCCAGGTTCCCGCTGCCCGCCGGCCGCGAGAAGACGCTCGCCGCCGTCACCGCTCTCTGCTCGGCGCTTTTCAAAGCCGGCTTCAGCCGGCAATCGGTCATAATAGCCGCCGGCGGCGGGTCCGTCACCGACGCGGCCGGCTTCGCCGCCGCGGTCTATATGCGCGGCATAAACTGGATCAGCGTTCCCACCACCTTCCTGGGGCAGATAGACGCGGGCATAGGCGGCAAGACCGCCGTGGACTTCCTGGGGACCAAGAACATCATAGGCTCGTTCCACCAGCCCGCGCTGACCGTATGCGACACCGCCTTCCTCTCCACTCTCAAACCCTCCGTCAGGCGGGCCGCCGCCGGCGAGCTGATAAAATACGCCCTGATCGCTCCCGGCGACCTGCGCCTCTCTATAATGCGTTCCTTCGACGGCGCCATGGCCGGCCGGCCGGATGACCTGCTCGCCTGCGTACGGGCCTGCGCCGAGTATAAAGCGAAGATCTGCGCCGCCGACGAGCGCGAGGAGACCGGCCTGCGCGAGACCCTCAATTTCGGCCACACCGCCGGCCACGCCTTCGAAGTCCTCTCGCGCGGCCGCCTGCCGCACGGCGAGGCCGTGCTCTGGGGCCTGCGCTACGCGCTGGAGGTTTCGGAAAAGATGAAAGTCCTGGACAATACGCCAGGGGCCTGGAAGGTCACCGGGATGATAGAGCCCCTCCCGCTGCCCGCCGCCTGCCGACGGGAAAATGATTTTCTCCGGCTGGTCCGGGCGGACAAGAAGCGCGGCGGCCGCGACAACCGTTTCCTGCTCCTGCGCAGCCCGGGCGACGTCGAACCCGCCGACAATATCCCGGAGAAGGTTCTGCTGGCCGCGCTGGAGGAAATATGAAAAAGACCGTTCTGGTCATGCACGGACCCAATCTCGGCCTTCTCGGCCGGCGCAGGCCGGAGATATACGGCACCCTGACGCTGACGCGGCTGGACGCTCTCGTACAGAAACGCGCCGCGGAACTGGGCCTGCGCGCGAAATTCTTCCAGTCCAACGGCGAAGGCGAACTCATAGACTGGCTCGAGAAGAACGCCCCCGCCGCGCACGGGCTGCTGATAAACCCCGCCGCCTACACCCATTATTCCTACGCCCTGCGCGACGCCGTAGAAGCCTGCGGCCTGCCCGCCGCCGAGGTGCACCTGACCGATATAGCGAAACGCGAACCCTTCCGCCGCATCTCCGTGATAAAGCCCGTCTGCCTGCGCCAGTTCAAAGGCGGGGGCGTTAAATCCTACCTGGAAGCCCTCGATTTTCTGGCGAAGCACATAAGGAGACAGCAGGGGGAGACGGCGTGATTCTCCTGTTAAATATGAAAATCTACACGCCGCCGCCGGACAAATCCATAACGATACGGGCGCTGCTCCTCGGCGCCGCCGCCATTGGCCGCACCGTCGTACGCAACCCCCTGCGCTCCCGCGACACCGAAGCGGCGATGTCTTGCCTGAAAAAACTGGGCGTAAAAACGAAAGTCTTTAAAGACCGGATAGAGATAAGCGGCGCCGGCCCGGCCGGGTTCGGTCCCGGCCCGTTCCGCCTCGACGCCGGCGAATCCGGCACCCTGGCGCGGCTGCTCGCGGGCCTGCTCGCGGGCTCCGGCGCGCGCGCCGTCATAACCGGCCGCGGCACGCTGCGGCGCAGGCCGATGGAGCCGCTCGCCGCCGCGCTGCGGGCCGCGGGCGCGGATGTCCGCTCCGCGCGCGGCCGCCTGCCCCTGAAGGTAAACCCCGTCCGCCCGCGCGGCGGGACGCTGAAGTTATCCACGGCCAGCGCGCAGATAAAGTCGGCGCTGCTCCTGGCCGGCCTCGGCGCGGCGGCGCCGCTCTCGTTCGGAGAGTCCGCCCCGTCGCGCGACCACACCGAGCGCCTGCTGGGACGCATGGGCGCGCGGCTGCGGGTCTCTGGCCGACGGTCGACCGTATATCCCGGCGCGCTGAAAGGCCGGACGATAAATATCCCCGGCGACCTCTCCTCGGCGGCCTTCTTCATCGCCGCGGCGCTGCTCTCCGGCCTTGCGCTCAAGATAAAGGGAGTCGGCCTCAACCCGGGCCGTCTCGGTTTCGTGAGAACTTTAAGGAAAATGGGCGCGCGGATAACCGTAGCGCAAAGAATTTACGCGCCGGAGCCCGCCGGCGACATCACGGTGCGTCCCTCGGCGCTGCGCGCCGCAAGGGTCCCGGCCCGCGACATACCCTCGATGATAGACGAAGCGCCGCTGCTGGCCCTGCTGGCCGCGCGGGCGCGCGGCGCCACCGTGATCCGCGGGGCGGAGGAACTGCGAAAAAAGGAAAGCGACAGGGTACAGTCCACGCTGGCGCTGCTCGCCTCGCTGGGAGCCAAGGCCTCGTACCGGAACGGGACGCTCACCATACCCGGGGGCCAGGAATTCAAACCGCTGAAAACCGTCGAAACTTTTAAAGATCACCGCGTCGCCATGGCCGCCGCCGCCGCTTCCGTAGTCTGCCCCGGCCTTAAAATAAAAAACCCGGGCTGCGTGGACAAGTCCTACCCGGGTTTCTTCCGCGACTTCCGCCGGACCTTCGCCGGCGGGCGCTGAAACCGTCCCGCCGCCTTAGTCTCCCGGCTAACCCAGAAGCTCCAGCGCCCAGGCGCGGTAACGCTCCAGATGTTTCCACAGTTTTTCGGTGTCGGCGCGCGTATACACGTCGCCGCTATAGGAAACCAAATTCTTCTCTTCGATGATCCTTGCCAGGTGCCGGACGGCCTCGTTCCCGCGCTCGTCCCGGCTTACGGTCTCCCGCAGGAGATCGACCGCGGCCATATGATCCTCTCCGCTGCTCTTGAACCCGCCGAACCTTATCGTCGCGGCGTCGGTGAACGCTATGGCGGCGTGCGCGGCCAGCAGGCCGGCCGCGTTCCAGTATTCGAACTCCCTGGCCAGACCGGCGCCGTCGTAAAAATTTTCGCTTCCGTATATATCTAATACACCAGACAGTTGTCTAAAATTCAAGACAATGTCGTCTATTTTTTGCTCTTCTTTTTTTTCCGCTTTTCGGCGCGCTCCAGCCGCTCCCGCTCCAGTGCCTCTTTCTTCTTCTCCGCGCGGACCTTGGGGTTATTTATGTACTTCTCCGGGTCTTTGGCGAACAGCGGCGGACCGGCCGGGCAGCACATGAAATAGCGCCCGCCCTTGTAAAGAACGACCGGGGTCTTGGCTTCCACCACGAAGCTGTGCTCCATCACTGGACAGAACTTCTCCAGCCCGAGTTCGCTTTCGTCGGGGACCGTTACCACGGGCTTTTCGGCCTCGTCTTTCGCCTCCGGCGGCGCCAGGACTCCGACCTTTGGATAGCGCTTAAGTATTTCGCCTTTCTTGTGTATGGCTTCGGGCGCGCGGTTCTTTATATCGTCCGAGAGGTCCTCGCCGGCCTCGTGCATGTTCATGTGCGAGCCGCCCTTCCAGTACTTCACCCCCGAAAGGTCGTATACCACGCCGTCCACTGCGACATAGACCGGCTGGCCTTTCTTCCCGTCGAACTTCTTGAGCTCCTCCGCGGTAAAAACCTTCTCTTTCCAGTCCTCCGCTTTCGTTTCCGCGGGCTTGTCCGCGGCCGAAACGCCGCCGGCCAGCAGGGCCAGTACCGCCATCGCTAATATTTTTTTCATTTCTTTCTCCTTACTTCAGCGCCTCGACCAGCGCCTGGCCGTATTTTTTCGCCGGCACCGGGCCGCTGGCCGTTATCAGCCGCCCGTCTATCTCCAGCTCCGAGCCGGTGAATTTCGCCCCGGCCTTCTCTACCTCCGGCGCGCCGTCGGGCCAGCAGGTCACGGCCCTGCCCTTGAGCAGCCCCGCGTGGGCCAGCACCACCGGCGAGATGCATATCGCGCCGACCACCTTGTCGGCCGCCATCGCCTCGCGGAAAAGTCCGTGGACCTTCGGGTTGTCCAGATGCTCGAGCGCGCCCGGCCCGCCCACCAGCGCCAGCGCGTCGTAGTCCTCCACCCTGACCTCGTCCACCGCCTTGTCCACCTGCGCCGTCAGCCGGAATTTTCCCTGGGCCTGACCTCGGGCGGTGGAAACGGTATCCACCTTAACGCCGGCGGCTTCGAGAGCCTTCTTCGGCTCTATGTATTCCTCGTCGCGGAAACCCTGGAAAGCAATGAACATCGCTATTTTTTTTGGCATAGTCGCCTCCCCGGGCTATTCTATCAAAATGGCGCGGAACCGGGGGCCCTTGAAAAAGTCCGGCCGCGCCTCTATACTATAACTATGAAAATACCCCTTTTCCTTTTTTCGCTGACCATCCCCTGCGCCGCCCTGGCCGCGGGCGCGCTGGAACAGCTGGGCGGCGCGGCTCACGTACCGCCGGCGCCGACCGCGGTAGCCTCCGCCGTCTCCGAAAGCCCGGACCCTAATTCGGCGGTCGCCATAGCCGGGCGCTGCCCCCCGCCGGCCGCCGGCGAGGAGAAGATCTGGCAGTCCGACTTCCACTGGAACTATTCGCTGCCGGAGATGAAGGCCCGTTTCGCCGAGATGTACGCATCCCCCAAGCGGCTCGACCGCCGCGCCTACTGGGACGCGGCAAAGAGCAGGCTTATGCTCCCTCACGACGCGGGCCGGGGCGGGGACTTCGAGATAGGACCCGGTCTCGTGAAGGCGGTCGCGCGGCATATCGAGCGGGCCTTCGAACTGGATTATATCGACGCGGTCTTCTTTCCGGACATGGGTCATTCGCACATACTGGTACCGGACGGGCTCTGGGCGGAGAAATATTCCGGCTACCCCGTGGACCGTATGTCGGACCTCTACCGCGACATGCTCGCCGACCCGCGGCTCAAGATCTTCTACCACACAGCGGAACAGCTTAAAATGCTGGAAGACGGACAGCTGGTCGCCGACGAACGCGTGCGCTTCCGCCATAAGACCCGCAACATCTCGGGGCCTATAACCGCGGACGCCGAGCTGACGGTACATCAGAACCCGGCGAGCGCCGCCAATACTGTGCACGGAGCGCCGGGCCATCACTGGTGGGGCGCCGGGTTCAACTTCAGCGCGCAGAAAGACGGCTGCTTCGTCTACAGGAACGGCGGGAAGGAATACCGTTTCGACATAAGCCTCTACGACCTGCCTTACGACCCGGGCGGGGGCGGCGCCGGGAACTACTGAACCGGGCCGCGCGGCCTTCCTCCACGGGGACTCATGGTGAAACACGCGAGATATATCCTCCTGGCGGCCGCCCTGCCGGCCTCCTGCCTTTCCGCATGCCGTCCCGTCGGAGCGGCGGAAGGCTTCGTGCCCTACGCCGAGGAACGGGCCGCCATGGTCAGGGAGCAGATAGCGGCCCGCGGCGTGAAGGACAAGCGGGTGCTGGCCGCCATGCGCGAGGTCCAGCGCCACGAGTTCGTCCCGGAGGAATACCGGGGGGACGCGCACGGCGATCACCCGCTGCCCATAGGCCATCGCCAGACCATCAGCCAGCCCTATATCGTCGCCTATATGACCGAGGCTCTCGGGTTGAAGAAGGGAGACAAGGTACTGGAGATAGGCACGGGCTCGGGCTACCAGGCCGCGGTACTGACCAAATTGACGCCGAAAGTATTCTCGATAGAGATAATCTGCCCGTTGGAGAAGACCGCCCGCGCCGTGCTGGACCGGCTGGGCTTTAAAACCGTGCGCACCCGCTGCGCGGACGGCTACAAGGGCTGGCCGGAGGAAGCGCCGTTCGACGCCATCATGCTGACGGCCGCCCCGCCGGAGATCCCCCGGCCGCTGCTGGACCAGCTGGCCGAAGGCGGGCGGCTCGTCGCGCCCGTCGGCGGCCGTTCGCAGGACCTGGTAAGGATACGCAGGATCAAAGGTAAGCTGAAAGAGGAGAAACTGCTGCCGGTAAGATTCGTGCCGATGACCGGCGAGGCGCAGAAGAAAAAAGCGCCGCCTGGCGAGGTCAGCCCCGCGCGAACTCCCTGAGCCACTCCGTTATCTGGTCAAGGCCGGCCACACCGAAGCGGTAGAACAGGTAGACCACCAGCGCGTAAACGGCCGTCGCCAGCACTCCCAGCACGGCCGCAAGCAGGCAGAAAAAGCCGTCCTCCTCGCTGAGGCCCACCCCGATAAGGAAGATCACGAAAGCCGGCGCCGTATTGGTCAGCGGGATAGGAAGTATCATGAGCCCCGCCATGATAAGCACCAGCAGGCCCAGGAAGACCAGCCCCCAGCGCGAGCCCACCCAGCGCAGCCGCGGCTTTATAAGGAACTCCACCTTGCCGAAGAACTTCTCCAGGAAAGCGATCATTCCCTCCACGAACCGGCCTTTTAGCCGGACGCCAGCGGCGCGGGCCGGCAGCCAGGGCGTGCGGCGGCCGTATATCATCTGCAGCGCCAGGATGAAAAGGAGTATGCCGAAAGGCGTGCTGTAGCCCGGCGCCGGCAGCGGCAGCGCGCTGGGCAGCGAGAGCACCAGCAGCAGCAGGCCGAAGCCCCGGTCGCCGATGCGGCCGAATACCTCGCCCAGCGTCACTCCCCGCGCCGAGTTCTCCAGAGCCAGTATCTTCTTAAGGTCGTCGGTAAGCATAAGCGGACCCCTGCCCGGCTATATGATACGAAAAAGCGGGCGAAAAATTATAATATGGAAGAGATGAGCCGCCGCAACCTCAAGACCCTCGCCGCCGCCCTGCTGGGCTGCGCGGCCCTCGCCGCGGCGGCCTCCGCCGCCAAACCGCCCGACGTCGATTTCGTCCCCACCCCGCACAAGGTGGTCCGGGAGATGCTCAAACTCGCCCGCGTAACCGGTAAGGATATAGTCTACGACCTGGGCTGCGGCGACGGCCGCATAGTCATAACCGCGGCCCGGACCGCCGGCGCGCGGGCCTGGGGCTTCGAGATCGACCCGGACCTGGTCGAAGAGGCCCGCCTCAACGCCGAGAAGGAGAAGGTCGGCCGCCTGGTGACCATAGAAGAGCGCGACATCTTCACCGTCGACCTATCCAGCGCTTCGGTGGTCATGCTCTACCTCCTGCCGGAGCTGAACGTAAAGCTCCTCCCCCAGCTCGCCAGGCTCAGGCCCGGCGCCCGCATAGTCTCGCACGACTTCGGCATAGAGGGCTACCCCCCGGACGTCACCACCACCGTGCACCAGTACGACGGAAAAGTGAGCGCCGTCCACCTCTGGACGGCGCCGCTCAGAAAAGCCACCGACTACTTCGCCCTGGACTGACGCCGGCCCTGGCGGCCGGCGACCCCAAAAAAGTTTTATAATAGCAGTGGTAACGCCGGCGTAGCTCAACGGTAGAGCAACTGTTTTGTAAACAGTAGGTTGGAGGTTCGATTCCTCTCGCCGGCTGCGAATTTAGTATAATTAGGACGTACGGCCCCTTCGTCTAGCGGCCTAGGACGCTGCCCTCTCAAGGCAGAGATCACGGGTTCGAATCCCGTAGGGGCCGCCAAATTTCTTCTCGGAGACTTTTGGCGCTAGAAGTTTCCGCTAGCGCCTTAAATTCCCGCAGTTTCTCCGCCGGAAAAATAAATTTTAAATTTATTTTCTTCCCGCCAATAATTAAGTTCGAACCGATATTTTTCAATTTTTGCAGGTTATCGGCCGAACTTCCAGC
>WOVA01000065.1 GCA_009773155.1 Elusimicrobiota bacterium
GACGGAATAGCCCCGGTTTTCAAGGCAAAACAGGTTTCATGCTCATTTTGCGTTGGAAACACGGGAAATTTCATGCTCATTTTGTATTGGATAATTCTTTCCCTATGAAAAACGCTTTTTTTTTGCTAGAATATAAGAATCCCGATGCCCACGGCAGAACTTACCCGCAAGACGGCCTTAATGGCGAACATAAAGGAAATCTCCTCGCGGATAGGAGCGGGCTGTCTCCGCGGCGGCCGCGACGCCGGCGCGGTGAAACTGCTTATCGTCACCAAGTACGCCCAGGACGACGACGTGCGCACGCTGGCCGAGGCCGGCGCCCTGGCGGCCGCCGGTGAAAGCAGGGTGCAGGACGCCCGGGCCCGCTGGACAGGCGACGGCCCCCTGGCCGGGCTGCGCGGGCAGGTAGAACTTCACTTTATAGGCCACCTGCAGACCAACAAGGCGAAAACCGCGGCCGAGATCTTCGACTGGGTGGACTCGGTGGACAGCCTTAAAGTCGCCTCCGAGCTAAGCAGGCACGCGGCGGCGTTCGGCAAAAAACTGCCGGTGCTCATACAGCTCAGGCTCAACGACTCTCCGACCCAGTCCGGCGTAACCCAGGACGAGGCCCCCGCGCTGCTTGCCGCGGTGCGCGGCCTGCCCGGCGTGGAACCGCGGGGATATATGGGCATAGCGCCGGAGGGAGCTTCCCCGGCGGAGCTTAAAGACGTTTTCCGGAAGGCGAAGGCCGTTTACGACAGGGATTTCCAGGGCACGGGCAATTATCTTTCGCTGGGCATGAGCGATGATTTCGAGGCGGCGGTCGAGGCGGGGTCAAACCTGCCGCGGCTGGGCGGCCTGGTTTTCGGTCAGTAAGCGTTTCCGTTACCGTGGCCCCCAGACAGCGGGGGTCTGAAGACGCGGCGCCGGCCAAAGGCCGCGGCAATAGAGAGGTAGGGGAATGATAGTAAAAGTACGGGTGATACCCAACTGTGAGGACAATGAAGTAGTGTCGCGCATAGGCAGCGTGCTGCGGGTCAAGATCTGCGCCGCGGCCGCCGACCTTAAGGTGAACACTGTTCTGCGGGATTATCTCGCGGAATTCTTCGAAGTCCCTCTTAAGATGGTGAACATCATACGCGGCGCCAAGGGCCGCGAGAAGACGGTGGAGATAACGGGCAAGACCGAGGAGCAGCTCAAGAACTGCCTCGATTCCATACCGTGAACCCGCAGCGGCCGGCGCTAAATTGGAGCCTGACTCCAGCTTAGCGCCGGCCGCCGCCTTTTTCAAAATGACGCCCCCCAGACTGATATACCGGAACGGCGCGCTCCGGATAATGGACCAGCGCCTGCTGCCGGACCGCGTGGCCTATATACCGGCCCGCACGGCGGCCGCCGTCGCCAAAGCGACAAAAGACATGGCGTTGCGCGGTGCCCCGCTCATCGGCTGCGCCGCGGCCTTCGGCTTCGCGCTGGAACTGCGCCGCCTGCGCCCGGGCAACCCGGCCGCGCTGCGCTCCGCCGCGCGCCGCACGGCGGACCTGCTCAAGGCCGCGCGCCCCACGGCCGTCGCCCTTTTCTACGCGGCGGACAGGATGCTGGCCAGGGCCCTGGAATTCGCCGGCCGCGCTCCCGGAACCTTCGGCCCGCGCGATAAAAAGCGCCTGGTATCCCTCCTGGAAAAAGAGGCGCGCCTCATAACCGCGGAGGACGAGCGGGCCTGCCGGGACATCGGCCGCCACGGCGCGCGCCTGCTGCCGAAGAACTGCGTCATAATGACCCATTGCAACGCCGGCGCGCTGGCCACCATGGGGATAGGCACCGCCGTGGGCGTTATAACCGAAGGTCTCAGGGCCGGCAAGGTGAAGCGCGCCTACGCCTGCGAGACCCGGCCTTACCTGCAGGGGGCCAGGCTGACCATCTGGGAACTGATGAGGGAAAAAGTCCCGTCAGAGCTCATCACCGACAATATGGCGGCCCATATCATAAAGACCTGCGGCGTCAACGCCATAGTGGTGGGGGCAGACCGCATAGCCGCCAACGGCGACACCGCCAATAAGGTGGGCACTTACGGCCTGGCCATAATCGCCAGGCATCACGGCATCCCTTTTTACGTGGCCGCCCCGACCCCCACGATAGACGCGGCCGCGGCCTCCGGCGACGACATTGAGATAGAGGAGCGCTCCTGCGGCGAAGTGGTGCTGGTGAAAGGCCGGCGCATCGCCCCGAAGAATGTCCGCGCTCGGCACCCCGCCTTCGACGTGACCCCGGCCCGCCTCATCACGGCCCTTATCACCGAGAGGGGGGAGATAAGCCCCGTCAACGCCCGCAATATCCGGACGCGCCTGACCTGAGCCCGGCCAAATCGTGCCAGTTATTCTTTAACGGACCCTTTTCCGTAATCTTCCCGTAACAAGCCTTGTGTATCATTTCATTGTATGAATCCGCGCTATTACGCATTTATCAAGAAAGCCATACGGGGCCCCCTGCCGGCGCGGGAGCTGGCGCAGACCCCCGGCTTCAGCCGCCACACGCTGATCTGCCCCGAATCCGCGCTCGGCAACTGGCGCGAAGCCTGCGTCGAGAAAGATTTTCAGCTCTTGCTGGAGGGAACCTCGGCGGACCGCCCCGCCGCCCCCAGGCCCCCGGCCACGCACAAGGAAGCCGACGAGCGGGCGACCCGCTCGCTGCTGGAGAAGTCCATCTCGGCCAACGCCCGCCTGGAGGAGGAGGTACGCAAACTGCGCCGCGAGTACTCCGAGCAGAAGCGCTCCTTCGAGGAACGGCTCAAGCGCAAGGACGGGGAGATACACGAGCTGGCCGAAAAGCTCAAGCGCAGCTCCGCGCAGGTCCACGCCAGGACCGAGCACCCGTCCTGGGAAACCCTTTACAAGACGCTCAAGAAGCGCGCCGACGAGAAACTGGCCGAGGCCTCGCAGTCCCTGGCCGGGCGCAGCGAGGAGCTGCTGCGCCTGCGGGCGAAGCTGCAGAGCCAGAACGAGAAGAACTCGGAGAGCGCCGCCAGGGCCGCCGAGGAGGCCGCCGCCAGGGAAGGGCGCCTGGCCAGGGAGATCGGGGAGCTGAAGTCCCACCTGGAGGACAAGGACATGACCGTCCGCACCCTGCAGGACAATATCGCCTCGCTGGCGGGCAAGAGCGAGGAACTGCAGCGCATCATCTTCGAGGAGCGCGGGGATTACGAGGAAAAGGTCTCCGGTTTCTGCGACGAGATAGGCCGGCTGCGCACCGACGTCAAGTTCAAGGAACAGGAACTCGACCAGATACGCACCGACCTGTTCGAGGCGCTGGGCAAGATGAAAGAGATGGAGTCGATGGATATCCTCCGCTCGCGCGAGCAGGAGGAACTCTACGGGGCCATACGCACCCGCATAAAGCTGCTCAGCGGCTACTTCGAGAACCTGGAATCCCGCGTCCGCTACGCCTTCCGCAAGGCCTGAGCCGGACCATCGTGAAGAGAGAGCGGCGCCCGGCCGGACCGGGCGCCGCTCTCTTTTCAGGGCCGAGTAGTTAATTTGTATAATTCCCGCTGCAACAGAGATAAAAAACCGGAGAACAGAAGATGACATTTTCGTTCAAACAGCTCATAACGGCCGGCGGCCCCGTACTGCTGGTACTGACCGCCCTTTCCATATATTCGATAGCCCTTATCTGGGAGCGCTGGACCGCCTATAACAGGGCCTTCGGCGGACTGAGCGAGCTGATGCAGAAACTGCGCGCGCTGCTCAAGGCCAATGACCTGCCGCAGATAACCGAACTCTGCGCCCGGAGCAAGCATCCCGCCGCGGAGATAGTGCACAAGGCCGCGACCTCCTCCGGCACCCGGGCCGAGAAGCGCGAGCTGGTGGAAAAGGCGCTGGACTGGCACACCGCGCGCCTGGGCAAAAGCCTAGCCTCCATAGCGACCATCGGCAGCGTGGCGCCTTTCATCGGGCTCTTCGGCACGGTCCTGGGCGTCATCCGCGCCTTCAAGGACCTGTCCCTCTACGCCGGCGCCGGCCCGTCGGTAGTCGCTATGGGCATAGCTGAGGCCCTGGTCAACACCGCCGCCGGCCTCTTCGTTGCCGTGCCGGCCATCGTGGCCTACAACTTCTTCACTCACAGGGCCTCTCTCTTCGCCAGCGAGGTCACCTGGGTGGCGGAACAGGTCATAGAGCAGGCGGACGAGGGAACCCTCGTCGGCGCCCGCTGAGGCAGCAGGCATGTCCCTGAAAGTCCACGAAAAGAACCGCATCATCGCGGAGATGAACATGATCCCGCTCATCGACGTGGCGCTGATCCTGCTCATCATCTTCATGGTGATGACCCCTTTCCTCGTGCAGTCGCAGCTGCAGGTCAGCCTGCCCAAGTCCTCCTCGCCGGCCGCGCCGACGGAAGAGGACGCGATAACCGTGCAGATCACGGAAGCCGGCGCGGTCATAGTGGAAGGCAAGCGGATAAAGATGTCCGGCCTCGAGAGGGAGCTGATACTGCGCCTGGGCAAATCCCGCAAGAAGGCCGTCCTGGTGCAGGCCGACAAGGAAGTAAAGATAGAAAAAGTGGTCGAGGCCCTGGACATAGCCAAGAAGCTCGGCGCCGGCAAGGTCGGAATAGGCGTCATGCACGGGGCCAGGTAATTCCCGCCGCGGGGCGGAACATATGCGCCAGTACCTGCTCTACTCCTCCTACGCGCACGCCGCGGTCCTCCTGGGGATATTCTTCCTGGCCAGGAACGCCGCCGTCACAAAAAAACCGCAGACCTATTTCATAGATTTCATCGGCCCCGCGGCCAAGGCTGTCACGGTGCAGGAAGCGACGGGCGGGCCGGCGGGACCGGCGGCTCCGGCGGAAAAAGCCCCGGCGCCCCGGACCGCGGAAAAGGTCCCCGCGGCCAAAGCGGCGGCCAAAACAGAACCGGCACCGAAGGAACTTCCCACCGAACTCGCCGCGGGAGGGCCCTCCAGGCCCCTGCCCAGACCCAGCATACTTTCCGAAGGGGGCCCGGGCCTCTTCGACAAACCCGACCCCCGGCCGGCGGCCGCGGGGGGCGGGGGGGAGAACGGCCTCAACGCCGACTTCTCCAATTTCCCCTATCCCTGGTACATAACGCAGGTAAGGGAAGCCCTCTGGAACGCCTGGACCCAGAGGATGCCCACGGCCGGCGCGCTGCGCTGCACGGTCAGTTTCGACATCTCGCGCGACGGCTCGGCCAGGGGGATCTCGGTCAGCAAGTCCTCCGGCAACCGGCTCTTCGACCACGCAGCCCGCGGCTCCGCCGAGGCCGCGGCCCCTTTTCCCAGGCTGCCCGACGACTTCTTCGAGGACAAGCTGACCGTGCACGTGGAATTCAAATCGACCGACTGAGAGACTAAAATGCCGCTCACCTCCAACCTGATCATCGCTTTTCTGACGCACGCCGCGCTGCTGGTCTTCTTCCCTTACGGGGGGAAGATGGCCTTCCCGTTCACCGTCATCTCTTTTATATTGTGGACCGGCTTCTTCATCTTCATCCGGCCGGCGACCATTAACTTCAAGCGCTCCAACGCGGTCTTCATAGAGCTGACAGCCGTATTCATGATGGCGCTGGCGGGGCTGGGCCTGATGCCGCAGACGGACGGGGTCGCCCCGCTTTACAAGCTCATACGCGGCGAATACCCCGACGGCCGTCAGGTCTACGTGGGGCTCGCCCAGTTCGGCATAAAGCTCCCTTCGCTGCTCCCGCCGGAGAAACCGCAGGTGGAGGAGGAAATACGGTTCTGATATTCAAGCTGGCCCTGGCCGCCCTGCTGCACCTGGCCTTTTTCATATCCTACCCCGAGACGGGCCCCTACGGTATTTACTATGTCGCCGGGTCCACGCTGCTCTGGTCCGGGTTCGTGATGTTCATGAACCTCAATCTCAAACTGGTGAAGTTCTTCAGCGGGGCGCTGAGCCTGGTCCTCAACACGGCGGTCTTCGCCGCCATGGGAACGGCCGTGGCCTTCACCATGCCGCAGCACGACCGCGTCCCCGTCTATGAAAAGATCCAGGAGGGGCGGTTCCCCACGCGCGACGATCTGGAGACCGGGATGATAAAGCTCGGCCTCAAAAAGCCGACCATACGCTACCAGGCCCGCAAGCTGCGACAGGAACTGGAGCGGGAAACGCGTAAAACCCTGGACAAACTCAAGGCGGACGACTGACATGGCAAAGGACGAACTGGCAGCGGTCACGGGGGGAACGGGGTTCATCGGCAGGGCGCTGTCGAAGCGCCTGCTGGCCGAGGGGTTCAGGGTCAGGATACTCAGCCGCGGCGTCCCGTACGACCCGCTGCCCGGCGCCGAATACTTCCAGGTGGATTTCTCCGACCCCTCCTCGCTGATCAAAGCCCTCGAGGGCGCCGACCGGGTGGTGCACATGGCGGCCGCCCTTTTCTGCCGCTCAAAAGCGGAGTTCGAGCGCGCCAACACCGTCGGCACGGCCAACATGATAACCGCCGTCAATTCCCTGCCTTCCAAACCTAAGCGCTTCGTTTATATCTCCAGCCTCGCCGCGGCCGGCCCGTCCCCGGACCCGGAGAAGCCCAGGTCCGGCGGAGAGCCCGAGCGCCCGGTCTCTTTCTACGGCCTGACCAAGCTCGGCGGGGAGAAGGCGCTCTCCGCGCTCGACCCGTCCGTCGAATGGGTCACGCTGCGCCCGCCGATAGTCTACGGGAAAAAGGATTCCGGCCTCTCCACCATAGCCCGGTTCGTGAAGAAGGGGATAATGGTGAACGCCGGCTCACGGAACAACCTCTTCAGCTTCGTCTACCTCGACGACCTGGTGGAGGCGGTCTTCACCGCGCTGCGCCACCCGGCGGTGCCCGGCAAGGCCTACTTCATCTGCGAGAACTCCGTCTACAGCTGGAGGACCTTCATCACGCTGCTGGCCGAAGGAATGAAGGTCAAGATGCCGCTGATGATAGACGCGCCGGCGCCCGTTCTGATAGCCGTCGGCTGGCTCTCCGAGATAGCGACGCGGATGGCCGGCAAGACGCCGCTCTTCAACCGCGACAAGGCCAGGGAGGGGTCGATCGGCAACTGGACCTGCCTCTCGACGGCGTGGGAGAAGGACACCGGCTGGAAAGGCTGGACCCCGCTGAAGGAAGGCATACGGCTCACTTTCGGCGATTGAGCCGTTTTGTTATATAATTGACTACTCGGAGAGGTGTGTGAGCGGTTGAAACAGCAGGTCTCGAAAACCTGTAGGGGTAACACCCTCGAGGGTTCGAATCCCTCCCTCTCCGCCAGATTTAAACCAAAGTTCCGGACAAAAACAGGCGCAAAAACCACTGAAAGGCATTGTTTTATAAGCACTATTTTGTCTTTTTGTGGTGCCGAAATGTAGCCACTAATA
>WOVA01000066.1 GCA_009773155.1 Elusimicrobiota bacterium
GTCGCTTACATAGGCACCGCTATGCGCGCTCCTCGTTCCTTGTCTCGCTCCAAAATCGGCCCGGCCAGCATTTCTATTACTTACGCGTAGGTCAATAACGCTCCTTTTTCTCTCCTTTTTCCTCCTTTGGCCTCCTTTTTTCCTGCTTTTTCCCTTTCTGCTTTTTCCCTTTCCGCCGGCCTGGCGCGCAATTTTGCTATAATCGCGATCGGGGGGATTTTAAACAATATGGCCTTAAAGGTCGGCTGCGACATTGTGTTCATTCCGCGCTTTGAGAAGGCGCTGCGGGAAGGAGGCGAGGAACTGCGGCGCCGCCTCTTCGCGCCGCACGAATCCGAAGGCGCCGGCCCGGAGCGCCTGGCCGGGATATTCGCGGCCAAGGAGGCGGCCCTGAAGGCCGTGGGGGCGCCTGCGGGCGGCTGGCTGGAGTTCAGCCTGGAGCGCGGGGAGGACGGCGCTCCGCGCCTGTCCACCACCCTGCCCTGGCTCCTGGAGGTAAGCATCTCGCACGACGGGGATTACGCGCTGGCCGTCGTCGCGGCGTCGGAGGAGGAAAAAAATGGACAGGAACATAGGTGAGTTCTTAAGGAACAGGGCCGCGCTTTCCGGCCGGGCCGCGGCCATAGAAGCGCGGCTCAGGTACAGGACCGTCTCGTGGACCTACGCCGAGCTGGAGCGGCGGGCCGAAGCTCTGGCCCACGCCCTGGCCGGCCTGGGCGTGGGCAGGGGGGACCGCGTCCTCCTGATCTCGCCCAATCAGCCGCACTGGGCGGCGGCCTATTTCGCCATACTGTTCCGCGGCGCCGCCGTCGTGCCTCTCAACCCGCAAAGCACGCCCGCGCAGATAGACCGCATCATTCGCGCCTGCGGGCCGAAGGCGCTCCTGAAGTCGGCCGGCGTCGCGTGGGGCTCCGCCCCGCTTCCCGCGGTGACCATCGACCGCGAGGCCTTCGCCGGAGCTCCCGCCGGGTCCGCGCCCCCGCCGGGCGGCGCGGTGGCGGAACGGGACGATACGGCGGAGATCATCTATACTTCCGGCACGACGGGCGAGCCCAAGGGCGTGGTCCTGACCCACGGCAATATCCTGAGCGATCTGGAGGCGCTGGCCGGACTGGAACCGCTCAAGCCGGGCGACCGTGTTTTCAGCATAGTGCCGCTCTTCCATATGTACGGCCAGCTCGCCGGCCTGCTCTACCCGATGTATCACGGCGCGGCCGCGACCTACGCGCTGTCGCTCTCTTCCCGCGCCATCATCGGGGTACTCTCCGGCGCGCCGATCACCCACATGGTGGTCGTGCCCGAATTCCTGAGAACGGTCATGGCCCGCGTCGAGGCCGGGGCGCCGCGCTGGTGCCGCGGCCGGCTGCTGCGCCTGTTCCGCGGGCGGATCTCGAAGACCCTGCGTACGATAGCCTGCGGCGGGGCTCCGCTCGACCCGGAGATCGAGCGCAAATGGCGGCTGATGGGGTTCGAGATATTGCAGGGCTACGGCCTGACCGAAGCCTCGCCGGTCGTGACGACCAACACCCGCCGAAACCACAGGCCGGGCACGGTCGGCAGGCCGCTGCCCGGGATCGAACTGAAGCTATCGGCCGGCGGGGAGGTCCTTGTCAAAGGGCCCAACGTGATGCGCGGCTATTATCTCGACGAGAAAAGCACAAGGGAAAGCTTCGACGGGCAATGGCTGAAGACCGGCGACATGGGCAGCCTGGACGCCGGGGGGTTCCTGCGCGTGTTCGGGCGCAGGCAGTACATGATACTCGGCCCCGGCGGCGAGAACGTTTTTCCCGAGGACCTGGAGGCCGAGCTTAACAAGGTCGGCGGGGTGAGGGACAGCGCCGTGCTGGGGCTGGAGGAGGACGGGAGATACGTCGTCCATGCGGTGCTCCTCGGCGACTGCGAGGCCGAAGCGGCGGTGGCTTCGGCTAACCGGCGCCTGGCGCCGCATCAGCAGATAATGGAATGGTCCGTCTGGCCGCAGGCCGATTTCCCCCGTTCGGCCACCAGGAAGGTCCGCAAGGGAGAGGTGCTGAAGTGGCTCCTGGGGCGGGAAAAGGCCCGGGAGCCCGGGGCGCCGGGCGGCACTGGCGAGCTGCCCCGCATTTTGGCGGAAGTGACCGGGAGGGACCCCCTCTCCATAAGCTCCGGGTCCAGGGTCGTCGGCGATCTCAGGCTCGACTCGCTCCTGCGCATAGAGCTGGTGAGCCGCATAGAGGAGAGGATGGGGGTGGTGATAGAAGAGAAAGACGTTACGGTCAGGACCACCGTCGGCGAACTGGAGACGCTGATCTCGGAGCGCAGGGGCCGCGCGCCCAGGCCGCCCGGATATCCCCGCTGGTCGCTGGGCGCGCTTGCGCGCGCGCTCAGGCCGCCGCTCCAGGACCTGGTCTGCTTCCCGTGGCTCCGCCTGCTGGCCGAACTGAAGATCTCCGGGCTGGAAAATCTCTCGGACCTCGGGTCCCCGGTCATCTTCATGCCCAATCACAGGAGCTACCTGGATTCGGCCGCCGTCCTCCGCGCCATTCCGCCGCGCTTCCGCGGGCGGCTCGGCTTCGCGGCCGCGCGGGACGTCCTCTACGATAAGTTCCTGTGGTTCTCCCCGCTCGCGGACCTGGTGTTCAACTCCTACCCGTTCCCGAGCGAAGCCGAGGAGGACACTAAGTCCGGGCTGGATTACAGCGGCCGGCTGATTGACGCGGGCTGGAACATAGTCGTTTATCCGGAAGGACGGCTGAACACCACCGACCGCCCCCTCCTTCCGCTCAAGGGGGGCGCGGGGCTTATGGCGGTGGAAATGGGAACGCCGGTCGTGCCCGTGGCCCTCGCCGGCACGGACGGGATAATGCCGCCGGGGACTTTGATGCCGAAAAGGAGGGGGCCCATAGAGGTACGCTTCGGCCGGCCTCTGCGGTTCGACGCCGGCGTTCCCTATCAGGAGGCCACAGCGGCCGTCCAGAGGGCGCTGGAGGAGCTGCTGGCGGGCCCGGCGTTCAGCCGATGAGGATGCCCGCTATCGTCGCCGACAGGAAGCCGGCCAGCGAGGCCGCCAGCAGGGCGGTCAGGCCCAGCCTGGCCAGGTCGTGGCGCCGCTCGGGCGCCATCGCGCCGATGCCGCCTATCTGTATCGCTATCGACAGGAAGTTGGCGAAACCGCAGAGCGCGTAGGAAGCGATGGCGACGGATTTTTCGCTGACTACCCCGGGATTATCCCTGAGGAAATCAGCCATGCTCAGATAGGCCACGAACTCGTTGAGCACCGTCTTCTGCCCCATCCAGGTCGCCACCTGGTGCGCGTCCGCGGAGGGCACGCCCATCACCCAGGCCAGCGGGTAGAAGATCCAGCCGAATATCTTTTCAAAGGTCAGGCCCTGCACGCCGAAGAACCCGGCACCGTAGCCCAGCAGGTAGTTGGCCGCGGCCAGGATCGCCATGAAGGCGATCAGGCAGGCGCTTACGTTGATGGCCAGCTGCATGCCGACGGTGGAGCCGGTGGCCGCCGCGTCGATGACATTGGCGTCGTTTATCTCGAGCTGCAGTTTGACCACCCCCCGCGTCTCGGGCTCCTCGGTCTCGGGCAGCAGGATCTTGGCCATCACCAGGCCCGCGGGCGCCGCCATGATGGAGGCCGCCAGCAGATGGCCGGCTATCTGCGGGATATAGGCCACCAGCAGGCCGACATAGGCCGCCATGATGCCGCCCGAAATTGTGGCCATGCCGCCGGTCATGATGGCCAGCAGCTCGGAATTGGTCATCCGCGCCACGTAGGGCCGCACCACCAGCGGAGCCTCGGTCTGGCCGACGAAGATATTGGCGCTGGCGGAAAGCGACTCGGCGCCGGAGGTGCCCATGACCTTCGCCATGATCCTGGCGAAGACCAGCACGATCTTCTGCATGATGCCCAGGTAGTAGAGGACTCCCATCACCGCGGAAACGAAAATGATGGTCGGCAGCACGCGCACCGCGAAGATGAAGCCGAATGGCGGCTCGTTGGCCACCAGCGAACCGAACACGAACCGGGCGCCCTCGTCCGAAAAAGAAAGCAGTTTGACGATGACATTGTTCATCACCTCGAAGAACTTGCGGCCCCAGGGGGTCTTGAGCACCAGTATCGCGAAGCCTATCTGCAGCGCCAGCCCGGCGCCGACGGTCTTGTAATTGATAGCTTTGCGGTTCCTGCTGAACACCCAGGCTATGCCAAGAAGAACGACGATGCCTATCAAACCGATGAACCTTTCCATTATCTCTCCCCGTACGCCTTTATTTTATCCGTTCATTATACAATTTCGGGGAGATAACCCTACTTTTTGGCGCCTGATCCGGTGAATTTCTCCAGCATATCGCGGAAATAGGTGAAGAGAGAGGAAAGGTGGTCGGCGCGGCCTTCCAGTTCCACGGCTTTAACCTCCAGCCGCGAAAAACGCGACTGGTCCGCCCTGCGGTCCTCCCGCTCCGCGGCAAAGGATTCCTCCAGCTTTTCAAAGCGGCCGGAGAAATATGCGTAACGCGAATCGATCTCGTAGACTTTGCGCAGGGCCGCCAGCATCTCCTTATAGGCGCCCTCCAGCACCTCTACCTTGCCGGCCGCGCGCGCCGACTCCGCCGCCCCCTTTTGGACCGAGGCGATAGCCGCGCGCAGTTCCCCGGCCTCCGCCCGCAGGGCGCTCATGCTCCCTTCCAAAGAATCGCGAAGAACACTTAATTCACCGGCGCCGGCGGACGGAGCGGCAGCGGTCTCCCCCGCGCTCTCGACCGCCGACACCCGGGCCTCCAGGCGGGAAAGTTCCGACGCCAGGAGCCGGCGCAACCCGCTCTTGAAATCCTCCACGCCGGCCCGTAATTCAGACAGGCCTTTCGGCTCCTCCGGGGGACGGCTTTCCAGCGACCGCAACTCCTCGCGCAGTCCGGCGACGGCCTCCCGCAGGTCATTGCCGCACTTCTCGGATTTTTCCAGCCTCCCGATCAGACACTTTTCCCGGCTTTCATCGACGCGCGGAAGAGGAGGCGGAGGCGGGGGAGGCGGGGAGGTAAGCGGCGGAGGACCGGCCGCCGGACCGGGCGGCGACGATTCAGGGGAAGGAGGAGGGACAGGAGGGGCGGGGGAAGTGTCGTTCAGAGCAACGCCCTGTTCCTGCGCGCACCCATAAGACTCGTCTTTTCCCCCTTTAATGCAGGAGAAAAGCGAGCTCTGCGGCTTGTCCGCGTCTTTCCCGAAAACATTCCCTTTCTCCTCCATATCCGTTCCTACTCCGTCTTTATCAGCGAGATCTCTATGCGGCGGTTGCGGGCCCGTCCCTCCGGCGCGGCGTTATCCGCCGCCGGCCGGTTCTCTCCGTAGCCGATCCCGGCGAGTTTCTTCGGGTCCAGGCCGAGTTCTTCCAGATAGGCCACTACAGCGTAGGCCCGCGCCATGGAAAGTTCCCAGTTGGTGCGGTACGGCCCGCTCTTTATCGGGAGATTGTCGGTATGGCCTTCCACCACTATCTCGTTGGGCAGGCCGCCGAGGTCCAGGGCTATGGGCTTAAGGACTTCCCTGGCTCTTTCCTTGAGGTCGGCGCGCCCGGAGGCGAAGAGTATGGCCTCCGTCAGGACCAGCCTCACTTTCAATTCGCTGGATTCCACCGTGACCATGCCGTTAAGAGCCTTGTCCTTCAGCGAGCCGGCCAGTTTATCGGCCAGCTTGTCCTCGCGCTCCTGCGCCCTGGCGCGTTCCAGGCCGCGCGAATCGGCCTGGCCGCCGAAAGCGCGCTGGATATTGGCCAGCGATTCCTCGTACTGCCGGCTCTTCGTCTTGTCATTGCGCGCCACCGAGAACGAAAAGAGTACGAGGAAAAAGATCATCAGGTAGCTCATCAGGTCGCCGTAGGTCACCGCCCACAAAGCGCCCTTGTTGAGCTGGTTCTCCAGGTCGTCCCGCCGGGCTTTATAGACCGCCATCTCGGCGCCCCCCCTCTCCGGTACCGCGCATTTCTTTCTCCGCTTCGCGGATCTCCTCCACCCGCTCCGCGAGCCCGGCGGCCAGGTCCAGCAGCGCGCGCGCATTGCGCCGCAATAGCACGCCGGAAACGCCGAGCAGCCCTTCCAGCGGCAGCGCTTCCAGCTCTTTGGCGGAGGAAGCCAGCGTCCCGCCGATCTTCTCCAGCAGCGCGAGCGAGCGGGCGAAGGCCGCGCCGGCAATGCGGGCGGCCGCTATTTTGGCGGCGGCGTCGGCCAAAGCCCCGGCGGACTCCGCCGCTATTTTCTCCGATGACCGCTCCACCTCCCGCCGCAGTTCCGCAAAACCTCCGCGCACATCGCCTTCCAGGCGGACCAGCCCCGCTTCAAGCGCGGACGCGGACGCCTCCGCCCCGGAGGAAACTCCCCGCAGCGCGGCATACTGCTCCCCGGATTTCATTATGAATGAATCGACTTTCTCCGAGAGCGACCTGTACAGCGCGTCCTCCCGCTCCCGGATCAGGGCCAGCGTTCCATCAAAATATTCCTTGTTGAGGCGGCTCTCCTCGCGCAGGGCCGCGGCGAACGCGGACCCGGACGCCTCCGCGGCCTGCTCGGCGGCCAGTTTCGATACGGCCGCGCCGGAAAAGGAATTGCGTTCCAGTTCCCCGCGCAGTTCGGAGCGGAAATCCTCCAGCAGGCGGACGGTCCTCTCCTCCGCGGCTTTCGCCCCCCTCTCTCCCCGGGACAGGGAGGTATCGAGGCCGGCTTCCACCGCCCGAATCCGTCCTTCCAGCGCGGCAAAAGCCCTCCCGATCTTTTCGGCTGTCATGCCCGCCACCGCCGCCGCGAGGGCGTCCATGTCCGGCTGCGGCGCTGCGGGCGGTGGCGGCTGCGGTGGCGGCGGCGCGGGCCGCGCGGACGCCGCGTATATCTCCATCAGCCTTTTCTCCAGCTCCTCCGCCCGCGCCCAGGACTTCTGGAGCTGCTCGTGCATCTGCCGGTCCATCTCCGTGAACTTCTGCTGCTCGCGCACCACTTGGAGCAGGTCTTCTATCTCGCGCCGGCCGCTTATGCGGGCTTCCTCCGCCGCCTTCATCTGGGACGCGGAAAAAGCGCTGCGCTCCTGGTAAGAGGCCAGGCGGCTCTCCAACTCCTCTATCTTTTTAAGCCAAAGTTCCGGACAAAAACAGGCGCAAAAACCACTGAAAGGCATTGTTTTATAAGCACTATTTTGTCTTTTTGTGGTGCCGAAATGTAGCCACTAATA
>WOVA01000067.1 GCA_009773155.1 Elusimicrobiota bacterium
ATGGCCTGGCGCCTGCGCTTTTCCAACTGTTCCGGGGTTCCATGTGGTCTCATGCAGCATATTGTAACATGTATCCATTATTAGTTAAAGGTCAATAATAGAGCCCCGGACCACCTCTTTGCTATAATATCTCAATGAAATCATCGGGGATTTGGGGCACCTTAGCCCTTGTTTTATCGTTGACAGCCTGCGCCGGTCTGGAGACCGGCCGCCATTACCCGGCCAGGAACCACACCAACCTCACGCCCGCCCAGGAAAAAGTCATAGAAGAGCGCATCCTGCAGTCGGCCCAGGAATTCAAAGCCCAGAGCCAGGTAAACTACAAAGTCCAGGCCGGCGACCTGCTGGACATAAACGTCTACCAGGAAAAGGACATGGCCCGCACCGTCCGCGTCAGCGGCAACGGCACCGTCACCTTCCCGCTGGCCGGCAACATAAAGATAGCCGACCTCTCCGTGCCCGAAGCCGAAGCCATGCTGGCCCAGGCCCTGTCGGAATTCATCATAAACCCCCAGGTCACCGTCCTCATCAAGGAATACTCCAACAAGCAGGTCTATGTGCTGGGCGAGGTGAAGAAGCCCGGCTCCATCACCCTGCCCGTCGAGCGCCGCCTGACCGTGCTGGAGGCCATCACGCTGGCGGGGGGATTTACCGACCTCGCCGCCCAGGACAAGACCAAAGTCCTGCGCAACGCCGACGGCCAGAACCTCACTATACAGGTGGAGATATCAAAGATAACCAAGCAGGGCGACAAAAGCGCGGACATCTTCCTCGAACCCAACGACACCGTCTTCGTCCCCCAAAGCTTTTTCTGACGATTTTAATCCGGGGAGTAGTATAAAGAGACAGCCCCCAATAGTTGTTCCGGAAGGATGCATATGACCGAAGAAAAAGAACTCGAATTCGACCTCACCTATTACTGGGACCTCCTCATGCGCCGCCGCTGGGTGGCCCTCTCCGCCTGGCTGGCCGCCGTCATCATCACCGCCCTTGTCACCTTCAACATGCGCCCCGTCTTCCAGGCCCAGGCGCTGCTGGTCATAGAAAAAGAGCGCGGCAACAACGTGGTCTACCAGGGCGGCCCCTCCGTCGAGCGCAGCAACGAGGACTATTACCAGACCCAGTACAAGCTGCTCAAGAGCGAAGCCCTGCTCAAGACCGTCCACAACCGCCTCGACCTGGCCAGACACGAGGAATTCAAAGACCCCTACGGCTACCGCAAGCTCATAAAGCCCGTCGCCATCGCCCCCGTCCCGCGCAGCCGCCTGGTCTATATCAAGGTCGATTCCTACGACCGCCTCCTGGCCTCGCAGATAGCCAATACCATCGCCCAGGTCTTCATCGAGCAGAACCTCTCCAACCAGCTCTTCATCTCCAAAGACGTGCTCGCCGCCCTGCAGGACGACAAAAAGGGCCAGAGCCGCGCGATATACGAATCGCTCCCCGCCGTGGTCAATAACCCGCTCATCCAGCAGCTCAAGCAGGACACCGCCAAGCTGCAGGCGCAGGTGGCCGAGGCCTCCAACCGCTACACCGCCCGCCACCCGCAGCTGACGGCCATGACGGCCAATTACGAGGCGCTGCGCGGCCAGCTCAAGGCCGAGACCGACAAGATCATCCAGAGCCTCAAGATCGACCTCTCCGGCCAGCTGATGGGTAATAATATCCGCCTCATAGACGCCGCCGTGCCGCCGATGGGCCCCATAAAGCCGCGCAAGCTCTTCAATATGCTGCTGGCCGTCATCGGCGGCTTCGTCCTGGCCATCTTCGCCGCCGTACTGGTAGAATTCATAGACCAGACCGTCCGCACGCAGGAGGATGTGGAGAACAAGCTGGGCCTGCCCTTCCTGGGTTCCGTGCCCATGACCCGCCAGACCAAGACCTACACCGCTTACAATCACCTCCTGCTCCAGGAGCATTCGCTCATCAGCGAATCCGTGCGCAATCTCCGCACGATGGTGGACTTCGCCGAGGTGGGCCAGCAGAGCAAGTCGTTCATGGTGACCAGTTCCGTGCAGGGCGAGGGTAAGAGCTATGTCGGCGCCAATCTGGCCACCGCCTTCGCTCAGGCGGGGGAAAAGGTCCTCGTCGTCGACGGCGACCTGCGGCGCTCCAACCTGCATAAGCTCTTCCGGGTCTCGAACGCCAAAGGCCTCAGCGATTTCCTCGCCGGCGGCCGCAGCGTAGAGGACATAGCGCCGCTCATCCAGGCTACCGATGTAAAAGGCCTCTCCATACTCACCTGCGGTCCCAGGCCGCCCAATCCCGCGGAACTGCTCAACACCCCGCGCCTGTCGGCCTTCCTCAACTGGGCCGCCGCCGAATACGACCGCCTTATAATCGACTGCCCGCCCATGTTCCCCATAAGCGACGCGCTGCTCTGGGGTAAGTACATCAAGGGCTGCGTCTTTGTCACCGCCTTCGGCAAGACGCGCGTGCCGCTCATCAAGAACGCCGCCCGCCGCCTCACCCAGGCCGGCATCAAGGTGCTGGGCAATGTGGTCAATATGGCCAAGTTCGGCGGCCTGTCGTATTCTTACTACGGGTACTCCTACCAGTACAACTACCACTACGGCCCCGATGCCGAAGAGAAGCCCGGGAAAGCCCCGGTCAAAGCCTGACCGGGGGCAGGCCGGCGGATCTATCCCGGCCCTCTGTTGTAAGGCGATATTAACAATTGTTAAAATAAGTTAACAATATGACCCCAAAGCTCTCCCCGCTCTCCATATTTAACCGCAAATCCCAGGCGGCCGTGCTGCGCTTCCTCTGGAAGAGCCGGGCCGAATGGGGCGGCCGGGAGATAGCGCGCCAGACCGGCCTGAGCGCCCCGGCCTGCCACCAGGCGCTTAAACTGCTCGCCGCCGCCGGCCTGGTCCTGTTCCGCCGCATTTCCAACTCCCATCTTTACAAGATCAACTCCGATAACTACCTGGTAGACAAGGTCTTCGCCCCGTTGTTCCAGGCGGAGGCCGCCCTGCCCGGCCGGCTGATAAAGACCGTGGACGGGTTCCTGGCCAGGGAAACGGCACCCGGCGAGCTGCTTTGCGCGGCGGTGTTCGGCAGTATGGCCGGCGGCCGGGAGAAACTTTCAAGCGACCTGGACCTGCTGCTGGTGACCTCCACCGCCGCCGCCGCGGCCGCCCTGGAAAGGCGCATGCAGGACCTGCGCGGGCTCGTATATAAAAAATTCAGCGTCCCGGTTTCGCCCTATATCCAGCCGCTGGCCGGGCTCAGGGCAAAGCACAAGAAGAAACTGCCTCTCGTGCTCAGGATACTGGAGGAAAACAAACTTATCCGCGGCAAAGACCTGCGGGAGCTCCTTCAATGACGCCAAAAAAACATAAAACCCGGGACGTTCCCCGCGAAAATTACCGCACCTACCGTAAAAAGGCCGGGGAATTCCTGCACGCCATGCAGGCCGCCCTGCCGCGTCGGGAATGGAACGCCGCGGGCCTTAACGCGGTGCATTGCGCCATCTCCGCCGCGGACGCCCTGACCGTTTTCCACGCGGGCGTACGCTCCGCGGGCGATGCCCACCATGACGCCGCCTTCCTGCTGGAGCAGCATGTGAAGGACAAGGACGCGGGGCCTAAAGCCAAAACCCTGGCCAGGATAATGGACCACAAGCACCTGGCCGCTTACGAGGACCGGGAATTGACAGAGCCGGAGGCCCTGGAGCTGGCTAAAATGACCAAGCGCTTTTTTGACTGGATGGAGGCCCTGCTGCCATGAACTGGATACGCCGCGTCGGCCCCGACAAGGGCGGCCACTGGCAGGTCATCCCCCGCCCCAAGGCGGATAAATAGGTATTGTGTCCCCAAAACCGTATGAACGCCGCTGAACTCAAACTCCTGATAGCCGAAGGCGAAGGCCTTACGGTCGAATTCAAGGAGAAATACACCCCCAGGATAGACAGGGACATCGTCGCCATGGTCAATTCCAGCGGCGGTTTCATCCTGCTGGGGGTAAGCGACGACCGGCGCGTCACGGGCGAGAAACTTACCAACCAGATGAAGGCCGAGATCTCCTCGCTCGCCCGCAACTGCGACCCGCATGTCCCCATGGCGAAAATATCGCAGGACGGCATGACCCAGAAGATGACCCAGAAGGAAGTGCGGCTGGTCTTCCGGGCCGCCGCCGACAGGTCTTTTGAAAGCCTGCCCTGCAAGGGCTTCTCCCCGGAAAACGTCCAGCTGTCCGCGGTCCGGGATTTTCTCAAAGAGACCGGCGCGGACCTCAAAGTGAACCGCGCCAGCCTGCCTTCTTTCCTTTCAAGCCTTGGCCTTCACGACGGCGGCGGCGTGAATAACGCCGGGGCGCTGATGTTCGCCGCGGACATAAACAGGTTCATCCCGCACAGCGAGACCATCATGGCGGCCTTCAAGGGCGTGGACAAGGTCCACATCTACGACCGCCTGGACGCCAGGGCGGACCTGCTGTCGCAGTTCAACGCGGCCATGGGCTTTCTCAAAAAGCACCTCAACGTGAGGAGCGAGATATACATAGACCGCACCGAGATCTACGAGCTCCCGCTGGAGGCCCTGCGCGAGGCCGTGGTGAACGCGCTGGTCCACCGCGACTACAGCGTGCGCGGCACCAGCATATACGTGAATATATTTGACGACAGGGTGGATATCTCCAACCCCGGCGGACTGCTCCCCGGCGTGACGACGCGCAATTTCGGCACGGAGTCCGTAAGGCGCAACCCGGTCATAGCGGACCTCTTCCACCGCATAGGCAAGGTGGAGCGCCTGGGCACCGGCATCAGGCGCATGAAGGGCCTTATGCGCGAGGCCGGCCTGAAAGCGCCGGTGTTCACCTCGGACACTTTCTTCCACGCCGTATTCCACAGGGACCCGAAGTATTCGCTCAAGCGGGCCGGGGAGAAAACTGTGGAGAAAAGTTCGGTGAAAAGTTCGGTGAAAATATTATCATTATTGTCGGCTATGCCGTCAATAAGCGCCGTTGAAGTCTCCGGCAAAATAGGACTAACCCTGCGTGCAGTTGAGAAAGCTATCGCTAAGCTTAAGGCAGCCGGTAAGATTAGGCGCATAGGCCCCGACAAGGGCGGCCGCTGGGAGGTCCTATGACAACAAAACCCTCCGCCGCCTTAAACCGCCCCGTCTTCAGGGCGCTTATACTGCTGCTCACGTTCTGCCCCGCCCTCGCCCACGCCGCCGCCAAAAAACCCGAACAGACCTGGGAATCCTCCGGCGAGACATACTTCCTCCTGCCCGTCGGCCAGGAGTTGCGCTACGCGGCCTCCGACCGCACCGTATCCGCCGACGCCTGGGGCCTGGGCTACCGCCTGCTGGGCAGCCGGGAGGGCGTCTCGCGCACCGCGGGCATGCAGCTGCAGCGCCTCTCCGTCACCGACGCCGCCGGCCGCGCCGGCAAGATCCGCCCCCTCCCCGGCCTGCGCCTGGGCTTCGCCTTCCCCGGCTTCTGGCTGACAAAATGACGACATAGGCAGAGTTGTGACTTTTTTATAGTAATAGTATAAAATAGTGCTACCAATGGAAATACCGAGGAACGCTTATAGCAAACTGGCAGGGGAGATGGACGATAAGGCCGTCTCTATTATCGCCGGCCCCAGGCAGGTCGGAAAAACCTTTCTTCTTAAGAAATTGATGAAAGAAGCGACCGCGGGTAAAAAAACAACTTACTACAATCTGGAACTCCCAGGCGACCTGCGCCTTTTCAACGGCACCGACGAGCAAGTTTACGACAGGCTGACCGCTTCCGGGGAAGCGGTCTTCATCGACGAGTTCCACTACATAAAGAATGCCTCCAGGATATTCAAAGCTGTATATGATAGTTCCCACGCGGTGAAGATATATGCCTCGGGCTCCTCGGCCATGGAAATACATAAGCATCTCAAGGAGAGTTTGGCAGGCAGGCGCTGGCTCACGCGTCTGCAGCCGCTTTCATACGCGGAATTCCTGCACAAATACGGCGGCAAACACTCTCCCGCCGCCTTCAGCGAGTACGTCGCCTACGGAGGTTCGCCCGGCCTTCTTAAACTGGCCGGTCTGGACAAAAAAATCGCGCTTCTCAACGAGATACACGCGGCTTATATCCAAAAAGACGTAAGGTCGCTGATTAAAGAGGAGAATGTGCGCGCGCTCAACGCGCTGGTCTACCTGCTGGCGGAAAACCAGGGCTCCATCATTTCAGAGAACGGGCTTTCCAGGGAAGTCGGTCTTACCGCGGCCACTGTGGGCAAATATCTATCCCTCCTGGAAAAGACTTATGTCTGCCATACCGTCTTCTCTTACGCTAAAAAACTGGGCAATGAGCTCAAGAAGTCCAAAAAAGTTTATCTTTACGATCTGGGCATACGCAATGCCGTGCTGAAGGATTTCTCGCCCTACTCCGGCCGGCAGGACAAAGGCGCCGTGGCGGAGACTTTTGTCCTCCTGCAACTAATGGCGGCGATAAAGCCCAATATGGAACTGCGCTTCTGGCGCAATAAGCGTGGCGACGAAATAGACTTCGTTCTCCTGAAAGACCGCCGTCCTTTCATAATAGAGGTTAAAAGTTCCCTCAAATCGCCTGAGATCCCAAGGGCCTTCCCTCTCTTTCTGCGCAATTACCCGGAAACCGCCGGTTGTATGGTGATCTCCGGGAAATTCACGGCTAAGACCTCCCTGATGGGTAAAGACATGATCTTCACCACCTTCCAGAATTTTCTGCCGCAGTTGTTGGAATCAACCTGCAGCGGGGAGATGAAATGAACATTATATTCCGTATCCTGATGATGCTCATTCTCCTTTCACCCGCCCTATCCTTCGCCGCCGCAAAAAAAACCGCGCAGACCTGGGAGCCCTCCGGCGAGACCTATTTCTTACTGCCCATCAACCAGGATGTGCGCTATACCGCCGCCAACCGCACAGTATCCGCCGCCGCCTGGGGTCTGGGCTACCGCCTGCTGGGCAGCCGGGAGGGCGTCTCGCGCACCGCGGGCCTCCAACTCCAGCGCCTCTCCGTCACCGACGCCGCCGCCGGCGTGGACGACCATAGGCGCCCTCTATCAGGTCAAAAACATGTATAGCCAGCCCTCCGGCATCCACCTCTCCCTTTTCTACCGCCTTACCGAAATAAGCGCCGGCAACGCCGCCGGTCGCCCCGGCAAGATCCGCCCCGCCCCCGGCCTGCGCCTGGGCTACGCCTTCCCCGGCTTCTGGGGTGAGAAATAAGTCTTATGTCCCCGAACGCCGAAGAACTCAAACTCCTGATAGCCGAAGGCGAAGGGCTTACGGTCGAATTCAAGGAGAAATACACGCCCCGGATCGACAGGGATATAGTGGCTTTCGCCAATACCAGGGGCGGGCGCATTATCCTGGGCGTAACCGATGAAGGCCAGATCGCCGGCGAGCTCTTAACCAATAAATTGAAAGCCGGGGTTCTGGATCTGGCGCGCAAATGCGAACCTTCAGTGGAAATAAAGAAGATTTCCCGCTGCGACGGTCTGGTGGTAATAGAAATTCCCGAGGGCGGGGAGAAGCCGTACTCCTGCTCTGCCGGTTATTTCGTCAGGTTCGACGGCCTTAGCCAGAAAATGACCCAGAAAGAAGTGCGGTTGGTTTATAAAGCCGCCACCGCCAATGTATTCGAAGAGGAACTTCATAGGGATTTCTCCTGGGATGACGTTTCGGGCGAGAAGATCAAAATCTTTTTTAAAGAGGCCAATATCGCTTTAGGCACAGCAAGCCCGGAAGACGCCTTGCGCAGTCTTGGCCTGGCAGGTAAAAGCGGTGTTAAGAATGCCGGCGTACTTTTCTTCGCGAAGGAACCGCGCCGCCACATAATCCAGTGCCAGATGACGCTGGCGGCTTTCAAGGGCGTCAACCGCATTCATATCTACGACCGCAAAGATATACAGGACGACCTGCTGACCCAGTACAAGGAAGCCATCCTGTTCCTTGAAAAGCACCTGAATGTCAGAACTGAAATTACCGGCTTCAACCGCAGGGATATATACGAAATCCCGTTTGAAGCGCTACGCGAGGCGGTAGCCAATGCCCTTGTCCACCGCGATTATGCCATACGCGGCACCAGCCTGATGGTAGAGGTGCACCAGGACAGGGTAGTGATAAGCAACCCCGGAGGCTTCCCGGCAGGCATGACCGAACATAAACTGGGCGCCCTTTCCGTAAGGCGCAACGAACTAATAGCCGATATCTTCGCCCGCATGAACCGCGCCGAACGTATGGGCTCCGGCTTTAAGCGCATCCGTGAGCACTTGGCCGCCGTCGGCCTGCCTTTCCCGGAAGTGGAGAGCGACAGCTTTTTCATCATCACGTTTAAGCGGCCTGGCACCCCCCAGAGCACCCCCCAGAGCACCCCCCAGAGCACCCCCCAGAGCACCCCCCAGAAAATCACGCTCTCTGGTAAGATAATTGAATTGATAGCCAGCTTGCCGGAAATTACCCGCAAGCAATTAGCCGAGCGCCTGGGGGTAAGCGAAGACACTGTTAAAGAATATCTGGCGAAATTGAAGGCTTCCGGCCGGATCAAGCGCATCGGGTCTGATTTCGGCGGCCGCTGGCAGGTACTCCCCGGCCCGGGGAAAGCCGGATAAGCTTATGACACCAAAACCATCCGCCACCTTAAACCGCCCTGCCCCCGGCCTACGCCTGGGCTACGCCTTCCCCGGCTTCTGGCTGGCGAAATAAGTTTTATGTCTCCAAAACTCATGATGGACGCCAAAGAACTGAAAAAACTCATACCCCGCGGCGAATCCAGCCATGTGGAGTTCAAAGAATCTTTCAGTGAAGAAGCTTTGGAAATTATAACGGCTTTTGCCAATGCCGGCGGCGGCATTCTCCTGATAGGGGTAACAGATGACGGTTCCATTAAAGGTTTTCAACCCGGAAAAGAAACTCTTCGTGTCTGGGTTAATAAAATAGCCCAGGCCACAGGCCTTAACCCCGCAATCTCTAAAGTCCAGGTTGAGACTAAAACAGTTGTGGCTCTTACCATACCCGAAAGCCTTGTTAAGCCCATTAGCTGCTCCGGCCGCTATTTTAAGAGAGTGGATAGCAGCAACCGCCGCATGATGGAGGACGACATTACCCGGCTGGTGCTTGATAAAGTGGGTATCACCTGGGATGAAGTAGCAGAAACAAGGGCAAAGCCCGGAGATCTGGATACGGAGAAATTATCCGTGTTCCGCGCGCTCTGTAATCAAAAGCGCCGCCGCATAATACCGGCCCGGGATTCTGACAAGGCCGTATTAGAGAAATTGGGGCTGCTTAAAAACGGTAAGCCGCTACGCGCGACTATGTTGCTATTCGCCAAAGAGCCGCAGCGCTGGTACCCGTCCGCCTCTTTGAAGATAGGACGCTTCCGCCCGGGCGGGATAATAGTGGACGATAAAGAGGTAGGCGGAACTGTTTTTGAACAGATAGATGGGGCCATGGACTACTTCCGTGAACACCTCCAGACCCGGTTTGAGTTTAAAGGAACTCCCTCCAGGGATGTTATCTGGGAGTATCCCCTTGAAGCCCTGCGCGAAGCAGTAACCAACGCCGTCTGCCACAGGGACTATCTGGACGTGTCGCAGACGCAGATCCGCTGGCATGACGATAACATTTTAATGGTTAACCCCGGCAACCTTATTCCGCCGTTGACGCCGCAGTCCCTGCTGGGTGCGCATGTTTCAAAACAGCGCAACCGCAAAATTGCGGAAATGCTCTATTACGCCGGCCTTATAGAAAAATGGGGCGGCGGCACGCTGGAGATAATCCACAGTTGCGATAAAGCCGGCCTTCCTGCCCCCAAGTTTAAAGAAGACCAAGGCGCCTTATGGCTGACCTTCCCCCACACGGCTAAGTCGGAGAAAACCAGGGAGAAAAGTAATGAGAAAAGTAATGAGAAAAGTAATGAGAAAAGTAATGAGAAAGTTTTGTGCCTAGTAACGGAAAATCCGGCCATAACAACAGGCGCACTTTCAACGAAATTAAATTTAAGCGTTTCCGGCATTGCCAGGATAATCCGCAACTTAAAGAGGAAACAAAAGCTACGCCGCGTCGGCCCCGACAAAGGCGGCCACTGGGAAGTCCTCCCCGGCCCGGGGAAAGCCGGATAAACCTATGACACCAAAACCATCCGACCCCTTAAACCGCCCCGTCTTCAAGGCGCTTATGCTACTGCTCTCGTTTTGTCCCGCCCTGTCTTTCGCCGCCGCCAAAAAGCCCGAGCAGACCTGGGAACCCTCCGGCGAGACCTGCTTCCTGCTCCCCATAGGCCAGGAGTTGCGCTACGCGGCCTCCGACCGCACCGTATCGGCCGACGCCTGGGGCCTGGGCTACCGCCTGCTGGGCAGCCGGGAGGGCGTCTCGCGCACCGCGGGCCTCCAACTCCAGCGCCTCTCCGTCACCGACGCCGCCGCCGGCGTGGAC
>WOVA01000068.1 GCA_009773155.1 Elusimicrobiota bacterium
GCTTGGCGTGAAGTTGTCGGTGTAGCCAGAACGGCGGCATTAAAAATTCTCACGTTGCCGACGGGAAACGAGTACGGATCGGTCTGGAACTTTGGATTAGATATAATCTTGCGATGAAATTAACCCGCCTGGCGCTCGTTCTGCTGCTATCTCCGGCATGTCCCGCTTTTTCCGCGGACTCCCCCTGGTTCACGGACGCGGCCGGCGGCCTAGCCCTCTCTTCCGTCCCCTGCCAGACTCCCTACTGGGCCGATCTGGACGGCGACGGCTGGCCGGACGCGGCGCTCCACCGGACGCACGGCGGGCCCGGAACCGCCGTGTTCATGAACCGCCCGTCTCCCGGCGGCAGGGTCTTCGAGGACCTGACCGGGCCTTCCGCCATAAACGCCCATCCTCTGGTCAGCACCGGCTCCGCGCCCGGCTCTTTCCTCGCCTTCGCCGACGTGGACAATGACGGCGACCTGGACCTTTTCCGCGGGCGCTACTGCGAGTTCGAGAAGGCGCGCACGGACCCGAAGACAGGGGAGGCGCTCAGGAACGCCGCCGGAGAAGTTCTCTACGAGAGGTCCGACGATGGCCTGCGCTCCGAAATACTGCTCAACGACGGCTCGGGACGATTCTTCTTTCCCGAAGGGGACCGGACCGCTTTCGCGCCCGAGACCGCCGTTTCGGCCGCCTTCCTGGATTATGACAATGACGGCGTGCCCGACCTCTTCATAGGGAACTGGTATAAGGAGTACGGGGCCTCCTTTGTCTCCTATCCGTCCCGGCTCTACCGCGGCCTGGGCGGCGGCCGTTTCGCCGACATGACCATGCCCGCCGGGCTCCTGACCTACCCCTCGGAAGGCAGGCCGGATTCCAGCCGCCCCGTCTACGGCGTCTCGCATTGCGACTGGGACAATGACGGCCTGCAGGACATACTCGTCGCCGTATACGGACGGCAGGCCAACCGCCTCTGGCGCAATAACGGCGACGGCAGTTTCACCGACATGGCGCCGGCGTCCGGCTTCGACGGCGACGAGACAAGGCACGGCCTCTACCCCGGCTGGGTAAAAAGGGAGACGGAGAAGGAATGGCGCTCCCACGGCAACACCTTCGCCGCGCCCTGCGCCGACGCCGACAATGACGGCGACATGGACGTCTTCCTGGGCGAGATCACCCACGGCTGGGCCGGCGAGGCGTCCGACCGCTCCAGCCTGCTGGAAAACCTCGGCCCGGAGAAGGGTTTCGCCTTCAGGCGCCGCCCGGACGCCATGCCGCGCGTGCACGCGAGCACGACGAACTGGAACCAGGGAGATATGCGCGCCGCCTGGCTGGACTTCGACAATGACGGACGCCTGGACCTCCTTCTTTCGAGCGGCGATTACCCCGACGGCCAGTACCTGCGCCTCTTCAGGGGGACCGGGGCGCTCCGGTTCGAGGACGTGACGGAGAAGGCCGGCTTCGGTTGGGAGAGTTCCGCCGGCATCTCCGTAGCCGACTACGACGGCGACGGGGATTTGGATATCCTCGCCGGCAAGTCCTGGATGCGCATGCCGGCCGACAGGCGGCACGGGCCCTTCCCCCGCGCGGCCCTTTTCCGCAACAACATAGGCAGCCGGAACAACTGGCTGCACATCCGGCTTGAGGGAGCCGGCCCCGGCGGGGCGCCCCGCTCCGCCATAGGTTCCCGTGTCATAGTCAGGACCCGGGGGCTGAGCCAGACCCGCGAAGTCTCTTCCTCGCGCGGCCACGGCTCGCAGTCCGACGACCTGCGCCTTCATTTCGGCCTGGGTAAGGCGGGCCTGGCCGATATCGAGGTGCGCTGGGGCGGGGCCCGGGGCCGCGTATCGCGCTTCTACGGCGTGCCGGCCAACCGCTTCGTCCGCATAGCCGAGGGCGCCGACGGCCCCGAACTTTCCCCCTCCCCCGCCCCGGGCTTCTAGTCCTCCGCGCGCTTGCGGGGCCGTCCCGCGCGCGCGGGCTTCTCTTCGGCCTCCGCCTCCGGCCGGGGCTTATCCTCGCCTTGCCGGGGCTTGCCGCCGCCCAGAAACTCCATGTTGTCCACGTAGACCAGCGTGCGGGAGTGCGGCTTGCCGTCCTCCTTCCCCGTCCATTCTTCCAGCGCCAGGTGGCCCTCCACGTAGACCTGCCGGCCTTTGGTAAGGACGGCGGCCCGGTCGGCCAGCTTGCGCCCGCTCTCCCGGTTGAACGCCTTGAGGTTCAGCCAGACCGGGACCTCCTCCCACTCGCCGGTCTCGCCGTTGCGCCGCCGGTTGTTGACGGCGAACCCCAGGTTGGCCACCTTGCCGCCGCCGGCGAACTCTACGATCTCCGGGTCCCGCGTCAGCCGTCCTATCAGCATCACTTTATTAAGGTTGCTCATAATACCCCCCTTTGTGTTTCCGCCTTTATAGCGTAGACCATGGGTGCGACAACGTGGTGTCGCAGGGGCTTGAAAAAAGCGTGAAGGAAGGACGGTAATTTAAAAGGCCGCGGCAAAGCGCGGCCGGGGATAAATCGGAAGGGTGTTGGACAGGCGCCTGCGGCGCCCTCTCCGAAGTCACGCAGGATGCCAAGTCGAGCCGAACCATCGAAGGCGGCGCCTTCGCGGTCCGGTCAACAGGGGAGCCAATTTAAAAGGCCGCGGCAAAGCGCGGCCTTTTAAATTGGCTCCCCGGGTTGGACTCGAACCAACAACCCTTCGGTTACAAGTGCCCTCGAATTGCTTCAAGGCTTGGACTATATCATATCCGATCCTTTCGGATTACGGACTCAGGCGCTTCCCATCCGCTTTAGGCGGAAAGTACTCCCTCACGGGATAGTCTCTGCACCTTCCCGGGGCCTGTCGCTCCGGGCTTGGCTCAGGATTGTCCGCTTTTCGCGGATTTCCCTGAATTCACCTGATTTTTCAACCGCCGTTTCCGGCGGAAGCTGCAACGACTTTACAGCCGAATGCTCCACCATTGAGCTACCGGGGAATTTTACTGCGGGATAATTATACAAAATTTCTGATTTAACGATAATCCGGACCGCCCTTTTTTTGTAGAATAATCCCATGGTGAGCGACATAAAAGAATATTACCAGTGCATACTCGACAACCTGACCGGCGGGCTTATAAGCGTGGACCTCGCGGGCAAAGTGGTCTATATGAACCCGATGGCCGGCAAGATCCTGCACATGGACGAGGACCACAAGTGCCTCGGCTGCGACTACCACAAGGCCTACGCCGGCTTCCCCGCCCTGCTGGGGGTGGTCAAAGAGGCGCTTGAGACCGGCAAATCCGTGCGCCGCGCCGAGATTTCGGTCATGCACGCCAATGTCCCGCTCGTCATCGGCTACAGCACCATGCGCGTCAGGAACCACGACGGGCATGACCTGGGCGTGACGGTGATCTTCCAGGATATCTCCTTCGTCGCCTCCAAGAAATAATTATGGCTAAAAAAGACAGAAAGTACAGACAGGAACAGGCCGCCGCTACGGCGGAAGCCCCGGTCCAGGCCGTTCCCGCCGCCGAAGATCCCGCCCCCGAAAAGCCGGTCTCTTCCGGGCTGGTACTGCTCTTCTGGGGCTTCATCGTCGCCCTGCTTTTCGGCACCTGGGGGATAGAGTCTTTCACCAATGTCAGCGAGGCTAAGCTGGAGCGCTGGCTTATGCTGCCGCTGGCCCTCTTCTGCGTCCTGATACTCTTCCTGACCCGCAAAAAGAAGAGTCCCGATGTCCCTGAAGTATAAAGATTACTATTCGCTGCTCGGCGTCGCCCGCGGCGCCGGCGAGGACGAGATAAAGTCGGCTTACCGCAAGCTGGCGATGAAGCACCATCCCGACAAGAACCCCGGGAGCAAGGAATCCGAGAATAAGTTCAAGGAGATCAACGAGGCCTACGAGGTGCTGTCCGACCCCAAGAAGCGCGGTCTCTACGACCAGCTGGGCCGGAACTACCGCGAAGGCCAGGAGTTCCGCCCGCCGCCGGGCGGCGGCTTCTCCGGCGGCCCGGGCGGCTTCCAGTACCAGGGCGGCCAGGGCTTCGAGCAGTTCGGCGATTTCAGCGAGTTCTTCAAGTCGGTGTTCGGCAATCTCGGCGGCTTCTCCGGCGGCCAGAGCGGTTTCGGCGATAATTTCCAGGAGGGCGCGGGAGGCTTCCCCCCTCAGCGCGGCAGGCGGTCCAACCTCGATATGGAGGCCGAGCTCCGGCTGACCCTGGCCGAGCTGGTATCCGGCGGCCGCAAAGACCTGTCTTTCTCCTACAGGGCCGGTGGCAGGGCCGAGACGCGCAACATCTCGGTCAACCTGCCCAGGAACATAGGTGACGGTTCCGTGATCCGGCTCAAAGGCCAAGGGGCTTCCGCCCAGGGCCGTTCGGGCGACCTGTATCTTAAAGTCGCCGTCGAGCCGGATGACAGGTTCGAGATAAAAGGCGCCGATCTGGTGGTGCGCGTCCCGGTATATCCCTGGGACGCCGCCCTCGGCGGCGAGGCTCAGGTCGCGTATCCCGGCGGTTCGCTCAAGATAAAAGTCCCCCCCGGCTCCCGCTCGGGCAAGCGCATGCGCCTGACGGGCAAGGGGCTGCCGCATAAAGGCGGCCGGGGCGATCTTTACGCGGTTCTGGATATAACCCTTCCCGAAAAACTTTCCCCGGACCAGCTGGAACTCTTCCGCAAACTTAAAGATATCGCCTGACGGCGCCGCCGCGCCGCTCCTGGGCCGGGCTCGCCCCGGCCTTTTTTATTTCCGTCAAAAGAAAAAACCCCTGTCCGCCGCCCGTAGGCGGCAGACAGGGGAGAAAGGAGGTTTCTTTTTATCGCTTCTTAGGCCGTTTGAGACGCATAGCGTCTGTTACGGCACAGGCATAGCCTAGAAGCGGGCGTTCTCTATCTGCAGCGTGGCCTTCTCGATCGCGGCGGCCGCTTTGGCGTCCTGCGCGTTCTTGAAGGGGGTGCCGATCTCCTGGATGAAGCCGTCGCCCTGGACATAGTACACGGCCTTGGAGGTAATGTCCTTGATGACGGTGTGCACGTTCCACTTAAGCTGGACCTGCATCGACGCGATCGGGTCCTCGCTGGTGCCGACATTGGCTATCGTGGAATCCGGGACCTCGCTGACCAGGCTGACCTTGTAGCCCCAGGCGGCCTCGATGTTGAGGGGTTCCACGGTCACGCCGGTGAGGAACTTGCCCTTGCCCTGGAAGTTGCCGTTATGGGTATAGTGCACCTGGTAGGTGACCTTGACGACCTGGTTGCCGTAGCCGTTCTTCATGGAGAAGGCGTACTTCCTGGTGGCGGGCCTGCTCCAGCCCTGCAGCTGCGTCCAGTGGCTGGTGCCGTAGGGCACCGCATTGGCGTAGTTGGTGGTCACGTTGACGACCGGCTGGTTCTTCTCGATGATGTTGAAGATCTTCTGGGCGAGGTTGACTATCTTGTCCAGGAGATCCACCGTCTGGCTGGCCTCGCCGAGGCCGTTGGTCGGGCCGCCGGTGGTGCCGGGTCCGGGCGGGTTGATGACCGGGCCGGTGGGCGGGGTCGGCAGGCCGGGCTTGACCGGTCCGGCGACCGTGCCGGTGCTCAGCGGGATCTGTATGCTCCCGCCCTTCTCGATGGCGATCTCCTCGATCATGATGGAGCTTTCGTCCACCTCGAAGTATTTCGCGTCGAAGCCGTTGGCTTCGGCGTTCCCGGCCAGCAGCGCGCCCGCTATGAGGGCGAATGCCGTCTTTGTCATGTTGTTCATTTCTTCCTCCTTCCTTTTCTTACTGCCTTACTCGAAGATCTTTGAGCCCGGGGCCAGCGGGGCCGCGGCCTGGTAGCCCGTCACGTCCATGTCGTCAAAGCTGGCGTCGGCGGCCTTCCAGGGGCTGGCTATCTCGGCGAAACCGCCGTTGCCCTGGATGTAGTAGACGCTGGTGCCGTCCGAGGACTTGATGGGGGTAGATATCCTCCAGTTCAGCTTGAGCTGCAGCGCGGCGTGGGGGTCGGCGTGGGTGCCGATATTGACCACGGTGCTGTCCGGTACCTGCGCGGTCATGCTGAACTTATAGCCCCAGGCGAGGTCCACCTTCTCCGGAATGACGGTCACGCCGGTGAGGTATTTGCCCTTGCCTTTATAGTTGCCGCCGTAGGAGTAGGCCACCTTGTATTTAACGTCCAGCACGGTGACGCCGTAAAGATTGTCCGCGTAGAAGCCGTAAGTATAGGTGCGGGGGCGGCTCCAGTTCTGGAGGTGGGTCCAGGACTTTATGCCGTCCGGAACGGCCGTGGCGTACTGGGTGGTTATGTTGACTACCGGCGCGTTCCTCTCTATTATGGCCCAGATCTTTTCAGCTATGTTTATTATCTTCTCTATAAGGACCAGGCTTTCTCCGGCGCCGCTCTGGGCGGCTTTGCGCTGCTTTTCCAGAAGGTCCGGGTCTTCCCCTTCGGCTATGCGGACCAGGCGGACGGAGGCGGGGTTGATGGTGTAGTAGTCGGGGTTCCGCTGCGCGGCCTTTCTCTCGGATTCCGAGAACTCGGCGTAGCCCGCCGGCACCTGCGCGAAGGCGGCGGCGGAAAATGAGAAGAAGGCGGCGGCGGTTATAAGCGTCGAAGCGGTTTTCTTAATGGTCATTTTTTTTCCTCGTCCTTCTGTCGTCCTGCGTATAAATTATAGTCTTCATCGCGGAAAATCATAAGTGTCCCCGGACCCAGGCCCGCCGGTCCGATGGCCTAAGCCTTTTATGGGCCAAAGGGCCCAGAAGGATTGACATCCGTCAATGAAGCGGCCGGGCAATCGGGTAGGAGGCGGGTGATTAGTTCACCCGCCGTCCTCCCACACCACCGTACGTGCCGTTCGGCATACGGCGGTTCGGAAGTCTTCAGAGAC
>WOVA01000069.1 GCA_009773155.1 Elusimicrobiota bacterium
CGCTGGGCCCTCCGCCCGCTTCGCGGGGAATCCTGCAGAATAATTCTGTTCCCTTATTTTCCCAATGAAAACTATGCTGAACTGCAGGATTCAGGTTAACCCCGGCTTACTTGGACGACATCTCTATGAGCTGGTCCAGGGCCGGGGAAACCGCCGCGGCGGCCTCTTTCACCTCGCCGGCGTAGTCCGCGGCGCCGGACTTGCCGGGCAGCAGCGGTATGGTCTGCGTCACGCAGTGTATGGAGCCGCCGGAGCGGATGCTGGAGTCGGAATTGACCGGCACCACGTTCACTCCGGGCATACCTTCACGGTAGGCGGCTATCGCCGCGGCCTCTTCCGCCGCCTTGCCGCGGTAGGACGGCATGATGACCGTGTTGTTGACTATCAGGGAGTTGGTATAGGTGTACCAGGTGCCGGAAGTCTCCCAGCCCTTCACCGTGATGACCTTGTAAGGCTGGCCGTCGGGGGCGGTGCGCCCCCTGAAAGCCGCCACGGCCTTCTCGGAATTGGACTTGTAGGGCTCGGTATCGGCCAGCGAGATCAGCACCGTGTTATCGTTGAGCAGCTTCATGAACATGTCGATATGGCCCGTGCCGTCGCGCGGCTGGCCCGGGTAGCCCGCGTAGTCGAAGGCGTAGACGTTCCTGACCTTGAAATATTCCTTTAGCGCCGCGTCCACCCGCTCCTGGCTCATATTGGAGTTCCACAGGTAGGTCCGCCTGGTCATGAACAGGTTGCCGTGGGAATCGAACATGATGTTCCCGCCGTCGAGTATCACCGGCACGCCGAAGACATCGATGCTCATCAGGCGGCCCAGGTTCACCGGCAGCGCGTCGTCGTCGGGCCTGTAGTTGTAATGGCGGTAGATGGAATCCACGATGCCCAGGCGCCCGGGGCCGGTCAGGCCGAACGGGCCGTAATCGCGCACCCAGACCGTGTCTATGGACAGGTTCAACGGAGTATAACTCTCCGCGGGCACGCCGGATATAGACTGCGGCCCCCAGACGGCCAGGATGTTGGCTCCGGCGCCGGCCGCGGCCCTGGCCACGGAAGAGAGCATGTCGGTATAGCCGGCCCAGCCCAGCACCACGGCGCCTACCGGCTCGTACTCGGCCGGGATGCGGAAACCGGAAGGGGTGGGGGTGCGCAGCCGGTTTACGAAGACCTTATCGGAAGGGACGGGCGCTTCGCGGGCCGGGTCCACCCAGTTGGGCAGCGGGTTGGAAAGGTCGCGCTCGGGCGGAGCTCCCGCGCACAGGAAAGTCATCAGGAACAGCGGCAGAATAGTCTTGTTGAACATAGGCGTAGCACCTTTACTGCGCTGGGATACATAAAATTATACCCCCCGGCGGGAGCCGGAGGGTAGGGCTGAGGGCCTACGCCAAATATAGGTCCAAAGACCTACATCCCGATCAGGACACCCGCAGAGCGCCGACGTATTTATCGAAGCGCCGTGACATCTCGGCTTTCTTCAGCCGGCCCATGCGCCGCACGCTGAAATCCTCCACGCTGAACGAGGACATCACCGTGCCGTAGGCCATGGCCCGGCGCAGCGTGGCGAAATTATTCCAATCGGGGGCCGCGGCCAGGTAACCCATGAAGCCGCCGGCGAAAGTGTCGCCCGCGCCCGTGGGATCCACCACTTTCTCCACCGGGTGGGCCGGCATGGAAAGCGTCTCTCCCCCGTGGAACAGCATCGCGCCGCTGTCGCCGCGCTTGATGACCACGGCGGCGGGCCCCATTTTGGAGATTATCCTGGCGGCCCTTATCAGGTTGTGCTCGCCGGTGAGCTGGCGCGCCTCTTCCTCGTTGACGAAGAGCAGGTCCACGTCGGGCAGCAGCTTGAGCAGCGACCGCCGCTTGAGCGAGATCCAGTAGTTCATGGTGTCGCAGGCCACCAGCCGCCTGTTGCGGACCTGCTTGAGGACGCCGCGCTGAAGATCGGGGTCTATATTGGCCAGGAAGATAACGCCGCAGCGGGCGTGGTTATTGTTCAGGCAGGGCCTGAACTGCTGAAAAACATTGAGGTGCGTGGCCAGGGTGGTGGCGTTCTTGAAATCCCGGTCGTATTCCCCCTCCCAGTGGAAGGTCTTGCCCGGTTTTATCTGCAGACCCTCGGTGCAGATATTGCGGCGGGAGAGGAAGCGGCTGAAATGGGCCGGAAAGTCCTCCCCCACCACGCCGACCATCTTGACCGGCGAAAAATTGGAGGCCGAGAGAGAGAAATGCACCGCCGAGCCGCCCAGCGCCCTGTCAGTGGTGCCGTGTATGGTCTTGACCGAATCCAGCGCCACCGAACCGACTACAAGGATGGTATTTTTCATCTTTTAGTGTCCTCGCTCATTGGGAAGGCCCGCGTCTCAGCGGGCCCGGTACGGCTAAAATGATACAAAAAAACGGCAAGCCGCGTTCAGCGCAGGTGGGCGCGCAGCGCGTCCATGTCGGAGTTGAAGGACGGCAGCGCGCGCAGCTCTGCGTAAAGCGCGTCGGCCAGCGCCTTGCCGGCCTGCAGGTCGGTGGGATGATGCACTCCGCCGATCAGGCGGTTGAGCGCGGCCTCGTCGGCGCGGGCCATGAACTCCGCGGCGCGCGACGGGACCAGGTCGGAAAGGATCCGCGCGAAAAGACGCGCCATGGTGGTATGGCCGCTGGGATAGGCGTAGCCCTTCACCCGGGGCAGGCAGGGCTTCACGCGCGCGTCGCGCAAGAAGGGGCGGTCCCGGCGGTAGACATCCTTCAGGTAACGGTGCGCGGCGGTGGAATCCTTTTCCACATTTTTAAAGAAAGACTTCACTTCCGGGGCCTGGTCGTCGTAGAACGGATCGATGGCGCCGAAGAAGACCTGGAAATTGTGCGACATCTCCTCCCTGGCCGCCGCGCACTGCGCCGCCGTGCGGTACTGCTGCCAGGCGAAGATCGTCTCGAAATCCTCCAGGTCGGCCCGCGAGCCCGGAGCCGGCGCAGCCGGAACCGCCGAGAGGTCCAGCGAAGAAGGGGTAAGGTAATAGCCGGAGGAGGAGGAAGATTTTTCCTCCGCGGCGGAGAGCGCCGACGGAAGCGGAACGGGGACACCCTGCAGGACGGTGTCCCCCGCCGATGCGGAGAGGAAGAATGGAAGTGTTAAGAGGTAAAGCGGGAGAATAAAAAGACGCGCGAGTTTTTTGCTCATGCGTCTATTTTAGTATTACCCGCGCGGGCGCGACAGGGAAGAAAGGCCCAGACAGCGGCCGGCAAAAGGTCCGGCGGGCGGACCACCGGTCAGAGCAGGAACACGGTCGCCAGCGCCAGCAGCAGGCCCATGCTGGCCACGTCGGTCGCGGTGGTCAGGAAGATGCTCGACGCCGTGGCCGGATCGGCGCCCAGGCGCTTGAGCGCTATCGGCACCACGGCGCCGAAGAGGCCGCTGACCACGCAGCTGCCGGTCATCGCCGCCACTACTATCAGCGCCAGCGGCAGCGCCTGCGGATTGCCCTGGCTTTTGGCCAGCAGGAACATGCCGGCGCCCGCCACCAGGCCCACGATGAAGCCGTTGAACAGCCCCAGCAGGCTTTCCTTGCTCATCAACTTCCAGGCCGAACCGTCCTTGAGCTCATGCAGCGTCATGCCGCGTATCGTTACGGCCAGCGCCTGGCAGCCGGCATTGCCCGACTGTCCCGCCAGCACCGGCAGGAAAGCCGCCAGTATGACTATCTGGTCTATGGTGCCCTGGAAAAGGCTGACCACGCCGCCCGCGACGAAGGCGGTCAGCAGATTGAGCTGCAGCCAGGGGTGGCGGTACCTGAAACTGCGCTGCCAGGACGTGGAAAGCTTCTCTTCTTTTTCTACGCCGACCATGCTGCCGGCCTGGGCGCTTATCTCTATGGCCTGCGCCTCGAACAGCCGCCGGCCCCGGACGGCGCCGACCAGCACCCCGAGCGAATTGGTCACCGGGTAGACCGGGAAATGGCGGGTGAGCACCTCGCGCATTGCGTCCATGAGCTGCATGTCGGCGCGCAGGCTGAAAGGCGCCTTGAGCATGACCTCTTCGAGCCGCGCCCGCGGATCGGCGAAGAGCAGGTCGCGCATCACTATTACGCCTATGAGCCTGCTTTGGGCGTCAGTCACGAAAGCGTAGGTTATGAACTCCCGCTTGACCAGTTCGCGCAGTTCCTCCACGGCCTGAGCGACGGTCATCTCCGGCCGGAAGACAGCCCAGACCGGGTCCATCATGCGGCCGACGCTGTGACCGGGGAAGGTGAGATTCGAAGCCCACTGGTCGCGGACCTCTTTAGGGAGGGCCCCGGTTATCCTGTCCCTGTGTTCCGCCGGCAGGACCGAAAGTATATGCTCCGCCGCCTGCGGGTCCAGCAGGCGCAGCGCGCCCATGGCCGGCCCGGTCTCCGCCCTCTCCAGGAGGGCGGCGGCCGCCGGCGTATCCAGCCCGGACAGCGCCTGCGCCAGTTCTTCCGGTGCGGAAGGAACGGCTGTTTCTTTCGGGGCTTGGATAGTCGATGATGTCACGGTTCAGTCCTTTTCTTCGTATGTTATGCTCAGCGATGTCTTTACGGCCTGCGCGCGGTAGGGGCGGGAGCCGGAATTAATGAACTTCTCGAAATCCTTAGCGGTGGCCTCAGGCTTCTGGCCGGCCTTGAGCGGCAGCGTCACGTTCCAGCCGGCGACGTGGTTCACCGTGCCGTCGGGGCGTTTGTAGCGGAAGATAGCGAGCCAGAGCGACATGGTGCCGTCTATGCCGGTACCGCGCCCTTTCGCCTTGCCCGAAAACTCGACGGCGCCCGGCTCTCCGCCTACCGTCACCAGCGGCCTGGTCACAGAAACCTTCTGCAGTTTATCGAAAGAAAGCGCGGTCAGTTTTGCGCCCTTGGCCATCTCCACCGCCGGATCGTATTTCTTTTTCACGGTCATTCTCCCCCCGGGTAAGATCGGTCCCCCCAATTTTAGGCCATACGGAAAGGCCTGTCAACTTACATATAATATCGTCATGGCGAAAAAAATACTCGTTACCGCTTTCGAACCTTTCGGCGGCAGGACCGATAATCCCACCCTGCGCGTGCTGGCGGCGCTCAAGGCCCCGCCCGGCGCCCGGCTATTCAGGGCGCGGCTGCCGGTGGAAGGCCGGGCCGTCGGCAAAAAGATAGAAACGCTTCTCGCCCGGCTCAAGCCCGACCTGCTGGTCTCGCTGGGACTGGCGGCCGGCGAGGCCGCGGTAAGGGTGGAGCGCTTCGGCCTGAATGTCGCCGACTACGGCATAAAGGACAATGCCGGCTGGCGGCCGGAAGGCGAGAAACTCGACCCCTCCGGGCCCGCGGCCTATACGGTCACCATCGACCCCCGGCGACTGGCGGCCGCCGCGCGCCGCGCCGGCGCGCCCGCCTATGTCAGCAATCACGCCGGCGGATACGTCTGCAATACGCTGATGTACCGCGCCATGCGCGCCATCGACAGGGCCGGCCTGCGGACGCGTTACGCCTTCATCCACATCCCCGTCAGCACCGGGATGGCGCTGAAAGAGAAGCCCGGGAAGAATATCTCCTCCTCGCTGCCGCTGGCGCTGATGACCGCCGCGGTGCAGGCGGCGATAAAAGAAGCGGCGAAATAAGCCGCGCCGCGTCTATTCGCGGGGAACTTAAGCGCGCTTATTGAGTTTTTATGGATTTCTCAGATTCCGGATTCCGGATATTTTTACCGCAGCGGAACCCGATGCCCGCAGTCGAGTACGACGGGGCGTTGCACGCGGCGAAGGCGAACACTCCCGCGCGCGCGTCGTAGACCAGTAGCCGCCCCGGAACACCGCATTTCCGGCGACGGAGCAACCACAATATCACCCCGCGTTGTGCGCGCTCGTATAAGACCCTGCCGGGCCCGCTCTTCCTTTTTCATAGTCCGACAGGTTGCCGTCGCTCCATTCTATCCAACCGCCGCTTTCATACCAGTAGCCTGCGCCCGTCCCGGCCGTACAGGTCATATCCAGCCATTCCCAGAGATTCCCCGACCAGTCCCAGATATACTCGCCGGTGGACAATTGATGAGTCCTTTTTTCGATTGACGGAAAAACATTCTCCGTTCCGGTATCCGGTATAAGGATTATCATCGGGGTCTCCGTTTATGTCAGCAGCTAAAATTTATGGTCGCTGTTTCGTCAAAAGGACCACTCATTTCAAGTTTTGCCTGTTCAAGAACTTTATGCAAAAGAGCTCTTTCAAGAAGTGAGAACTTTTTATCCCGTGAAAAGGACGTGATCAGGCGTTCCTGGACTATTTGTGAGCCCGTAGAATTAAAACCGTCGATGTAGGGAAAGGTCAAAACGGCCAATTTTACGGTTTGAGTACTTCTGATCTGGCCCGACAGATCCGCCGCCAGATCTCCCATCGGTTCAGCCTTTAAATTCGCGGGGAAAAGCAGTCCCGCTCCAATAATTATCTTTAACAAATTTTTCATAACTTAACCCCTTATTTGCCTTCATCTGATTTGCAGGAAGCGTAAGCGCGGTTATTCTCGGTTTCCTACGCCCTTTTCCACTTCTGGGGCGCGTTTATTGAATTTTCCGCGTGAGCGCCGTCCGTTTTGTTTATACTATCAAAAACCCGGCGTTTTTAGGCAATCTGGGCAGGCTCCTTCCGCCTCACTGGCGCCGGGGTGTTAGTGCGCCAAATCGGGTAGGAGGCGGGTGATTAGTTCACCCGCCGTCCTCCCACACCACCGTACGTGCCGTTCGGCATACGGCGGTTCGGAAGTCTTCAGAGACC
>WOVA01000093.1 GCA_009773155.1 Elusimicrobiota bacterium
CCCGGGGCAGACGTGCCTGTGGAGGTTGGCGAGCCGGATTATGCAAACCTCCCCGCCCTGAAATATGAATTTGAGGCCCAGCGAACCGGCAACTCAATGGCCTTTAAGTCCGTACTGGGGGCAAAGTGGAAGGAAGTGTCCTATGCATGCAAAGAACTGCCCTGTAAATTCGACCTAAACGAAGACGGAGTGAATCAGCGGGGGACCAGCGTGTTTATAATTGCTTTCACCGTCACCGCAAAAGAAGTCGGTATGGAGGCAATAAGTATGCGCCCGCGTATAGGTTCCAGTTGGGAAACCATAAAATATGCCTGCGAACCCAAAGGATGCAGGTTCAAGGTCAATCAGGACGGTGTTACCGGACTATAGCCCAAACTATCACAAATCCGATCAGCGTCTTTAGTTGATCATTTTTTGCGAGTAGTTACTAGAGATCACCGTTGTAAAGTATTTGTTTTTTCGACGAGGATTTGCATTGCCCCGAGTTTTGTGGTATACTATTTCTGCGGGGTAGAGCAGCCTGGTAGCTCGCAAGGCGGAGGACTAGGCGAATCAGCAGAGATCAGAAGGTATCAGCACGACGAGAGTCGTGCTTTTTTGTTATCCCGACGAATCAGGAGAAGTCGCTAGACGTACCTAGAACCGATCACTGAACCGATCACCGTTTCCAACCGATCACTTTTGGGGAATTCGCGGTGTAGTCACTCCCGGTCAGAACACTCCCAGATGTCCAAGCAAGATCTTGAGGCCGATGCCTATCAGTATCAGGCCGCCGGCGGCTTCCATTTTGTGCTCGAAAAAATGGCCGCCGGTGGTGCCGATCTTTACCCCGGCCGCCGACATCAGGAAGGTCACCAGGCCTATGAGCAGGGCGGGAGCTATTATTGAAACCTGCAGGAAGGAGAAGGTCAGGCCCACGGCCAGGGCGTCTATGCTGGTGGCGATAGCGAGCACGGTGAGGGTGCCGGTATCGAAGGGGCAGGTTTTGGTTCCGCCGCACTCCTCCTCTTCCTTTATCTTGAAAGACTCATAGAGCATTTTCCCGCCGACTACGGACAGCAGGGTGAAGGCTATCCAGTGGTCCCAGCCGGAGATGAAGCTCTTCATGCCAAGCCCGGCGGCCCAGCCCACTATGGGCATGAGGGCCTGGAAAGCCCCGAAGAAAAGCCCCATCTTCAGCGCGTGCGGCAGGTGCAGCCGCTTCATGGTCGCGCCGCTGGCTACCGAGACGGCGAACGCGTCCATTGAAAGCCCGAGGGCGATGAAGAGTATCTCAAGTGTTTTCATGACAGAGAATATACCAATTTAATCCATCTTGCTGAATCCCCCGGGGTTTACTTGCCCGGAGCCGCGGCCGCGTACTTATTCAGCCGCGCGCGGAAATTTTTTATCAGCCGGTCCACAAGCGGGTTCGGCCATTTGCGCCGGCGCGTGACCAGGTAGACGGACTCGCAGATGCCCAGGGAGCGGCTGGACTTTAGGGCCTTAAGGCCGCCTGCCGGCAGGCTCGCCGCGACGCTGTATTCGTTGCGTCCTGCACCTCCGCCAGGATGCGCGGGGTGACGGAGCACGCCGCCAGCGCGTCCTGCACCTGGCGGAAAATCTGGCTGGGCTGGGAGGGCATGATGAACGGGAGGCCGGCCAGGTCCGCCGGGAATTTCCGGCAGCGGGCGGCGAGCTCCGGGGCGGCCGCCAGCACCACCGGGATGCGGCAGACGAAATGGTTGACGAGTTCCTCGCGGTCCTGGCCCAGGATCGGGATATCTGAAAGCGCCACGTCCAGCTGGTGCTGCCTAAGGCCGCTGGTCAGGCCGGGCAGGTTCTCCTCGTGCGTGGTGATGTTGGCGAGCGAGGGGTCCCGCAGCAGGCACTCCAGTAGCGCGTGGCCGAAGGCCCTTGGCGTTGCGTTCAGTATGCCCACCTGTATGGCGACGCGCCCCGTGAGAGGCCGGTCGCGCATGGCATCCTGCAGTTCCTTGCCCATCTCGAAAATGCTCTCGGCGTAGTCCAGCACCAGGCGCCCCTCTTCCGTGAGCGTGAGCTTCTGATTCTTCCTGTCGAACAGGCGCCGGCCTAGCGCCTTTTCCAGCTGCTTGAGCTGCGTGCTCAGCGTGGGCTGCGCCAGCAGCAGCTCGGCGCAGGCCTTGGTTATGCTGCCGGCCCGCGCGATGGCGTAAAAATAGTAGAGATGATGGTAGTTTATGGGTATCATAGACTTTCTGAATACGATATTACCATATTATCTATTTTACAGATAGCGGGAGCGGCTGCTACACTATTACCGCACAAGGAGGACCGTATGTATCAACAACTGCAGGACCGGCTGAACGCCCTGGCCGGGGATCCCACGGACCCTTTCAGGGGGACCATAAGGGCGCTGGTCGGGCCGCGCGACGCCGTGCTCTACGAGCGCCCGGTCCGGGAACTCATACTGGCCCTGCCGGCCATGACGCGCCAGATACGCGCCTGGGGCTCGGACCGTTTCCAGCCCGGAGTGATCCGGCTGCACGGGTTCACCATGGCTTACCTTTACAGCCCGGAGGACCTGCTGCCGGAAACCTCCCTGGGGCTCTTCGGCTACCTCGACGACGCCTATCTCGCGGCGAGGGTCTACCACCGCACTCTGCTGGAGGCGGATTGTTGCGCCGCCGGGGCCCTGCCCGCAGACGCTCCGAAGCCCGTGGATATAGACAACTGGATCCGCCTCGCAAAGCAGTTGCTGCCCAGAGAAACGGCGGCCCTGGACAAGATGCTCGACGAGGTCTTTATGACGCGGGACGGCAATTACTCGGCGCTGCTCGCGAAG
>WOVA01000013.1 GCA_009773155.1 Elusimicrobiota bacterium
CGCTGGGCCCTCCGCCCGCTTCGCGGGGAATCCTGCAGAATAATTCTGTTCCTTTGTTTTCCAAATGAGAACCACTCTGAACTGCAGGATTCAGGTTAAGCGGTGTGTCGGGCATTTTCCCCCTCCGGTTCCGCGGGATCAGGGCGCCAGGACGGAGAGCGAAGCGGGCAGCAGCGAGATGCGTATCGTTCCGGCGGATTCGAAATCCTCGCCGTCCAGGTGGTACGGCGTGCCCGGCGCGCAGTGTATCTCAAGGGACCTGGCGGTGAAGCTCTGCACCAGGTCCGGCCGGGAATCTATCCGGCCGGCGAAAAAGGCCGGCAGGGCGGACATGGTGGCGAAGAATCCTGTTTTCTTCACGGTGACCAGATTGAGAAGGCCGTCATCTATGTAGGCGCCCGGCGCCAGCAGCGCGCCGCCGCCGTACTGCCGTCCGTTCATGGCCGCCGCCAGCAGCGGCGAGGTCTCGAGGCGTCGTTCAGCAGTCGTTATGACCAGCGGCTCGGGCTTATAGCGCAGGAACTCGGCGAGAGCGTACGCCACATAAGGGAGTATCCCCCTGGCTCCGCCCGGCGAATTGAAGCGGCGGGCGACGCGGGCGTCGAGCCCCACGCCGGCGGCGCAGAAGAAAGGCCTGCCGTCGGCCAGGCCGGTGTCGATGCGGCGCGGCTTCCAGGAGAGAAGTCCCCGCAGTGCCTCCGCCGGGTCCAGCGGTATGTGGAGGTTGCGCGCCAGGCCGTTGCCGGAGCCGCAGGGAATTATCCCCAGCGTTCTTTCCCTGCCTATCAGGGGCTCCGCGGTCTCCCGTATGGTCCCGTCCCCGCCGACCGCTACCAGGGTGGAGAAGCCGGCGACTATGGCCTCGCGGGCCAGGTCCCGGCCGTGGCCGGGGCGTTCGGTGAAGAAGATGCGGTAGTCCAGGCGCCGGCCGGACATTTCGCCGGCTATCAGCTCGGCGGCCGCGGCGCCCCGCGTGCCCGCGTTGGGATTGACTATGAAAGCGTAGGCCATGGGATTCACTCCACGGCGCTGATGCCGGTGGCCCAGGAGGCCTTGCCGCCGGTGGCCTTGGCGAAGACCAGGCGGTTCCCCGAGGAGAGCTCTCCATTCTGGCATTTGAAGCGGACGAGGTAGAAGTAGCCGATGCGCAGGTCCGGGGCCTCTCCCAGCACCCTGTCGTCGTCGATGTAGATGTAGTCCAGCTGCCTGGCGGCCCCGGAATGGAGGAAGTTGAGCCGCCAGCTTCCCGTGAGGCGTTTGGCGGTTATCATCTGCAGCTCCAGCTCCAGCTCGGCCCCGGAGAATCTGGACGGGTCCCGGAAAAAAGAGACGGCTTTGCCGCGCACGACGAAATCGTCGTCGTCCGTGACGGAGGAGGGTTGTACCGATACACCACGCGGCACGGTGTCCCCCGCTGACGCGGGAGGCTCGGCCGGCAGCTCCAGTTCGTATTCCCCGTCCGGCTCCCCGCTGCTTTTCGGCGCGGCTGATGCCGCGGCCGGATGCTCGGGATTGAAGATCTCGTCCGCCGGCTGCCGGGATTGTACTGGGACACCATGCCGCATGGCGTCCCCCGCTGATGCGGCGGGAGGTTCGGGCATCGCCGGGGCTCCCGCGCCGCGGCTGAGCAGGTAGCCGAGGGCCGCGCCCAGGCACAGAAAGAGCAAAGTGTTGATCACCCGGAGTTTAAAGAAATCCATCTTGACTTTCAATTCTATAAAATTTAACCTCTGTTTTGACTTGAAGGAACGGAGGAACTCTTTTATGAAATATCTCATCCTGGCCGCGCTGCTCCCGGCCGCGGCGTCGCCCGCGTCGGCCGAAGGTCCTGCGGCGGCGCTGTATTCGGTAAAAGGCGGAGTACAGCTTAAACAGCCGGGCGGGGACTGGCTCCCCGCTCCCAGGGCCGCTGAGCTGATCCCGGGCAGCGCCCTCCGTACGGCGCGCAAGGCGTCGGCCGACGTGCTCTACGCGGACGGGACCATGGTGCGGCTCAACGAGGATTCAGAAATGGAACTGGAGGACCTGCGGCTCTCCGACGATGAGAGGTCTTTCTCGGTCAAGGTCCTGGCCGGCAAGTTCCTTTTCATGGCCGCCAAGGCCAGACACCGGTTCTCCCGCTTCGCGGTGCGCACCCCTTCCGCGGTATGCGCGGTCAGGGGGACCGACTTCGCGGTCATCGTCGGCCCCGAGGCGGCCGAGATCGGGCTCTTCGACGGCGCGCTGGAAGTGACGGCCGAAGGCGAGCCGGGAATCCTGTCGCCGGGACAGCAGGCCACGGCGGCGGGCGGCGCCGTGGAGATCTCCCCCCGCTTCACCAAGGTCATGGACGCCGAGCGCCGCCGCTACGAGAAGCTCCGCTCCTATGTGCGCAAGACCAGGGAGAAGCTCGATAAGCGCGAGGATTTCCTGCGCGAGCATATCGGCGAGAGAGAGAAGAAACTGGACGATTTCGACCGCAGGAGAGAGGAGAAGCTCGGCCGGGAAAAAAAGGGCGAATAACTTCCACCGGCCAAATAAAAAACCCCGCCGTGCGCGGGGTTTTTTATTTTGCGGCAGACCCTGGGTCAGGGCAGCGCGCCCTCTATGTCGTAAGCCCCTGAGCGGACTATCTTTAGCGGGAATTTCTGGTTCTTCTGCAGCAGGGTGGAGAGCTCCTGCGCCCCGCCCCTGCGCATCCCTACGTCAATATGAGCCGCCGGGCCGGAATAGCTCCTGAGCCAGCTGGCGCGTATCGAAGGAATGTTCTTAAGGCTCTTCATGTAGTCGCTCAGGTGGTTCATATCCTTCACCCCGGACAGCGTCAGCCGCACTACCGACTTCTCCTTGAGGGCCTTGAGCAGGCGGTCTTTCAGGTCCGGTCCGGCCTTTTTTACGGAGTTGATGACGGCCGCGCGGGCCGCCGCGGCGTCGTTGAGATCTATGCCGCCCGCGGCGTCCTGTACCGCGGCCAGCGCGCCGCCGCCGGCTTTTTCGGCCGAAAGCGAAAGGGTCGCCCTGTAGGAGACAAAGCCCCCGAGCCCCTCCCGGGTGTTGAAGGCCGAATCGGCCGCGCCCTTTATGGTTACGTCGCAGATCTCCCCTTCCCCGGTAAGAAACCCGGCCCCGGCGAAGACGGACTTGAGCTCCGTCGCCGCGGCGGAAAACTCCGCCTTCGCCCCGTCGATAGTCTCGGACACGGCGAAGCAGATCACGGGATTGCCCAGCTTGACCGGCTCGGGCTCCAGGTCGCGCAGTTTGAGCGTCAGGTCCTCTTTGCGGACATGGGCCAGCACGCGCACCCTGTAGAAATCCCCGTCGCGCCATTCCTTGAGCGTCTCGTATTTCTCGATATAGCCTTCGGTCTGGGAGGTTATGGTCTCGTCGATCAGGACGGCCTGGGAGACCATGGACTCCTGCGAGACGTAAACGCCGACGACCAGCGCCAGCGCGTTGCGCAGCGCGTCGCCGAGGGCGGCCTTGCGGGCGGCGTCGGCCCCGTCCACTACCGGGGCCATACCTTCCGCCTCCACCTTCTCCACTTCGTAGGCGGGGTTGAGAACTGACTTGCGCGCGCCGCCGCAGCCGCAGACGAGCAGCGCGGCGGGCAGCGCCAGCAGGCGCAGGAGCTTGGCGTTCATGCGGAGCTTACTCCGCTATCTTTACGCCCGCTTCCCTGAGCGACTTCTTGGAGAGGCGCAGCACTACCACGCAGCCGTCGTCGGAGGTCCACTCGGTGCGGACCACCTGGGCGCCCTTGATGACCTGGTCTATTTTGGTCGCCAGGACCGAGTCGGTCTCTATCGCCTTCTCTACGGTGATGCCGCCTTCCAGCTGCACGCCCTTGAGAAAAGAGAGCATGTTGTACTGCGCGTTGACTATGGAGGCGTTGCGGGAGGTGGCCATGCGCTGGGTCTTGTTCTCCAGCGTCTGGTCGGCCGCGCCTATGCCGCGCGCGAAGACGTAGTTCTTGGTGACGCCTTCCTCCACCCATTCCCGCTCTATCTCGCCGGTCTTGGCGACGGTGCCCTTGTCGGGGGACGAGGAACAGGCGGCGACAAAGAGCGCCGCTACGGACAGTATAAGTACTTTTTTCATATTAAGTGACCCTCCTGAGAATACCTCACAAGGACGGAATCCGCCCCATGCACAGATTTTATAAACAAGGGGGCGGGGTGTCAATGTCAGTAGAGCCAGTAGAAGTCGGGGCCCTTGTTCTGCTGGGGGGGCTGCTGCTTCACCGGCGCGGACTGGCGGGCCGGCCGCTCCTTGCCCGCGGGGGCGGCGGGACGGTCCTCGGGGTCCTTGTAGACGACTTTCTTCTTATAATCCCTCGGGGACCAGCCCGTGAACTTATAGGTGAGACCGATCTGGGAAGTGTTGTAAACTTCCCCCCCTGCGCCCATGCCGAAGTCCAGGGAGAGGGTCTCGTGCCTTATGCCCAGGCCGAAGGTGAGGCCGGGGTTCTCGTCCATGGCTTTATAGCCCAGGCGGAAGTCGAAAATCTTCTGGAAATGATATTCAAGGCCGAACCTGGCCGACTTGAGTTTCTCGTTCACGTAGGAATCCAGCTGAACGCCGATCAGCAGCGACTGGTCCAGGATGGTGGGCTTCTGCCAGGAGAGACCGAGCCGGACGATGGCCGGCAGGGGGCTCGATTCCTGATGGTATTTTATGCCGGAGCCGAAATTGGCCAGCGCAACGGCGCCGGCAAGGCCCAGGTTGGGCTCCATTATCAGCCAGCCGGCGTCCAGCGCGAAGGCGGTGGCGGAGTAGGTCTCGAGCAGCTCCGAGCGTATGATCTTGGCGGTCATTCCCAGGTACTGGTCGAAGCGGAACTCGCGGCCCTCTATCCTGGTCGAGTCCGAATAGACCTTCTCGCCGTAGCCGAAGGAGAGGATCATGTCGGTCTGGGCGTCGTAGGAGCGCGAGGAGACCGACCCGTCGGGATTGATGTGACGGTAGGTGAAGTCGCCGGCCTGGCTGAACAGCAGCGAAGCGGAGACGGCCGGCTTGTCCAGCCCGGCCAGGCCGATGAAAGGCAGCGGCACGCCGAAGGCCAGGTACTGCAGCCGCGAGCCTTCGAAGCCGGAGAAGTACATGGCCGAGGCCTCGGGGAAATAGAGCTGGCCCAGACCGGCGGGGTTGTAGTTCATGGCGTGTATGTCGTCGGCCACCGGGGCGAAGACGCCGGCCATGCCCAGCGCGCGCGGGCTGGTGTCGAGCTTGAGCATCTGCATAGCGGTCGAGCCGGGGCCGGAAGCCGCGGCCGGCCCGGAACAGAGGACGGACAAAGCGCAGAGCGCCGCCGCGAGGGCGGTTCCCGACTTTATCGTGGGGTTCGTCTTCATGATTCCAGTGCTATCTTACGATAGCCACCTTCTCCACGGCGTCGAGGCCGGGTCCCTCCGCCTTGATGTAATAGATGCCGCTGGCCGCCTTGCCGCCGGACGAATTGCGCCCGTCCCATTCCACCGTGCCCTTGCCGGCGGGGACAGGGCCGCTGTAGATAGTTTTCACCAGCGCTCCGCTGACCGTGTAGGCGTTTATGCGCAGGGTGCCGGCCGAGAGAAGCTCGTAGCGTATTATCGCCGTGGAGTTGGAGGGCGAGATTATGTTCTCGTAGGTTGTCAGGGACGACTTATTGGCCGAAAGAGCCAGCGGATTGGACACGCCCATGGACATCACCCGTCCCATGTGATTGCGGCCGAAGACCTCCAGGTAGACGGTACCTATCGCCGGATAGCGGGCTGAGAAGCCGGGTTTGAGGCGCACGCGTCCGTTAAGGACAGGGTCGCCGCGGGAATCGCTGCCCGGCAGTATGGTGCCGAGGACGGTCTCGAGATAGCCGGAGGCCAGGTCGGTGCGGGCGAGAGGTATCGGCACGAAATTATGGTCCCGGAGCGAGGTGTACTGGTATTGCAGCTCGGCGCCGGTGGTGTTTGAGGAAGGGTGCACGTTCATTTCGAAAGTCGTGTAAGGGACGGAGAAGTTTATCTCGTCCCTGTCGTACGAGGGCGAGTATATGCCCGCGGTGGCCGAACCCCTGGGGGAAGCGTCCACCGAGAGGGTGTAGGGCGAGGCGCTGTTGCCGCCTCCGTTCCCGCCGTAGAGAGTCGGCCCGGCCGCGACCATGACATAGTAGCGGCCCGCCAGGGGAGCGGAATATTCAACCCCCACGGTCGGGGACAGGGTCAGGCATTCCGGGGTCGCCGCCGCGGGGCAGACGCCCCAATAGGTCGTGTCACCCTTAAAAATCAAGGGGTCGCCGGCCGCCAGGAAGTTCCGGTCCGAGTCGAAGAGATAGACGGAATAGGCGTGATAAGTGCTGGCCTCCCCGCCGGGGGGCAGGGTCAGCGTGGCCCTGATCGATCCGGCCGGCGCGACGAAGCTGTAGTAATCGATGTCGGCCAGCGGGAAAATGGAGGCCGAGACGGAGGTCATCGTGCTTATATCTGTAGAGCACTCGGGGCCGTTGTTGTTTTGGCAGAGGGTCCCGGAATTGTTCCAGGTCTCGTAGTAGTCGCCGGCGTCGTAATAATTCAGGCGCAGCCCGTGATCCTCAAAAGCCCCGGTTATCGAGGGTTTTAGTCCGGTGCACCCGCCGGGATCCAGCTGCTCGCAGGCCGCCACGAAAGCCCGACGGAAATTCGCGAAATTGTCCGGGAAATAGAAGAGCGCGGCGAAGGTGAAGACATCGGCTTTCTGCTGGCCGTCAAAAGTGCCTCCGGCGAAAGTGCCCAGATATTTAGCGGAGCCGGGATGGCGCAGCTTGTAAAGCGCCTGAGAAAGAAAGAGGCTGTCGTCGTGTATCTCACCGCTCCAGTGGCCCGGCATCACCTTTATGCCGTTTATCAGGCTGCCCTGCGCGTTGAGTGCCGTCCCGGAAAGATCCCGCGCGGCCCCTTCACCGCTTCCTCCTCCGATGTAGTAGCCCATCGTGCCCAGCGTCGGGTTGGCGGGGAGGAAAGAGGAGATGGCGAAATAATCCGATATCGCCTCCGAAATGGCGCCGAACTCGCCGAAATTGATTATCGGGTAGATGCGGTTGATGACAAGGTGGATGTACTCGTGGCGCACCACGGTGCCGTCGAGCGCGAAAGAGTTGTACGGAGACTGGCAGCCGCTCCCCTCACAGGTCGGGCCGTCGCCGAAGTAGATATGATCGTTCTCCAGGTCGTAAAACGCGTTCCACATGCCGCCGAGGGTAGCCAACTGGTCCGCCCGGCCGTGGGCGCGGACCATGACCTCGACCGGGCGGTTCAGGTCCGCCGGGAGGGTGGAGGAATTGGGGTCCTTGTTTATCGGGGTAAAGAAGTCGCGGATAGCGTTGAGATGGTAGAAGGCGTTGACCTCGTCCAGCCGCCCGTCCAGGAAACGGGAGTGGTTCCAGATCAGCGACCCTGTGGCGTTATTGGGGGTGGACACCGCATTGGTAAGGATAAGGTAGCTGGACTGCGTCACCGCGAAGGAGCCGGAAGTGCCTTCGGCGTCGGTCTTCAGCCGCAGCGTGTACGAGGGGCTTTCCACCGCGGCGCCGTAGAAGGCCGAGGTGCGCGTCCCCCTGTAGGAAGCCGTCCTGGCCCCAGGCCTCACGTGGCCCGCGCCGTTCATCACTATGACATGGTCCGCGTCCCAGACCACGCCGCCTTCATCCATGGAACCGATATTAAAAGTGGTGAAATGGGGCCGGACCTTGGCGAATTTTCCGTTCGGATATGTCCCGTCCCAGTCCGAGTTGTTTATAGTGACCGTATAATCGTACTCGACGTCGTTGCGGAATGGTATGGGGGAGGCGATGGAAACGTCTTTCGGCCTCCACACGCCGCCGCCGTTATCAAAATGGCCGCCGGGGCCGCGAAAATTGGCCACCGAGAAATAGGGCCCCTTCATGCCGGAGAAGACCTTCCCCGGGAGAGCATCGCAGTACTGGCCGTCGAGTACCAGCGAGGCGGAGGAATAATCCTGTACCCACATATACTGGTTGGTCAGCGGGAGGGTGCTGGGGAAAACCGCCCCCATGGCCGCGGAGGGTTTGGGAGAGATAGGATAGACGAGGCCCTGGACCGTGCCCGTAGTTACGTGCGAGCCCAGGAGACAGCCGGCGGCGCGGCGCAGATCGTCGTACCTGAAGAGGACGGACCCGTCATGGGCGTTTATGTAGTAGATCCAGCTGCCTGAACCCATGCCGGGTCCCCGCGCGCGTATTTTCCAGGCCAGTTTGAGACCGCCGTTGAACTCGTCGGGGAAGATTACCAGTTTCGCCTCCGGGCGGGCAGGGTAGCCCAGGTCGGACAGGACGGCGGCCCTTGCCGCTTCGGCGCTGATGGAGGGAGTCAGGGATACGCCTATCTCCGGCTCATATTTGGCCTGATAGCCGGTGACGCGCCCGTCGGCGGTAAGGTGGACCCTGACATAGGCGAACTCTACCGGTATGCCTTTGTGCACCTGTTCGTATTGCAGATGGGTCAGCCCGGCGAAGGTCTTGGAATGGGCCAGGCGCAATTCAGAGCGGTCCACCGACAGCATCTCCCTGTTCTCGTCCAGAAAAGCGGCCGCCGCCGTCTCGGGATCTTTTCCGTAAGAGCGCGTCTCGCCCTCATCTATCGCCTCCGGCAGGGCCGTGCGGGGATTGAAGCGCACCCGCCAGGGTTTGCGGCTTTTCCCGCTGAAATCCCTGACCTGCTGTATCCTGGCGGAGGACGGAACGGCCTTGGCGGGGCGGAACGAGTCCGCCAGCGGGCTCAGGCGGACCGCCGGGCCGTGATGTCCGGGGCCGGCGCAGAGCGCGCCGGCCAGGGCCGGCAGCATGAAGACAGATATAAGGAAAGAGTTCTTCACTTTTTCCTCTCCGGGGCGGAGAAGCGGTTAAGGGACTGCAGGGCCGCTTCAAGCCTTATATTCAGATTCGGATCCGACAGAAAAGTTTCAAGGTAGGGAGCCGCTTCCTCGTCCGTCAGGTCGGGAAGCAGCTTCAGCCCCGCGCGCCTGGCCTCCTCGCTGTTGGAGTCGGCCGCCCGCCTGATGAGGACGGAGGGAGGCTTGCGGCCCGTCCTGGCCAGGCCGCCCGCCGCCGCCAGTTTAAGTATGAGGTCGCTTTCGGTATCCTCGACCACGGCGGAAAGTTTCTCGAATGCCTTTGAATTCTTTACCCCGCCCAGGGCGGCCAGGGCCTTTACGCTGACGCTGGGGTTCTTGCCGGAGGAGAGGGAAAGGATCTCGGTCAGGGCAGACTCCTTGCCCGGCGAGCAGGCCAGCGCGTCCAGCGCGGACATCTTCACCCTTACCGAGGTTTCCCCGGCCAGCAGGTCCCGCAGGGGCTGCACGGCGTTCCGGGAGCATATCTCGGCCAGCGCGGAGGTCCCCTCGTGGCGTATACCCTCGTCGGGACTGGCCAGGGCAGCAATGAACTGGGCCAGTTCGTCGCCGTGGCCGAGGCGCGCCAGCTGCAGCGCGGCGGCGTCGCGTATCTTGCCGAAATTATCGTTGCGGAGCGCGAAGAGGGCCTGCTCCGCCTTTTCCCCCCGCATCGCGGCCAGCGCCTGCACGGCGCGCGCGCGTATGTTGTTCTGCGAGATGACCTTGAGCTCGACCAGAGGGGAATTGGCTATGGGCCCCTGGGCAGGCTTGTCGTTGATTATCTCGTTGATGGTCTTGAGGCCCGAGGAATCGCCCAGCTTCCAGAGGGCCTCGGCGGCCGCTATGCGCACGTGCTTGTCGGGGTCGGAGAGGGATTTGCGGAGTGTGGCCACCGCTGCCTTGTTGCCGGTCTCCCCCATCACGCGTATGGCCTGTTCACGCACCTCGGAGTCCCGGTCGCCCAGGTGTGAGACGACGGTCTCCAGGGCCTTGCGGCCAAGGGACTTGCCGTCCTCCGCGGCCGCGGGGGACAGTAAAAAAAGGCAGAGCGCCGGGACCAACTGCGCGTTCATGAAAATATTATAAGAAACCGGCCTTTTCATTATTGTTTACGAAATGTTACGGTTTTTTGCTCCGCCGCACTCGCAGCGATTGGAGCAACTACTCCGGGTGCTGCCGGGGTCTCACCACGAAAAACACTTCAGTCTCCCTTGCCCGTCAAGCGTCCCATAAGGGGACAGCCGGGGGAGGCGGCGTGTCAGCTAAGCAGGACCGCCTCGGAGCTCCGAGCATCGTAAGCGCGAGGAGCGAGAGCCGAGGACCGACGCGCTATGCGCGCGAGTCCGTGTCCTGCGTGCGCTCGCTCAGGGGGCCCGCAAAGCGTGCCCCCTGGAGGATTTGGCCACGGGTTCCCTCGTCGCCGTCGCTCCTCGGGACCCGCGGCCCCGCCTCGCCGCTGCCGCCTGCTGGCTCGCGGCTCCGGCTTTCAAATCCCCCCGCGGACCAAACTATTGGTCCGCTCAGGGGGCCCGCAAAGCGTGCCCCCTGGAGGATTTGAACCTCCAACCCTCTGCTCCGAAGGCAGATGCTCTATCCAATTGAGCTAAGGGGGCTCCGGTTGCCTGAATTCGCCTTATTATTATAGAATTTATTTTTCCGGGGCCCTAATCCCGGGCATAAGATTGAACTTTTAAGGAGTTTCACCATGGGCGGACATTCCCACTGGGCGGGCATAAAGCACAAGAAAGCCATCACCGACGCGAAAAAAGGCAAGGCTTTCACCAAAATAATCAAGGAAATAACCATCGCCGCGCGCCTGGGCGGCGGCGACCCCGCCCACAATCCCCGCCTGCGCAAGGCGATGGACGACGCCAAGGCGGCCAACATGCCGCTCGACAACGTCAAGCGCGCCCTCATGAAGGGCACCGGCCAGCTGCCCGGCGCCATGTACGAGGACGTCATGTACGAGGGCTACGGCCCGGCGCAGATAGCGCTTATGATAGAGGCCACCACCGACAACAAGAACCGCGCCTTCAGCGAGATCCGCAAGATAGTCGAGGACTACGGCGGCAACCTGGGCGGCAGCGTCGCCTGGATGTTCGATCAGAAGGGCTACATCGCCGTGCCCAAGGCCGGCCTGCAGGAGGACGCGCTGATGGAGCTGGCAATAGATGCCGGCGCCGACGACGTCAAGAACCCCGAGGGCGACAATTACGAGGTTCTCACCGCCCCGCAGGACCTCGACAAGGTCAAAAACGCGCTCACGGCCAGGAAGGTCGCCGTCGCCGAGGCCGAGATCACCATGATCCCAAAGAACGAAGTGGCCGTGCCCGAGGAGAAAGCCAAGCAGGTCGTCGACCTGCTCAACGATCTCGAGGACCACGAGGACGTCAAGAAGGTCTACTCCAACTTCAATATCCCCGACGAGATACTCGCCAAGCTGGACCAGTAAGTGAAAATACTAGGCATAGACCCGGGATTGGACCGCACGGGCTGGGCGCTGCTCGAACAGAGCGGCACCGGGCCCGGGCGGCTGCTCAGGGCCGGCCTGTTCCACACCGCGGCCGGAGAGCCGCTGCACGCCCGGCTCTCCAGCCTTTACGATTCTTTCACGGAACTGCTGGCCGGGGAGCGGCCCGACGAGTGCGCCGTCGAGGAAGTCTTCTTCACCAAGCGGGCCAAGACCCAGTCCGAGACGGTGCACGCGCGCGGCGTCATACTGCTGGCCTGCGCCCGGGCCGGCGTCCCCCCCCGCGGCTACAACCCGCGTTCAATAAAGCAGAACCTTACAGGCAGCGGTTCGGCCGCCAAGCCGCAGATGCAGCGCATGGTGCAGCTGATACTGAAGCTTGAGAAGCCGCTGGAGCCGGACGACGTTTCCGACGCGGCGGCCATAGCGCTTTACCACGCGCGCCGGGCCCCTTTCGAGCGGCTCGTGGCGGGGAGGCGGAAATGATCGCCAGCCTGCGCGGCACGGTGCAGTCCGTCGGAGAAGGGAGCGCTATAGTGGAAGCCGGCGGCGTAGGCTATGAAGTATTCCTGTGCTCCCCCGACCTGGCTTCGCTCGCCGACGGCCGGGAAGTCCTCCTGCTGGTCTCGGAGTCCGCCTCCATGTACGGCGGCCCGGTGCTCTACGGCTTCATTTCCCCCGAGCGCAAAGAACTTTTCGAGCTTTTCCGTTCGGCCGTGCCCAATACCGGCGCCAAGAAAGCGCTGGAATACCTGGGCAAAGCCGTGCGCTCTCTGCCGGAGTTCCGGGCGGCGGCCGCGGCCAAGGACATCAAGCTGCTGACCGGCATGTTCGGCTTCACCGCTAAAACGGCGGAGAAGATCGTCGACGCGCTCAAACATAAGCTGCCGGCGGTCCCCGCCCCGGCGGCGAAAGGCCCCGAAGGCGAGATTTATTCCCGCGCGGCCGGCGCCCTGGCCGGTCTCGGCTTCAAGTCATCCGAGGTACGCTCCGCCCTCGACGAAGTGCGCAGGGAAGGCGGCGCCGGCTCGGCGGAAGAGATGGTGCGCAAGGCGCTGAGGAAGCTTTCGGGCGGACTATGATAAAAAAAGAGACCGTTTTTTCGGCCAAGCCCGACCGCGAGGAGCTGCGCAGCGACGCGGCCCTGCGCCCGACCACCTTGCTGGAATTCGTCGGCCAGGACAAGGTCAAGGAGAACCTCGGGGTCTTCATCGAGGCCGCCCGCAGGCGCAAGGAATCCCTCGACCACTGCCTCTTTTATTCCCCCCCGGGCCTGGGCAAGACGACCCTGGCTTACATCCTCGCCCGCGAGATGGGCGTCAACATAAAGGTCACCTCCGGTCCCGTGCTCTCCCGCCCCGGCGACCTGGCAGCGATGCTCACCACCGAGCTGGCCGACGGCGACATTCTTTTCATCGACGAAATACACCGGCTCAACGCCGCGGTGGAAGAATCCCTTTACCCGGTAATGGAGGATTTCCTTTTCTTCATAAACACCGGCAAAGGGCCTGGCGCGACGACGCTCAAGATAACCACGCCCCGCGTCACCCTCGTCGGCGCCACCACCCGCAGCGGCCTGCTGACGGGCCCGCTGCGCGACCGCTTCGGCATAGTCTTCAACCTGGGTTTCTACGGTCCGGCGGAGTTGCAGAAGATAATCGCCCGCTCGGCCGCCATCCTCGGCGTCAAGGCGACGCCCGAGGGCATAGCCGAGATCGCCTCGCGCTCGCGCGGCACGCCGCGCATAGCCAACCGCCTGCTGCGCCGCGCGCGCGACTACGCGCAGGTCAAAGGCACCGGCGTCATCGACCCGGCCATAACGGCCAGGGCCATGGAGGCGATGGAGATAGACGCCCAGGGGCTCGACGCCCTGGACCGCCGCCTGCTCTCGGTCATAGCCGACAATTTTTCCGGCGGCCCCGTCGGCATAGACAATCTCGCCGTGGCCCTGTCGGAAGAGGCCGATACGCTGACCGACGTCATCGAGCCTTTCCTGATACAGGCGGGGTTCCTGCAGCGCACGGCCCGCGGCCGGGTCCTGACCCAGAACGCCTACAGGCATCTCGGCCTCAATCCTCCGAAACAGGGGACGTTGATGATTTAATGACTAATTAGAGCCTTTCCGCCTGCAATACAAAGGCCGCTATCGTTAATTAGTCATTAAATCATCAACGTCCCCTATGACTATGAATAAGACCCTGGCACCAGCGCTGGCTGCCGCCCTCCTGCTTTGCGGGACGGCGGAGGCGGTCGAGATACGCGTCGGGATACGGCTGGGCACGCCCAGTTTCCGCCTGCGTACCGACGGACAGGTATTCGTGCGGGACCTGAACTCGGGCCGCCGCTACCTGCTGGTGGAAAGGTCTCCCTACGAGATAACTCCCGTCGGCGGCCTGGTCCGCGTCGCCGGTGAGACGCTGGGACCGGAGATCAGCCTGGAGCCCAGGGACGGCGACCTGGGCGTCAAGATAAACGGCGTCTTCTACCGCGGCAGGCTCGCCGTAAAGGCCGCGCCCGGGGGGCTCCTTAACGTCGTCGAGCACCTGGACATGGAGGATTACCTGGAGGGAGTGCTTCCCGTGGAGATGAGCCCGGGATCCCCGCTGGAGGCGCTCAAGGCGCAGGCGGTGGCTTCGCGCAGTTACGCGATGAGGCGGCTCTCCCCTTCCCGGGACTACGACGTCACCGCCGACGTCAACAGCCAGGTCTACAACGGCCGCAATAACGTCAACGCCAGGATCAGGACGGCCATCGAAAAGACGCGCGGCCAGGTGCTCACTTACAAGGGGACTATCGTCACCGCTTATTTTCACGCCTGCTGCGGCGGGCACACCGCCAGTTCCACGGCCGTCTGGGGCGAGAAGGCATCCAAACCTCTGTACGGCGTAAAAGACCCTTTCTGCTCCTCTTCCCGCCATTCAAACTGGCAGTTGTACATCCCGGAGCGGGACCTCCTGTCGTTCATACAGAAGCAAGGGTCCACGGCGCTCCAGCTCAAGAGGGTACGGGTGGCGAAGAAGGATAAGTCAGAGCGAGCTCTGAGCATAGCCTTCGACACCGAGAATAAAACCCATTACGCTGAAGGCAGCGCCATGCGGTCCGCTTTCGGCAACTCCGATTTTCGCAGCACTTATATCACCTCGGTCTCCCCCACGTCCGGCGGCTGGCTTTTCAAGGGCCGGGGCTGGGGGCACGGCGTGGGCATGTGCCAGTCCGGCGCCGCGGCCATGGCCAATAAGGGCCGCGACTACAGGCGGATACTCCGCCACTACTATCCCGGCGCCTCCATAACCGTCCGCAAATGAGTCTTGAAAAATTCGAAGCTCTCGAGATAGAACCGCTGATAGCCCCGGGGCCCGCGGAACCGCGCGATTCCTCCCGGCTCCTGCGCCTCGACCGGGACTCCGGCGCGATAACGCACGCGGCCTTCCGGGGCCTGCCGTCCTTTCTGAGGCCCGGCGACTGCCTGGTCCTCAACCGCAGCGCGGTGCGCAAGGCCCGCCTCCCCGCGCGCAAGCGTACCGGCGGCAAGGCCGAACTGCTGCTGGTCGCTCCCGTCGACGAGAGCCTGACCCGCTGGAAGGCGCTGGGCCGGAAGCTCGCCCCCGGCACGCCGCTGGAACTTCCCGACGGGTCCGGGGCGGAGGTGGAGGGCCTGGCGGACGACGCCTCGCTGCTGGTGCGCTTCTCCGTCCCGCTCACCTCCGCCTGGCTCGGCCTTCATGGCGAAGCCCCGCTTCCGGGCTATATCATAAAGTCCCGCCGCCGCCGGGGCCTGCCGGAAGAGAGGCCGGACGACAAGAGCCTCTACCAGACCGTCTACGCGGCCGAGGAAGGGTCCATAGCGGCCCCCACGGCCGGCTTCCATTTTACACCGGCGCTGCTGGACGCGGTATCGGCTTCCGGCGTCGATATCGCCTATATCACGCTGCATGTCGGCTGGGGCACTTTCAGGCCGGTACGCGCGGCGGACCCGGCGGAACATGTCATGCTTCCCGAATCCTGCGAAGTGACCCCGGCCGCCGCGGAGAAGGTGAACGCCTGCCTGGCGCGCGGAGGCAGGGTCATCGCCGTCGGCACTTCTTCCATGCGTACACTTGAGACCCTGGCCGGCCTCGACGGACGGCTGGCCCCCGGCAAGGCCGACGCGACTCTTTTTATATACCCGGGACACCGGTTCAAAACCGCCGCGGGCTTCATCACCAATCTCCACGTACCCGGCTCGGCGCCGCTCTACATGACCGCCGCCTTCGCCGGCGAGGAAAAACTTTACGCGGCCTACGCCGAGGCCGTGAAAGAGAAGTACAGGTTCTATTCGTACGGCGACGCTATGCTTATAATCTAATAAGGATTTCAATGGAACACTTCAAGGTACTGCATAAAGAAAAGGATTCTCACGCCAGGTGCGCGCTGGTCCACACCCGCGCCGGCGACGTCCACACTCCCGTCTTCATGCCCGTCGCCACCCAGGCCACGGTAAAGGCCGTCTCACAGGACGACCTCTCCGCGATCGGGACCGAGTGTATTCTTTCCAATACCTACCATCTCTACCTGCGCCCCGGCCTTGAGGTACTTAAAAAAGCCGGCAGTCTGCACAAGTTCATGAGCCATACGGGCCCCATCCTGACCGACTCCGGCGGCTTCCAGGTCTACAGCCTCAGCCGCCTGCGCAAGATCAGCGAGGAGGGAGTGAAGTTCAGCTCCCACATCGACGGCAGCCCCCACCTCTTCACGCCGGAGAAGGTCATAGACTGGCAGGCCGCCATCGGCTCCGATATCTGGACCTGCCTGGACGTCTGCGTGGAGAACCCCGCCGACTACGGGCACGCCCGCAAGGCGCTGGACCAGACCAAACGCTGGGCCGAGCGCGCCCGCCGCCATTTCGACAAGGTCGTCAAGGACCTGCCCCGCGAGAAGAGGCCGCTGCTGTTCGGCATACTGCAGGGCTCGACCTATCCCGACCTGCGCGCGGAGGCCGCGCGCCACGCCGCGGAGCTGGATTTCGACGGCTTCGCTCTGGGCGGACTTTCGGTCGGCGAGACCAAGGCCCAGATGCGAGAAGCCCTGGCCGCCGTCATGGAGCCCCTGCCCAGGAACAAGCCCGTCTATTTCATGGGCCTCGGCAGCCCGGAGGACATATGGGATTCCGTCGGCGCGGGCGTAGATATGTTCGACTGCGTCCTGCCTACGCGCTACGCGCGCCACGGCCAGGTGCTGGCCTCCGCCGGGCGTTACTATATCAAGAACGCTCCCCACCGGCTGGACGACCAGCCCCTCGACCCCGGCTGCGACTGCGAGGCCTGCCACAAGTATTCCCGCTCTTATATCTCGCATCTCTTCAAGGCCGGGGAGATGCTGTCTCACCGCCTCATCTCGATACACAACCTCCGTTTCCTTATTAACCAGACCCACAAGATGCGCCGGGCCATCAAGGAAGGCCGCTTCGCCGCCGCCCGTTCCCAGTTCATGTCCAAATACCTTTAATTGGGGGACACAATACCTATTTCCCGCACAAAAACCGCTTGTTGCACCTGCATAAATCAGCCCGGAAATAGGTATTGTGTCCCCAAATTTGTTAGAATTTCGTTCATATAGTTAAAGAATCAAGGAGAAAGCACCGATGGAACCCAATTCGCCCATAATGCAGTTCGTCCCTTTTATAGCAGTACTGGTCATATTCTATTTCCTCCTCATAAGGCCGCAACAGAAGCAGATGAAGGAGCGCAAGCTCATGCTGGACGGGCTCAAGGCCAGCGACAGAATCCTCACCCAGGGCGGCATGATAGGCGTGATAACGGCCGTCAAGGGCGAGGAACTGGAAGTGGAGATAGCCAAGGGCGTAAAAGTCGCGCTGGTCAAGACCGGCGTGGCGTCGGTGCTTAAGTCCGCCTGAGACGCTTTCTTTATAGGAGACTGACCATGAGCAAACTTCAATGGAGACTCGGAATTATCCTCGGCCTGCTGATACTGGCGGTGTGGCTGCTCTATCCTACGATCGAGTGGTACACTAAAACCCCCGACGAGCGGGCCAAGCTGGAGGCCGTGCGCCTGAAGCCCAAGCATATGCTGAACCTCGGCCTCGACCTGCGCGGCGGCACCCATATGCTCCTGGAACTCGACGTGGAGAAGCTCGACAAGAAGGAAACCCTGCAGGACGCCATGGCCCGCGCCATCGAGATCATACGCAACCGCGTGGACCAGTACGGCGTGGGCGAAGTCCCGATCTCCAGGCAGGGCGAACGCTGGATCTCAGTGGACCTGCCCGGCATCTCCAATACCGAGGAGGCCGAGAACCTCATCGGCAAGACCGCGCTGCTGGAGTTCATGCTGACCAACGACGGCCCTGAGGCCATGAAGGTACTCGAAAAGGTGGACGCCCTCGGAGAATCCCCCCTGACGAGGGACGGCAAGCTCCACCCTGAGATAGCCAAGGTCATGCCCAAGGGCCTGATACTGGCCAAGGCCTCCGCGGGCGATGACGCCCGCCAGCGCTATTACGTGCTGGAATCCACGGTCCCGCTGACCGGGGCTCACCTCGAGAACGCCCGCGTCGAAACCGACACGCAGTTCGGCTACCCGACCATAGGCTTCACTTTTGACAAGGCGGGCGGTCAGATCTTCGAGCGCTTCACCGGCGCCAATGTCAACCGCCACCTCGCGATAGTCCTCGACGGCATGGTCCACTCCGCCCCGGTCATCAAGTCCCGCATAGGCGGCGGCAGCGGCGTCATAGAGGGCAACTTTACCATGCAGGAGGCCCGCAACCTGGCCATAATCCTGCGCGCGGGCGCCCTGCCGGCCCCGGTCAACATAATCGAGAAGCGCGTCGTCGGCCCCAGCCTGGGCGAGGACTCCATCAAAAAGGGCCTGACGGCCTCGCTGATAGGGTTCCTGTTCGTCTTCGTGTTCATGCTGGTTTACTACCGCGCCGGCGGCTTCGTGGCCGGCGTGGCGATGGGCCTCAACTTCATCTTCCTCGTGGCCGCGATGAGCTATTTCTCCGCCACTCTGACGCTGCCCGGCATAGCCGGTATGATCCTGGCGCTGGCCATGGCCATCGACGCCAATGTGCTGATCCTGGAGCGCATGCGCGAGGAGGTGGCGCTGTCCAAGCCTCTTGCGATGCTCATCCCGACCAGCTACGACAAGGCCTGGAGCGCTATCTTCGACTCCAACGTGACAACCTGGATAGCGGCCATCTTCCTCTTCCAGTTCGGCTCCGGCCCCGTTAAGGGCTTCGCCGTCACCCTGACCATAGGCCTGCTGATGGGCGTGTTCACCTCCGTTTTCGTGACCAGGACCATCTATGACTTCTGGCTCACGTCAAACCCCAAGGAGCTCAGCATATGATAAAGTTTATCGGCAAGACCAACATCGACTTCGTGGGCAAGCGCTTCGCCTTCTTCGCGATCTCGGGCGCCGTGATGCTGGCCGGGATCATCTCCCTGTCGGTCAAAGGGATGAACCTGGGCCTGGACTTCACCGGCGGCACCATGCTGCAGGTGGCCTTCGAGAAGCCGGTCGCCATAGCCGAGATGCGCAAGGCGATGTCCGACGCCCGGATAAACGCGGTCATACAGAGCTACACCGGCCGCAACGCCTACTCGGTGCGCGTCAAGGGCAAGCAGGATAACGTCAACGAGGTGGCCGACAGGATAATCGGGGCCTTCGAGACTTCGTTCAAGGACAACAAGTTCACCGAGGAAAAGCGCGACTATGTAGGGCCGGTGGTGGGCCGCGACCTGGCCAAGAAAGCCATGTTCGCCATCGTGCTCTCGCTTTTCGGCATCATACTCTATATCGCGTTCCGGTTCTCCAACCCGGTCTGGGGCGGCGCCGCGATCGTGGCGACGGGTCACGACCTCTTCATCACCCTGACGGCGCTCTCGCTGACCAACCGGGAGATAGACCTGGTCGTCGTGGCGGCGCTGCTGGCGACCGCCGGCTACTCGGTGAACGACACGATCGTCATCTTCGACCGCATGCGCGAGAATATCCGCAAGTTCCCCAAGATGCCGCTGGGCCAGCTGATAAACTCCAGCGTCAACGAGACGATCTCGCGCACGATCATCACGAACCTGACCACGCTGTCCGTCGTGCTGATACTGTTCATCTTCGGCGGCGACGTGATCAACGACTTCGCCTTCACCATGCTTATCGGCTGCATAGTCGGGACCTATTCCACCATGGCCATCGCCACGCAGACGGTCTATCAGTGGGAGGGAAAGGGCCGCTGAGGCGGGCGGGACCGGCCGGACGATGAGAAAGATACGTAAATTCAAGATACCCGTGTACGCGCACGAGGTGCAGCGCAAGGCCAGGAAGGAGAAGATAGATCTCTTCTCCATAGGCCTGGCCGCGCCCGAGCATCTCAGGGAATTCGCCTCCGCGCTTTTCCACGATTGCGAGCCGGCCACCGTGTTCGACCACGCCCGCGAGGACCTGCCCGGGATGAAGGAGAATTCGCTGCCGGGGCTGACCCGCGGCGTGATAACCCTGGGGCCCGGCCTGGAAGCCAAGGCCGCCGGCATGCAGGGCGACAACGCCCGCCTGGCCGAGATAGCGGCCGGGGTATTCCTTGAGACCGGCCTGAAGGTGGTCGCGGAACTGGCGGCCCAGGAAGCGGGCAACGAGGGCTTCGACATGGGCGAGCCCGAAATATCGGCCGCGCCCTGGCTTGAGACCGCCCCCGGGACCCTGCCGGGGCTGCTGGGATCTCTCGACGCGGCCAAGATCGGCGTATCGGCCGAGGGCGGAACGCTCACCCCCCGTCACACCCTGGTTTTCTCGATACCGTGGCTCAACCGCAAGAAGAAGGAAAAAGAGAAGAAGGCCGTAAAGCCGGGCGAGAAAAAATGACCCCCGGGCCCCTGGCCGGAACGGCCGTCCCCCTCTCCAGCCGCCTCCTTTCCCTGCTGATATACCTTTACATGCGCCTGGTGTACGCCACCGTGCGCCTGGTCACGCCGCCTCCGCCGGAAAAATTCCCGCAGTCCATCCTCGTCCACTGGCATCACCAGCTCGCCTACTGCATCTGCTCCCATAAAGGCAGCAGGGCGGCCGCGCTGGTAAGCCGCAGTTCAGACGGGGATTTCATCAACGGCGCCTTGCGCCTGCTGGGCTACGAGACGGTCCGGGGGTCGAGCAGCAAAGGCGCGGCGCGCGCCCTCATCCTGCTATTGAGAAAAACGGAAGAAGGTTTTTCAATAGCCCTCACCCCCGATGGCCCCAAGGGCCCGGCGCGCAAGGCCCAGTCCGGAGCGCTGTATCTCGCCCGGAAGACCGGCCTGCCCATCCTGCCCATCTCCTGTGCCACGGCCTGGCGGATAGTCTTTAATTCCTGGGACAGGTTCAATTTTCCCCTGCCTTTCAGCCGGGCCGCCATAGTCTACGGCGAGCCGCTCAAAGTCGCTCCCGGCGACGACCTGGAGGCGGCGGCCCGCGAGCTGGAAGCCCGGCTCGACGGAGCCTGCGCCGAGGCCGGCAGGCTGCTGGAGGCCGGCAACTGATGGCCCGCCCTCTCTACCTCATCTACAACCTGCTTTCGCCGCTGCTGGCGCTGGTCTTCCTGGCGGGCTTCGCGCTGTCCCCCCGTCGGCGGCTGCTGGGCAATTTTTTCAGGGAACTGGGCGAGCGCCTCACTCCTTCCATGGAGAAACTGCCCGCGCGGCCGGTCTGGATACACGCGGCCTCCGTCGGGGAAGTGCGCTCCCTGCCGAAACTGGCCGCCGCGCTGAAAGAGAGAATGCCGGGCGCGCCGCTCCTGATAACCTGCTCTACCTGGGCGGGGCGGACCGAGGCGCTCAAGCTTACCCCCCACGCCAGGCTGCTGCCGCTGGACTTCTACCCGCTGATGCGCGCTTTCTGCCGCACGGCCAATCCCTCCCTGCTGCTTATAGCCGAGACCGAGATCTGGCCCGGCCTGGTGCTCTGCTGCCGCCAGCGCGAGGCCAGGATATTCTTCATCAACGCCAGGATGTCGGCGCGCAGCTTCCGCTCCTACCGCCTGCTCCGCCCCATACTCGCGTGGACGCTCTCGATGGCCGACGGCGTACTGGCCCAGACCCCCGGGGACGCGGAGCGCTACGGGTATTTCCTGCCCCCCGGCCGGAAGGCGGAATTGACCGGGAACATAAAGTACGATCTCGTGGAACCCGACGCCTCTAAAGAGGCGGAGATAACGGAGGGACTGCGCCGGGCCGGTTTCGCTAATAAGCCCGTCTTCTGCGCGGCCAGCACCCACCCGCTCGACGAGGAAGCCGTTCTGCGGGCTTTCACGGTGGCGAGAGAGTCCCTCCACGACCTCAAGCTGGTACTCGCGCCCAGGCATCCCGAAAGAGCCGGCGACGCGCTCAAGAGCGCGGCCAAGGCGGGCTTAAAGTGCCTTCGCTGGAAGGACAGGGACTCCTGGAACGGCGAGGCTGACTGTATCCTTATGGACGAGATGGGCTGGCTGGCGGGTTTTTATCCCTTTTGCGAGGCGGTATTCGTGGGCGGCACCATAGCCCCCGTCGGCGGCCACAACCTGCTCGAACCCGCCGCGGCCGCCCGCCCCGTGTTCTTTGGCCGGAATTACGCCAACGCTTTAACGGCGGGCAAGGCCCTGCTGGCCTCTGGCGGCGGCTTCCTGGCCGCCGACGGCGGCGAACTGGCCGCCCGGCTCAAAGTCCTGCTCCACTCCCCCACCTTCACGGCCACGGCCGGAAAAAAAGCCCTGGAAGCCTTGCGAGGCCTCCAGGGCGCCACCGAAAAAACGCTGCGCGCTATCGGCTGATCCTATTAGATAATGCGGGACACAAGCTCCAAAGCCCAGCAGGTTTATCTCAAAACACTGAGAGAAATGCCGTCCTGGAAAAAATTCAGCGTGATCGACGGCCTGAATCTCCGAACCTGAGATCCTGAAAGCGGCGGCCGCCGTCTGGCTTGGCCGGGAACTGGCGGATAAGGTGTATAAGGCGGCGCCCGCCATAGGCCTTTCGGCTCTTACGCAAACAACCGCAATCTTGTAGAATGAGTATACAGAAGATAGTTGTTCGGCCGGCGGACAGCCAAAGAGATGGAAGAGAAGGTCAATATGGCGGAGAATAAGAAATCAAGGAGCCAGCCGGCCACAAAGGACGATCTGCAGATCGCAAAAACTGGGCTGCAGAACGAAATTCAGGCCGTCAAAACGGAACTGCAGAACGAAATTCAAGCCGTCAAAACGGAATTAAAATCGGATATCAAGCGGCTGGAAGATATAGTAGGAACCAACACTATTGACATACTGCGCATCAAAGACGATATTCGCGATATCCGTGAAACCATGGCGACAAAAGACGATATCAACCGAATACTCGGAGCGATAGACGCTTTCGCGGGCGAAGCCCGTGACCACCGAAGGAAAGATTTGGAGCGCGGCCATATGATGATGAAGCACGAGGATAAACTCGAGGACCACGAAAGCCGCATCACACTGCTTGAAACCGGAAAATAGATGTCATGTCTCCTGATTCCACGCTCCCCCTCCACCGCCGTTGCCGATAAAAAAGCCCTGGAAGCCTTGCGAGGCCTCCAGGGCGCCACCGAAAAAACGCTGCGCGCTATCGGCTGATCCTATTAAGTAATTTCATATAATCGGATAATGCGGGACACAAGCTCCAAAGCCCAGCAGGTTTATCTCAAAACACTGAGAGAAATGCCGTCCTGGAAAAAATTCAGCGTGATCGACGGCCTGAACGGGAACTGGCGGATAAGGTGTATAAGGATTTATGAACACCCTGGGTCTGCCCGCTTTGAAGACCGTGGTGGACGCGTTGGACGCCAACGCGATACCGTATATGCTGGGCGGTTCGTTCGCCAGCTCCTTCTACGGCATACCGAGAGCGACTTTCGACGCGGACCTGGTAGTGGAGATCTCCCCCGGCGACGCCGGGCGGCTTTATGCTTCCCTAAAAAACGCTTTTTACGCCGATCCGGAGGAAATTTCCCGGGCGGCGGAAAAGTATACCTCATTCAACCTGATCCACCTGGAAACGGCTTTCAAGGTGGATATCTTTCCTTTAAAGACGGACGACTATTCAGAACAGGCCTTCGCCCGCCGCATCAGACAGACGCTTTCTCCTGAAGACGGAACAGGTCTCTGGCTTCAGGCCCCCGAGGATGTCGTGATAAGCAAACTTTTATGGCATAAACTCGGCGGCGAAGCCTCGGTGAAACAACCCGCCGATATCGCGGGCGTGCTGAAAACCCAGGCCGGAGCGCTGGACCGCGTATATCTCGGCCTGTGGGTCGAACGCCTGGGCCTTGCGGAAATCCTTAAAAAAATAGAGCCCGACGCCTGACCCGGGCCCTCCACTCCCCCGCCTTCCCGGCCATCGCCGGGAAAAAAGCCCTGGAAGCCTTGCGAGGCCTCCAGGGCGCCACCGAAAAAACGCTTAAAGCGGTTCTAACCTGAATTACTGAAAGGGGCCTCCGTCCGCGGCCGCGAAGTTCCCGGCGGCGGTCCCGGTCGAGACGACGACCTTTTCCGGACTGCAAGTGCTGCAGTAATAAAGCTGCCCTTTGGCGGTAGGGGTTATGCCCAGGAGCTCCGCCATAGAGCGGGAATAGAGTCCCAGCGGGCCGGTCATAGTATCCCCGGACTTCGCCACTCCGCCGAGCGCGGACAGAGCCGCAGAAGCCGTGGTCTGGCCGGTGCCCCCCCGGTCCACGGCCAACGTGCCTGTAGTATCGCTTATGGCTCTGGTGGCCAGGTTGGCCAAAGAGGAACCGCTCTTGTTCACGGAAGTCCAGGTGACGTTATCAGTACCGTTTATCGTTATGTTGTCGGGCACGTCAGCGTCCACTATGGCCGAGACCGCGAACACGCCACCGACCGAACTCTGCCTGACGAACTGGTTAGCTCCGCCGGTAGAAGACAGGTCCGCGCCGGTGCCGCCACGGGCCAACACGAGAGTTCCGGTGGCTAAGTCGCTGGCGCTACGAGTGGCCAGGTTGGCCAAAGAGGAACCGCTCTTGTTCACGGAAGCCCAGGTGACGTTATCAGTACCGTTTATCGTTATGTTGTCGGGCACGTCAGCGTCCACTATGATGTTGCCGCCGGAGAGAATGCCGGAAGCGTTGTTCTTGACGAAACCGGCGGAGGAGAAAGCCGATATCGTGAGGCCGTTACCCGAGGCCAGGGTCAGGCCGCCGCCTGAGGCAATCGTCATCCTAACGGTGTTATTACTCCTGAATACGACGTCGGCCGCGTTGGTGCTGCCCAGGAAATCGCTGCCACCGACCGAATTGCCCGACCGGCTCCAGACCAGTCCTATGCCTGCGCCGATTTGTGAGTCCACATAAGCCTTGGTCGCTCCGTCCTGGTTTGTCTGGGGATCGAGCATGTTCCTTACCCGACCGGCGCTGTTCATGTTGAGTATGCCAGCCCTCATCAGTATGCCCGAGCTGGTATCCACGCTGTATTCGGTAGCCCCGGAGAACTTGAAGGTCCCGCTGGAGTCCGTCGTTATGGCGCCGGTGAAGTCTGCCGGGGCCGTCACGCCCAGGCGCGAGCCGTTATCGGAGAGGATCGCGCTGGCCCCGATGGTATTGGCGTCCGCCCACCTGGTGACGGCGTTCGCGGAACCGTTCATGGCCGTGGGCACCCCGGTGCCGTTGCCCCTGATCACGCCGGTGAGGGCGGCGCTGGCGGCCAGCGCCGAGGCGCCCTTGTAAATGATTCCGCCCTGCGCCGCTCCGGAGAGGTCGGCGTTGGAGCCGCCCCGGGTCAGCGCCGTATACTGTTCGGCTGCTATGGTATCGCCGGCGGACCAGTACGTGTTGTAGCCGGCCGTCCCGGTCATGGCGGTCATCACGCCGGTGCCGTTGCCCCTGACCATGCCGGTCAGGGTGGAGGCGCCGGTGCCGCCGGAGGGGACGGTCAGCGGGGTCGCGAGCTGCAGCGCGCCAGTCGTAGTAAAAGTGGATTTAGTGGCGCCGGTGCCGAACTGGGCGTCGCCGTTGACTTCCAGCTTGGTCTGCGGCGTGGAGGTGCCTATGCCGGTCTTGCCGGCCGTCGCCGTGGAAAGGTACACGTTGCCGGCGATGACGGCCGCCGCGAACTGGACCGGAGTGGCAGAGCGCTGCACTATGCCGCCGTCCACCACCAGGCTGCCGCCTATAAGAATATCCTCTATGCCGTTGTTCTTGTAGACATCGTCATAGGACGGGCTGCCTACGAGCAGGTCGCCGCCGCGCACATTCAGCTTGGCCAGCGGCACGGTGGTGCCGATCCCGACGCGGCCGGTATTGTCCACCAGTATACCGTCGGCGGAGCCCGACTTTATGATGACGCTGCCGCTGCCGCCCAGGCCGGCCTGCACAAGCGCGTCGGAATTACTGGAGACCGAGGAGGCGGAAGTGGCGCTGCTGGTCAGCATGCTGGAACCGTCGGGGAAGATCAGGGGGCCCGCGGATAAGCGTATGCCGCCGTTTACCGTGAGTCCCCACGTCGGGTCAGCCACCGTGGTGCTTATTGCGACTTTGCCGCCGGGGCTCACGAAGATCGCGGGATTGCCGGTGGCGGAGGTGGAAATCCAGACCGGACTATTAACGATGCGAAAATAAGCGGGGTCTATCAGCGCCCGCGTGGTCCCGCCGGCCACAAGGGCGAGGGTGTTGGCGCCCTGGGTCTCTACGCGCGCGGCCTGAACTCCGCCGCGGTACAGGTTCAACTTGGCGTCGGCGTTGGTGCCGCCTACGATATACACGGCGGCATTGTAGTCGTAGATATCGTCTCCCACCTGGATATAGCGGTCATTGGCCCCCAGGCCGAAATCGAAGTTCGTCACGCCTACTCCAAAGCGGGAGGACACCGTGGCGGTAGAGAGCCGGACCAGCGTTGAGAAGGTGTTCTCCCCGGTGAAAACATTGTTGTCCCAGAGATAGGCCGGCGTGCCGCCGGCCGCGCCCAGTATCCCGCCGGTGACCTGCAGTGTGCCGTATATGGTGGTAGACGACAGCTCTACCGCGTTGTCGAGGCCGTTGTTGGCCCGGAAGTTCCCCCTCACGTCCAGGGCCGGAACGCCGGCGAGCAGGCCCGAGCCGCTGAAGTAGCCCGACGAAGCTATGACGCCGTAGTCGGCGCGCACCGAGCCGCGCACATGCAGTTTCTCCCGCGGGGTATCCGTGCCTACACCTACATTATAGGAGTTCGTCTGCTGCAGGAGGAGATGGGTGCTGACTGCGGCCCGGACCTCGTTGGCCAGGCCGGTCCAGGTATTATTGTAGCCGCCGATGGAGACGCTCCCCCCGCGCATCCCGGTGGTGGCGCGCATATTGCCGGAAGCGTAGATCCGTTCCGACGCGAGCGCGGTCGCGCCCACACCGAGATTCCCGGCCGGGGTAAGCCATAGACGGTCGACCCCGTTGGTACGGGCTATTATAGTGTTGGTCGTCTCGCCTATGGAGATGTAGTTATTGCCGGAGCCGGTTATCCTGCCGCTGGAAACGTAAAGATTGGCGATAATGTTGACGTCTCCAGGCGCGTCGCGGCCGTGAAGACCCTCGCTGCCTACGAAGATGGACCCATCCACGTCCAGTTTGCCGTTAGGAATCTGACCGCCGCCGCCGCTGAAATCGCCTATCCCGAAATTGCCGTTATTGACCATGCGTGCCCTTTCAATGTCGCCTCTTTGTATGACAAGCATCCCGGTGCCGTCGCTGTTGGCGTCGTATTTTATCCAGGAATCGTCGAAGGCCGAAATATTGCCGGCCGACGCCACGCTGGCCACTATCATGGAACTGCCGTCAGGAAATATCAGGGCCCCGCCGGGCATAAGCTCTATCGAACCGTTAACCGTCAGCCTGCTGGTAGGGCTGATGGTTCCGATCCCCACGTTGCCCGACGAGGTGGCCAGATAGACGCTATAGGCCGCGGTAAGCGAACTGACGGCGACGCTGGCGCCGTCCTCCAGCTTTTTGGCGATATAGGAATAGACCACGCTGTTTATCTTCTCGCGGGGGGAGAGAGTCTCGCTCTCTATCTCGACCTCCAGGTATTTGTCCGAAGCGGCGGCGAAGATGGAAACGTCAGGGGAGATGGCCGCCGTGAACATGCCCTGCACGGCCTGCACTTTTATCTCCGGGCTCTGCCAGAGGCAGGGGTTCGCCGCCGGCGCGCCGCAGGTCCCCAGGTTGGCGGCGGTCGGGGAATTGAATATCCTGAAATATATATGCACCGTGCCTGTCACGGGCGAATTGTCGCGTTCCAGGCGGCCCTGGTAGTTGATGGTGCCCGGCGTGGCCCCGGGCGAGATGTCGCCGCCGGAGGCGGGAGAATAAGCCGCCAGGATGGTGAGAAGAACCGCCGTTATCAGTTTCGCCATAATTGTAGACCCCTGTTCCGGCCGGTCGCAGTGCTCCCGGCACCGACTGCGGACAATGCCGCCCTTTTCCGTTTTATTAGCGCACGATGACAAGCTTGCCTATCTTGACGCTGCCCTCGCCCTCGAGGTGATAAATGTATAGACCGCTGGCTACCGTGCGCCCGTTCTCGTTCTTCAGGTCCCAGCCCATGCTGTCGAGATTTCCCGTCTTGGCTATAGTCCTGACCAGCTCCCCCGACAGAGTGTAAATGCGTATCCTGGCGGTGAGGGTGAGGCGCGTAAAATTGACCCCATTGCAGTCCAGCTTTTTCTTGCAGGGATTGGGATAGGCGTGGGCCGTGCCCATGTCGAGCTGCGGCGGCCGGGAAGCGTTGATCACGCCCCAGGCCACGGTATAGCGGGAGCCCGAGGAGATGGAGGACCCCATGGAGGACAAAGTGCCCAGCAGGGAATAGCCCGCGCCGGTCTTGGCCGTCGGGTTGGCCAGGCCGACTATCTCCGTCATCATCATCCGGTACGAGTCGCTGCGCATCAGCGAATAGGCGGAGTGGAAAAACAGGAAAAGGGCGGCCGCGGCCAAAAGGCCACTCGCAGAGCTCGTGGCACCGATTGCGGCGAATGCCGCCCTGTTCCGGCCAGGCAGCGTTTTTTTGATAGCGTCCTTCGGCATATCCCCTTTGTCCCCGTATTCTATAATATTTAAACTGCTCAAATGATATAATTTCTGTTGTCGGCCGACCCGGCGCCGGGCAAGGCGCAGTCGTCCCCCCTATGCTCCCGGCAAAACAACTCAGAATACTGCTCGTCCGCCTGTCTTCACTGGGGGACATAATGCTCACGGCCCCCGCGGCGCGCGCCCTCAGGGAAAGATTCCCCTCGGCCGACATAAGAATGCTGGTCAAGCCGCAGTTCGCGCAGGCCGCGGCCGCCAATCCCGCCCTTTCGGGCGTGCTTACCTTCAGCTCCTTCTCCTCTTCCGCCGCGGAGATAAACGCACTTAATTTCGACGTTATAGCGGACCTCCACGCCACCCTCCGCACGCGGCTGCTCTGCGCGCTCTGCCGGGCGCCGCGCAAACTGCGCTACCGCAAGGATTCGCTGGCCCGGCGGCTCTTCGTCAGTTTCCGCTTCCCCAGCCCCGCCCTGCAGAGGCATACGCTCGACCGCTACATGGCGGCGCTGGAGCCGCTGGGCGTAAAAGGCGGGGCGCACGCGCCGGCCCTGGGCGACTGGAACTCGGCGGCGGTAGACGGTACCGGGACACCATGCCGCATGGTGTCCCGGTACCGAAGGATACTCCTGATGCAGGGCGCTTTCCTGGGCGACTGCGTGCTCACCCTGCCGCTGCTCAAACAGCTCAGGGCGCTTTTTCCGTCCGCCGCCGTCTCCGTCCTGGCCCGCCCTGAGACCGCCGGCGTCTTCGCCCAGGCCGATCCCTCCGCGGCGATCATAGAGGACAGGAAGCGCTCGTCTTCTTTCTTCGCGGAATTCTTCCGCCTGAAGCGCGAGCTGCGAAAAGGAGCCTTCGACCTGGCCGTCATCCCCCACCGCTCGCTGCGCAGCGCGCTGCTGGCCAGGCTGGCCGGCATACCGCGCCGCGTCGGCTTCTCGTCGAGCGCCGGAGCCTTCCTGCTTACCGACCGCGTCCCTTTCTCCTGGCTGCTGCACGACCTGGAGCGCAACCTGACGCTGCTCCTGCCGCTCAAAGGCACTCCTGAACCCGTCTGGCCCGGGCTCTCGTCCCCGCCCGACCCCTTCAAAAAATTCGGCCTTCCCGACCGCGGCCTTTTCGGCGTGAACCCAGGCTCGGCCTGGCCCACCAAGTGCTGGCCCGCCGCGCGCTACGCCGGGGTGATAAAGCGCCTGCACAAGGAGCGGGGTCTGCGGGCCGTGCTGGTCGGCGGACCTAAGGAGCGCGAGGTCGCCGGAGAGGTGGAGCGACTGGCCGGTCCCGGAACCTGCTTTAATCTCGCGGGCCGCACCGACCTGGGCGAGCTGATGGCCGTGATAAGGCGGATGAGCCTTTTTATAACCAACGATTCCGGACCGATGCACATAGCCGCCGCCTACGGCGTCCCTACCGCGGCGGTGTTCGGCCCCACCACACGCGAGCTGGGCTTCTTTCCCTACGGGGAGAAGAACGAGGTGCTGGAGGAATTCCTGGAATGCAGGCCCTGCGCGCTGCACGGCTCGCGCAGCTGTCCCAGGGGCCATTTTCTATGCATGAAGCTGATAACCGCGGACAAGGTCCACGCGGCGGCCGTCAGGCTGCTGAAACGGCCCGGTCCTGCCGGAGGACATGAATGAACTACCTTATCGCGGGAGGGGTCCTGGCCGCCGGCGCGGCCTTCAGCGCGCGCTGGGCCTGGTGGCGAAAATCCAAGCCCGGGCTGCCGGTGCTCTGCTATCACAAGGTGGGCGTCCCCCCCGCCGGCTCCAGGCTTAAAGACCTGTGGGTCAGCCCGGAAAATTTCCGCCGACAGATGCTCTGCCTCAAAGAGAAGGGTTATACCACGCTGCTCTTCTCGGAACTTCTCGCCATCCGCCGGGGCAAGTCCCCGATGCCGGAGAAGGCCGCGGTCATAACCTTCGACGACGGCTATGAGAACAATTACACCCACGCCTGGAAGATAATGGCCGAGACCGGCGCCAAAGGAAATATCTTCGTGGTCTTCGACACCATCGGCAAGGCCAATCTCTGGCACGATCCCGCCTCCGAACCCTGGGTCAATATGGCGGACCTGGACATGCTCAAAGAAATGCAGGAGAGCGGGATAGTCGAATACGGCTCCCACACCATGTCGCACCCGAAACTCCCGCGGCTTCCCCTGGAGGACGCCGACTGGCAGATGCGCGAGTCAAAAAAGCGGCTGGAGGAGGCGCTCGGCCGCGAGCTCTGCGCTTTCGCCTATCCTTACGGTGCGGGCGCTTATGTTCCCGAAGTGCGCGCGCTCGCGCTGAAATACTATGAATTCGATTTCAGCTTCACCCAGGGCAAGACGGCGTGGCCGTGGGACAGGGACACGGGACCGATCGACCGTCTTTTCATCAAGGGCCCGGATACGATGCTGGATTTCGCGCTCCATCTTACCCGCGGCGCTTCGCGGCTTTAACACCCCTCTTTTGTATAATCATCTCCGGAGGATATCCAACATGAAAGATCCCGGGATAGGCGAACTTGTGAGCGAGCTGGCGATGACCAATGCCGAGCTCTGGCACGAAGAGGACAAGGCCCGCGTGGGCGACGTCCCCGCCATAGCCGCCGCCAAGAAGAATATCGACAGGCTCAACCAGAAGCGCAACGACCTGATAGAGCGCATAGACGAGAAGGTGCTGGAGGCCGTCCACAATGGCTGAGACTGTCGGCAGCCTCGCGGACAAGATCAGCATCATCCAGCTGAAGATCTTCCATATGCGCCAGCAGCTGGAGCGCCCGGACGCCTCCGCAGAACATAAGACGGCCTGCTCCGCCAAGCTCGAGGTCATGGCCGTGCAGCTCAGGGACCTGGGCGACGAACTCACCCAGCTCGTCTCCGACGTGGCCGCGGGCAGGGTTAAGCTCAGGATCTACCGCCAGTTCAAGATGTACAACGATCCCCGCTACAGGACCGCCGCTCCCCGCTGACGGGGACGGAGCAGGGCGGCTAGGTACGCAGTCGGTGCCCGGAGCTCCGCGACGGGCCGGAAGGTCGGATGCAGCAGAAAATATCTCCAGGCATACTGGTCATAGTCTATAAAGGCATAGGGGACGTGCTCCTTACCACGCCGCTCCTGCGCGCCCTGAAAAAAAACATCCCCGACTCCCGCCTCTATTTCCTCACCCGCCGGCCGTCGCGAAAGATACTGGAAAGCAATCCCCGCCTCTCGGGGGTCTTCTACCGCGAGGAGCGGCCGCTGCGCGCCATCCGGGCCGCCGGCATAGACATATCTTTCGACTTCATGCATTCCAGTTCCTCGGGCCTTTTCGCCCTGTTCTCCGGCGCGTCCAAACGCGTCGCCTTCGCCGGCAACGCGGCGCGCCTCTATCACAATATCACGCCTCGCATAAAGCCGGAGGCGATGTATACCGCCCTGACCAGGCTGCAGCTGCTGGAACCGCTGGGCATAGCGCACGACGGGCCGGAGCTGGAACTTTACCCGGGACCGGCCAACGAGGCAAAGGCCGCGGCTTTCCTGAAAGAGAACGGCATAGGCGCAAGCGCGCCGCTGATCACCATGGACGTCACCAGCCCCAGGGCGCACCGCCGCTGGCCGGCGGAACATTTCGCCGGGGTGGCCGACCGCCTATTTTCTAAATTCGGCGCCAGGGTCGTCTTCCTGTGGGGCCCGGGAGAGATGGATTATGTCAGGTCCGTCATGGCCCTGGCGAAAGAGCCCCATCTTCTCTGCCCGGATCTCGACCTGCTGGACCTGGGCGCCCTGCTGAAAAGGGCGGCCCTTCACATCGGCACCAGTTCCGCTCCTATGCACCTCGCCGTGAGCCAGGCGACTCCCACTTTTATAATCTACTCCCCCCATGACGCTCCCGGGAGCTGGAGCCCGCCTGGTCCCCGCCACGCCTGGGCGCAGGGAGAGCTCTTGGAACTTCCGCTTGAGACGGTGTGGGACAGGCTCTCCTCGCATATGCTCTCGCTCAAGGAGCCGGCACGGTGAGTTTTTCCCCCGAAAAGATACGCAACACCATCCGCTCGGCGGCGCCGGGACGCTTCCTGCTCAGGCTGCTGTCCCTGGTCTATTCCGCCGCGATAGACGCCCGGCGGCGCCTCTACGCGGCCGGAGCGCTGCCCTCCGCCCGGCTCCCCGTGCCGGTGATCTGCTTCGGCAATATTTCGGCCGGCGGCACCGGCAAGACCTCCACCGTCATAGCGGCGGCCAGGGAGGTCAAGCAGATGGGCTTCAGGCCAGCGATACTCCTGCGCGGCTACGGCCGCAAGGCGCCCCCCCGCAAGCTGGTGCTGCTCGACGGGCCGGGAGAGTACGACGCGGCGGAATGCGGCGACGAGGCCGTCATTATCCACAACGCTCTCAAGGAGTATTCCATCCCCGTGGCCGTCTCCGCCGACCGCGCCGCCGCGGGCCGCGCCGCCATAGAGAAACTGGGCTGCGATATCCTCCTCATGGACGACGGCTTCCAGCATTTCTCCCTCAGGCGCGACAGGGATATCGTAATAGTCAATGCGGCCGCCCCCTTCCACAAGGACGCGGCGCTGCCGCTGGGCAACCTGCGCGAGAGGAAAGCGGGGCTGGCGCGGGCCAGCATGGTGATAATCTCGCATTGCGAGCGCTCCACGGGCGCCGGGCTGGAGGAACTCCACGCCGAGATAAAAAAGATAAACCCCCTCGCGCCCGTGGCGGAAAGCATGCATGTACCGGAGCATTTCATCGACGCGCGGCGCCGCCTGCCGGTCCCCCTGGCCGCCGTGAAGGGAAAGTCCGTGTCGGTCATCTCGGCGATAGGGGACCCCGATTCTTTCGAGCGCAACCTGCGGGAACTGGGCGCCGGCCTGGAAGGGGTCTGGCGCTACCCCGACCATCACCGCTTCACCGCCGGGGAGATAAAGGCGCTGTCCGCGGCTTCGGGCGACCGCCCGGTGATAACGACCTACAAGGATTTTTCGCGGTTCCCGACTAACTGGGAGAGGCTGCTCGCCGGACCGCTCTACATCCTGTCCGTTCGGATAACCTTCCTCTGCGACGGCTACCGCCTCATGATGGACCAGCTTATCCCGCCCAGGACCGCGGCATGAGGGCCTGGCCGATAAGGAAGCCGGCCGGCGGCGCGCGCAGGCCCGCCGTCTTCCTCGACAGGGACGGCGTGCTGGTCCATAACCGCGACGGGTACTACCTTACGGACCCGGCCAAAATGCGTGTCTACCCTTTCGTCGCCCGGGCTCTCCGCCTTCTCGCCGCCGCCGGTTTCCGCCTCATAGTCGTCACCAATCAGTCCGGCGTGGGGAGGGGCTATATGACCATGAGAACGGCGGTGGAGATAAACAGAAAACTGGCCCGTCTTCTGCGCAAGGAGGGCGCGCCGCTGGACGCCGTTTATTTCTGTCCGCACACCCCCTCGACCGGATGCGCCTGCCGCAAACCCGGCACCGGACTGCTTAAAGAAGCGTTCAGGGAATTCCCGTCGGCGCGCGGCGGTTCCTGGATGGTCGGGGACAAGTTCAGCGACCTCGGCGTGGCGGAGCGCGGCGGGCTTAAGCCGGTATTCGTCCTTACCGGCCAGGGCCGGACGCAGCTCCGCAAAAAAGGCGCGCCCCCCCGCGGCACTCTCGTCGCGAGGGACCTGCTCTCCGCCGCGCGCGCGCTGATCCGCGGCGCCCGTGCGCCCCTGGCGGCCGCGCTGTTCTTATTCTGCCCGCCCGGACTCCGCGCGGAGGAGCCCGCGGTAATGCTGGCCCATCCCCTGGCCGGGGCGACGGAGATAGTTCTTTCCACCTCGTCTCCCGCTGTCCCCTGGGCTGGCGAGAGGCTGGATTTCGAACTAAAATGGGGTATGGTCGGGGTAGGCGAGTCCCATCTTTCGGCTCTGGCCACGGTCTCCGCCGACGGAGAGGCCGCGTGGCACCTGGCCTCTGGAGCGGTCTCCGCGTCCTGGATAGACGGCTTTTTCAAAGTCCGCGACCGCAACGACTCCTGGATGGCCGTGTCCGATCACCGCTCGCTGGGATACTCCAAGGATATACGCGAAGGCTCCTGGCGGCTCAGGGAGTGGGTCTATTTCGACTATTCCACGATGACTTTCCGCGGCCAGAGACTTAAGAAGGACGACGCTCCCTACGCCGTTGGAGGGACTCTGCCGGGCAGGGTCAACGATATACTCTCCGCTCTTTACGCCGTCCGGCTGATGCCGCTGGAGCCGGGCGCCGTCTACACGATGGACGTCAACACGCGCAAGAACTGGAAACTGGACATAGCGGTGCTCAAGAGGGAGAAGATAAAGACCGCCCTCGGGAAGAAGAAATGCCTGGTGGTGGAGCCCCGGGTCGGGGAAGAGGGCATCTTCGCGGCGAAGAAAGGAAAGCGCCTTCTCGTCTGGCTGACCGACGACGAATTCCGGGTCCCCGTACTCCTCAAGGCGGAGGTCTTCATCGGCGCCGTCACGGCCGAGCTCAAGCGCCGCACCGTTACCCCCTCCCCCGCGCCCTGAACCCGCCCCCCTATCTTTTTATATAATATGTCATGCCCCGCCAGAATCTATCCCGGCTTAATTCGATAATCGACAATTTCAAGGACGCCCGCGTCGCCGTTATCGGCGATATAATGCTGGACCGCTACATCAAGGGTTCGGTCAAGCGCATCTCCCCCGAGGCCCCGGTCCCGGTGGTGCGGGTGAAGGAAGAGACGCGGGTCTGCGGCGGCTCCGGCAATGTCGCCTGCAACCTCGCCGCCCTCGGCGCCCGCCCGGCCCTGGCCGCGCTGGTAGGCGAGGACGCGGCCGCCGGCGAACTGCGCGCCATCCTCGCCGCCCAGGGAGTCTCCTCCTCCTTCCTTGTGGCCGATCCCTCCTACCGGACCATAGAGAAGACGCGCGTCATAGCCGAACATCAGCAGGTGGTGCGCTACGACAAGGACCCCGAAGGCAATATCCCGCGCGCGGCAGGCCAACGCCTGGAGCAGGCGCTCAAGGACGAACTGGCCGCGGGGGCTAAGGCGGTCATTCTCTCCGATTACGGCAAGGGCATACTTGTGCCTTCGACCATAAAGCGCTTCATCGCTATCTGCCGCAAGGCCGGCGTCCCGGTCTTCGTGGACCCGAAAGTGGAGCATTTCCGCCAGTATAAGGGCGTCACCTGCCTCACTCCCAATACACTGGAGGCTTTCTCGGGCATGGGCCTGCCGGTGAAGGACGGGCCCGAAGCCGTGGAGAAGCTCGGCCGGGACATAATACGGGCCCTCGGGTCCAAAGCCCTGCTCGTCACCCAGGGCGAGCACGGCATGACCCTGTTCGAGAAGCGCGGCTCCTCCGTCACTTCCGTCCATATCCCCACCCGCGCCCGCGAGGTCTACGATGTGACCGGCGCCGGCGACACGGTCATCTCCGTGCTGGCGCTCTCCGTAGCCGCGGGAGCGGACCTTCACGAAGCGGCTCTCATCGCCAATTTCGCCGCCGGCGTGGTGGTAGCCAAACTGGGCACCGCCGTCGTCACCCCCGCCGAACTCAAGGAGACCATGAAAGAATGGCTGAAAACTGCCTGATAGTCATCCCCGCGCGCTACGGCTCGCAGCGCTTCCCCGGCAAGGTCCTGGCCCCCATAGCGGGCAAGCCGGTGCTGCAGTGGTGCTGGGAGGCGGCCGTAAAGTCCCGTCTCGGCCGCGTCATCATCGCCACCGAGCATGAGCGGGTACTGGCTTTCGCCCGCTCCCTCGGCGCTTCGGCGCTGATGACCAGCCCCGCCTGCCAGTCCGGCACCGACAGGGTTTACGAGGCTTACCGGGCCTCGGGCGGGCGCCCGGCCGGATCAGGGCGGCATTCGCCGCAGTCGGTGCCGGGAGCACTGCGACCGGCCTTCGTGGTGAATTTCCAGGGCGACGAGCCGTTCATGTCCTCGGCCACGCTGATCAAGGCCTTTAAAAAGCTCAAGGCCTCGCCGGACTGCGGCATAGCCACGGCCTGCGCCAGGATAAAAGAGAAGACAGATATCTCCAATCCCAACTGCGTCAAGATAGCGATGAACTCCGCCGGCCGGGCGCTCTATTTCTCACGCTGCCCGGTGCCGTACCATCACGAGCTCACCGACTTGAAGGGCTACCACTATTTTAAGCACTGCGGCTTCTACATCTACCGCCGCGAGGCGCTGGAGAAGTTCGTGCGCCTCAAGCCCAGCCCGCTCGAGCGGCTGGAGCGCCTGGAGCAGCTGCGGGCCATGGAGAACGGCATAGGCATAGCCGTGGCCGAAGTGCCGGCCCTGGGCCCGGCCATCGACGTGCCGGCCGACCTCGGGGCGGCCGCTAAATTCCTCAGGAAGATACGCCGTTAATAAGAACGCGGGTCCGCCCCCTCCCGGGGAGGGGCTTTCGGGGTTTCATGCGCGAAGCGCGGGGATAAAATGACCAGATATATATTCGTCACCGGCGGCGTGGTCAGCTCACTCGGCAAAGGGATAACGGCGGCGTCCATCGGGCGGCTGCTCAAGGCCCACGGGCTGACGGTGAACATCGTCAAGTGCGACCCGTACATCAACGTCGACGCCGGCACCATGGCCCCCTTCCAGCACGGCGAGGTCTTCGTCACCGACGACGGCGCCGAGACCGACCTGGACCTGGGCTACTACGAGCGTTTCCTGGGCCTGGACACCACCCGCGTCAACATCGTCACCGCCGGCCAGATCTACCAGGCCGTCATCGCCCGAGAGCGCGAGGGCGGCTACCTGGGCCAGACCGTGCAGGTCATCCCCCATATCACCGACGAGATAAAGAAGCGGTTCCTCAGGGCCGGCGAGGGCTTCGACATCACGATCATAGAGATCGGCGGTACCGTCGGCGACATAGAGAGCCTCCCCTTCCTCGAAGCCGCGCGCCAGATGCGCCCCGACCGCACGCGCAACGACGTACTCTACCTGCACGTGACGCTGGTGCCGTATCTCTCGGCCTCCGACGAGCTCAAGACCAAGCCGACGCAGCACTCGGTCAACAAGCTGCGCGAGATAGGCATAGATCCCGATATCATCGTCTGCCGGGCCGAGAAGACGCTTTCCCGGGAGATCAAGAACAAGATCGCCCTCTTCACCAGCGTGCCGAAAGAGGCCGTCATAGACTGCCCCGACGCGCAGTCCATCTACGACGTGCCGTTCCTCCTCAAGAAGCAGGGTCTCGACGAGCAGATCATGATGCTCCTGCGCCTCAGGAGCGGAAAGTGGGATTTCGACGAATGGACCGACTTCGTCAAGAAGCTCAAGGAAGCCGCCTGCGCCCCGGCCGTGCGCATAGCCATCGCCGGCAAGTACACCAAACTCAAGGACTCCTACAAGTCGCTGGTGGAGGCCGTTAACCACGGCGCCATCGCCAACGGCGTGAAGGCCGAGTTCGACTACGTCGACGTGGAGGACAAGGACTGCCGCGAGCGCCTGGCCCAGGCCGACGGCCTGATAGTGCCCGGCGGCTTCGGCGACCGGGGGATAGAGGGCAAGATAGCGGCCGTGCGCTTCGCGCGCGAGAACAAGCTGCCCTTCCTGGGCATCTGCCTGGGGATGCAGTGCGCGGTGGTGGAGTTCGCCCGCAACGTGCTGGGATACAAGGGAGCTCACTCCTCCGAGTTCGAGCCGAAGACGAAGTATCCCGTCGTGGACCTGCTGGCCGCCCAGAAGAACGTCAAGGACAAGGGCGGCACTATGCGCCTGGGCTCCTACCCCTGCTCGATAAAAGCCGGCACGCTGGCGCGCGAGGTCTACGGCGCGGCCGAGATCCGCGAGCGCCACCGCCACCGCTACGAGTTCAATCATAAGTACGCCGCGGCCTACGAGAAGAAGGGCATGCGCGTAAGCGGCATGAACAAGAAGCTAAACCTGCCCGAGATGGTGGAGATAAAGAAACATCCCTGGTTCATGGGCGTGCAATTCCACCCCGAATTCAAGTCCAAGCCGCTGACGCCGCATCCGCTGTTCACCAGTTTCATCGCGGCGGCGGTAAAGAACAAGAAGAAGGACTAGGAGAGAAATGGTAAAGCACAGGACGGTAAAAGCGGGTAAAGTAACCTTCTCCAATTCGGGCAGGCTGGCCTATATCGCCGGTCCCTGCGTCATAGAGTCCCCCGCCGCCTACGCCGCGCAGGCGGCGGCGCTCAATAGGACCTTCGGGGCCCTGCGGACTCCTTTCGTCCTCAAGGCCTCGTTCGACAAGGCCAACCGCACCTCCCACTCCTCGTTCAGGGGCGTGGGGATGGACGCCGGACTGGACCTGCTCGCCCGGGTCAAGGCGAAGCTGGGCGTCCCGGTGCTGGCCGACATACACCTGCCGCAGCAGGCGGCCGCCGTGGCGAAGGTCGCCGACATCCTCCAGATACCGGCCTTCCTCTGCCGCCAGACAGATCTGCTCTACGCCGCCGCCGACACCGGCCGGCCGGTCAACGTCAAGAAAGGCCAGTTCATGTCGCCCTGGGAGGCGCAGAACATCGTCTCCAAACTCGAGTCCCGCGGCTGCCGGGACATCATGCTCACCGAACGCGGCGCCAGCTTCGGCTACGGCGACCTGGTCGTCGATATGCGCTCGCTCGAGATACTTAAAGACACCGGCCGCCCGGTGATCTTCGACTGCACCCATTCGGTGCAGAGGCCGGGCGCGCTGGGCAAGGCCACGGGCGGGGACATACGCTTCTCGCTGCCGCTGGCCCGCGCCGCCGTGGCGCTGGGCATAGCGGGACTCTTCTTAGAGGCCCACCCCAACCCTTCCAAAGCGCTCTCGGACGGGCCTAATTCCCTGCCGATGCGTGTTGTCCGCCCGGCGGTTAATATGTTAAATACTATGGATAAACTGGCTAAAAAACTTCGGAACCCCCTATGAAATGTCCCAACTGCTCACAGGAAAATAAATCCTCCACCCGCTTCTGCAGGAAATGCGGACGCGACCTCGCCCTCCCCCCGGTCTGGTTCCCCGACTGGCGCTGGCATCTCCGGGCCCTGTCCTGGATCTTCCTGGCCCTTATCGGCTTCTTCTTCACCGCCAGCCATTTCCTGCACAAGCTGCCGGCTCCCTACGACCAGCGGGACATACCCAAGGAGATGACTCCCTGGCTGAACCCGCACAAGATGACCCCGCCATGAACGTAAAGATGACCGACGCCGCCATCCTCTCCCGCGGGCGCAGCGTGGTGAAGGCCGAGGCCGCCGCGGTGGCCGGCCTGAAGCGCGCCATAGGCCGGTCTTTCGTCGAGGCGGTGCGCCTGGCGGCGGCCGCGCCGCGCGTGGCCGTGGTGGGCGTCGGCAAGTCCGGGCTTATCGGCCGCAAGATAGCCGCCACGCTGGCCTCCACCGGCACGCCCAGCGTTTTCCTTCACCCCGTGGAATGCCTGCACGGCGACATAGGGATGCTTTCCAAGGGCGACCTGATTCTCGCCCTCTCCCATTCCGGCGAGACGGAGGAGACGAATAAACTCCTCCCCTACCTGCGCCGGCAGGGCTTCAGGATAGTTTCTTTCACCGGCAATGTCTCATCGCGCCTGGCGAAGTGCTCCCATATCGCCATAGACCTGGGCGTCCGCTCCGAGGCCTGCCCTTACAATATCGTGCCCACCTCGTCCACCGCCGCCATGCTGGCGCTGGGCGACGCGCTGGCGATAACGCTCATGGAACTCAAGGGCTTCACCAGCTCTAATTTCGCCCGGCTTCATCCCGGCGGCTCGCTTGGCCGTCTGCTCAATCTCAGCGTCGGCGACATAATGCGCAAGGGCAGGGGCAATCCGGTGATAGAGGCCGGCGCCCCGCTCTCCCGCGCGCTGAAGGTCATGACCTCCACCAAATTGGGCGCCGTCTCGGCCGTGGACGGCAAGGGCCGCCTGGCCGGCTTCTTCACCGACGGGGACCTGCGCCGCTGCCTGCAGTCCGGCGTGATAACTCTCTCCACCCCCCTCTCCGCGGTCATGACCCGCTCCCCCCTGCGCATCGGGCCCGAAGCCCCGGCCATGGAGGCCGCGGCCATGATAACATCGCGGAAGATAGACAATCTCCCCGTGGTGGACTCGCGCGGCCGGCCGGTCGGCATAGTGGACGAGCGCGACCTGCTGAAAGAGGGGCTCCTGTAGTGCTTTTCCGCTTTGCGCCGATCGCCCTCCTCCTGCTGTCGCCGCTGGCGGCCTGCTCCAGGAGCGGTCCCGCCGCGGATTTCCCCACCGGCGCCGGCCTCATAACCGGCCTGCGCGTGACCGAGCGGGAGACCTCCGATCCCACCTGGTCCCTTGAATCCCGGACGGCGAGGCTCGACGAGAAATCCGGCATACTGAACTTCGCCTCCCCCCGTATAACCTTTTTCGAAGCCGGCGCCACTACCTCCGTCATCACCTCCGGCGAGGGCGAGCTGGATATGGACACCCAGGACGCCCGCCTGGAGAAGGGCGTCCGCGTAGATTCCCGCTCGGAGGGCATGACCCTGGTCACCGAGACGCTGCGGTTCAGCTCCGCCGAGAACAAGATACTCACCGACGACGAGGTCTTCATCACCCGCGGCCGCACCCGGATAAAAGGCCGGGGCTTCCGCGCCAACCCTGACCTTTCCCGAATAGAGCTCAAGCAGCAGGAAACTACGCTCCTGCCGGAGGGAGGATGAACCTGCCCCTGCCCGCCCCGGGAACGGCTTTACTCGTCTTCCTGTTCTGCATGCCCGCCGCCGCGCCGGCCGGCCAGCCCCCGCAAGGCAAGGACAAGCGCGACGACATCCTGATGGGGTCCGTGGTCAAGAGCGACTCCTGGAGCATGGACCGCAATGCCGATACCGAGCATTTCACGGGCAATGTCAGCTTCTCCAACCCCGCCTACACACTCCGGGCCGACGAGGCCGTATATTACCGCGGCCGGCAGGAATGGAGGGTGAAAGGCAAGGTCGCCGTCCGCCGCCTCCTGGAGGACGGGTCCACGGTGGACCTCGCCTGCCACCGCGGGCGCTACGCGGAGAACGGAGAGAAGGCCGAATTCTTCCGGGGAGCCGAGCCCGTACGGGCGGCCTACACGGCTACCGACGGGCGGAGCCTGAGAGCCCGCAGCGACCGTCTCCTTGCGTCCGGCGCCGAGAGCCTCATGACCTTCGAGAAAGATTTCTCCCTGGTCAGCGAGAATATCGTAATTGTCTCGTCGCGCGCGGTATACGACAATATAGCCGCCTCTTTCCTGATCACCGGCGACCGCCCGCTGGCCGCCGGGATCAACGAGGACTACAATTTCGCCATGGCCGCCGACCGGCTGCTTTTCTTCCGCGACAGCCGCGACATGAAGGCTTCGGGCCGGGTAGCGGGCTGGGTCAAGGATAAGGAGGCCGCCGATGCAGCTGCGCGCTGAGTTTTTACAGAAGAAGTTCGACGGGCGCCGGGTGGTGAGCGGTGTGTCACTGGCCGTCTCCTCCGGAGAGGTGGTGGGCCTTCTGGGGCCCAACGGCGCGGGCAAGAGCACCACTTTCCATATGCTGGTGGGCTTCCTGGAGCCCGACGAGGGCAAGGTTTTCATGGACGGGGAGGACGTCTCCGGCGAGCCCATGTTCAGCCGCGCCCGCAAAGGGCTGGGCTACCTGGCGCAGGAACCGACTGTATTCAGGGGCCTCAGCGTAGAAGATAATCTCAAGGCGATACTGGAGAGGATAGTTCCGGACCCGGCCGAGCTGGCCGCCCGCGTGGACAAGCTGCTGGAGGAGTTCGGGCTGGCCCGGCTGCGCAAACAGAAGGCGCTGACTCTCTCCGGCGGCGAGAAGCGGCGCCTGGAAGTGGCCCGCGTCATGATAAACTCACCCAGGATCATCCTGCTCGACGAGCCTTTCGTCGGCATAGACCCGATCACGGTCAGCGAGCTCAAGGGCATCATCGGCATGCTCAAGTCCCGCGGCATAGGCATACTGATTACCGATCACAATGTGCGCGAGACGCTTTCCATCACCGACAGGTCCTACCTGATACATTCCGGCGAGATACTGACCGAAGGCGCGGCTGACGTCCTGCTCAACGACAAGCGCGCCCGCGAGCTCTACCTCGGCTGGGACTTCAAGATGTAAAGTAAAGGGGGACGTTGTTTAGTTCTTTAGTTTTCAACTCGTGTCCGGACGATTCTACTACGGGTGAATCGCTGAAAACTAAAGAACTAAACAACGTCCCCCTGATTAAGTGAAGGTCTCCAGGTGGGTGTGGAGGCCGTGGCGCTTGATGAAGCTGAGCGCGGCGGCGTGGCGCTTCTCCGCGCCGGCGGCGTCGCCCATCAGGTAGTAGAGCTGCGACATGGCGAGCATGGTCAGCGCCTCGCCGCGGGGCTCGGAGCGCCCTTTGAAGAGCTTTTCGGCGGCCTTGCAGCGCGACAGCGCGCCGCGAAAATCCCCGTTCCTGCGCAGTATCTCCCCCATCCCCCACTCCACGAACCCCAGGTCCGCCCAGTCGGAGAGCGAGGAATAGAGCTTATGTGCCCGCTCATACCCCTTATAGGCCTCGTCCAGCCGGCCCAGCTGCCGCAGAACATTGGCCGTGCCGCATTCGGCGTAGGCACGGGCGAAAGTGTCGTCGGTGCGGGCGAATATCCTGCGGGCCCGGCCGTAGCAGTCCAGGGCGCGGCCCATGAACCCCGCGACCCGCAGCAGGCCGCCCAGGCCGAACAGGGCGTAGCCGGCAGCCTCTTCGTCCTCCGCTTTGAGGGCCGCGGCAAGGGCCTCTTCGAAAGCTTGCAGGCCCGCCGCATAGCGTCCCTGAAGTCTGTACAGCCCGCCCAGCGCCCAGAGCACGAAAGAAGCGCCGGCATGGTCGCGGGCCAGCCGATAACCCTTAAGAAGGCGGAGCAGCATCTTCTCCGCTTCTCCGAGCCTGCCCGAGAGCCGGAGAGTGAGGGCCCACTCCAGTTCCGCCTCGTCCTGCATGACCCCCAGGCGCTTTGAAAGCGACAAAGCTTTTTTGGCCGCCGCAAAAGCCTTGGGAGCGTCACCAAGGGCCCGCCAGCACCTGACCGCCCCCAGGGCGGCCTCCAGCGCGTATTCGTCGTCCCGGGGACACCATGCGGCATGGTGTCCCCCTCCGGCGCGCGCGTAGGCGCGGGCGGCCTCGGCGAAGAAGCCAAGCCCTCGCAGGGCTTCGCCCTCCAGGTAAGGGTCCCGGCGGCCGCCGGCCTTAATCGCGGAGAGCGCTTTTTTGAATTCGCCCCTGTCGAGCAGGGCTTCTATCTTTTCCATGATCCTTCCTTCGGCCGGTCGCAGTGCTCGGAACAACGAGCCTCCGGCACCTGTGGCGGCAGTGCCGCTGTTCCGAGCTCTGCGACCGGCCGGATCAGGGCGGCATTGCCCGCTGTCGGTGCCGGGAGCTCTGCGACCGGCCACCAGCCCTGCGGCCCGAAGGCCTTCAGGAGCAGCCGGTAGATCTTTCCGACACGACCGCCGCAGGGGACACCGTGCCGCATGGTGTCCCCCTGTCTCCTCATTGACCGAGCAGGCGTTTTATCTCAGCCAGCAGGTCGTCGAGGTTATAAGGCTTGCGCATGAAATTGGCCGCGCCGCAGGCCTTGGCCCGCGCCACGCTCTCGGGCTTGTCCATCGTAGAGATGACCAGCACCGGGATATGGCGTGTGTTATTATCGCGCTTGATGGCGTTGCAGACATCGTAACCGCTGAGTTTGGGCAGCAGCAGGTCGAGCAGGACCAGGTCCGGCTTCTCCCGGCGCGTCATGGCGACGCCGGTCACGCCGTCGGGCGCGTGGATGACGGCGTAGCCCTCGGCCTTGAGAACGTCCACCAGGACGGTCGAGATGTTCTTGCTGTCCTCTACGAGCAGTATTTTTTTGGATGGGGCGGCTTCGGTCATCTCTCCCCCTTGCCGGCGTACATGGAGGCCAGCAGCGCGTAATTCTTTTCTGACTCCGCGAGTCCGGCCAGCTCTTCGGGCTTGAGCGGCCTCACCGCTTTGGCCGGAGAGCCCAGCACCATCTGCCCGCGGGGCACGCAAGTGCGCGGCGTCACCAGCGCGCCCGCGCCCACCAGGCATTCGTCGCCTATCTCGGCGGCCATTATGACCGCGCCCATGCCGACCAGGCACCTGTCGCCGATCGTGGAGCCGTGGACTACCGCGCAATGTCCGACCGTGACGCCGGCGCCCAGCCTGACGGGGCGCCCCTGGTCGGGATGCAGGACCGCGCCGTCCTGGATATTGGAACCGTCGCCTACAGTTATAGTATCGACATCGCCGCGTATGACGGCGTTGGGCCAGACCGAAACCTTATCGCCGAGCTTAACCCGGCCGATCACCACGGCGGAGGGATGAACCCAGGCCCCCGGATGTATCTCGGGCGCCTCACCCATGAATTCCTCCGTCATCTGCCCTCCCCTTCGCCCAGCACGGGGCATTCGTCGTTATGGTCCGGGTTAAAATAATCGTAGAACGGCTCGGACATCCTGAGCCCCCAGTAGATGAAGATGCTGAACAAAGCGGGCAGCAGGTAGTAGAACATCCGGAATATGAGGGCCGCCGCCAGCGCCTTTTCCCACGGTATCCCCATCTGGGCGTAGGAGGCGGTCATCGCGGCTTCCATGGCGCCCAGGCCGCCCGGCAGTATCGGGATTATCGTCATCAGCATGCCGAAGGCGAAGCCGGTGACAAGAACGCCGCTGCTGATGTCCACGCCTACGGCTTTGAACGCGAAGTAGAGCACAAAGATGGTAGATATCCAGTCGGCACAGACATAGGCGATGACGGTCTGCAGTTCAAATTTTTTCTCGTGAAGTTTATGTATCCCTTCGTTGAGCTGCCCCTCGAACTCCAGGAAGGTCTCCCTGGGGATCTCGCGCTTAGAGAAGAAAAACATGACGCGGTTGACGGCGTGGTAGATCTTGCGCCCCCAGGAGGAGCGCAGGTCGTGGTGGAAGAGCATCATCGCCAGCGAGAAGGCAAATCCCAGTATCAGTATGACGCCTATGACGCCCTCGAAGAAGGTCAGGTCGAACTGCGGCCGGTCTATGAGCCTCAGCAGCACTCCTTGCAGGATTATGAGCGAAAGGATCAGGTAGATCAGGACGGTGATTACCACCGACGAGGTCACGCTGATGCCGTAGGGGACCCGGCGCTTGCAGAGCAGGTGGGCGCGGGTGGCGAAGCCGCTGACGCCGCCCGAGGAGAAGAAGTAGTTGACCGTGGTCGAGACCAGGGCGATGCCGCCCGCTTGCCAGAAGGGCAGGCGGAACCCCAGTATCGAGAGTACCTCCCAGAGCGTGAGGCCCATGAAGGTATAGCTGGAGACGGCGAAGAGAAGGGATATGGCCAGCCAGCCGCCGGAGGCCTCGGCCAGCGTGCGTTTGAGCGCCGGGAAGCTGGGATAGATGAGCCAGGCCAGGATGCCCGCGGAGACGAGTATCGGCAGGTATACCAGAAGCTTCTTCTTGAGGTCCGTCATAAGTGTTAAAATATTCTAGGTTTTTAACGGCCTTCTATGAAAGACTTTCATTCCGATTTCCTGGTGCTCGGCGGCGGCCTGGCCGGCCTCATGCTGGCCGAAAAGCTCTCCCGGCTGGGAACCGTGACCGTGCTGGTGAAGCGGGACACGCGCACCTCTTCGACCGGCCTGGCGCAGGGCGGCATAGCGGCCGTCACCGCCGCGGACGATTCTTTCGAGCGCCACGCGGACGACACCATAAAGGCCGGCGGCGGCCTCTGCGACCGGGAGATAGTGGAACTGACGGTGCGCGAGGGCCCGGCGCGCGTCAAGGAACTTCTGGAGCTGGGCGTTAAGTTCAGCCGCAGGGAGGGCGCCTTCGACCTGGGACTCGAGGGCGGCCATAGCGCCCGCCGCGTCCTTCATTGCGGCGACTATACCGGGCGCGAGATACAGGAGGCCCTGCTGGCCGCCTGCTCCCGCAACAAAAAGGTCCGGATACGCGAGCGCCGCCCGGCCATCGACTTCATACTCGCGGAAAAGGCGCATTCCTGCCGCCCCCCCTCCAATCGCTGCCTGGGCGTCTACGCTCTCGACGAGGCCACAGGCCGCGTGGAGACCTTCACCGCCGGCCAGACCTTCCTGGCCTCGGGCGGCGCCGGCAAGGTCTACCGCTACACCTCCAATCCCGACACGGCCACCGGCGACGGCATGGCCATGGCCTGGCGCGCGGGACTGGACCTGGCCAACATGGAATTCGTGCAGTTCCACCCCACCTGCCTTTACCACCCGCAGGCCAAGTCCTTCCTGATCTCCGAGGCGGTGCGCGGCGAAGGCGGCGTTCTCACTCTGGCCGGAACAGGCCGGCGCTTCATGCCGAAGTACCACAAGGCCGCCGAGCTCGCTCCCCGCGACATAGTCGCGCGCGCCATCGACGCCGAGCTCAAGCGCACCGGCCAGGACTGCGCCTGGCTGGACATAAGTTTCAAGGGCGGGGCCTTCCTGAAGAAAAGGTTCCCACAGATCCACGCGCGCTGCCTGGCACTGGGCATAGACATAGCGAAGTCCCCCATCCCCGTGGTACCGGCCACCCATTTCTTCTGCGGCGGCGTGAAGGTGGACAAGGACGGCAGGACCGCCATGCCGGGGCTTTACGCCGCCGGTGAGACCGCCTATACAGGCCTGCACGGCGCCAACCGCCTGGCCTCCAACTCCCTGATGGAAGCCTGCGTCTTCGCCCACCGGGCCGCCGAAGCGGCCGCCGCATCAGCGGGGGACACCATGCGGCATGGTGTCCCAGTACAACCTGTTCCCGCCTGGAAGTACGGCGACGCCCGCCCCTCCGACGAGGCCGTCATCATCAGCCACAACTGGGACGAGATACGCATGCTGATGTGGAACTATGTCGGCATAGTCCGCAGCGACAAGCGCCTGGAGCGGGCGCGACGGCGTATAGATATAATCTCCGGGGAGATACTCCGCTATTACTGGGACTTCCTGCTGACCACCGACCTGCTGGAACTGCGCAATATCGCCTGCCTGGCCGGCGCGATAATAGACTCCGCCTCGGCCCGCAAGGAATCGCGCGGGCTCCATTTCAACATAGATTACCCGGAAACCTCCGACAGGTTCCTCCGGCCGACCATAGTCAACCGCTACGGGAATAAGGGCTGACATGGACGCCATAAAGATCACGGGGGCGCGCTCCCATAACCTGAAGAACCTCTCCCTCTCGCTGCCCAAGAACAGGCTGGTGGTCATAACCGGCCTCTCCGGCTCGGGCAAATCCACGCTCGCCTTCGACACTATCTACGCCGAGGGCCAGCGCCGCTACGTGGAATCGCTCTCCGCCTACGCGCGCCAGTTCCTGGAGCAGATGGACAAGCCCGACGTGGAGTCCATAGAGGGCCTCTCTCCCGCCATCGCCATACAGCAGCACAGCCCGTCGCGCAACCCGCGCTCCACCGCAGGCACGGTGACCGAGATCTACGACTACCTGCGCCTCCTCTACGCCAAGGCCGGCAGGCCGCATTGCCCCTCCTGCGGCGGCCCCATAAAGGCCTGGTCCGCCCAGGGCATAGTGAAGGAACTGGAGCACGCCTTCGCCGGCAGAAAGATCGCCGTCTTCGCGCCGCTGGTGCGCGGCCGCATCGGGACCTACGAGGATCTCTTCTCCCGGCTGAAGAAAGCCGGCTTCGTCAAGGTTATGGTGGACGGGGAACTGGTCTCGCTGGACAAGGTCCCGGCCCTGAAGAGGTACATAAAGCACGACATAGACCTTTTCATCGACGAGTTCACTCCCGGAGACGACCGCGAGCGCGCGGCCGAGGCCGTCGAGCTGGCCCTGGCCCAGTCGCGCGGAATGCTGAGGGTCAAAACCGCCGGCGGAAGAGGTACTGGGACGGCGGAACGGGGACAGCGGAACGGGGACACCATGCCGCATGGTGTCCCCCGCCGGTGTCCCCCGCCCATGTCCCCCGCTGATGCGGTTTACAGCGAGAAGAACGCCTGCCCGAAATGCGCCATAAGCTTTCCCGAGCTGGAGCCGCGCCTGTTCTCGTTCAATTCCCCCCACGGCGCCTGCCCGGCCTGCACCGGCCTGGGCGTGAGCATAGAAGCGGACCCCGCCCTGGTGGTCACCGACCCGTCGAAGACCATCGCCGAAGGAGCCATCGAGGCCTGGTCCAACCCCGTCACCACGCGCACGCATCGCTGGAAGAATTCCTGGGGCGGCTATTACGCCGGGATGCTGGAAGATTTCTGCCGCAAGGCGCGCATCCCCTCCGATAAGCCGTGGAAGTCGCTGACCGCCGCGCAGCGGAAGCTGGTACTCGCGGGCGACCCCGAAGCGGGATTCGAAGGCGTGATGACCAACCTCCGCCGCCGCTACACCGAGAGCGAGTCCGATTTCGTCAGGGAAGAGGTGTACCGCCGCTTCATGCACGAGATCACCTGCCCGGCCTGCGGGGGAGCCCGCCTCAAGCCGGAGCCGCTCAGCGTACTCGTCGGCGGCATGAACATAGCCAGGCTCTCCGCCCTCTCCATCGGGGCGATACTGGCTTTCCTCAAAGACCTCAAGCTCACCGAAAAAGAAAAAGAGATCTCCCGCCTGATACTGAAGGAGATAAACTCGCGACTGGGGTTCCTGGACAATGTCGGCCTCTCCTATATCACGCTCGACCGCCGCTCCGAGACCCTCTCCGGCGGCGAGGCGCAGCGCATACAGCTGGCCACGCAGATAGGCTCGGGCCTGACCGGCGTGCTCTACGTCCTCGACGAGCCCACCATCGGCCTGCATCAGCGCGACAACGCCAAACTGATAAACACGCTCAGGTCGCTGCGCGACATAGGGAACACGCTTATCGTCGTAGAGCATGACGAGGCCGTCATCCGGGCCGCCGACCACGTGGTGGACCTGGGCCCGGGCGCCGGCGCGGGCGGCGGAGAGATAGTCGCGCAGGGAAGCCCCGCCGACATCCTAAAGTCGAAAGCCTCGCTGACCGGGGCCTTCATGCGCGGCGAGCGCAGCGTCGCCTTCGACCGGCCCGCCCGGCGGGGCTCGGGGAATTTCCTCGAGTTCCTCGGCGCCTCCCAGTTCAACCTGAAGAACATCGACGTGAAGCTGCCGCTGGGCCTTTTTGTAAGCATCTGCGGCGTCTCCGGCTCGGGCAAATCCACCCTGCTCTACGAGATAATCTACAAGGCGCTGGCCAAAAAGCTCTACGGTTCCAAGGACGCCCCCGGCGCCTACCGCGCGATGAAAGGGGACGCCCACCTGGACAAGGCCGTCATAGTGGACCAGTCACCCATCGGCCGCACGCCGCGCTCCAACCCGGCGACCTATACCGGCGCCTTCAACCATATACGCGACCTTTTCTCTAAACTTCCCGAGGCGCGCCGCCGCGGCTACCAGCCGGGCCGCTTCTCGTTCAACGTCAAGGGCGGCCGCTGCGAGGCCTGCCAGGGCGACGGCACGATAAAGATACAGATGCAGTTCCTGCCCGACGTCTATGTCCGCTGCGACGAATGCGGCGGCAGGCGGTTCAACGACGAGACCTTATCCGTGAAATACAAGGGCAAGAGCATCTCGGAAGTCCTGGACCTCTCGATAGGAGAGTCCTCGGCCCTGTTCGCCGATATTCCCCAGATCTCGCGCATACTGGCCGTCATGGACGAAGTAGGACTGGGATACCTGAAGCTGGGACAGGGCGCCACCACGCTCTCCGGCGGCGAGGCGCAGCGCCTCAAGCTGGCCGAGCAGCTCTGCCGCCGTTCCACCGGCCGCACCATCTACATACTCGACGAGCCCACCACGGGGCTCCATTTCGCCGACGTGGAAAAGCTCCTGCGCGTACTCCACCGGCTGGCCGACCAGGGCAATACGGTGCTCGTCATCGAGCATAATCTCGACGTCATAGCGTCTTCCGACTGGATGCTGGAGCTGGGACCCGGTGGAGGAGAGAGCGGCGGCAGGCTGCTTTACGCGGGCACGGTGGACGGGGCCGCGGCGCCGGCCGGCGCGGGGACACCAAGCGGCATGGGGTCCCCAACCGGCGCCTATCTGCGGGAAAAAGCTTCCCTCCTTACTTCCCGCCGCCGAAATTAGTGAAACCGAAGGACGAAAGCTTTACCGGCTGGAAGTTGAAGCTGGCGCTGGGCTGCTGCCGGCCGAAACCGGGACTATCCTGGGACCGGTAGAGCTCCAGCCAGGCCGTCCACTTTTTTTCAAAATGATCGGTGTCCCGAACCCGGTAAACGTCCCAGAGCGCTTTTTCAAGTTCCGTCCCGTCCCTCAGCTTCTCGCAGAAATTCCTGAACTGCAGCCTCTGCGCGGGGCGGTATAGATGCTTTACGATCCCGAAAGCCTGCAGGTACCAGTCGCCTATCTTCTGGTCCGTGTTCAGCGAGGCCAGGGAACTGGCGAAATATGACCCCATCGTGAAGAAGCGCTCGCGCGGCATGTATTTAAGGGCGGTCGTCCAGGGGCCCCCTTCCGCGGAATGGGAAGAGTCCTCCATCATCACGGCCAGACCCTCGTTGAGCCATTGCGGCGGGTGCCTGAGCTTCTCTGCGAAATAGGATTCGAAATAAAGATGGGTCAGCTCATGCGCGATAACGGCCCGGAGCTTCTCCAGGTCCCCCGAGTCGTAGACGACTATGGTCTTTTTGGAGGTGAAAGCCAGCCCCTTGGACCAGGACGGCGGCTCGAACTCCCCCTTCAGGTAGGTCTCCCGGCCGGAGTGGATATAGACCTTGGTCTTCTCCTTCACCATCCACGGCGCGAACATGGAGAGGTTGAGCCGCATGGAGGAGTAGAGCTTCTCCAGCTCTAGGGCTATGGAGTTCGGGGCCCAGCCGGCCTCGTGGTAGATCTCGAAATGCGGGGAGGCCTTCAGCTTCCAGGCGGGAACAGGTTGTACTGGGACACCATGCCGCATGGTGTCCCCCGCTGATGCGGCGCCGGCCGGGAGAGCGAAAGAGAGGAGCAGCAGCGCGGCGGCCGCTTTACTCATTTATCCTCACGGTAAGAGTCTCTATGCCCTGGGCGTCCGCGGCGGAGAAATTCCGGACTATTGGGCCGTCGGCGTCGTCGCAGTTGGGGAGCGCCATCAGGGCGTTGCGGCGGCTTACGGTGTGGCTCACGCAGCCGTCGGCCCTGGCTTCGTTAGTGGCGCTGCGCTGGACCCGGGTGGCTATGGTATAGCGCGCCAGCACCCACTTCATGACCATGACCGCGATCATGGATATAATCACGGAGATCACAAGGGTCTGCAGGAGCACGGCCCCCCTGCGAAGGCGAGGTCCAGGCCTCCGCTTATCTTTTCCCATATGGATAGTCTAGCAGAGAGCCCCCTTTTTTTCAAGGAGACCGGGGCGGCGGGCTCAGCATCCGGGGGAGCCCGGATTGCACTGTATGGAACCTATGGATTCCAGGACGGAGTCTATGGTGCGCGCCGTGCGGCTCAGGCTGACGGAAGGCGTCCACCGGAGATGCAGCCTTGCGCGGACGGAGGAACGCTCGTATATTCCGTCCGCGGCGCGCCGGGAGAAAACCGCGCCGCCCGAAACGTCGAGATGGTCCATCAGGCGGGTGACGGCGCCCCCGCCGCCGGGGCCGCAGAAAGCGGGGAAGGGAAGAGCCGGCGCGTTTACGGCGCTGGGGCAGCCCGCCCCCCCGGCCACAGTGCCCGTATGGTACATAAGGCAACTGCCGGAGCGGCAGTAGGCGTTGAGGGTGGTATAGTGGCAGAAAAAATGCCAGCGCACCGGCTGACCGGCGCGTATGGGATAGCAGCCCGTGGGGAAATGATCCACGTTCTCTGCTATAAAAAGAACATTCTCCGCCGTTCCGGGCGAAGGCCTTTGTATCCGGGTGACGCCCGACAGCCGGTTCATCACGGTCTTCATCGCGATGCTGGCCTCGTTCTTCACCTTGTTCTGCCTGTAATTCTGGAACAGGTGGGTGGAGCTGGTGGCGTGTATCGCCGCCAGGGAAGCCAGGACCATACCGGAGATCATGACCCCTACCATCATCTCGGTAAGAGAAAAGCCGGGCCGGCGGTTTTTAGCGGCGTCAGTTGGCATAGCGGATGTCGAAGATCACCTGCTTGCATGCGACCGTATCGCCGGTCCCCAGGCCGCAGTTCTGGTTTATGACATAATAAACGAAGTGACAGGTCTGGCCCCAGGCGCAGGCCACGCCCGGCACCTGCAGGTCCGTGCCGATGAGCAGCGAGGAAATGTCATGGCGCACGCCCGGACTCCCGCCGCCCCGCAGCGACCAGCCCGCCGTGGCGGAGGCCGGCCAACGCCCCACCTGAGGGGTCCCCGGCATATAGGCGGCCTCCCCGGGCACGGCGGAGACATAGCCCATCAGCGTCTTCTGAGCCCGCTTGATCATCAGCCCGGCCAGCTCGCGCTTATCGGCGCGCTCATGCGAGACGAAGCTGGACAGGACGACCGAAAAGACCGCGGCGGTCGTCATGGCCGTTATAAGCCCGGCTATCACGACTTCCAGAAGGCTCACCCCGGGTCTTGTTCTGAGCGTAAAATTCCCTCCGTCAGGTCAGAAAGTGGGGCAATCGGGCGCCTGCAGCGCGCCCGCAGTAGGGGACCTTTCGCATTCCCCGGCAGTGGTGAACCAGTAGGTCCAGCCGACATATTTCCCGATCTTGCGCTTGGCGTGAGCCGTAACACCGAGGGCGCAGCCGGTCCCCCCCGCCCCGGTGTCCGGATTGCAGGCGCGCATGGTATAGGCGATGGTATCCCAGTCCTGCCTTGAGACGTAGTTGCAGCGCACCAGGTCGCAGGCGGACCTCGAGGTGCCGCCCGTGGGACAACCGCCGGTGTTGCAGGTATTGGTCAGCAGGCCGCCGGCGTAGGTGAAAGTCGGATTATCCAGTATCATCATCTGCGACGCCACGCCCACCATATGCGCCACGACCACGGCGTCCATCGCCTTGGAACTCTCGACCGTCTTGAGGTAATAAGGCACACCCATCGAGGTGAGTATGCCCAGTATGACGACCACCACCATCAGCTCGATGAGGGTGAAACCCTTTCTTATGGACCGCATTTTGCCCCCTATCTGGCGCCGATCTGCGACAGCTGGAAGATCGGCATGAAGATCGACATGACTATCACCGCGATGATGCCGCCGATGCCCACGACCAGGATGGGGTCTATCATGGCGGCGAAGCGGCGCAGGAACTGGTCTATCTGTTCCTGGTAGAACTTGGAGAGGACCTGTATTATGTCCGGCAGCTTGCCCGACTCTTCGCCCATCCACATCATCTCGGTCACCATGCCCGGAAAGATGCCCGTCTTGCGGAAGGAGTCGGCTATGGAGCGGCCGCTGGCGATCTCGCTCTTGGCCTTCTTGAGCGCGTTCTGGAAGATAAGGTTCTTGCGGAAGGCGCCCTCGAGCACGGAAACGGCGTTGAGGATGCTGACGCCGCTCTTGATGAGCGTGGACATCGTGGTCAGCAGGCGCTCGATGTTGATGCTCTTGACCACCGGGCCGACCAGCGGGACCTTGAAGACGATGTGGTTCCAGGTGAGGCGGCCCGCCGGGGTGGAAATATAGGCCCGGAAGGCCAATACGGCGCCGACCACCACGACCGTAATCAGCATGAAGTACTTGGTGACCACGCCCGAGACCAGCAGGACCATCTTGGTTATGACGGGCAGTTCCAGGTTGAAGTCCTTGAAAATCCCCGCGAAGACGGGCACGATAAAGATGATGAAGTAGGCCAGCACGCCCATGGACATGGTGAACAGCACGGCGGGATAGGCGACGGCGGTTATGATCTTGGACTTTATGCCCTCCTGCGCCTCGGCATAGGCCGTGATCTGACGCAGCACGGAGGGCAGCTGGCCGGAGACTTCGCCGGCCTGCACCAGCGAGATCCAGATCTCGTCGAAGACTTTCGGATGCTTTTCCAGGGCCTTGTGCAACGCGCCGCCCGCGGAGACCTCCTTGGTGATGGCGCCCAGCACCGCGCCGAGGGCTTTATTCTCCGCGTGCTCGGAAAGCAGCGAGAGGGCGCGGACCAGCGGCACGCCGCCGGCCAGCAGCGTGGCGATCTGCTCGCCGAAGAAGACCAGGTCCCGGCCCGCGATGGAGCCGGTCGAGGCCTGGCGGCGCAGGCCGCCGGCTTTGGTCTGTTCCGACTGTATGGAAAGGATGAAAAGGCCCTTCACCTGAAGGGCTTGTACCGCCTGGTCCTCGTCTTCCGCGTCAAGGTGACCGGTAGTGACGGTCCCCTGGGCGTCCTGGACGGTGTAGATGAACTTGCCCATATCGTTACCCTGGAGAACTCTAACAAATAAAGGCTATTGAATCAAACAGGGTCAGTGCTCCACCATAGTGACCGACATCATGTCGTCCACCGAGGTCACTCCCGCCAGTACCTTGCGCCAGCCGCTGGCCCGCAGGTCCCAGGCGCCGCCTTTGGCCGCGGCCACTTTCATCTTGGGGATATCCGCGTCCTTGGAGATGATGCGCTTTATCTCCTCGGTGATGAAATAGACCTCGTAGATGGCCTTGCGGCCCCTGTAGCCCATCTCGAAGCACTTGGGGCAGCCCTTGCCCTTGTAGAAGATCAGGCGGTTAAGGTCCGGCAGCGGGTTGAGCCAGGACTCTTTGGCGAACATGTCCAGCTCTTCCTGCGGGGGCTTGTAAGGGATCTTACAGTCGCAGAGCACGCGCACCAGGCGCTGGGCCGCCACCAGCAGCAGCGTGCTGGCCAGCAGGTAGGGCTCTATATCCATGTCGATGAGGCGGGGTACGGCCTCGAGCGCGCTGTTGGTATGCAGCGTGGAGAGCACGAGATGGCCGGTCATGGCCGCCTTAAGACAGGCCTCGGCCGTCTCATTGTCGCGGGTTTCGCCGACCAGTATGACGTCGGGGTCCTGGCGGAGGAAGGAGCGCAGGCCCGAGGCGAAGGTCAGGCCGATGGCCGGCTTGATCTGGACCTGGCTGACGCCCTCCATTTTTATTTCTACCGGGTCCTCCAGCGTCATGATGTTGATCTCGGGGGATTTGACCGTGTTGAGCACGGCGTTGAGAGTGGTGGTCTTACCGGAGCCGGTCGGGCCGGTCAGCAGGATGAGACCGTGCGGGGATTCGGCGGCCTTGAGAAAGTCCTCCTTCTGACGGAGCTCGAAGCCTATCTTTTCGATATTAAGCTCCACCGACCCGCGGTCCATGATGCGGAGCACCAGCTTCTCGCCGAACACGGTGGGGCAGACGCTTACGCGGTTCTCGATGTTGCGGCTCTGGAACTTGATGGTGAAGCTGCCGTCCTGCGGCAGCCGGCGCTCGGAGATGTCGAGCTTGGAGAGGATCTTAAAACGGGAGATTATCGCCTCGAAAAGATCGATCGGGGGAGCGCTGCGCTCGTAGAGCGTGCCGTCGATGCGGAAGCGCAGCGAGATCTTCTCGTCGAACTTCTCCAGGTGTATGTCCGAGGCGCGTTCGGCTATGGCCTGCTTGAGGATGGCGTTGACCAGCTGTATGGACTGGGCGCCGCGGCTGTCGCCCACTATCACCTTGTCGAGATCCAGCTTCCCGTCGGCTGTAAGGGCGTCCGCGACGTCACCGCCCGCCCCGTCCTTGCCGTCCCCGCTCTCCATGACCTTGTCTATCAGGTCGCCCGCCTGACCGCCGTAGAAGGAGTCGATGACCTTGAGGATCTGCTCGCGCGTGGAGATGAACGGGGTTATCTCCATCCCGGCCACCATCTTGATATTGTCGAGCAGGAGGATATTTGTGGGGTCGGCCATCGCCACCGCGAGAATATTGTCCTCTATGAAGAGCGGGACGACGGCGTTCTCGCGGGCGAATTTCTCGGAGACGACCTTATCCAGCCCCTGGGATTTCTCGGGGTTGAGGATCTTGTTCTCGCGGGAGGCGTAGGGGCTGCCCAGCTGCTTGGAGAGGGCCATGGCGACCTGCTCCTCGCTGGCGTAATGCAGCTTGACCAGGGCCTCGCCGATGAGGCAGGACGCCTGCGTCTGGAACTTCAGTCCCTTGGCGAGCTGTTCCTCGCTGATGACGCCCGACTGGATCAGTATTTCGCCGAGTTTCCTTCTTGCCATAATTTTAAGGACGGGAGGACGCCGCCTTAGTCCACCAGTATGGTGGGGGTGATGAAGATGACCAGGTCGGTGTTGGTGCGCCTGGAGCTGACGCTGGTGAAGAGCCAGCCGACTATCGGTATATAGCCGAGCAGCGGGACCTTCTTCACCGTCTTGGTCTCGGTGGAGGACAACATGCCGCCGATGACTACCGTCTGGCCGTTCTTGACGCGGACCATGGTGGACACGCCGCGGCTGACCGGGTCGTAGACCGTCGCTCCCTGCACGGTGATGGCCGAGGGCGTGATATCGGAGTAGGAAGGCTGGACTATCATGGTTATAAAGCCCTCCTTGTTGACCTGGGGGGTCACCTGCAGATTAAGTCCGACGCGCCTGCGCTCGAGGCTGGTCGTGGCCTCTCCGGTCGCGCCGCCGGCCGAACTGACCGAGCTCCCGGTGCCCACCGCCGCGTCCCTGGCGATCTGGATGACCGCGGTCTTGTTGTTCATCGAGACGATCTTGGGTTTGCCCAGGTAGCGCGCCTCTCCGCGCGAGATGAGGGCGCGGAATATGGCCTGCAGCTGCGCGAGGCTGAAAATGCCGTAGTAGATGCCGCGGGCGCCCTGTGCGCCCGTGGCGAAGATCGGGTCGATGGCGGAGGCCCCGCCGCCGGTCTCCCCCCCCGTATCCCCCGTATCGCCCGTATCGCCCCCGCCGGTGATTGCGCTACCGGCGGCGGAGGGATAGAAGAACTTCCACTGGTCCCCGCGGAAAAAGCCCGGCCGGAGACCGTAATCGGTGAGACGGGCCGGGCCGGCGAAATAGGCCATCTCTCCGCGCGAGCCTCCCCATTCTATGCCGAGCTCGTTCACGCGGTCGGTGTTGATCTCGACTATCTGGGCTTCTATGAGTATCTGGGGGGCTTTCTTGTCCAGTTCGGCTATTATCTGCTCCACCTGGGGAAAGACCTCGGCGATGTCGGTAATGACCAGGGAGTTGGTCCTGGGATCGACGGCCATCTTGCCGTATTTCCTGGACAGGACGCTGTTAACGATGTTCAGTATGGCGATGGCGCTCTCGGTCCTATCCTCTTTGCCGGCGCCCTGGCCGCCCTGCTGCTGGTCCTGGCCGCCCGGCTGCTGGCCCTGGCCCATCTGCCGACCGCCGCCGGAGGAGACGTCCTGAGAGCTGATGGCTCTTATGTCGCTGACGACCGAGGCGACCGGGATGAGCGGGATGTAGTTGAGCGTATAGATCTTGGTGATCAGATTGGGCTGGTCGGCCGCCCGTTTTGTGACCACGTAAGTATTGCTCTTTCCTATGCGCTGATAGGTCAGGCCCTTGACGCGCAGCAGGATCTCCAGCGCCTCACGGACCGTGGTCTTGCGCAGGAAAACGGTGACCGTGGTCTTCTCCAGCCCGTCCGTGATTATGAAGTTGACCTTGGACTGGGCGGAGACCACGTCGAGGAAGGTGGACAGCGGCGCGGCCTTGAGGCGTATGGGCCCTATTTTGCGGTCCAGGGGAGAGACGGTTTCCGCCTCTTCATACATGGGCGCCTCGCGCTGCACTCCGCCTATCCGGGCCGACTCTATCGGCGCGCCGGGCGTCTGCGCCCGCGGCGAGGAGGACTGCTGGCCCTGCTCCAGTATCGGGCCGCCCTCCTGAGAGGGACCCTGCAGTTCGTCCAGGAACTGCCTGTCGGCGTCCTGGGCCAGGGCGGGGGCCGCCGGCAGCAGAGCCGTCTGGAGAAAAAGAACCGCAGCTGTCAGGATCCTCATCACTTTCATAAAGCCTCCGAAGCCATGCTTTCCAACCCAATTATATCTTATTAACAGTCCCGCGCCGGTCCATCACGGCATGTATTTTCTGAACCTGCGGCCCTTATGCTCGCCGATTATGTAGTTGCTGCCTATCGAAACTATCTTCGCGCCCAGCACCGTGTCGCCCCTGGCGTACATCTCGCCGTTGATAATGACGTTGCTACCGACTATGCCCTGTATATTCAGGCGGCTCTCCACCAGGACCTCCCGCTGCTTCTGGGGGACCTGCTGCTGCGCCCGGTCCCTGGCCTCCCGCCTGCGGCGGTCTTCCTCGGCGCGTATGCGGGCGTAATCTTCGGGCGTAAGGAACGGGTCTCTCTTCGTCTTCGGGCTGAAATAAGAGGCTGCCCCGGGAGAGCCTTCCCCTGCCTTGACGGTCTCCGCCCCGGCAGTTCCCGCGCCGGAGGCCTCCGGCGCCGGCTGCCCGGCCTGAGGCGTTTCCGCGGGCGGCTCCGCTTCAGCCGGCCGCACCGGGGGATCCGGCTGCTGCTTGCCCGCCGCCGCGTCGTCGGCCGAGGATTGTGCTGGGACACCATGCGGCATGGTGTCCCCCGCTGATGTCACGAGAGGCTGCGAGTCCGCGGCCGGGGCGGGCTGGGCGGGAAAGAAATCGCGCGGAACCCCATGCTGCGAGGCCGCCAGCTGGGCCTCCTTGGCCTTATTCGCCGTCCACCAGTTGTAAAAGAGCACGGACGGGACCGCCAGCACCGCGGCCAGGAGGATCCAGCCGAATATGCTGGAGAAATTTTTCATGTCCCCTCTCCGTCCCGGGATTTATCGGAGGGGAATACCGTGGAGAGCTTTATCGTAACCTTGACCATGCCCGTGGCGGCGGGGGACCGGGTTATCTGCAGCTCGGTGATCTTGAGGAATATTTTGGAGTTCTCCACGTCGGCCAGCCACTTCCCGATCTTTTCGTAGGTACTGGTCACGCTGGCGCCCCGGGAGACCAGGAGGAGAGGGCCGGACGTTTGCTCCTCCTGCGCCATCAGAGAATCGAAAGTGATATCGTGCTCTTTGGAGGTGGAGGTAAGGATGTAGCTGAGCCATTCCCCCTTGTCCTTAGCCAAAGGCATCTTGCGGCGCAGCTCGCTCTTGCTGGAGAGCACGTCGTTATACTCCACGTAATGGACTGAAACAGCCGTAAGGTGATCCAGCTCCATCTGCTTCTCCAGGAACTTATCGGACGAAGGGGAATAGACGGCGCTGTAGAGGATAAGAATGGCGGGGGCCGCGAAAAGGAGCGGCTTCTTGAACGGGACGAACCCCTTCTCGGCGTATATGACGAGGATATCGTCCCGCATCTCCAGGGCTGAATTCTTTATCTTGTCTATTAGGCCTTTCATAATGGAGCCCGCTACTTGGCCGAAAGCACTATCCTGTAAGGCGAGGATTCAGCCGCGCCGGAGTCCCGGCCGATGCCGGTCTCGTCCGTGCTGGAATCCAGGTTGAACTCTATATTGCCGGTGGGCGGAAGGAATAACTTCAGTTCCGGAGCCTCCTTAAGTTTTTTGGCGTAGAAATCCACTACGCTGAACTTATTCTGACCGCTCAGTTTGGTGGCGCCCTGCAGGAGGATCTCTTTGCCGGAGGAGACCATTTCCGACACGGGAAGGTTGTTCCGGTAATCGAAAGTCACTAACCAGAGCTCGTTGGGGATATTGTCCCCTATCGCCTGCAGCTTGGGGGCGAGGACCTCGTTGTCCGCCAGCAGCCCGCGCATCATCCGGGTTTCCGCTTTGCCGATATCTATGGCCTGCTGGATCGAGTCCGCGGTCTGGCCCTGGAAAGCGGTTATGTCGCCGACCTGGGACATCAGCGCGGCGGTCCTGGAATTGAGCAGGTATATCCTGACATGGTTCAGGAGCGAGAAGAGCAGCAGCAGGGCTCCCAGGACGGAGGCTATCGTCCAGACATAGGACGTGACCTTCTGCTCCATCGCCTGGCCGGCGGAAACCCCGGTGATGTCTATCCTGAGCTTGCCCGGGTCCAGGCCCCTGAGCGCGGCGCCGAGCGCGAAGAAGCCTCCCGCCTCGTTGGACTTGAGACCGCCGGCCCTGGCGGGTTCCCAGATCTCGACAGGGACGGGGGATTCCTGTTCGGCCGGCCCTTTCCAGGTCTCCACGGCATCGCCGCTGATCATGAGCTTCTTGTATTCCCGTCCCCCGGCGTAGCGGCTGACGAACTGAAAAGCTCCCTTTACGTCCAGGCGCTTTCGCTCGGACATCGCGGAAGACCCGCCGAAATCGCTTTCCCGGTAGAGCACCGGGTACCCCCCGCTGGCGAGGATCATGCAGGCCGTGTCTCCGGAAAAATGCACGTAAGCCTTGTCGTCGTGGTCCTTGGGATCGGTGAAGGCCAGGACCCTCTCCATCGAACAGGCGGACATCTCGAGCGAGGAGAGCTGCAGCCCCGCGTCCTTGAAGACGCTGAAGAGGAATTCCACGCTCTTGCGCTGGGTCAGGCCGAAGAGCACCCCCAGCTTTTTCCCTTCTTCCATCGGATAGGCGGTAAAATCATAGATGACCTCCTCGAAGGCCACCGGGATATATTTCTTGGACTCTATCGGTATGGACTTGGACCAGTACTTGCGCTCCACGAAAGGCATGACGAAGTAGCGCAGTATGCCGAAATGCTGCGAAAAAGACACGGTGGCGTTCTGTGTGCGCCAGGATACTTTTTTTACGGCCTGCTTGAAGGGAGTTATCCAGGGAGCCTTCTCGCTGAAGAAATCGTTGTTGAGGGAGAGGGGGCGCATTATGCCCTCTTTGCAGGAGAACCCCGTGGGGATCTTCAAGAGGTGCTCGACCTCGGCCTTGCCTTTCCCCGGCTTGACCTGGAGGATATGAATGGCCGCCGGATCCATGTAGATCCCCAGCGTTTCCCTGCCTTTGTCCGATTTTCCGCCTATCATAAAGTATTAATGATATTCGTTTTTAAACGCCTTTTCAACTCTCGGCGCTATTCCGCGCCGCCCATCCGTATCTCGACTATGTTCGTGGAAGACCTGGAAAGCCTGTGGGTCACGTCTATCCGCCCGGCGGGGACCTTGTACTTGGCCGAGACCAGCGTCTTGAAGACCAGGTCCGCCCGGTTCTGGGCCAGTTCCTCGCCGCCCTGATCGTCCGGGGAAGCGTAGCCGGTCAGCTTGAGCCGGGAATCGGGATAATGCCTGGTCGTATTGGCCACCTGGGCGAGCTTCTTCTCGCTGTTGGTGGTGATAGAGGAAGTCCCCTGACGGAAATAGATCTTGTATATGACCTGTCCTATGAACTCGCTGGCCTCCTCTTCGGCCTGCGCGGGCTCCGGTTCGGGCTGAGGCGCCGCTTTCGGCGCCGCGGCGACGGCGGAAGAAGCTTTACCGGCACGGGTCTTGGAAGGGACCCTCTTCTTGCCCGACGCCGGGCGCTTGGCGGCGGCCGGCGCGGCGGACTTGGAGAGGGGGCGGCCTTTTGAAACCGCCGGCCTGGCGGTCGCGGCCTGCTCCGCCGCCGTGGGGTTGATCACCAGCAGGCGCCTGAGCGAGCTCTCCTTCCCTCTCAGGTCATAGGCCGTCAGGGAGAAGAGGTACCTGCCCGAGGGGTAGGCCTCGCCGAAGAAATTCTTGCGCCCGTTCCAGAAACTCTGGTTGAACTGCGGGCCCGATCCCGCCACTTCCTGCACGAGCAGGAGGCTGTCGTCTTTGAGCATCTGGTAGATCTGGAACTTCCAGGTGGGCGTCCCCGCCCCCGAGTCGAAGACGGAAAGCTCCACCAGGGCGCCATCGCCTTTCTGGACGTCTATAGCGGTGGGGTAGAGACCGAGCGAGATCTTAGGTCCGCCGGAGCGGGCGTCCGCGTCGGGATCCTTGAGGCGGGGCTGGATGTCGGGATCGAAGAGGAGGACCATGCCGCTGACGTTCGTCAGTTCCCTGGGGAACTTCACGTCGGCGCCGGTCAGGTTGACGTCTATGCGGGCGGGCGAGAGCCCGCGCGACGTGAAAAATGAATTCAGGGCTATGGCGCGGCGTATGCTGAGTATTTGTATATCCCCCCCTACGCTTCCCTCGGGGATTATCAGACAGTTGCTCTTTCCGGAGGCGAAAAGGAGGGCGGCGAGATCACCGAGGGGCTCCATCGCGTCGGAGGTAAAGACCGTGCCGCCGGAGAAGAACACCGCGGAGTCGAGCGTTACGGCCTTAGGCTGGCCGTCGGAGCCCGAATAGATCCTGACGCCTTTGGTGCGGCCCAGGGATATCAGGAGCCGCCTGCGCATCTCCCCGATCTTCTCGTTTATCTTTTCGGCGATGAGGGCGCGCCGGTCCTCGGCGTCCTCCGGGGGCAGCGCCCGCGACGCCGAAGTCGCGGGCAGTGAGGCGGAAGAAGTCGAACCCGCGCCGGGCTCGTCCACCACGCTGGGGGCGGCGGGCCGCGAAACACGGACGGGTTTTACCGTGTTAAGCGCGCTGTCCTGGGGGCCTTTGTCGTCGAGGGAAACGGAGCCCCTGGTATTGAGCCTCAGCGTGATCCTGTTTATGTACTCGTTGGCCAGCGCCTTTTCCGAGGGCGTCCCCTTCATCAGGATGTCCATGAAGCGGTCCAGCGCCTCGTTGTCCTGGCCCTGGTGGAAGAGCCGTATCGCCTGCTCCATCGGCCGGCTGACGCCCTGGGGTATCTGCTGGCCGGAGACGACGGTACCCGCCGCCGAGAAAAAAGCGAAAGCGACGGCGAAAGCCGCGCAGCCCATAGGTATTCTGCTTTTCAGACCGCTCATTGTTATGGCTCCGGAAAAACTTTTTAGCACGCTATATTTAAGCATCGGGGCTTTGCCTAAATATTACGTTCTTGTTACGCGATTATTGCCCCCCCCGTTCGAGCGCCTCCAGCCTCGCCGCCGCCTTGGCGTTTCCCGGCTCGCGCGCCAGCAGGAGGGACCATTGCTTCCGCGCCCCCGCTAAGTCGCCGGAGCGTTCCAGCACCGAGGCCAGGCCGTACCGGGCCTCCCCGTGGCCGGGCTCGACCTTCAGGACCGCGGCCAGCTCGCCCCGGGCCCTTTCGAGGTCCCCCGCGGTGAAAAATATCCTGGAAAGCAGGTAACGCGACTGTACCTCGTCGCCCGCGCCGTCCAGGAGCAACTCCGCGCGGCGCAGGGCCCCGGCGGCGTCGCCGGCCGCAAGCCGGCGCCCGGCCTCCCGGTAATTTTCCAGCCACCCGAGGTGGATATTGCCGGAAAGTTTGCCCGTCGCGACCACCCCGCGGAGGTTCTCCTCGAAGACCTTGTTCGCGGGATCCAGGCGCAGCGCGCGGCCGTAAGCGTCGGCGGCGGCGGCCAGATCGCCGCTGATGCCGCGGAAATAACCCAGCGTGTTGCCGAGCGAAGCGTCCCTTGAGAGCACGCGCGAGGCGCGGTCGAGCACCCCGGCGGCCTCGCCGGCGTAAGCGCGCGGGTCCTTGATGTATATTTCGGCCGCCGCCTGGTAGGTCTGCGCGTTGAGCGGGTTTATCAGCGCGGAAACCTTCAGGTAGTCTATCGCGGTCCGAAAATTGCCCAACCGCTTCTCGACAACGGCCAGGTTGAAGAAGATCTCGTCGTAGCCGCAATTAGCCTTAAGCGCCTCGCCGTAAGCCCAGGCGGCGGTCTCGAGCTCCCCCGAACGGACATAGGCGTTGCCGAGCTCGTAGTTGGTGTTGACCTCCCTGGGCCAGGCTGAATACGCGCGCTTCAGCTCGGCGGCGGCGGCGCGGAAATCCCCTTTGCGCATAATCTTGAAGCCGGAGAAATAAAGGGCCTCCCGCCTGAACTGGCCCTGCCAGTAGGCGACGGAAGACAAAGCCAGCAGAGCCAGCAGGGCGGCCGCCGCCCATGCCCTGTACCCGGAAAAAGGCCCCGAAGCGGGCGAAGAAGGAGAGCTCAGGCGGGCGGAAAGCGCGCCCATCACCCACCAGAACATGAAGCCGGGCACCGCGAAATGCATGGAGACATTAAGCATATTGTCCGCCAGCATGCCGATGACGCCCGCCGCCAGGGCGGCCGGCCAGAACCTGGACTCGGCCGGTCGCAGTGCTCCCGGCACCGACTGCGGACAATGCCGCCCTAATCCGCCTCCGCCCGCCCTGCGGTTATGTACGAAAGCCCTCGCCAGGACGGCGAAGATAAGAATGAAAGAGGCGAGCCCCGCCAGACCCGCCTGGGACCAGAGCTCCAGCACTTCGTTATGTGCGTTGTTGGCGTGGGTGCGCAGATCGCGTATCCCCTCGTAAGCCGAAAGTATGGGTCCCTGGTAGAAAGGATAGAAAAGCTCGAACGCCCCCCAGCCCTTGCCCAGCAAGGGACTCTCCAGCCCCATCTGCCAGGCCGAAGTCCAGATAAGCACGCGCTGATGGAGCGAGGGGTAAAGCTTGTCGGCCTCCGCGGCTATGGTCAGGGTGCCGGATGAGGAGATCTTCACCGCCGCCTCCGAGAGCCTGTGCGCCACGCCCGTGGCCGGAGGAGAGCCGGCGCTGACGGGCCACAGTACAGCCAGGGCAAGCGCCAGGCCGCCCAGGAGCAGCGCGCGCCGGCCGGCCGCCCTGAACCGCTCCCGGTAGTCCGGCAGCAGGGCCAGAAAGCCCAGGCCGGCCGCTATTCCCAGCCAGGACGACCTGGTCAGGCTGGCCAGCAGCATCGCCTCATACGACAGGAAAACGGCCGCGTAGAAGAACCGGGCCGCCGAAGTGCGCGCGTCCAGCCAGCAGGCCAGCGCCAGCGGCGCCAGCGTCACCACGTAAGAGGAGATGAAGTTCGGGTTGCCGAAAGTGGAAACGGAGCGGTTGCCGTACGGGTTGAGCGTCTTCAGCCAGACCAGTTCCACGCCGAAATACTGGAGCACTCCGTAAACCGAGGCCAGGGCGCCCGCGACGAGAGCCAGATTGAGATAATCTTCCTGCCGCCCCCCTCTGACCGAGCGCCAGGCGAGAAAGACGCCCGCAGCCCAGACTATCCCGCCGTAGGGGTCCCAGAACCGCTGCCACAGGCCGGGGCCGGCCGGCTGGGAGCGCAGGTAAGGAAAGAAGAACCAGGCGGCGCCCCAGGCCAGGAGGAGCAGCAGCAACGGCGTCATCGGCCTGGCCGCGGGACTCTCCTTCCACTCGGAGCGGGCCGAAAGCCAGAACGCAAGACCGCAGTTGATGAAGAGGAACAGGAAGCTTCTCAGGCCCTCGCTGAATATCGCGGGCCTGAAAAAGGCCTCGTGCGATAACCATGACCTGCCCCAGGAGATCAGCAGGACCGCGGCGAAAAGCGCCAGCGGCACCCAGAGGATGTTGCGGGGCAGTTCCCAGCCGCCGCGGGCCCGCATGGACCAGAGGACGGCCAGGAGAGCCGCGGAGAGGGAGATGTTCAGCAGGGCTATCTGCAGGTAGTAGGGGTTGCGGGTCAGGTCGGTGAAAAAAAGCAGCGGGGCGACAAAGAAAGCCAGCGTCAGCAGGCCGGGGATAAGGGCCTCAAAGCGGACGGCGGCGTTATTGCCCGTGGTCATCGGCCGCTCAGGGGCTCCTGCGCCCGGTCAGAGCCTGATAATTCCTCAGCGCCGGCTCGAAACCGGGGTTGAGCCGGAGAGCGGAGGCGAAATTCTCCGCCGCGTCGCGGGGACGCCCCATCATGTAGTATAGGTTTCCGAGATTGGTGTATGCCTCGGGGGTCTCGTGCCTGTGCCCCGGAACGTGGCATTGCCAGGCGTTGAGATTGTTGAGGTATTCCCGCTCGGCGGCCTCGTACTGGCGCCGCGACGTGTATATCTGCGCCTTGCGGTAATAATTGAAAGGGAACACGGGGTCCAGCTTCTCGGACAGGTCGAAGCGCACCAGCGCCCTGTCCAGGAAATCCTGCGCCTCTTTCTCCCGCCCCTGCGCGCGCGTATGGTCGTGCATCTTCATGAAGAGCAGTCCCACCTGATGATGCATCTGGACATAGTTGGGAGCTATCGAGCGGACATGCTCGTAGGAATCCATCGCGCGCTCATAGTCGTCCCGCGGCTCCTCGCCCCTGTCCCCCCACTCGGAACGGTACTGCCTGGTCATGTTGAACCTGTCGTTGAATACGTTGCCGGTGAAATAATAGGGCATGATGAAGTAAGGGTTCAGGGAGTGGACCCGCTGGTAGTAGGAGAGAGCGTCGTCCCAGCGGCCCTGCTTGGAGAAGAAGATCGCCATGTTGTGATAGACGTCGGCCCGGAACCAGCCCCAGAAGTACCAGACGGGCGCGAGAGATACGGCCATGACCAGGGCGGCCAGGACGGACCGCCCCATGAAAGCTATCTTCAGGTAGGACCAGGCGATGAAGCCGGCGCAGGCCAGCAGCACGGTCCAGGCGATGAACCATAGCAGCGACTCGCCGCCGCTCTGATGGTTTCGCAGGGGCCCCTGGAGCTCGGCGAACTGGGTGACGATGATATAGAACAGCGCCGTCACGGCCGCCGCCAGGATTATGCGTGCCGCCCAGAGCAGCCAGGCCGGCGGACCGGCGGGCCGCGGCGCCTCAGCCTGCTCGGGCTCGCCCTTATAGTGGATCTCCCAGAGCGCCTGACCCCGGGCCAGATTAATGATGATCGCGGGCAGCAGGCCGAGGAACACTCCGGAAGAGACGAACCGCATGCTTACGTCGACGAAGTTATGTATGAGCATGCCCAGCAGCGCGGTTATGTAACCAAGCAGGTCATAGGCCGTAGGCGGCGGCCGCGCCCCCTTCAGGTTCGCGGTAAGCGTTCCCATGCCCCTGAGGCCTATGGTGACCACGAAGACTATCAGCCAGAGGTAGATGCCGAAACCGATAATGCCGTTATCCATCCACTGTTCGAGATGTTCGTTCTCCGCGTGATCGGTCTCGGTATTATGCTTGCCTTCTATGTGGAAGATCACCGGTCTCCGGTACGCGGGGTAGGTGACCATGAAGGCGTCCACCCCGAGCCCTATCAGGGGCTTGGACTCAATTACCTCCCAGGTGGACAGCCAGGTCGCTATGCGGAAACTGTAGGAGGCGGGATTGCCTAAATGATAGACGACCCCGACGGCCGTAAGCGGGAAGACCGCGGCGATAGCTAAAAAGGCCGTCTTGCCGATCTTCAGCCGCTCCCGGAGGAAAAAATAAGCGTAGAAGACGGAGAAGAGGAAGAAGGAGATACCGAAACCGAGCCAGGCACCCTTGGTCCGCGTGCCGTAGAGACAGAGGAGGTTCAGGAATATCAGCGGGAGCAGGTAGAGCGAACGGGTCTTCATGAACTGCGTGACCGCTATCGGCAGTATGAGCACGAGGAAGTTGCCGAAGAAATTAGGGTTGCCGTAGGTGGAAAAGACCCGAATGCCGAAAGCGCCGCGCCAGACGAAAGGATCGAGCCCCGGGCCCACTTCCTTCGGAGGGAAGAATCGCGTGTCTATGAACTGGACCAGGCCGTAGAGCACCGCGATATAGGCGGCGATAAGCAGCACCTTTGTGAGGCGCTCTATGGCCGCCTGGCCGAACTCCCGTATCACAATGAGGCCTACGGACATGTAGATCGTATAACGGACCAGGTCGTCGATGCTGGGGCCGGGGTAGGGGAGGCGGAGAAAGCCGACCAGCATATAGGCCAGATACGCGAAGAACGGGGCCAGGAAGACAAAGTCCGACCGGCTGAAGGCCTTGCGACCCTCGAGGACAAGCAGACCCAGCCACATACCCAGCAGCGAGAATCCTCCCATCTGCAGAAGGGTTATCTTGACCTGGGCGGAATCGTAGGTGCGCAGGTAGAAAGAGTCGGAGATGAGGAGGTAGAGGAGGGGCAGCCAGATCCAGATGGCCTTGCGGGCCTGAGGAACGCCCGGAGCGAACTTAAGGTCGGAGTACTCTTCGTAATTAGTAGGCGTGTTTTTTGCCATTAAGGCCGGTTAAAGCTTAAAATCTGTTCAGCCGAGGATGGGACTTGAACCCACAACCCTTCGCTTACGAAGCGAATGCTCTACCGATTGAGCTACCTCGGCATACGGGTATCAATTATATAGTAATTGATGGCTAAAATCAAAACTCCGGAGGCCCCGGCAATAAAAAAGGCCGCCCCCCCGCATCAGCGGGGGACACCATGCCGCATGGTGTCCCCGCTCCGGTGGCGACGGCCTTCGGCGCTTTTAAGGCCTCAGCCCTGCATCTTGAAGACCTTGTCCAGCGCGGAGCGTATGCCCTCGTGCACGCCGGATACGTCTTCCTTGGACCACTTCGCTTTCTCCTCGCGGAGGAAGCTGGTCTTGTCCACGCGGTTGTCGAAGCGGCCTATCGGCAGGTGGAACACGCCGCCGTGCGCCTCGATGGCGATGGTGCCCGGCTTGTCCGAGTTCTGCTCCAGCCAGTCCATGTCGTCGCAGCCGTAGTCGCCCAGCATGACGTCCATCGGCACGCCGTGATGGAGTATCGAGCCCGGGTCGTTGGGATCGGTGCGGGCGGCGTTCTTGCGGCGGCTCTCCTCGGGGGTGACCCAGACATAGAGTACGACGGCGCGTTTGAGGATCTCGGGCGAGAGCTGCGCCAGCGAGTACTTGTAGCCGAACGGCGACTGCAGCGGCAGCGTCGAGCCGTGCGCTCCGCCGCGCGCGGCCTCCATCACTATAGTCTTGCCTTCGAAGGACTCCGGGTAGGAGGCGTGCTTCTCTTCGATCAGCTTGCGGGACTCGGCCTCTATCTTGCCGGCCACCGCGTCCTTGGAATCCTTGTCCAGCCCGTCCAGGCGGTAGTCTATATCGGCGAGTTCGGCGGCCTTTTCTATCCGTTCCATGATGAAGAGCCCGGCGGAGGCGGGGTTGGCGACCTTTTTGGCCATAAGGTCGGCGTAATCCTCGTTGATGAGATGTATGAGGGTGCCCCAGTCCCTGGGGTCCTTGAACGGCTTATCGCCGGACTTGAAGAAGACGCGGTCCCTGCCCAGCGCGGCCAGCTCGTCGTCGACGCGGCGCATCAGGTGCACGTACGGAAAGTCGTCTATCTGCAGGGTCTCGCCGATGTGGAAGTCGCGGCGCAGGGACTCCTCCGGCACATTGGCCAGATAGCGGCGCACTTCCGACTTGCCCGAGGCGGGAAGCGCCAGGAGCAGCACTATATCCAGGGTTTTCTCCATGTTTTGTTTATCCTCCTAAAACTGCGGTTCGTCTATTCTATTGAATAACTCCGGTGAGATTCAACCCCGGCCAGAAAAATGGTTAAATATCCGGAATTGTGGAAACAATGCTCCCCTGGATTATCTTCAACGTTTTTGTGGTTGCGATGCTGCTGCTGGATCTCAAGGTCTTCCACCGCGCCGCCCACGAGGTAAAACTGAAGGAAGCTCTTATCTGGAGCGCCGTCTGGATAGCGCTGGCGCTCGCGTTCAATGTCTGGCTATATTTCTCCCGCGGCCCGCAGCCCGCCATGGAGTTCCTGACCGGCTATATCCTGGAAAAGTCGCTCAGCGTAGACAACCTCTTCGTCTTCATAATTATCTTCGCCCGCTTCGGCGTCGCCCCCCAGTACCAGCACCGCATACTTTTCTGGGGCATACTGGGCGCGCTCGTCATGCGGGCTTTCTTCATCTTCGCCGGCATAGCGCTGATCTCCATGTTCCACTGGATAATCTATGTCTTCGGCGCTTTCCTGGTCTACACGGGGTTCAGGATGTGGAGCCACTCCGGCGATGATGTGCACCCCGAGCAGAACCCGCTGGTGCAGTTCGCCGTGCGCCACCTCCCGTTCACCGGCGAGCCGGCGGAGGGGCGGTTCTTCATAAAGACCGAAAAGGGGACCAAGGCCACCCGGCTGTTCCTGGTGCTGCTGATGATAGAGGCCACCGACCTGGTCTTCGCGGTGGACTCCATCCCGGCCGTAATAGCGATAACGCGCGACCCGTTCATCGTCTACACTTCCAACATCTTCGCGATACTGGGGCTGCGGGCGCTTTACTTCGCCCTGGCCGGCATAATGAAACTTTTCCACAGGCTGCATTACGGCCTGTCGATACTGCTTTGTTACGTGGGAATAAAGATGCTGGTCAGCGGCTTCGTCAAGATACCGACCGTCGCGTCGCTGCTGATAATCTTCTCGATACTCTCGATCTCGGTCGCCGCCTCGGTAATGTACCCGCCGAAGCCGCCCGCGACCGGGGCTCCCTGACCGGCGGCCCGGCGCCGGGCGATTTTTTTTATTCGGGGCCGGATTTACTTCTGTTCCGTCTTCGGCGCTTCCTTTTCGGGCGCGGGGGCGGGGGCCGCCTCGGGCTTCTCCGGCTTCACGATCTCGAGCAGTTCGACATCAAATATCAGCGTGGCGCCGCCGGGTATGAAGGGAGGCCTGCCCTCGTCGCCGTAGGCTATGTCGGAGGGGCAGGTCAGCGTGGCCTTGCCGCCTATCTTCATCATCTGCACGCCCTCGGTCCAGCAGGGAATGACCGCGCCCAGCGGGAACTCGGCCGGCTGCTTGCGCTCGACGGAAGAATCGAAGACCTTGCCGTCGGTGAAGGTGCCGTGGTAGTGGACCTTCACCATATCGTCGGCCTTGGGCGAGGCGCCCTTGCCCCGCTTGGTCTCTTTATAGATGAGGCCCGACTTGGCGCGTTTAGCTCCTCTCTCTTTGGCGGCCTTGTCCAGGAACGGCTTGGCCTTGGCTTTTTCCTCGGCGGCCAGCGCCTCCTGCTTCTTAGAAATAAACTCGCCTATCTTCTGGCCGTAGGACTCGTCCACGCGGGAATCCTTGCCGTCCAGAGATTCGGAGAAGCCCAGCACCACCAGCTTCCCCTCCCCGGGGGTCAGGTTGAACTGCTTGAGATTGCGGCTGACCATGCGGCCGAGATAATAAAGCGTCTTCTCGTCCTCGGTATTTAACTCCTGCGCGTAGGCCGGGGCCAGCACGGCCAGGGCCGCGGCGGCCAGTATGAATTTTTTCATCTGTCTCCTCCTTGAAGATAAGCCTGTCGGCGATATTCTATCAAAAATCACCGGGGTTTACGCCCGGCGGGCAGTATGTAGAGCGGGACTTCCCCGGCGGTCATGGCGGCGGCCCTGTGCAGCGCCGCGTCGGAGAAAGAGCCTACGGCCACGCTCCCCAGACCCAGCGCTTCCGCCTGCAGGTGGAAGTTCTGCGCTGCGTGACCGGCCTCCATGTTGGTATAGCGCTCCGCCCGCTCCTTATAGCGCTTCTTTATAGCCGTGTGGTCGGCCGCGAGTATGACCGAGAGGGGCGCCGCGGCGACGAAACCCTGCGACGCTACGCCTTCCAGGAGCGGGGCCCCGCCCTCCGCCTTCACAAGGATCAGCGAATGTTTTGAAGGGGAATAAAGGTATATGCCGCGGGGCAGACCGCTGACTCTCTCGGCGGCCAGGTAAGTCCTGAGCGGGTATATGGCGCCGGCGGAAGGCGCGGAGCGGAAGCCCCGGGTCTTCTCGGTGACCCCCTGGGCCGCCCAGAGCAGCTGGCCAGCTTCGGCCAGGGTCAGAGGAGCGTCGGAAAACTCCCTGACCGACCGGCGCTTATGTATGACTTCCTCCGCGCTGGTCTTCCCGGAAACGGCGGGCGGCGGCAGTTTTATCCCGCCTTTTTGTGCCCAGGCGGGGCCGGCCAAAACAAGGCAGGCGAGAAAGAGAATTGGTGCCCTGGACATCCCTATCTCACCTTCACCAGGTATTCTTTCCGCCCGGAGAAATAGTCGCGGGCCAGCTTAGCCACGGTGCCGGACAGGAAGGCCAGGGCTATCAGGTTGGGCAGCGCCATGAAGCCGTTTAGCAGCGTACCCAGCGCCCAGACCAGCGGGACCGAGACCAGGGACCCCACCATGATCAGGGCGGTAAATGCCACCCGGTAGCCTTTTATCCAGGCGGAGCCGAACACGTACTCGAAGCATTTCTCGCCGTAATAGCACCAGCCGATCAGGGTCGAGAAGCCGAACAGGAAGCTGGAAAGGGCGACAACCGCCGAAGCGAAAGGTATCGAGGAACTGAGGGCCGCGGCGGTCAGGTCCCCGCTGGCTCCCTGGAACTGCGGGTCGGTCCACATGCCGGAGCCGAGTATCACGAAGGCCGTCATCGAGCAGATTATTATGGTGTCGATAAACACCTCGAAAACGCCCACCAGGCCCTGTTCTACGGGATGATGCACGTCCGCTATGCCGTGGGCTATCGGCGAACTGCCCAGGCCCGCCTCGTTGGAGAGAACCCCCCGGCTGACGCCTATCTGTATAGCCTTGGCCACCGAAGCGCCGGCGAAACCGCCCACCGCGGCGGAAGCCGTGAAGGCGTCGCTGATTATAAGGGCGAAGACATGCGGGATGGCCGCGAAATTTATAAGCAGGTACGCCCCCGTGGCCGCCAGGTATATCACTATCATGAGCGGCACTATCTTTTCGGCGGTGTGCGCGATGCGCTTGATGCCGCCCAGCAGCACCAGGCCCACGACTATGGTTATCAGGACGCCGGGCACCCACATTGGCACCTGCACCTTGAAGATGAGGTCCGCCGCCGAGACGAAGGTGCGGGCCACGGTGCTGGACTGCGCCATATTGCCGGTGCCCAGCATGGCCGCGCACATGCCGAAGAAAGCGAAAGCCCAGGCCAGCGCCTTGCCGGCCTTCTTATTCGGGATACCGCGCTCGATGTAATACATAGGGCCGCTGGCCAGCTCGCCGGATTCGCGGCGCACGCGGAAGTGCACGCCCAGCGTCGCCTCGGCGAACTTGGTGGCCATGCCGGCCGTGGCGCACATCCACATCCAGAAGATGGCGCCTGGCCCGCCTATCAGTATGGCAGTGGCCACGCCGCCGATATTGCCGTTGCCGACCGTCGCGGCCAGGGCGGTGGACAGCGCCTGGAAGGAAGTGATGGTCCCGCCCTTTCCTTCCTTCTTGAAAGCGCTGCCCAGCGACATCTTCACCGCCCGGGGGAAGCCCCTGAACTGTATGAAGCCGGTGCGCAGCGTGAGCCAGCCCCCGACTATCAGCAATACAAGCGGCATCAGCCAGGGCTGCCAGACCCAGGCGTCTATGGCGGTTATCGTCGACGTAAGGTTTTCCATCTTGCTCCTTGCGGCGGGTCAGCCCCCGAACATCCCGCGCGCGGTCATTACGATGATGAAGAGTATGGCCAGGGGGCAGACGTACTTTATGAGGAAGGACCAGGCGCGCGCGAACGGGAAGGGATTCCCCTCCGCCTCGAGTTCGGCTATGACATTGTCCGCGCCCCAGACCCAGCCGGCGAAGATGGCGATAAGCAGCCCGCCGATGGGCAGCGCCCAGTTGTTCCAGACCGTGGCCATCAGCGTCAGAAAATCCATGCCGAATACCGGCAGTTTTGACAGCGCGGGAGACGCCCCCTGCGAGAGAGCCGAAGGCACGGCGAGGACGGTGACGAAAAGGGTCAGCAGGATGACCGACTTGCGGCGGCACCAGCCCCGGTCGACGAGGGCGGCGACGGGCACTTCCAGCAGCGAGATCGCGCTCGTAAGCGCCGCCAGCGTAAGCAGGACGAAGAAGGCCGCGCCGAACAGCGCGCCGCCGGGCATGGAGGAGAAAAGCCCGGGCAGCACGGCGAAGATGAGTCCCGGTCCGCCCTCGGCGGGATTGAAGCCGGCCAGCGAAAAGCCCGCCGGGAAGATAATGAATCCCGCCAGCAGCGCCACCAGCGTGTCCAGCCCGGCCACCCAGGCCGCGGACTTTACCACTGCGGTCTTCTTGGACAGGTAACTGCCGTAGGTCAGCATCGCGCCCATCCCCAGGCTGAGCGAGAAGAAAGCCTGTCCCAGCGCCGCGTTTATGACCGCTATATTGGTGATCCCGCTGAAATCGGGCTTGACATAATAGGCGAGGCCCTGGGCCGCGCCGGGCAGGGTAAGAGCGCGGAGCCCCAGCAGCACCAGGAGGATAAAAAGGGCCGGCATCATTATCTTGGAGGCCTTTTCGATGCCCTGCCGCACGCCGCCTATGATTATTCCCGCCGTTATGACCAGGACGGCGAAGGAGAGCCAGACGTTCTTGGAACCGTCCTTTACGAAAGCGCCGAAGAACCCGCCCGGATCGGAGCCCGCCGCGCCGGTAGCGGCATACCAGACATAGGCCAGCGTCCAGCCGGCTATCACCGCGTAGAAGGAGAGTATGCCGACGCCGGCCAACACTCCCAGCGCCCCTACGACCCACCAGGGAGTGCGGGGCCTTAGCGTCTGAAAAGCGGCTATCGGGCCGCGCGCCGCGGCCCGTCCTATGGCCAGTTCGGCTATCAATATCGGGAAGCAGATCACGAACACGCAGACCAGGTAGAGCAGGACGAAGATGGCGCCGCCGCCCTTGCCCACCTGCATCGGGAAGCCCCAGATATTGCCAAGGCCCACCGCCGAACCCGCGGCCGCGAGGATGAAACCGACGCTGGAACCCCAGGAACCGCGCTCTTCGGCCGGAGCGCACTTTGCGGAAAGGTCAGCATTCATAGTGCTGCCTATAATACAAAAAGGCGGGCTGCTCCCGCCATAAAACACAAAGCCCCAAGCGTTAGCCTGGGGCCGGTCCTGACATTTCTCGTCTCAGGTTCGAAATCGCTAAAACTGGTTGCGGGGGTTGGATTTGAACCAACGACCTCAAGGTTATGGGCCTTGCGAGCTACCAGGCTGCTCTACCCCGCAGGATTAGTATAGCACAACAAAGCGGGAGAAAGCAAATCCTCGTCGGGGAAATTAGTGTTTTGAAACGGGGATCTCTAGTGAGCACTTGCAAAAGTGATCGGTTAGAAACAGTGATCGGATTTGTGATCGGTTCGCCGGAAAAGCCGGGATGTGATGCCTACTGATTACTCCCCCACTCAGCATATGCTAACCCGGACATTTCACCTATTCAGACGGCCTGAATTACAGGGGGAAGGTCAATTTTCCCTTCCAATATTGTCGTATTGGCGCACTACTTAAGCAAATACTTTGTGTTCTTGTGCGCACCTTCTGTTAAGATTACTCCCGCTTTCAGCAGAGGCCTCAGCGCATAATGCGCGCCGGGGGCGGT
>WOVA01000014.1 GCA_009773155.1 Elusimicrobiota bacterium
CACGGCGGACACCCTTGCCTTTGGCTAACGGTAGGTTCTATCAACCCCCGTAGGGGACTTTCACCCCCAAGTGTGCGCGCATGCCGCGCGCACCAAAAGAGAACCCCCGGCCGTAAAGCCGGGGGTTCTTTTTGCCGGGCGGAGGATCGGGGTTTAAGCCTGGCCGCCCAGGGCGCCCAGCCCGCCGAGCTTATGCATGCGCTCGGCCGCGGTCTTCTGCGACTGCTTGACCGCGCGGTTGACGGTATCGGCGATGGCCTCCTCCAGCTTGGCCTTGTCCATGGAGGCCGGCTCGCTCTTGAGCTCCACTTTTTTGACCTCCTGGGCGGCCGTGATGGTTATCTTCACCAGCGAGTCCTCGGTCACCAGTTCCAGCGAATCCAGCTCCCTCTTGAGCTCCTCCATCTTCCGCTTCATCTCCATCAATTCCTTCATCTTATCGAACATATCTTCTCCTTTAATTGGGGACACAATACCTATTCCCTTCAAGAATAGGTATTGTGTCCCGCTTTTCTGTGTCCCCTTTTAACAGGCCTCCGGGGCTTTTTTGAGGGGGCGGATCTTGATGCGCAGCGCCGCGAACGTCAAAGTCATGAAAGGGCTTATGATATTAAAGAAGGCGTAGGGCAGGTAGGCCAGCGTCCCGACCCCCAGGACCCCGGCATGATAAGCCCCGCAGGTGTTCCACGGCACCAGCGCGGAGGTCACGGTGCCCGAATCCTCAAGCGTGCGGCTGAGGTTCTCGGGCGCCAGCCCCTTTTCGCGGAAAGGCTCGGCGAACATCTTGCCCGGCACCACCAGCGCCAGGTACTGGTCCGAGGCCGTCAGGTTGACCGCCAGGCAGCTGGCCACCGTGCTGGCGAACAGTCCGAAGACGGAATCGGCGGCCTTCAGCAGCGTCGCGCTTATCCTGTGCAGGGCGCCGATGGCCTCCATCACGCCGCCGAACACCATCGCGCAGATTATCAGCCAGACCGTGCCCAGCATCCCCTCCATCCCCTTGGCGGAAAAAAGATCGTTCAGGGCGGCGTCGGGCGTGGCAATCGCGGTCTTCACCGTCAGCGCGTTCATCAGTCCCTTGTAAGCCGACACGAAGTCCAGGTTCGCCACTCCGGTCAGCCCGGCTATGACCTGCGGCTGGAAGACCAGCGCGAAGGCCGCGCCCAGCAACGCGCCGGCCAGCAGAGCGACGAGCGGCTGCGTCCTGCGCACTATCATGAAGATGACCAGCGCCGGCACCACGAATAGCCAGGGCGTCACATTGAACACCGACTCGATGGCCGACAGCGTCGCCCCGGCCGAAGCGGCGCCGGAGGTCTCCACCGTGAAGCCCAGGAATATGAATAGCAGCAGGGTTATGGCGTAGGTAGGGATAGTCGTGTAGGTCATGTACCGCACATGCGTGAACAGGTCGGTCCCCGCCATGGCCGGGGCCAGGTTCGTCGTGTCGGAAAGCGGGGAAATCTTGTCGCCGAAATAAGCGCCGGAGATCACCGCGCCCGCCGTCATGGCCTCGGGCACTCCCACCGCCTTGCCTATGCCGATGAGCGCGATGCCGACGGTGGCCGAGGTGGACCAGCTGCTGCCGGTAGCCAGCGACACCACCGAGCAGATCAGCAGCGTGGCGGGCAGGAAGATATCGGGGCTGAGCAGCTTGAGGCCGTAGTAGATCATCGCCGGGATGATGCCGCTTATCAGCCACGCCCCCGACAGCGCGCCCACCATCAGCAGTATGAGTATCGCCCCCGTCGTGGTCTTGAGGTTGGACGAGACATGGTCGAGCATGCAGGAATACGTTATCCCGTGACGGAAGCCCACCAGCGCGGCCGCGGCCCCGCCCAGCAGCAATATGAACTGGTTGGAGCCGCCGATGGCGTTGTCGCCGTAGACCCAGACATTGAAAGAAAGCATGGCGACCACGGCCAGCACGGGCAGGAGCGCCGCCCATATGCCGACCTGGCCGGTCCTGGCTGTCATCTTAAAGGCCTCCGGTATAGCATGGAATACGCAATATTAATAAATATGCGCGGGGATATGAAAGGAAAATTCACAGGGAATTGAAGTAAGCGGCCAGTTCTTCGGCCGAAGCCTTGACCTCGGGCGAGAGCCCCTCGGCGTGGTCCAGCGAAACGGCCTGCACGCCTACGACGGCCAGCTCCGCCCCGGTGTCCTCTTTCACCACGGAAAAAGTCACCGACAGCGGGAAATTATGGGTGGAGATGAAAGTATGCTTATTGATGTCCTCGAGCGCTATCACCCGCAGCTCGCCGGCGTACCCACCGAAATGGGCCGCGTCCACCAGTATTATCTTGGCGGGCTTCCAGTCTATGGCCGTCTGGGCCACGTTCTCGGGGGTGGTGCCGGCGTCGATGAGCCGCAGGTCCCCCCGGGTGAACTTCACAAGGGAGGAAAGGTAAGGGCCGACGCCGTCGTCGGCCCTCAGCCCGCTGCCGAGCGTCAGCAGCAGCGTCCGGCCCCCGGGGGCGGGGGCCAGCGCCGATGCGACTTCGTCACTCCACGAAGGTGACATCGAGGTAGTGAGCGGAGCACGAGATGCAGGGATCGTAGGCCCGCACCAGCATCTCCAGCCTAAGCCGTATGTCGTCCTGCTTCATGTGCAGGATCTCCGGCAGGAACTTGGAGAAGTCGTACTCTATGTTGTTCACGTTCTGGTTGGTCGGGATGATGCAGTTGGCTTTCTTTATCATGCCCTTCTCGTCGGTGACGTAGTTGTGGTGCAGAATGCCGCGCGGCACCTCCACCGAGCCCACGCCGTCGCCCGCGCGCACCGGCACGGCGCCCTTCTCGTTGACGCCGACGGTGATCTCCTGGGAATAATCCAGGCCGTTCCTCCTTAAGTCCTTGAGGATCTCCAGCGCGTGGTAGTAGCAGTGGATGGTCTCCACCACCTGCGCCATGGTGTTCATGAACGGGTTATGGCAGACGGGCTTGAGGCCGATCTCTTTGGCGTAGGCCTTGGCCCTGGGGTGCAGCTTGTCGTAGTTCAGGTTGAACCGGGCCAGCGCGCCCACCAGTAGGCTGTCGCGGTTCCACCTGGTGAACTTGGCGGACGAGCGGGGATCGATGAACTCGTTGGTCGACTTACGGTACTCCTTGCGGCTGACGCGCTTGCCGTCGGAGCTGCCGATATCGCCGCTGAGCAGCGGGTACTCGCCGTCGTCGCTGACCAGCGCCACGTACTCGGTCTCGCGGGTGAAGTCGGGCAGCTTTAGCGTCTTGGCCAGCTTGAGCAGCGGCAGCAGGTCGGCGGTCATGCCCTCCATGATCTTTATCTGCGCGTCCAGGTCCCTGGAGCGCGGCAGCTTGGTCCAGCCGCCCACGATGGCCGTGATCGGGTGGATATGGCGCCCGAGCAGGATGTCGCAGCAGTCGTTGACGGCCTTCTTGAGCCGCAGGATCTGGCGCACGGTCTGGTTGTGCGTCTTGACCAGCGGCACGAAGGAGGGCACGCCCAGCGCGTCGGGCGCCACCAGCAGGAAGGCGTGCAGCACGTGGCTGTCGAGGAACTCGTAGTCCAGCATCAGCTTGCGCAGCTTTATCGTCTGCCCGGTCGGCGTCACGCCCAGCGCGTCCTCGGCCGCCGCTATCGAGGCCAGCGAGTGGCCGCAGGAGCAGATGCCGCAGATGCGGCTGGTGATGTGCTGGGCCTCGAAGATCGAGCGGCCGCGCAGCATGCCCTCGAAGAGGCGCGGCGTCTCGACGACGTGGAACTCGCACTTCTCTATCTTGCCGTTCTTCACGTTGGCCACTATGTTGCCGTGGCCCTCGACGCGGGTGACGTAATCTACCTTTATATCTATGTTCCTGCCGGTTGTTTTTGCGGTCGTTTTTGCCATGTTGCGCCTCATTTGCCCCTGCCGGGCTTCTCGTCGTTCTCTTTGCACTTGTTGTACATGTCGAACTTGCCCGTGATAAGTTCGGGCTTAAGGTTGTATTTGCTTATGACGTCCTGCGCCGCCTTGGAGGGGTTGGACACCGAACCGCGGCAGCCGTAGCAGATATTGCCGTTGTTGACGCACCAGCTGTTGCAGCCGGCCCTGGTCCAGGGACCCAGGCAGGCCAGGCCGCGCTCGTACATGCAGACGTTCTCGTTGAGCTTGCACTCGGCGCAGACCGGGTTGTCCGGCACGGTGTAGGGCAGGCCGCGCAGCGCGTGCTTGATCACTTCCAGAATCTCCGGCGCGTAGACCGGGCAGCCGTTGATAAAGTAGTCCACCTTGACCACCTGGTGCACGGCCTTGGTCGGCGTGCTGTCGAAGAGCTTGTAGTCCTTGCCGTAGACGCTGGCCCGGATCTCGTCGAGCGGAAATGAGTTCTTCATGCCGTTGACGCCGCCGATGGTGGCGCAGGAGCCGTAGGCGATGAGCACCCTGGCGCGGGCGCGGATCTTCTTGAGGCGTTCCTCGGCGTGATGGTCGCCGATCGAGCCCTCTATGAAGACCACGTCGTAGTCCTTGTCCCATTTCTCGCTGATGGCCTCGCGGAACTCGACAACATCCACCGCGCCGAGTATATCCAGCAGGGTCTCGCCCAGGTTGGTGATCTGCAGCTGGCAGCCCTCGCAGCAGGCGAAGTCGAAGAAAGCCACTTTCGGCTTGGCGGGGGCCTTGACGGCTTTCGCCGGGGTCTTAACGGGTTTTTTCGCTGTTTTCATCGTAGTTCTCCCTTGTCCCTTAAAGTTTCGGCGAATCCTTCACCTCGTCGTAGGTGAAGGTGGGGCCGTCCTTGCAGCAGTAGTAATTCCTGGGATGGTCGATCTGGCAGTGGCCGCACTTGCCCATGCCGCACTTCATGTGGCGCTCGAGCGAGAGCACTATCTGCTTCTCCGGCACGCCCTTCTTGAGCAGCTCGGCGATGACGAACTTGTACATGATCGGCGGCCCGACCACAACCGAGAAGGTCCTTTCCGGGTTGATGGTCACGCCGGGGATCAGCGTGGTGATAAGGCCCACGTTCCCCTTCCAGTCCGGGTCGGTGCGGTCCACGGTGCAGTTGAACCCGACGTCCAGGCGCTTCTGCCACCTGGCCACCTCGTCGCCGAACAGCATGTCCTTGGGCGTGCGGCAGCCGAGCAGAATATCGACCTTGCCGAACTCTCTGCGGTTGTCCATGACGTAGTTGATCAGCGAGCGCAGCGGGGCTATGCCCAGTCCGCCGGCGACGAAGAGCAGGTCGTTGCCGCTCATCTTCTTCACCGGGAAAGGCCTGCCGAAAGGGCCGCGGATGCCGATCACGTCGCCCTTGCCCAGCGCGTGCATATGCCTGGTGAGGCGGCCGGCCGCCCGCACGGTCAGTTCGAAAGAGCCCTTCCTGGTCGGGCTGGAGCAGACCGAGATCGGGGCCTCGCCGACGCCGAAGAGCTCCACCTGCACGAACTGGCCGGGCTCGTGGTCCAGCTCGCCGTCGTCGAGGGCGATGTCGAACCATTTCTCGGCCGGGGTCATCTGCCGCGCCGCGATGATGCGGCCGGTGCGCAGCTTCCAGTTTGAATTCCTTATCTCTTCTCTGACGAGTTGCGTGGTCATTGTCGCTCCTTTAATTGTGCTCCGCGGCGAGTTCTTTCAGGGTGTCCTTGAGGTTTATTTTGGACATGCAGGTCCTGGTGCAGCGGCCGCAGCCGGTGCAGAAGAAACGGTTGAACTTGTCCAGCGGGAAGCTGAACTTGCGGAAATAGCGGTGGCGCTGGCGTTCGGAGCGCTCTTCGCGGAAGTTCTCGTTGCCGGCCACTTTCGCGAAGGTCTCGAACTGGCAGGAGTCCCAGGTGCGGGTCCGCTCGCCGGTCCTGAGATCCAGGCCGACCGAGTCGGTCATGTCGAAGCAGTAGCAGGTGGGGCAGACATTGGTGCAGTTGCCGCAGCTGACGCACCGCCCGCCCACGCCGTGCCAGACCTTGCTCTTCATGGCCTTGGAGAAGATCTCCGGCAGTTTTTTGGCTTCCACCCCTATCTCGTTCCTGAACACCTCGCGCTTGGCGGCGCGGGCCTTGTCCAGCGCGGCCAGGTCGGCGGTGGAAGCCCTGGGCAGACCTTCTACCAGGGCCTCGCCCTTCTGGGTATTGACGTGGATAATCCACCTGTCGCCCAGGTCGGTGAAGAACAGGTCGTAACCGCCGTTGGGGTTGTGGGCGTTGACCAGGGCGCAGGAAGCGTGCCCGTCGCAATAGGTCAGGCACTCGAGGCCGATGATGAAGAGATGGTCCTTGCGGATCAGGTAATTATAATCCCGGGGCCGCTCGGAGAAGACCATGTTAAGGCAGGAGATGCCGGCCAGGTCGCAGGTGTGCACGCCGAAGATCGCGGTCTCCTCGTATTCGACCACCGGCTTCTGCGTAAAGCCCCTGGCGTCGGCGCTGAACTCCAGCACCTTCTCCCGCACGGGCATGAAATATTTCTTGGGAGGCAGTATCGTGGGTATGTACTTCAGGGCGATCTCCTCGGCGGAAGACACTTCCGCGAAAGCGAAGTTGTCGTGACCCTTCGCCACCGGCGCCACCACCTTCATCCGTTTGGAAAGCTTCTTTATGAAGGCGTCGAGTTCCTCTTTCTTCAGTATGTGCTGGTTCATTCAGGTACCTCGCGATGTATTTTACGGCTTGTTCCGAGCGAAACTATTATATACAAATAAAAGGGCCGGGGCCCCCTCTCCGCCGGGACGCTATCACTTTTCTTCATGCGTCATGAGGCGGAAGTCCCAGCGGGGAATAAAAATATATTAGCAAAACTAATGGCCGGCGGCGAAGCTCCGCACCCACTACCTCCCCACTACCACTGCCGGCCCCGTAACTTGTAGAATATCGTACCGTTACATCCATATGGACCCCAAACGACTCATCCAGCAGCTCATCAACGAAGAAAGCGGCGACGTCTCCCTCTACGCCAGGGAGGCGGAGCTTTTCAGCCGCAAGATAGTGGACGGCAGGCGCATAGGCGAGACCTTCAGCAGGTTCAGCACCGAGGAAGCCTCCCACCTTAAGGTCCTGGCGGCCATCGCTGGCGGCGAATCATCGGCGCGGCACCGCGAGATAGGGGTGGGCTCCTCGCTTACGCTCGCGCTGAAAGTGCACGAGGAGCGCGAGGCCGAGAGCATCCGCCTCTACAACGACCTTTCGGCTTCGCTGGAAGACCCGGCCCACAAGATCATGCTCAAGGGCGTCATCGACCAGGAGAAGTCGCACCTGGAGACCATACGCAAATATCTCAAGGCCATACGGGGCTCGAAGCGGGAGGAATGACAGGATATATGGAAATAGTCTTCATGCGTCACGCCAACGCCCTCTCGGCCCGGGAGGCGGGAGTCAATTCCGACGGGGAAAGGCCCCTCTCCGAGACCGGCCTCAAAGAGGCCCGCGAGGCGGCCGAAGAACTCTCCGGCCGCGGCTTCCGCCCCTCCGCTATAATAACCAGCCCGCTCAGGCGGGCCATGCAGACGGCGCAGCAGGCCGCCGCCATATTCCCCGGCACCGATATCAGCCCGGAGCCCGGCCTGGCCTCCGCCGCCAATCCCGCCGAACTGTCCAGGGCTCTGGTCAAGGACGCCCGGGGTCCGATACTCGTCGTCGGTCATCACCCGTCCATCGGCCTGATGGCCGCCCCTTTCCTGGGCAAGGCCTTCTCCTTTTCCACGGCCGGCTTCCTGCGGCTGGCCATCGCCGGGGACGGTAAAGTCACGGTGCTGGACTCCCGGGGCTGCGAAGAGCTCTAGCGAAGGGCCCGGGGACCGATTTGCTCAAAACGCTCCTGATCATAACCCTCCTGCCCGCCTGCGCCGCCGCGCAGGACAGGGTCTCCGTCGGCGTTTACCACGGCCGCCCGGTCACGCGGCTGACCCTCTCCCCCCACGCCTCCGGCCAGGTCACGGCCGAGCGCGCTCTGCTCAAGGGCAAGGTGACGCTGACCGCCGCCGGCGGCCTGGTGCGCTGCAAGGACCGCAAGGCGCTCGACGGCCGCAAGACCGTGAAGCTCTCAGCCTACGGCGGCGGAGTCTGGCTGTCCGGCCCGGGCCTGCCGCGGCGCCTTCACAAGGGCGACATAACGATAACCGCCCGAGGCGGACGGCTCCGGGTCACGGCGATGGTCCCCATAGAGATCTACCTGCAGGGCGTGGTCTCCTACGAGGCCAAAGACCTGAGCCGCCCCGAAGCCTTCAAGGCCCAGGCGGTGGCGGCGCGCACCTACGCCCTGACCAAGGTGCAAAGCCATGTCCGCGAGGGGTTCAACATCTGCGACACCCCGCACTGCCAGTTCTACGCCGGCTTCGCCGAGGTCAACCCCGTCGCGGCCCGGGCCGTCATGCAGACCGCCGGCGAAATGATCACCTATAAAGGGAAACCGATCTCCGCTTTCTACCATTCGGCCTGCGGCGGTTTCACCGAGGGCGTCTCCGCCGTCTGGCCCTACGGGGACCTGCCCTACCTCAAGTCCGTGCAGGACGGTCCCGCCGCTCGCCCCTACTGCTCACCCTCGACCGGCTTCAGGTGGAAGAAAAAAATAACTTTCGCCGACCTGGAGCGCGCGCTGCGCCGGGACCGCTGGCTGAAAGACGGCGAGAAGATCTCCGGCGTCTCCGTGCGCGGCCACGGCAAGTCCGGCCGCCCGCTGAAACTGGCCGTGAGCGCCGGCGGCCGCGTCGTCGAGGTCCCCACCTCCGACTTCTACCACGCCGTCGGCAGGACGCTGGGCTGGACCGCCATGCCGGGCAACCTCTTCGAGCTTTATTCGGGCACGGACCATATAATCATGGAAGGAAAAGGCGCCGGCCACGGCGTCGGCATGTGCCAATGGGGCGCCGAAGGAATGGCGGCCAAAGGTTTCAAATACTGGGAGATCCTGGAACATTACTACACCGGGACCCGGATCGAGAAGATAAAGAAGGACAACAAATGAACGACATCATACAGGCTGTCATACTCGGCGCGGTGCAGGGACTGACCGAATTCCTGCCGGTCTCCAGTTCCGCCCATCTGGTCCTCTTCCCCCGCTTCCTCGGCTGGGAATACAAGGGCCTGGCCTACGACGTGATGCTGCACATGGGCACGCTGGGCGCGGTGCTCTCCGTCTTCTGGCGCGATTGGCTGAACCTCCTGAAAGACGGCTTCACGCGGCCCTCGGCGCCGGAAGGCCGCGGCCTGTGGCTGCTGGTCCTGGCCACCGTGCCGGCGGGGCTGGCCGGCATACTGCTGGAAGACATGGCCGAGAACGTCTTCCGCGGCGAGACCTGGATGGCCGTCAACCTGGCGCTGTTCGCCGGGATAATGTATTTCGCGGACAGGCGCGCCGTCGGAGGGAAGGGGCTGGGCGACCTTACCGTTAAGAGCGCCATTCTCATCGGCCTCTTCCAGGCGCTGGCCATCATGCCCGGCGCCTCGCGCTCCGGCGTCACCATCACCGCCGCGCTGCTGCTGGGCTTCTCCCGCGCGGAATCGGCGCGGGTCTCGTTCCTGCTCTCCACCCCGATAATCCTCGGAGCGGGCCTGGTGCAGGGCTTCAAGATGGGCTTCGGGGTCATGGACCCCGCCACCATCGCGGGCTTCCTCGCCTCGTTCCTGACCGGCTGGGCGGCCATCTCCTTCCTGATGCGCTACCTCAAAAAGAACACGCTCATGCCCTTCGTCGTCTACCGTGTCCTGCTGGCCGCGTTCATCTGTTTCTCCTTCCGGGGCTGACCCGTCGTAATGCTATAATTAGACCGATGACCGGGCAGACCGAGGACATAAAGAAAAAATTCTTCAGGCTGGACAAGGGCCTGGTCTTCGGCGTCTTCTTCTTCGGCCTGCTCCTCTTCCTGCTCTGGCAGCTGCTCAAGCTGATCCACCCTTTCATCGGCGCGCTGCTGGTCTCGGCCACGCTCACAGTGGTCTTCTTCCCCATGCACGCCTGGATACGGCGCCACATCGTAGGCGACAGGACCGCGGCCGCCGCGCTATCCACGCTGACCGTCCTGCTCACCGTCATCGTCCCGCTGCTCCTCTTCGGCTGGCTGCTGTTCAAGGAATCGCGGGACCTCTACCCCAAGACGAAAACCTGGGTCGAGACGCTTTCCGTGGAGGAGATCGAGTCGCGCCTGCCCGAACGCGTGCGCGGCTTCATAGACGCCGACACCAAGACCACGGTGCTGCGCAACTTCGAGAACCTCCAGGAGCGCATCGCGAGCTCCGGCGGCAAGATCCTGCGCAATATCGTCGTCTTCCTGCTGGACCTCTTCGTGATGATCTTCACGCTGTTCTTCTTTTTCCGCGACGGCGCCCGGTTCATGCAGTGGCTCATAGACGTGATACCGATGGACTACGATCACAAGCACCGGCTCGCCTCGCAGCTCTACGTCACCATCATCGCCGTCGTGCGCGGCATCATCTTCACGGCGATGGTGCAGGGCGTGGTCGCGACCATCGGCTTCTACATAGCCGGCACACCCGCGCCGGTCCTGGCCGGACTCCTGACCTTCCTGGCCGGCCTGATACCCATCGGCGGCACATCGCTGGTCTGGCTGCCGATGGGGCTTTACATGTATTTATTCCAGGACCCGGCCTGGGGCATCTTCGTGCTGCTCTGGGGAGCCCTGATAGTGGGGCTGATAGACAATTTCCTGCGGCCGATGCTGATCGGCCGCGAGACCAAACTGCCCTTCTTCCTGCTGTTCCTGGGGATCTTCGGCGGGATGCGCGTCTACGGCCCGATAGGCCTGTTCCTGGGCCCGATACTGGTGGCCTGCGTGGTCGCCTTCCTCCAGATCTACCGCCAGGAAGCCCGCACCTTCGTATCTAATTAATTGGGGACACAATACCTATTTCGCTCACGCGCGAAATAGGTATTGTGTCCCCAATTTCACCCAATGAGGGGGAAAGCGGGTCTTAAGGGCGGGAAATAGGTATTGTGTCCCGGGCTTCGGACCGGGCTTCGGACTCGGGACAGAGGTCGCGGATGGGGCAGGAGGGGCACTTGCCTTTGCGGTCATAGACGCCGGCCAGGATCTTCTCCCCCGTCTCTTTGACCAGCGCCAGCACGGCCGCGTTGCGCGAGCCGTCATAAGGCGCAGTGACCTTCTCCATACGCGCCAGGTAGAACTTGGACACCGCGCTCACCTTAAGCCCCAGCCCCTCGCGCGCGCCTATCGCGTAGAGCGCCAGCTGCAGGTCCTCTTCCAGCGGCCCGGGCGGCCGCTCGTCGAAACCCAGCTTATAGTCTATGATCTCGTGAGAGCCGTCGGCCAGCCGGTCTATCCGGTCCACCGTGCCGCGCAGCCGCCAGCCGTTGAATTCAAAGACGAAGACCTTCTCGAAATAGAGCGCCTTCTGCGGCCGCTCCTGCACTAAGGTCCACCAGCGCTCCATGATGTCGCGGCCCTTCTCGTAGAACTCCAGCACCTGCCCGGGCGTGGCGTAGCCCTTGGCCTGCCAGAACTCGTCGTAGTAGAGGATCAGGTCCGAGAGGTCCCCCCCGTTGGCGTGCCAGCGCGCCAGCGCGCGGTGCACGGTCTGGCCCAGCGACGACCACGGGCTGTGCGGCGCGTAGCGCCCCTGCACGTAGGTGTAGCGGTAAAGGTAAGGACAGTCCAGGTAAGCCCGCAGCTTGCTGTAGTTGAACTCCGGCTGCTGCTCAGGAGGCATTTTTATCCTTGCGGACGAAGGACACCAGCGTGTCGCCGTACTTCACCTGCCGGTAGAGCTCGTAGCCGGGCGGCGCGGCCACCGGCTCCTTCTTGTGATGCTGCGCCACTATAAAGCCCCCCGGCGTCAGTATATTGCCGGCCGCCGCCAGCTCGAGCGTCTTGGAAGTGTAGTGCAGCGGCAGCCCCTCCTCGTCGCGGTAGGGCGGCCCCATGAAGACCAGGTCGAAGCCCTCGTGGCTGTGATACTTGAGCCACTCCAGCCCCGAGAGCACGTTGCCGCGCACCACCACGGCCTGCTCGGCGAAGCCCAGGTGCGCCACGTTGCGCTCTATCACCTTCACGCAGAACCGGTCCATCTCCACGAAGACGGCCTTCTGCGCGCCGCGCGAGAGCGCCTCCAGCCCCGAGGCGCCGGTCCCGGCGTAGAGGTCCAGGAACAGCGAGCCGGTGAGCCACGGCCGTATCATGTCGAAGACCGACTGCCGTATCCGCGAGGAGATCGGCTTTACGCTTGTCTTGGTTTTGGGCACCGAGAAGAGCTGCTTCCCCTTCCTTGTACCGGCGATTATCTTCATCTTTAGAACCTTTTTAAACCTTCTATACACCTTTCGGCAACAAATTTTTAACGGCCCGGGCTTATAATCTATAATGTATTATAGAAAATACGGCACCACGGCGCGATAACTAAGGCTTCCTCTATTACTATGGCTAACCCGGATATAATCATCATCGATGACGACCCCATGGTGGGCGAGCTCTCCCGCGACCTGCTCACCGACGCGGGCTGGCAGGTAGAGTTGATCCAGGACTCGATGGAAGCCATCCCCGCCATCAAGGACCGCAGGCCCAGGCTCATCGTGACCGACATCATGATGCCAGGCATCAGCGGCATGGACATCTGCAAGGCCGTGAAGTCCGATCCCACCCTGAAAGCTATAAAGATAATAGTCGTCTCGGGCAAGTCTTACGAGGTGGAAAGGCAGCGCGCCTTCCAGTTCGGCGCCGACTTCTTCCTCCAGAAACCCTACGACGTCGACACCTTCTCCAAGACCGTCAAGGACATACTCGAAGCCACCGGCGCGGTAGCCGCCCCCCTGGCCGCCGAGCCGCCCGGGCTGGAGATAGTGCAGGAGGCGGACTCCTTCGAGCAGGCCAGCGACCTCGACCCCGGCCAGGTCCGCGTCACCGTCTGGGGCGCGCGCGGCCTGCCGACGACGCTGCCCAACGCCGCCTCGAAGTACGGCCGCCAGACCTCCTGCGTCTCCGTCGAGACCAGGGAACACATCTTCATCTTCGACGCCGGCACCGGCATCATCCCGCTGGGCCGGGAGATAGTCGCAAAGAAAAAGTATTACAAGGATATCTGGGTCTTCCTCACACACTTCCACCTTGACCATATACTCGGCCTGGGCAACTTCGCGCCCATACACGACAAGCGGTTCGCCGTGCACATCGTGGGCGCCAACGACCCGGAGAGGAGCCTCAAGGAAATGGCCCAGTCGGCGCTCTACAGTTCGTTCGCCTTCACCACCCATCCCCCCACGGCCAAAGTGGACCTCTACGAGGTGCTCGAGGACAATTACGAGCTGCTGCCCGGGGTGAAGGTGAGCACGATGTACTCAAACCACCCCACCAGCACGCTGGTCTACTCGCTGGAGATCCACGGCAGGAAGATCGTCTTCGCGCCCGACAGCGAGGTCTGGGGCGACGCGACGGCTTTCCAGGACTACGACGAGAAGTTCGGCGCCTTCGCCAGGGGGGCCGACCTTTTCATCCACGACGCCAACTACAACGACAAGGACTACGAGGTCTACAAGAAGGAGGGCCACTCCAGCCTCTCCATAACCGTGGACTTCGCCATCTCCAAGGTCGAGGCCAAGGAACTGCTGCTCTTCCACCTCAACTCCGACTATACCGACGAGCAGCTCGACCAGATGCTGGCCGACGCCAACGCCGCGATAACCGCCAGGGGAGTACAGATGCCCTGCCACCTGCCCCGGGAAGGCAGGCAGTTCCTGATGAAAGGACAGTAACGGCCTCCCCCCTCAAATGAAAGAGCCCCGGGCGCGAACCCGGGGCTCTTTCATTTAAGGCGGGGCGGACTCAGCTGTGGCCCTGGGTGGTGGACACCGCCCTGTCGGAGATCGGGCCGAAGCGCTCTTCGTAGCGTTTGATGTTCTCGGTCAGCGCCATCAGGAACCGCTTGGTGTGGACGGGGCTGGAAACTATGCGGGCCCGCAGCTTGGCCTTGGGCTGGTTGGGCTGCAGGAAGAGGAAATCGAATATGAACTCCGTCTCGCTGTGCGTCACGCCGGCCAGGTTGGCGTATATCCCCTGCGCCGTCGTGTCATCCATCTCCACCTGCAGCTGTATCGGCTGAGCGCCGGTCTCTTTCTTCTCGGACATTGAAAACCTCCTTACCACTCTTTGCCATATGAATTATAATATATCGGGGACAGTATATCTATTTCCGCCCGGGAGACAGAAATAGATATACTGTCCCCGGAATAGGAGAAAGAATGAAAACACCGTTCATATTCATAAGCCTGGCGCTGGTCTGCCCGGCGGCCGCGCAGGAAGCCAACCGCGGCTTCGAGGAGATCTCCGGCGAGACCGCCGTGGTCAGGGTGACCTATCCCCGCCAGCTCAAGCGGGACAAGGACTGGACCGACGGCCCGCCGTCCATGTCCTACGTCAACATCTATGACGGCCGCGGCCGGCTGGTTGAGGAAGCCCAGTATTCCGGCAAGCAGCTCTCGCTCAAGAAAGTCACCACCTGGCTGGACGCGCCCGAGGCCGCCGCCTTCTGCTCCGCCGTAAAGACCGGCCGCGCCCCCGAAACCTCCTTCGCCGAGACCGACGGCAGCGCGCTGGCCCGTTTCTGCAAGGACAGCGCCAAAAAGAAGTTCACGGCCCGGTTCGAGCACGACGGCACCTCCCCCTCCCGGCCGCTCTCGGACCGCCTGATCCGCCGGATATTCACCTTCCCCGACAAGAAAAACCGCCCGGCCGAGGAGTGGGTCTTCGACATGACCGGCGCCTTCGACTCGCGCGCCGAGCGCAAGTACGACAAGGACGGCAGCCTGACCGGGGAGACCGTCTACAACTTCGACGACCTGCCGGTCTCCAGGACCGTCCACACCCGCGACAAGGCCGCGGAGACCAGGACCGCTTCCGTATTCAACGACAGGGACCAGATGGTCTCACGCACCGTGAAGGCCTACCGCGAGACGGGCAAGCTCCGCAAGGTCACCGAGACTACCTTCGACGACGGCGAACAGGAACGCTGGCGCAACGAGACCTCCTACGACCAGAAGGGCTACAGGGCCGCGGAGGCGCGCTATACCGGCGGCGCCCAGAACCCCGACTATGAGTATGAATACGAAGTGAAGGCCGACAAGCGCGGCAACTGGGTCAGAGAGAGCCGCAACAAGTTCGTCAACTTCAGGGGAAAGCGCCTGCCCGCCCCCGGCGAGGCCCCGGTAGTCATGGTCAGGGAGATCACCTACCGCTGACCGCCTCCCGGCGGCGTCCCCCAAAAAAAGAACCGGCCCCGCCAGAAGCGGGGCCGGTTTTTTCACGTCTAGAGAAGTAAGCTCAGAGCTTATTGACCTTTACGGCCTTGGGCCCCTTGTCGCTGTTCTCGGTCTCGAACTCCACATCCTGGTTCTCGGCCAGGGTCTTGAACCCGTCGCCCTGGATGGAGGAGTGATGGACAAACAGATCTTTGGACCCGTCCTCGGGTATGATGAAACCGAAACCTTTCTTGTCGTTAAACCACTTCACTTTACCTTTCATTTGTTACTTACCTCTCTTTTATCGCTATACGTCCTTGTTTTCGGCCCCGCGAAGGGCCTGACACATTATATATAAAAACCGCCGGATTTCGTCACTCCTCGTTCCACTTGATCAGCGGCGGCATGAACGGGTGCGGGATATCCGCGTGGGCCGGTATCACGCGCGCGGCCAGGTCGTGGCGTCCGGAGCGGCTGAAGTTCACATCGCCCGTGAAGACGCAGGCCTCGCCCATGCGCGATTCGAACCGCATCGGGAAGGTCTGACCGCAGCGGAAAGCGGTGTCACCGTCGGCGACGCCCACGTGCAGCTGCACGGCCACTTCCTCCGGCGTCAGGTCGCCCAGCCAGACTATAGCCTTCACCGGCACGGCGGCGCCGGAATGTATCTCCATCTCCGGCTTGAACTGGTCCAGCACCACGCGGACCTGCGGCCAGTTGTGCTCCACTTTCCTGCGCCAGCCTGCCACGTTCAGCAGCGCGTCGCCCTCACGGAAGCGGACCGAGCTGCGGTGCGCGGACACGTAGAACTTCTCGTAGTACTCGCGCAGCATGCGGTTGGTATTGTAGACCGGGGCCAGCTTGGCCACCGAGGCCTTCATCATCTTGACCCAGTTATGCGGCACGCCGTCGGGGCCGCGGTAATAGTAGAGCGGGGCTATCACTTTCTGCAGGAGATTGTAGATGGCCTCGGACTCAACGTAATCGCGCTCGGCCTCGTCGTTATAGTTCTCCTTGCCGCCGATGGCCCAGCCCACGCCGGCGGAATAGCCCTCGGCCCACCAGCCGTCGAGCACTGAGAGGTTGAGCACGCCGTTTATGGCGGCCTTCATGCCGCTGGTGCCCGAGGCCTCCAGCGGCCGTATCGGGTTATTGAGCCAGACGTCCACGCCCTGCACCATGTACCGGGCGACGTTCATATTGTAGTCCTCGACGAAGATGATGCGGTGCTTGAACCGCGCGTCCAGGCTCATCTTGGCCACGGCCTTGATGTACTCCTTGCCGTGCGTGTCGGCCTGGTGCGCCTTGCCGGCCACCACGAACTGCACCGGCATCTTCTCGTTGTTGACTATCTCGGCCAGCCGCTCCAGGTTGCGCATGAACAGCGTCGCGCGCTTGTAGGTGGCGAAGCGCCGCGCGAAGCCTATCGTCAGGTACTCGGGGTTGAGCACGCCCTTGACCTCGTCGAGCACCGTATGGTCGGCGCCCAGCCGCTGATGCTGCCGGCGCAGGCGGTCGCGCACCAGCGCCACCAGCTTGCGCTTGCGTATCAGGTGCGTCTCCCAGAAGTCCTTATCGTCTATCTCGCCCAGCTTCCGCCAGTCGCAGTTGTCCGGCAGGCCGTTCTGCCCCGCCGGCATCAGGCTCTTCTTATAGAGGTTCTGGTGCTCGTGGCTTATCCAGGAGCAGGTGTGCACGCCGTTGGTGATGCCGCAGATCGGTATCTCGTACTTGGGCAGGCCGGGCCAGACCTTGCCCCACATGTCGCGCGTGACCTCGCCGTGCAGCTGGCTCACCGCGTTGAGGTGCGCGCAGAGCTTCATGGCCAGGATGGTCATGCAGAAGCCCGGCGACGACGGCTCCTCCTTGCCCAGCTCCAGCAGCTCGGGGAAAGTGAGGCCCAGTTCCCTGGAGTAGGGCTCCAGGTACTTGCGCACCAGTTCGAAGTCGAAATATTCGTTGCCGGCCATGACCGGGGTGTGCGTGGTGAAGACCGACGACGCCCAGACCGCCTCGCGCGCCTCCTTGAACGACAGGCCGCGGGCGACCATCAGCTGCCGTATGCGCTCCAGCAGCAGGAAGGCCGAGTGGCCCTCGTTTACGTGGAACACCGTGGGCTTAAGGCCCATCGCCTCCAGCGCGCGTGCCCCGCCTATGCCCAGCACTATCTCCTGGCTGATGCGGTTGGCGCGGTCGCCGCCGTAAAGCTGCTCGGTTATCGTCCGCACCTTGGGCGAGTTCTCGGGCAGGTTGGTGTCCAGCAGGAACAGCGAGGTGCGCCCGACGGGCACGCGCCAGACGCCCACCTTGATGGTCTCGCCGTCCAGCGGGACCTCCACGCGCAGCGGGTTGCCGTTGGCGTCGTTGACTATCTGCACCGGCATGTTATACCAGTCGTTCTCCGGGTAGCGCTCCACCTGCCAGTTGTCGCGGTTGAGCACCTGCTGCACGTAGCCCTTGCGGTAAAGCAGGCCCACGCCGACCACGGGCATACCCAGGTCGGAGGAGGACTTCATATGGTCGCCGGAAAGCATGCCCAGGCCGCCGGAATAGATCGGCAGGCCCTCGCCTATGCCGTACTCCATGGAGAAATAGGCCACCTGCATATCGGCGTCGCGCCCGTCGCGGTTCTTGTTGTACCAGGTGTCCTTGTAGGTGATGTAATCCTCGAAGCGCTTCTTGATGTCGCCCAGGCGGGTGATGAAATCGGGGTCCCTGGAGAGCTGGTCCAGCCGCTCGGGCGGTATCGTGCCCAGTATCCATTTAGGATTGCGGTGCGAGCGATGCCAGAGTTCGTCGCTCATATCCACGAACATCATGATGGCGTCCCAGTTCCAGGTGAACCACATATTGGTCGAAAGTTCGTCGAGGGCTTTGAGGTTCCCGGGAAGGTTGGGAATGACGTTAAAGGAGCGGATCTTCATTTGGCGCATGCCTCCGTGGCGGTATTAGCGGTCTTAACAGGTGTTAATTCTACAAAAATACCCCCGGCCCCGCTATTGATTCAGATTAAGGTGTAATTCGTCCGATTCACGTCCAAAAAGAAAACCCCCTTGTTCGGGGGTTTTAAATCTTGGTGGACGTGACAGGGATCGAACCTGCGACCTCCTCGATGCCATCGAGGCGCTCTCCCAACTGAGCTACACGCCCGCAACACCGATATTCTATAAAAAAAGCCCGGAAAAGACAAACCCGCGCGGTGAGGAGGTCAAATTAGTAGAATATACGTAGCCAATGACCCGACCTCTCACCATAATACACCTCGACGACGGCCGCACCATGCGCAGCGGGCAGCGCCAGACCCTCATGCTGGCCAAGGAGCTCGGCCGCCTGGGCGCCGACAACCTCATCCTCTGCCGCAAAGGCTCCCCCATGGAGACCGCCGCCGCCCGCGCCGGCCTGCGCACCGGGCACCTGCCCTATCTCTTCGAGTTCGACCCGCTCTCGGCCCTGCTCCTGCGCTCCAAGATAGGCGAAGAGACCGGCCGCGGCGCCAGGGTGGTCCTGAATTCGCATACCGCCCACGCCGCCGGCGCCGCCTGGATGGCCGCCCCCGGCCTGCCCGTCCTGCGCGTCGCCCACCGCCGGCTGGACGCCGACCCCAGCGGACCGCTCTCGGCCCGCGTCAAGTACGGCTCCGCCGACCTGGTAATAGCTATTTCCGGAGCGGTGAAGGAAATTCTCGTCTCGTACGGCGTGCCCGAGCGGCGCATCACCGTCGTCAACAGCGCCATAGACCCCGAGGACACGCCCTGGAAGGACGAGGAGTACCAGCAGTACCGCCTCAGCGCCAAGCGCGAGCTGGGCATCAAGTTCGGCCTGCCCGCCGACACCGTCTGGCTGGGCTCGCTCATGTACCTGGTCCCCCCCAAGGACCCGGAGAACCTGGTGCGCTCCGCCGCCGAGGTCATACGCCGGCGGCCCGAAGTCCACTACATGCTTGCCGGCGAAGGCCCGCTTGAGGGTAAAGTGCGCCGGCTGATCAGGAGCCTGGGTCTCGAAGCCAACTTCCACATGACGGGCTTCCACCCCCGCCCCTACGAGATGCTGGCCGCGCTGGATATCTTCGTCCTGCCGTCCAGCGGCGAAGGCCTGGGCGGCGCGCTGCTGGAGGCCATGAACGCCAGGGCGGCCATAGCCGCCACCAGCGCCGGCGGCGTCATAGACGCCGTCACCGACGGCTATAACGGCCTGCTGGCGCCGCCGCGCGACCCGGGCGCCCTCGCCGCCGCGCAATTGCGGCTGATAGAGGACGAAGAGCTCAGGAAGAAACTTATAGAAGGCGGACTTGAAAAAAGCCGGGAGCTGTCCTCGCCCCGGATGGCGGCCCTGACGCTGGAAGCCTACGAGCGCGGGCTGGCGATGATACCGGGGAACTAGATGAGATCTTCCACCGGACCTACGCATCCCGGCATCTCCGTGGTCATCCCCAATTACAACGGTGCGGACCTGCTGGCCGCCAATCTCCCCGGTCTGTTCGAAGCCCTGGCCTTCAGCGGCGCCGATCACGAGGTCATAATCTCCGACGACGCCTCCACCGACGGGTCCGTCGCCTTTCTAAAAGAGAACTACCCCGGGATAGTCCTCCTCACCAGCCCCGTGAACACCGGCTTTTCCCCCAACATCAACCGCGGCATCGCCAGAGCTTCGAAAGAACTGACCTTCCTGATGAACACCGACATCAGGCTGGAGAAAGATTTCTTCGTACCCCTTTTCGATTATTTTTCCGACCCTGAAGTCTTCGGCGTGATGGGCCGCATAGTCGGCATGAACGACGATAAGACACAGGACTCGGCTAAATATCCAAAATGGAACGGGCTGCAGGTGGACGGCAGCGCCAACTACCTGCCCTCCTCCGGCACGCGCGCCCCCTCGCTGTTCCTAAGCGGCGCCGAGGCATTAGTAGAGACGGAGAAACTTAAAAGCCTGGGCGGCTTCGACGAAGCTTTCGCCCCCTTTTACGGCGAGGACCTGGACCTGGGGCTGCGGGCCTGGCGCGGCGGCTGGACCTGCTGGTACGAACATTCCGCCGTCTGCAGGCACAAGACCTCCAGCACCATAAGCCGGCACAACAAGCCCGGGGCCATAAGGGCCATCGCGGCGCGCAACAAGTTCCGCCTGCACTACATACACCTCGACCTACCCTCGCTGCTGCTCTGGATCCCGGTCGTGCTCCTGAACCTTATAGTAAAATCGCTGACGCTGAAGTTCTACTATCCCAGGGGCCTGGCCCTTTTCCTGCGGGACATCGGCGCCGCCGCCGCCTCCCGCCGGAAAGTTCCGGACAAATACACGCTGAGGCAGGTCTATCGAAAGATCACCCGGACCCTGAGCGCGGACCGGATACGGTAAAAAAGGAGAATCCTAATGGATGCGGGAACAAAAAAACTGCTGGACATAGGCTGCGGCTTCAGGCTGCGGCCGAACGCGACGGGCATAGATAAAAACCCGCTCAGCCCGGCGCAGCTCCACCACGACCTCAACGTCTTTCCGTACCCGCTGCCGGACAATGAATTCGACGATATTTCGATGATAGACGTACTGGAACATCTGCAGGACGTCGTAGCGGTAATGGAGGAGATCTACAGGGTCTCCAGGCCCGGCGCGACGGTCTATATCACCGTACCGCATTTCAGCAGCCATGATTCACATACCGACCCGACGCATGTCCACAGCTTCACCTCGCGGTCCATGAATTATTTCACACCGGAAAGTCCCCTTTACCAGGACTACCGCTATGGTCTTACCGGCAAGTTCAGGAAGATAAGCTGCGTGATAGGGAATTACTCCGGCGAATCCTTCTGGAAGTCGCCGGTCCGCTACTTAATAAACAAGTATCCGGAAAAATACGAACGAAGATTCGCGTACTTATACCCGCAGCACTCGCTGAAATTCACTCTGCAGGTGATCAAGTAGCCCGCTGACCTCTCTCCGCGCCCTCGTAGAGCCCCATCAGGAAGGTCATCAGCGACCAGACGCCGAAAGTGTAGAAGTGCGCCTCGAATACCCCCGCGACCAGCAGATTGGCTAAAGCGGCCGACAGGCCGAAAGCCATAGCCCGGGCCAGCGGGTCGACCGCCGCGGCCGCGGCCTTAAAATACCTGCGCAGGAAATAGGCGAACACCGCCAGCATCAGCACCAGGCCGATAAAACCATCCTCGGCCAGGGCCGAGAGGTAGATATTGTGGGCGTGAGAGGCGTTATCCGTAAAGCCGGAGGCCTTGTAGGGCTCCATGTACTTCGGGAGCTGGCGCACGCCCAGGCCGAAGACGGGGTTCTCGGTGAAGGCCTGCCAGGCCACGCTCCAGATATTGTAACGGATCTGGTCGTGGCCGGCGGAGAAAGTCGCCGTCACCCGCTCCAGCGCCGGCCGGTACAGCAGCAGCACCAGGCTCAGGCCGGCCAGGCCGGCGAAAACAAAGCGCACGAAAGCCTTGCGCGACTTCCAGAAGGCCAGCAGGGAGCAGGCCAGGAAGTAGCTGATCATATAACTGCGCGAACCGGTCATTATCACCCCGGCCGAGATGACCGCGAAAAAAACGTAGGCCCGCCGCGAGTAGAACAGCGCGGCCGCCAGCGAGACCAGCCCCACCGTCGATATGAAACCGGCGAAACGCAGCGGATGGCTGGAAAGGCCCCGGAAGCGGCCGTCCGGCGTGAACATCTCCCGGTAGAAGACCGGGAAACCGGCGTAGCGCTGCAGCAGGGCATAGACGATGAGGACCAGGGTGGCCCAGAACAGGATCTTAAGCGCCCGCTCGACCACCTTGCGCTCCAGTTTCAGTGAGCCGACGGTAAAAAGCGGCGACTTATCCCACAGATTGCGGCCGAACTGCCCCCACAGGCCATTGGCCGCCGAAGCGATGGACTGCCACACGAACATGGCCACGAAAAGCCAGAAACCGCGCGGGATAAGCCCCAAGTCGCGGGTGACGGCCAGCCGCCATAAAGCGAAAAGAAGCAGCGCCATCATGGCCACCGCCGCCCCTGAAACGGAAAAAGGGATGGTCAGCGCGTAGAGATAAATGAAAGTTTCGGGACGGATATACCGGGAAAGAGAAGTCATCACCTGCCGCCAGCCCCGCCGCCTTCCCTGTGCTTCAGCCAGGTCAGGCATTCATTGAATAGGTCGAAAGACGCGGACACAAAACCCTCGGGGCCGTCCATGAAGCCCCGGAGGACGAAGTAATTGACCAGGAACTTACGGCCGGCCCGCGTCAGCGATACGGGCTTCCCTTTCTCCGCGCAGCGCCCGGCTCCGCGCCCGGTGTAGAAATCCAGCTTGCGCAGCAGCTCGGCCGCGGTGTTGTAGGGATGATGGTCTATATGCCAGCGCAACGCCCCTACGGGGCCGTCCACCTTGAGCCGCTCATGCACGTCCACGCAGGGAAAACTCGCCTTGCCGCGCCGGAAGATCCGCAGCTGCCTGTCGGGATACTTGCCGCCGCGCTTGAGCCAGCGGCCGAAATAGTAATTGCGCCGCGGCAGGACATAGGCCGAATAGCGCGACTTTTCCAGCTCGCCGCGCAGCCCCTCCGCCAGGCCGGCGCTGACCTCCTCGTCGGGGTCCAGGTAGAAGATCCAGTCGCCGGAGCACTGCTCCAGGCCGAACTGCTTGTTGACATTAAGATTGGCGTCATTGGGCCGGGTAAAGACGCGCGCGCCCAGCGAGGCGGCCAGTTCGGCGCTGCCGTCGGCGCTGGCGCAGTCCACATACACCACCTCGTCGGCCCATTTAACGCTGGCCAGGCAGCGCGGCAGATTGTGCGCTTCGTTATGGCCTATTATCGAGACGGAAATACGCATGTCGGTGGTTAATTGTAGCATTTTAAACGGTTTACGCCAGTTCACGGGTAGGCCCAAAGTCCCAGTCCCGCCTGGGCCCTATTTCCCTGCCCCGGGCGCCCTCTCCTGCTATAATAAGTATATGATGAAAAACACCGCTTCGCTCATCCCCGCTTTCATCCTGTCGATCCTGTCGTCCGCCGCCTTCGCCACCACCGGCGGCGACAACCCCGTCGTCTTCAAGAAACCTTACCCCCTCTCGGCGGAAATTTCCGCCTCGGAAAAGATCGGCGCCGTCGTAATGGACACCGGCTTCTCGCAGGCCTCCCCCGTCGCCATAGCTTCCGTACTGGTGCAGGGCGAAATGCCCGAGGCGGGACTGGAACTCCAGCTCCTGGTCGAGGATAAATTCCTCTTCTTCGACACCTCCGCCAAATTCTCCCCCGCCAAGGTAAAGCTGTTCCCCAACGGCAGGTTCTGGGCCCGCTTCGATCTGGCCGAGGCCACCCGCTCCCCGCTGAGGCTCAAGGCCATAAACCGGGGAGTAAAAGCGGCCCACACGCTGATCATCTACGAAGTGGAAGCCATGACCTCCTCCCCGCAGGGCGAGGACAAGTCCCGCACGGGCGACGGGGCCGACGTCACCGGCACCGTCCCGCCCCGGGAGCAGTCCATCTACCTGCCGCGCGAACTCCCCTTCCAACTGGTGCGCCGGGCCGAATGGAAAGCCGCCCCGCCCAAGGAGAACTACGAGGCCCATACCCCGGCCAGGATAACCTTCCACCACACCGCCGGCCGCAAGCCGGCCAGCGTGGCGGCCGCCTACGCCGAAGTGCAGTTCATACAGGATTATCACATGAACGGCAAGAAGTGGAACGATATCGGCTACCACTTCCTGGTGGACCCCTTCGGCACCATCTTCGAGGGCCGCCCCGTGGGCGTCATCGGCGCGCATGTCCTCTACAGGAATCCCAATAATATCGGCGTCTCCGTGCTGGGCAACTACCACCCGCCGGTCTCCGACCAGCCGGACTTCTTATCGCTGGCCGGGATAGTGGACGTGGGCCACTACCTGGCCGGGGCCTACGCCATGCCCCCGGCCGAATTCTTCGGCCACCGCGACCTGGGCGCCTCCAGCTGCCCCGGCGACCACCTTTACGCCTATAAAGAGACCCTGCGCGGCGCCATCTTCCTGCCCCCCCTGTCTGGCGCGTCCAAAGAATTAGCCGACCTCCCCTCCCCCGACATCACCTCCCCCGCCCTCAACCAGTTAGAGAATTGGGGACACAATACCTATTTCGACGGCCGCTAAATAACTCAAAAAAAAACGCTTGTTTTTTAAACAATAAATTGGGGACACAATACCTATTTCCCCGGGGAAATAGGTATTGTGTCCCCAATTTAAGAAGAAAGCGGCGAAAAGCGCTACGAGATCGTTAATCGGATATTATTTATTCTAACATTCCTGGCGGACCAGGTCTAAACGGCTCTCCCGGCGGCGCACTACCTTCCACGCCCGGCCGGTGACCAGCACCTCGGCCGCGCGGGGCCTGGAATTATAATTGGAGCTCATCGACATACCGTAAGCCCCGGCCGACATAACGGCCAGCAGGTCGCCCGGCTCCGGCCGCCTCATGGCCACATCCGTGCCGATGAAGTCACCGGTCTCGCAGACCGGCCCGACCACGGCGAAGCTCCCGGCCGGGGCCGCCCGTGGCCGCAGCGGCACTATCGGGTGGCGCGAGCCGTAGAAAGCCGGGCGGACCAGGTCGTTCATCGCCGCGTCCGCCACCAGAAAATCCTTGCGCCCGCTTTTCTTCATATACAGCACCCGGGTCAGCAGCAGGCCCGCCGGCGCGGCTATGGACCGCCCCGGCTCGATAATGAGCCGCGTGCCGGGCAGCGAGGCCGCGGGAGCCAGCGCCCGGGCCAGCGCCGCCGGCGGGGCCATCTCGGCCCCCTCGCGCGCCCCCCAGCCGCCGCCCATGTCCACATATGAAAGCTTTATCCCCGCCGAGGCCAGCCGCCGCACAAAAGCCGCCATCGCGCGCGCCGCCTGGGCGTAAGGCCCGGCCGAATGTATCTGCGAACCCAGGTGTATATGAGCGCCCGACGGGAAGAGGTAGGACGAAGCGGCCGCCCGGCGGAAGAGAACCTCCGCCTCGGAGAAGGACACGCCGAACTTGGAGCCGGACTTGCCCGTGCTGATGAACTTATGGGTGCGGGGGTCTATGTCCGGGTTTATCCGCACGGACACCCTGGCCATCACGCCGCGCCTGCGCGCCACGGCCTCGAGAGCTTCCAGCTCCTGGGCGGATTCCACATTTATCAGCAGCACCTTCTTCGCCAGGGCAAAGTCCAGCTCCTCCCGCGTCTTCCCCACCCCCGAGAAAACTATGCGGCCGGGCGGAAAACCGGCCCTCAGCGCCCGGAACAGCTCCCCCCCGGACACCACATCCGCGCCCAGCCCGGAGCGCGCCAGCAGCCGGCACACCCCTCCCGAAGGATTGGCCTTCATCGCGTAACAGATCAGCGCCTCCGGGAAAGCCCTCCTATACGCCCTCACCTGCCTCAACAGCACATCCGCCGAATACACATACACCGGCGTCCCCACCCGCGCGGCTATCTCTTCCAGAGTCTTTAAAGGAAATTTATCCAGCATAAAAAAAAGAGGGAGGGCCGTTAAAACCCTCCCCTCGGAAAAACAACTGCGCGGGGCGGGAATCGAACCCGCAAGCCGTTAGGCACACGCCCCTCAAACGTGCGTGTCTACCAGTTCCACCACCCGCGCATAAAAAGAACAGACGACCCCTAAATTCTATAAAATCGGGGGCCGTTCCCGCCAGTTACTTGCCGGCGGGAGCCGCGGGAGCCGGAGCCGCGGGCTCGGCAGCCGCCGGCGCCGCCTGCTGCGGCTGCCCCATCGGGTTCTCGAACACCACCGAGCGCCGCCGCTCCGCGTTGGAGAACACCGTCAGCATGATGGACGTCGCCGCGAAGGAGATCGCCAGCCACATCGTGAACTTCTTGATGAACGTCGTCCCGCTGCCGGAAGAGAACAGCGCGTCGCCGCCGCCGCCGAACATGGCCAGCGCCGAACCCTTGCTGCTCTGGAACACGACTATGACGATTATCAGCAGGAACGCTATCAGCACGTGCAGTATAGTAACCAGTGTGTACATTTCTTTCTCCTGAATTAACCTAAATCACTTCGACAGCGCCACCAGCCCGGGCAGCGGCTTTCCCTCCACGAACTCCAGCGACGCGCCGCCGCCGGTGGAGCAATGCGACATCTTCTCGCCCGGCACCTTGGCCGTCTTGAGCACGGAGAGCGTGTCCCCGCCGCCCAGGATGGTGGTCGCGCCGGCCTTGGTCGCTTCGGCCATCGCGTTGGCCAGCGCCACGCTGCCGCCGGCGAAAGGCTCCATCTCAAAAATACCCACCGGCCCGTTCCAGAACACGGTCTTGGCCGCCTTCACCTTGTCGGCGAAGAGCAGTTCCGTCCTGGGGCCGATATCCACTCCTATCCAGTCGTCGCCGATGGCCATCGACTGCGTAACTTCCTTGGGCGACTCGGGCTTTATCTCCTTCACCACTATATGGTCGGCCGGCAGCAGCAGCTCCACATTGTTCTTGAAGGCCTTGAGGATGATCTGCTTAGCCTCCTCCACCTTCTCCGCCTCCAGCAGCGACTTGCCGATATTGGTGTTCTGCGCGGCCAGGAAGGTGTACGCCATCCCGCCGCCTATTATCAGCGTGTCCACCTTCTCTATCAGGCTATAGAGCACGCTTATCTTGTCGGAAACCTTGGCCCCGCCGATGATGGCCACAAAGGGCCGCGCCGGGTTGGACATCGCCTTGTCCAGGTATTCCAGTTCCTTCTGCACCAGCAGGCCGATGGCGCCGGGCAAAAACTTAGTGACGGCGGAGGTGGAGGCGTGCGCGCGATGCACCGCGCCGAAGGCCTCCTGCACGAAGAACTCGCCGTGCGCGGAGAGCAGTTTTGCGAAAGCCTCGTCGTTCTTCTCCTCCCCGGGATGATAGCGCAGGTTCTCCAGCAGCACTATCTCGCCGTTCCTGGCGGCCTTGACCACCTTCTCCGCCGACGGGCCCACGCAGTCGGCCGCGAAGTGAACCTTCACGCCGGCCAGCTTCTCGAGAGCGGGCGCCACCGGCGCCAGCGTGTACTTGGGGTCCACCTTCCCCTTGGGGCGGCCCATATGGGCCATCAGCACCACCTTGCAGTTATTGTCCAGCAGGAGCTTGAGCGTGCGCAGCGTCTCGCGCATGCGCGTATCGTCCTTGATGACGCCTTCCTTTATCGGCACATTGTAATCCACGCGCATCAGCACGGACTTACCCTTGAGGTCCATGTCCTGCACTTTCGCCAGCTTGAGTACGGTAGTCGTCATGTATAGCTCCCGCTTTTAAAATTGTCCGGCGCCCGCGCGCGGCGGGCGCCGGTAACCATTCACTACTTCAGCAGCTTCTCCAGCAGTTCCTTCAGGCCCGGCGTGGTCCGCTCCTTGAGGGAGTAGGTCACGCGCAGGGACGGTTTATTGAACTTCAGATGCGCCGCCAGGTCTATCGGCGTGCCCACCAGCACCAGGTCCGCGGGTATCGCGTTGATGGTGTCCTTGAGCTCCTTCATCTGGTCGTCGCCGTAGCCCATCGCCGGCAGTATATCCTCTAGCTGGCGGAAGTTCTCGTAGACCGTCTTGATGGTACCGATGGCGTAAGGCCGGGGGTCAACTATCTCTTTGGCCCCGTACTGCTTGGCGGCCACATATCCCGCGCCGTAATCCATGTCGCCGTGGGTCAGCGTCGGGCCGTCCTCCACCACCAGCACCTTCTTGTTCTTGATCTTCTCGCCGCCTACCACGCCCACCGGGCTCTCGGCCTCGATGATCTTCGCCTTGGGGTTCATCAGCTTGATATTGTCCTTTACGTCCTCCACCGCGTCGGGCTCGGCGGTGTCCACCTTGTTGATGATGACCACGTCCGCCTGGCGCAGGTTGACCGCGCCCGGGTGGAACGTCGCCTCGTGGCCGGCCCGCAGCGGGTCGGTCACCACCACGTGCAGGTCCGGGGCGTAGAACGGCAGGTCGTTATTGCCGCCGTCCCAGAGTATCACGTCGGCCTCTTTCTCGGCCTCCGCCAGGATCACGCCGTAGTCCACGCCCGCGTAAACTATCACGCCCGCGGCTATGTGCGGCTCGTACTCCTCCATCTCCTCGATGGTGCACTTGTGCCTGGTCAGGTCTTCCAGCGTCGCGTAGCGCTGGCAGGTCTGGGCCGCCAGGTCGCCGTAAGGCATGGGATGGCGTATCGCCACCACCTTCTTGCCCATCTTCTTGAGCATGCCGGCTATGGCGCGCGTGGTCTGGCTCTTGCCGCAGCCGGTGCGCACCGCGCAGACGGCTATGACCGGCTTCTTCGACTTTATATAGGTATGGTCGCCCGAGAGCAGCTTGAAGTCCGCCCCGCCGGCCAGGGCGATCGAACCCTTCGCCATGACGGTATCGAAGCTCACGTCGGAGTAGGCGAAGACCACCTCATCCACCTTGAACTTCCTGATAAGCTCCGGCATCTCCTTTTCTTCGAATATCGGGATGCCGTTGGGGTAGAGTTTCCCGGAAAGTTCCCTGGGATACTTGCGCCCGGCGATATTGGGGATCTGGCAGGCGGTAAAGGCGACGACCTCGTAATCGGGGTTCTCGCGGTAGTACACGTTGAAGTTATGGAAGTCGCGGCCCGCGGCTCCCATTATAAGCACTTTCTTCCTGGCCATGGTTGCTCCTTGAATTTTTGGATTACAGGCCTTTTTTGACCATATAGGCGATGAGATCGACCACGCGGCAGGAATAGCCCCACTCGTTGTCGTACCAGGCCAGGACCTTGGCGAAGTTGCCGCCTATGACCTTGGTGCTCCCGGCGTCCACGCTGGAGCTGTAGGGCGAGTGGTTGAAGTCTATGCTCACCAGCGGCTCCTCCACGTATTCCAGGATGCCCTTCAGCGGGCCCTCGGCGGCCTTCTTGATCGCCGCGTTGATCTCCTCGGCCGTGGCCGGCTTGGCCAGCTGCACGGTCAGGTCCACCACGGAAACGTTGGGCGTGGGCACGCGGATGGCGAAGCCGTCCAGCCTGCCCTTAAGCTCGGGCATGACCAGCGAGATGGCCTTGGCCGCGCCCGTCGAGGTAGGGATCATGCTGACCGCGGCCGCGCGGGCGCGCCGCATGTCGCTGTGCGCCATATCGTGGACCTTCTGGTCGTTGGTATAGGCGTGGATGGTGGTCATCAGGCCCTTCTCGATGCCCCAGTTGTCCTGCAGCACCTTGGCGAAAGGCGCCAGGCAGTTGGTGGTGCACGAGGCGTTGGAGACCACGTGGTGGTTCCTGGGGTCGTACTTATCCTCGTTGACGCCCAGCACCACGGTCAGGTCCTCGCCCTGCGCGGGGGCCGAGATGATGACCTTCCTGGCGCCGCCCTTGGTGATGTGATTCTCGGCGCCTTCCACGGTCTTGCCCTTCTTGTTGACGCCGTCCTTCTTGATGGTGAACAGGCCGGTGGACTCCACCACTATGTCCACGCCCAGGCTCTTCCACGGTATGGCGCCCGGGGACTTCTCCTTGAAGACCTTTATCTTCCTGCCGTCCACGGAGAGCTCGTCGTCGGCCGTGGCCTTAACTTCCCCCTCCAGGCGGCCGTGCACCGAATCGTACTTAAGGAGATGCGCGTTGGTCTTGGAGTCGGTGAGGTCGTTGACCGCCACCAGCTCGATATCGCCGGCCTTGCGGGCCAGTATAGCGCGCGCCACCAGCCGGCCTATGCGCCCGAAACCGTTTATGCCAATTTTAACAGCCATTTGTATCTCCTTGTCACCGGGAATTGACCGCAAAATCCGCCGGAACCGCGTCTGCTTGAGTCTTATTATAGCAAAGGCAACAGCCTGTCCGCCCACATATCCGCGAGGAATTTACGCCACGGGTATATATTTATCCCGTCTACGCAACGCGGTTCCGGATCCAGTGAAATAACGGCATAATCTCTCACAAGACCCTCCTCCCGAAGGGCTTTAAGACCGCGCAAGTGACGTTCTGTCACCATATCGCTCGACTTGAATTCCAGGGCCAGGAGGTCGCCCACCACGCAATCGACCTCAAAGCCGGCGGTGCTCCGCCAGTACTGCAACGCGGCGGCGCTGCGGCGGTAGCCCAGATACGCCCGCAGTTCCATAAAGAGAAAATGCTCGAAACATTTTACAAATAGCTCGCCGCGCGGGGCTATCACCCCCCGCTGCGCCATAGCGTTGACCACGCCCACATCGAAAAGGAAGAACTTGGAACGCGCTATCGCCTTGCGCTTTTTAGTGGCCCGGAAAGAATGCACCGGAAAGCCCACAAGCGTTTCCTCCAGTATCTGCACATAGTTGTGCAGGGTGCGGGCGGGAACGCCGCAATCCCCGGCTATCCCTTCGTAATTAAGTTCTTCCCCGTTCTGCAGCGCCATAACATCCAGAAAGCGGGCGAATTGGGAAATGTTCCTCACCAGGGCCTCGGCGGTGATCTCTTCCCGCAGGTAGAGGTCGCAATAGCCGCGCAATTCGTCCGCGTAATCTTCGCGGGGCAGTATGCGCGGAATACCGCCGCGGTTAAGATAGGTTAAAAGATCGAAATCCGGGATCTCATTCGAACAAAGCGGATACAACCGCGCCTGACGGGCCCTGCCGCCCAGCAGATTAACGCCGCCACGCCTCAACTTACGCGCGCTGCTGGCGGTCAGGAGGAAACGCGCGTTCTTAGTCTCTATCAGCCTGTGAACCTCGTCCAGCAAAACGGGGAGTTTTTGGATTTCGTCAATCACCACTATCCGGCCAGGTTCGCCAAGCTCTTCCTCCAGTATTTTAGGGCGCCTGGCTAAACGGCTGAAGGTGTCTGAGTCCAGAAGGTCATACAGCTTCGCGTCAGGCAATTGTTGGTGTATAAGATACGTTTTGCCGATTGAACGGGGACCGAACAAGAAATGGCTGGATCTCCCAATCAGGTCCGGCAGAGAAAGGATTCGTGAATAGTTATTTTGTATCATAATCCGCATATATTATGCCAAATATCATAATAATCCGCAACAGCATCTCGCAAACACCCGCCCCCGACCCTTTTTGTCAGGGGCGGCGCAGTTCGGCAAGCCGCTTGAGCACATGAGCCCGGGCCATGGGGTTTTTCACGAAAGCGGCCCAGCCGGCCGCCTTCTTGCGGTCCAGCCCCGACAGATCCAACTCCGGGAAATAAGAGAAACGCTTTTTCCGAAAAGCCGAAATGTACAGGCAATCCACCAGCGCCTTCTCGGGCGAAGCCAGCGGAAAGCCGCGCCCCGCGTCCCACTCGAAGCCGCGGAACATCCCGGGCGCCAGGTGATGCAGGACGAAATTCCCGGCGCGCGTCGCCAGCGCGCGGCTGTGCGAAGTGGAAGCCAGCGTCACCACCTGGGGGATCTGCCCCACGACGCCGTGCAGATGCAGCGCGCTGGTGAACGACACGTAGACGCGCTGCTTAGGCAGCAGGTAAGGCACCACTTCATACTGGCCGGGAAGCCCGGCCCCGGCGGCCCACAGCCCGTGGCCGATCTTTACCGCCTGCCCCTGGCGCGCCAGAAAAGCCAGCCCCTGGGACACCACCGACCCGGAGCGCCCGGATACCGCCGCCAGCTCCCGGGAGGTGAACACCTTCCGCCCAAGCGCGGCCATATGGCCGGCGAGGGTCCGCTCACCCGTTGGCCGCATAAAGTTCCTCCACGAAAGCGGACGCCTTCAGTTTCACCTCGTCCCACGCCTCCGGCGCGGAGTAAACAGCCCTGTCCGCGGGGGACAGGTACTCCGCCACGGCGTCCCGGAACGACTCGAAACCCGCGGCGAGCAGATTTTCCCGGACGCGGGCAAGCCCCCCCTCCGGCAGCGGCAGCCGCGCCTCTCCCGGCCTCACCTGTGAGGAAAGCAGATAGAGGTCGAAAATATCCCTCGCCTGGGGCGTGGAGCGCGACAGCACCGCCCCGATCTTCTGCGCCGCCGCGGCTCCGGCCGGGTAATGCCGCACCAGGAGCGGCGCCATCGCGTACGGACGCAGCACGGAGGCCGGTACGCTTTCGGCCACGGCCTCCCCGGAAAAGCCCCGGCGGGAAAACTCCACCTTCGTAAAATAATCGCCCCCGTCCGCCGTCAGTATGTGCACCTTGAACCGCTGCGTGACGGACGTCTGCCTGGCCGCCGCCATATCCGGCGGGGTAACCCCGGTTATCCCGTAGGTCCTGAGGTTCTCCCGGAAAGAAGGGGAGGTCAGGATGCGCAGCACCCGCTTGCGCACGGAGTCCACCGGCAGGCCTTCTACGTCCAGGTCCATATCCTCGGAATACCGGACGCTCCTGAAAAAGAGCCGCAGATTCACCCCGCCCTTGAGCGCCCAGAACCGCGGCGGCATATCCGCGCCCAGGTAACGGAGGAACTCCAGGTGAAATATCTCCCGCAATTGAAGTTGCGTGTACATGTATGTATTATAATTTAGTTACAACTAAATTTCAATACTTATTATCTGCCGCCCCTGTGAGGGCGGCGGCGGAGAACGCCTGTTTCACCGGGAGGGGGTTAATTTCTAAACCAGAAGATATTGTAGGCCCTGGCCGGAGCGGCCAATGCGGGTGACGGCTTTAGCGCTCACTGATACCTATGTTGACCGGCCCGGTGAAATCGGCGGGGCTCTCCATCATGCGCAGCATCCCCTCGAGCAGGTCGTCCACGTACTGGAAACTCCGCGTCTGCGAGCCGTCGCCGTAAATGGTGATATCCTGCCCGCGCAGGGCCTGCACTGCACTATAAAATTTTATCAAATACCGTCCCGCCGCGGGGGCGCGAGTTCCGCCCCGGTTACTGCTTAAATTTTACAAATTGTATAATAACCCCACTATGTTCTCCCCCACCAGGCTCAATAACCGCTTGGGCGTCCTGCTCCTGTTCCTGGCCGACGCCGCCGCCCTGGCGGGCGTCTTCTACCTCGCCCTGACCGTACGCATACACCTCCTTCCGAAATTCATAAAGGTCATCCCCGCCTTTTCCGAGGACATCGGGGCCTACTGGTGGATATTCCTTTTCTGGCTGGCTTTCTTCGTCTACGAGGAGGGCTACTCCCGCCGCTTCGCCCTCTGGGACGAGGTCAAGTTCCTCTGGAAGTCCTCTTTCTTCGCGCTGGTGGCGATATTCACCGTCCTCTTCATCAGCAAAAAAGGCCCGGACTTCTCGCGCGCGCTGGTCCTTACGATGGGAGCGCTGTCCCTCGTCCTTCTCCCTTTAATACGCCCCCGGATAAAAAAGGCGCTATATAAACTCTCCATCCTTACCAGGAAAGTCCTCATCATCGGCTCCGGCGAGGCAGCCCTCAAAGCGCGCGAAGCGGTCCTTAACGAGCCCAACCTGGGTTACGAGGTCGTCGCCTTTGTGGACGATCAGGGCCCCAGGGAACTGGCCTGCTGCAAAGTGCACAGGGGAATAAAGAACATCGAGCGCTACATAAACGCCGGCGGCATACACGACGTCATAATCGCCAAGCCGGAACTACCCAAAGAACAACTCATCGACCTCATCAACCACGTGCAGCACAAGGCCGAGAACACCCTCTATATCCCCGATGTCAGCGGCATAGCGGTCTCCGGCACCGAGATACGCCACTTCTTCCGCGAACAGACCATGATGATAGAGGTCAAGAACAACCTGGCCAACCCTTTTATTTACGGGGCCAAGCGCGTCATCGACTACACGGCCGGGGTCTTTATTTCTATAGTATTTCTGCCACTAATGACCATCATCGCCATCCTGGTAAAAATGGACTCAAAAGGCCCGGCAATACTCTGCCAGAAGCGCCTGGGCAAGAACGCCCGCGAGTTCGGCTGTTACAAGTTCCGCACCATGCTACCGGACGCGGAAGAACAACTGCGGCGCATACTGGAAACCGACCCGGCGGCGAAAGAAGAATACGAAAAATACTGGAAACTGACCGACGACCCGCGGATAACCAAGGTCGGCAGAATACTGAGAAAGACCTCCCTGGACGAACTCCCGCAGATATTAAATGTTCTGCTCGGCGAGATGAGCCTCATAGGCCCCCGCCCCTACCTCCCCCGCGAATGGGACCACATAAAAGAGGAAAGCCCGGTCATCCACGCCCTCCCACCCGGCATAACCGGGCTCTGGCAGGTCAGCGGCAGGAACAATCAGGATTACGCTTTCAGGATAACGATGGACACCTGGTATGTTAAGAACTGGAGCCTATGGCTGGATGTAATGATCTTGTTCAAGACGATCGGGGTCGTCATCAGCCGCGACGGGGCCCGCTAACCCATAACTTCAGCGACTAGTTCCGACAATTCCGTCCTGAATCTCTCGCTTGAAAATCTTTCCGCATTCCTGCGTATTTTAGCCACATCAAAGATTTTTCCGCCGGATTCAAACCGATTGACGGCGTCTATAATAGATTCCACAGTCTGGTTTTCAAAATATAAGCCGGTTTCCCCTTCAATTATAGTCTCTTTAACAGCCCCCGCCCCATACGCGATCACCGGCGTACCGCAAGCCTGGGCTTCCAGCGGAGCAATGCCAAAATCCTCCTCGGCAGCGAAAACAAAAGCCCTGGCGCGCTGAAGATAATCCGTAAGCACATGATTTTCCTGGTAGCCCAGCAACTTAACATTAGGCCCGGCCTTTCCTTTTACCTTGGAGAATTCGGGCCCGTCGCCTATAATGAAGAGTTCTTTTTCGGGCATAGCAGAGAACGCCTCGGCAATAAGCGGAACCTTTTTGTAGGGGACCATTCTTGAAGCAGTCAGGTAAAAGTTTTCTTTTTTCTCTATCGGCGCGAATCTATCCACATATACCGGAGGATAAAGCACCGAATAATTACGCCCATAATTATTTTTTATTCTGCGGCCGATATACTCGGAAATAGCGGCGAAATGAGTCACCCTGGGGGTAACAGACAGATCCCAGGCTTTAATACGGTCGAGAAGAAAATTAGCCAAAACCCCTTTTAACCCCCTATCCAGTCCGGATTCTTCCAAATACTGTTGCCGCAAATCCCACGCGTACCGTATCGGCGAACAACAGAGACAGATATGACGCTGCCCGGGACAGGTACGAACACCTTTTGCCACGGCGTGCGAAACAGATATCACAAGGTCATACTTGGAAACATCCAGACTCTCTATAGCCGCCGGCATGAAGGGGAGATAACTTCGGTACTTGGTGCGCACCAGTGGAAAATGCTGAAGAAAAGAGGTTTGAACCGGCTTATTCTTTATAAAAAAACGCCTGTCCGGAGGAAGAAAATCAATCAAGCTGAAAAGGTCGGCCTGCGGACAGACTTCCAGCACCTGCTCCAGAAGACGTTCGGCCCCCGCGTAAGTTACAAGCCAATCGTGTATTAATGCAACTCTCATTTACCGACCTCTGCCTTTTAAACCTCCCCCCCGCCTCTCAGAACTAAGAGCCCACACCTGTTGCCCAAGGCTAATAGCACAGGCGGGGCATAACATTAAACCCATAAGGATTGCCAACAGGTTCCATAAGAATAGGGGGTTAAGGTCGGGAACGGAAATCATACCGACAAAGAGACTTGCGGCTATAGACACAGTTATACCACCAGTGAGATGATTTTCCTCGGTCGGGTAAAACTTTAGACCCCCGCGTCTAAGACGCCTAATAATTGCATATCCCGTGTATATCGAGATAAGGAAGCCGGGGATCCCCAGATTCCCCAATATATTGGTCAAGAGACTTGAGGAGCGCGTACTCCCTATCCCTGCACCGAACCCATATGACTTAGGAAGAAGTCTTAAGGAATTCATGTCGGTTGAAAACCGGTCAGAGCCCGATTGACTTTTGCCTTTCTGGATTAACCCTGATACCATAAAATCACGAGAACCACTACCTTTTAAGTTCCCGGCCAATTCCTGTGCTTTTAAGTTCCCGGCCAATTCCTGTGCTTTTAAGTTCCCGGCCAATTCCTGTGCTCGAAAACCGAGGAAAGCCCCGAGGAACGCCAAGAGTACCGAAAAGAACACTTGTCTTAAAATCCTAACATGGAGCTTTGCCGCGACACAAAGCGCAAAAATCGACACCACAAAAAAACCGGCATATCCTGAGGCGGAAGTCGTTAGCAGTAAAATCATTCCAGAGAAAACGGATATATATATATATCCGAATTTCGCTGTCGACAAAAACGACCACAGACTAAACGCATAATACCCGGTGAGATAAAAAGCCAGCAAAGAAGGTTCGGTAAACGTAGCGTTGAGCCGCTTGATGTCGCCAAATGCTTGAAAAAAAAGCTGGGAATAGCCCAAGTTTGAATACAAAACCGTAACCGGATTATAGACCTGGGTATGAGCGCTAAGCAATTGGAGCAACGCAGAGGCTAGCACTACCGCTCCACTAACCAGGTAGGCAATAATCATAAATCTAGCTAAGCGCGCGTTTTTTGAAATCTCCAGGGAAACAAAAAAAGCGAACACGATGTTGAAGCTCAAATACCCGGCCTGCGAAAGATTGGTAAGTGCCGGCCTTAAAAGAGCAAGATTTGTTGATGAGATTCCTCCCCTCGGAGGATTTACATACAGGTTATCCATAAAAATAAACGGGAAAGCCAGACTAAAGAGCGAGTATCCCCCAAATATCAATAAGGGAGTATAGACGGAGACCGCCTCCTTGAAATACCGGGAGTAAAAACTGTTATCCAAGCGGGCCCTATAGATCAACAGTGGAAGAACCGCTAGGGCCAAGAAGTACCCGGGCTGTATCCCTATGTAATAACCGTCGGCTATTTTAATGTTGAACACCGCAGCTGCCTGAAAAACAGAAAAGAACGAACAGGTAGCGACAAAAAAGTTATGGCTCCGCGATAGGAACGCAAGGGAAAACGCCCCGGCAACAATGAAGGAAAATGGCGTAAATGCGAACATTGCCGTCAGTTGATCTTATCCAATGCCCGCAGCATCTCAGCCGCAGACCTATCCCAATTGAAGCGTTTACCGTTCTCAAACCCGTTCTCCACCAACCGGCCTCTTAACTGCTCGTTGCGAACAACTTCCCGGAACCCGTGCACTATGCTATCAATGCTGTATGGGTCGACATAATACGCTGCGTCTCCGCAGACCTCCGGGAGGCTGGCAACATCGGAAGTTATCACAGGACATCCACAAGCCATAGCCTCAAGAGGCGGCAGGCCAAACCCTTCATAAAAAGACGGGTACACAAAACAATGCGCATTAGAATAGAGCGCGGGGAGGTCCTTGTCCGGCACGTACCCGAGAAAAACAACATCGTCCGTGGCGCGGCCCAGACTCTCCACTGCAAAATTAGTATTCCCCCCTCCAGCTATGACCAAGCGAAGCCCATTTTTGATATCCGCCGGCACCCGTCTCCAGGCTCTTATAACGGACCTGATATTCTTACGGGGATCACGGGAACCTAATGAAAGGACATACCTCCCGTCCAGAACCGACTTTTCGTTAACACGGCAAAAACTGGAAGATATTGCGGCAGGCACCACGTCAACCTTGGCGGGAGGAACGCATAAATACTTTACAATCTCTCCCTTAGAAAAATCGCTGCAGGTGATTATGCGATTCGCAGAATATTTGTAACCGGCGAACACGGTCTTGTAGTATGCGCTAAACTTCCAGTCGAACCATTTCCTGTTATGATAGAGGGACCCGTCGAAGACTGTGATCACTTGCGGCTTTGAATGAAGAAGAGGCCCTATGTTGGCCGGGCTCCACAAAAAGTCAGCGCCTAGCCGTCCCCCCAGCAACGGAAAGCTCGCCTGCGTCCAAATAGCGGGATGGAGGACGGAGTTATCAAAATAGACATCCATGCCACCAATTTCCTGGACAAGCTGACGCCTGCGCCCCGGCACAGCCAAAAGCCAATTATACCTATCCTGCCGGATGCGCACGAGCGCAGACAGCAATTCCGAGGCATAACGCTGCACCCCAGAAATTTGCTGTAGAAGGAAACAACCGTTTACAAGGACAGTCTTTGGCATATCCCCACGCTCCACCAGGTACTTCCGCAAAATCACCCGGCGGTTTGCCGCATACGGAATACCGCATGATGTAGCACACGCTTAAGGCCGCTATAAAGTGAATGGAGAGGCACGATTAGCCAGCGGGGAGAACAGGCTATTAGCCACGCCACCGACCTCCATAGAGCTCCGGCATTCCTAACGCCGAAATATTTAGAATACGCCTGAAAATCGTACCCCCCCAGACTTCTATGAAAAACAAGGTTCTTAAAATTCCGCCATGGTTCCATTCGGGTAACACTATTCTTAGCTTCGTCAGAAACGCTTTTCAAAGACCATATTAACTTGGGCCACTTGAACATCCAGATATCGAAGGCACGAGGCATCCAATGGGAGTTCCCCAACCTGATAATTATATGGGTATCGGCAATAACGAGCACCGACTTAGGAAGGGATTCCTGAAATATAACTCCCATGTGTATAAATTCGGTACCATAGTAGGTCTTCCTATCACGCGCCAGCCAAAGACTACGACGTATCACAACAGCGCCGATAAAGGAAAGACAAATTGCTGCGTCCCTGAGAATAGCGTCCATACAGCCTGGCGGATAAACACGATCCGCTCTCATGTTCATCCGCTGATGCTGCGTGACAGAGCTAAGGTCTAAACCCCGGAGTTCGGCGTTCACTATCACCAGGTCATGGCCTTGCGCTACGGCTTTCTTTACTGCAGCGACCGCCCCAGGACGTAGCAGGTCGTCATCAGTAAAAAACCAGCAGTACTCGCCGCGGGCCAATTCCACGGAATGGTCATAATCTTGATCAACTCCTCCCTTTACAGGGCGCCGTATATAGCGCACCCGAGCATCCTTAAGCGCGTACTCCCGCATCACGGCTTCGGTATTATCTGTTGAGGCCCCATCTACTACCACAATCTCGACATCCTCCTCCAACTGCGGAAGAATGCTATCCAAGGTCTCACCAATAAACCCGGCGCGGTTGTACGTAGCGATACAAATTGACAGCAATGGTTCCTTCATTATTTCCCCATGTCAACCAGCCATAGCTTCGGCAAAGCTAATTACACTATTTCGATCTCCGGCAACGGAAAGATAAATTTTCCGTCGTTCGCCATAAAATCCTTCTCCCGTTCCAGGATATTGTTCTTGAAATGCCAGGGCAACACAAAGAAATAATCGGGATTCATAGCCCTGGCATCCTTTTCGGAGACTATCGGGATATTGGTCCCTGGAGTAAAACACCCGAACTTATCCTTGTTTACTTCAGCGATATACGGAATATGCCGGCGCGTCAAACCACAAAACTGCAAGAGGACGTTTCCCTTCGTGCTCGCCCCATACCCGATTATCTTTTTACCGTCGTCCACCAGTGCCTGAATCAGCTCTATCAAGTTCTTGCGATGCTTAAAGACTCGCTCCTCGAAATCCCGATAAGGTTTAGGAGTGTCGAGTCCCATATCGTCCTCCTGCCTTAGCATCCAGTCGATTATAGGTGTATTGGACTCATACTTGGCTTTCCTCTTGCAGGCGGTAACGGCGAAACTACCGCCGTTTATAGCATTCATCTGAACATCTATCACCCGCATACCGTACTTCTCAAGGAGATTACGCACGACCCGGAAAGAATAGAACTCGAGGTGTTCATGACATATTGTATCGTAAGAGTTGGTACGCAGCATACTCGGCATATAGCTCTGCTCAAAATGCCACACGCCGTCATCCGCTAGGACCGTCTCCACATCTCGCACAAAGCGGCCGGGATCCTCAAGATCGTAGAACATAGCTATCGAAGTTACGATTTTGGCCTTATCCTTGGGGAAAGCGGCCGCAAAAAGTTCAGCGGAGAAAAAGTCAGGCAGCAGGGCTATCCCTTCCGTGTAGAACTCTTTAAACTTCCTCCCAGTGGGGTCAATCCCCACCTTTCGGCATTCCGCCGCATAGGCTTTAAGGGATGTGGCATCATTGCTGCCAATATCAATAACCAAGTCCTTAGCCGAGGGGCGGACCATCTTTTCTAGAAACTCTATTTTATGTGTTAAATGGCAAACCATCGACGCGTTCAACCCGGAACGATAGCCGTAATTGTCCCCGTACATCTCCCCCAGGTCGTAGGACTGCCGCATCTGCAACAAGCCGCTGTCAGGACACCAGACGAGGTCAAGCGGCCCCTTGGTGACCTTTTCCTTGTCCGATTTTGGGAAAACCCCGGTAAGCGACTGCTCGCCCAACGAAAGGACATTAATCAGATTCTTACTTCCGCTAATCCGGCATTTCGAAATTTCTGTATACATTTTAGACACTCTCCCGTTATCTATATACAATCATCAAACCTCAACAACATCTACACCCGTTAACCCGTTAGCTCCTCCCTAAAACGAAAAGATCGGGCACGTCAAGAAACAGGCGACTATTTCGCCCCCCGCACGGCAGTTTTTTTACGACAAAAGTCGCGAACGTATACCGATACTTATTCAGATAGCTAAAATCTGGACTCACACAATCCCAATTAGGCACATCTACGAGACTGCAGTTTGGCATTGCCGCCAACAACCGGACCTGCAAATCATGCTTGGTATAAAAACGCAAATTACACTCCGGCTTAGGATCCCCGGACCTCCAACCGTCCAGATAATCACAAGTCAATATTGCCACTCCGCCGGGAGCCAATAAAGCATCGACACACTTAACAAAAGCTCCGTCATCGGGATCATGCTCGATTACCGAGGTAGAGAAGATTATGTCGTAGGAATTTTCCACCGTGGTTGGTTTAGTAAAATACTCCTGCAAGGAATAATTCAATACAGGGTCTATCTCTTCAAGTTTAATCCCCAACTTTCTCAAACTGATAGCTGCAGTATCCTCATAACTCCCCACACATAAGACTTTTGAGTTGGACCGGCCCTTTGCATATCGACAGACAGCATCAAGAACAAAAGCCTGCTGGACGTTTGCCTCGGGGATTTTCTTTGCGATAGTCTTAGGAGCGAGCTCGGCCAATTTAGCGATTGTGGCAGCATACAAAGCTCTCGCGCTATCATCCAGTATCCTGTTCAACGGGATTTCCCCCTCAAGCGGGGAGTACTGAACAGACGTGGAAGGGAGCACCTCGTCACCAACAGGAGTGTCGGAATCCCTAAGCCAAGAGAAATGTCTATTTGGTTTCGACAGAACCCGGTTCAGATTAAAATGCAATTTTCTCAAGCGGGATCCTTCAACGAGCGGCTCGCACCTTCCACGCGCCAAGACTCCCGTCAATATCCTCTCATATTCCCACAACAGATTATCAGGCCCCCATGCCTCGTAATACTTGCTGAGTGGGGCAAACCCGTTTTTAACGATAGTAGTTAAAGCATTTTGAGATATGCGTACAGACGGCTCGACATTCATCAAGTGGCGAAACATCGAAGCATCGGAAATTGCAACTGGCCGCTGAACCGCCAAAGCGTTATCTAGTGCGCTGGAAATCCCCCGACCACCGCAATCCTCATATAAGAAAACATTGACCGTATTCTGAGCCAAAAAGTCTAAGACAGCCTCGTTACTCATATAATCGTGGGTTACGGTTAACCTAATCCCGGGTTTAAAATTGATTTCGCGGCATTTGTCTGCAATTCTTCGGGCCGAGACCCCATCTCTATCGCCATAATCCGCGGGAGGGATGTGAAATCTAATTAGCGCGTTATCAGACGCCTGCTGCACCACATTAACAATTCTTTCAAAACCCTTATTGGGCATACCGAACCCATAACTTCCGACAGTCAAGATCTCCGGAACCGGGAAGTTGTTTCTATAGCGGGGAATAAGCCGGCCAGTTTTGTATACCAAAGGATTCAAAAGACGCAACGTTGGATCCGGAGCGATGTAGTAATCGAAAATGGAACTCGCAAGTCTCCGCTCCCCTCCCGCCACAAAGAGATTACGATAAGCTATTGCAGAATCCGCAACAGCCTGTGTGACTTCATGGATGATTCCAATTTGGAGAACAGGCATATCCGAAATATTATTTCGATACAAGCGAGGAGCCAATTTAGTCGTAAGCCATGGCATTACCGAAGGATAATAATTATATATGGCCACTGCAGGGGACTCTCTGGATATCGCCGCTTGGACTTCCTCAAGGGAGGAAACCTCAGTCCACTGGAATTTAAACTTATTTGAGCGCTTTAAAACCTCAAAAACATTTTTTCCGAATTCATAAACACCACATTTAGAACTGCGGTGCGAGAAAAACAATACATTATGGGTCATTATGTTCAACTCCTGGAATAAGTCACTAGCCGTATATCAACTTAACTCTGCTTAAGTACTTATAGGCCTCGCCTCTAATGCTTGGCGCTGCCATTACTACCCCTATGGCCGTCAAAAGGAAAATTGCCGCCAGATAAAAACCCACAAAAACCGTGGTCCCGGTTTGATTAAGCAACAATCGCCCCAAGCCAGCAACGACGAGGCTGACAAAAAACGGTCCACCCACATCCACAATATACCAATGCCACTTTTCGGTGCGCAACAGCTTAAAATGCATAACAGGGATTTCAAACACAAGATATCCAAGGTTCAAAAGAAGCCATGCAAATGCAGCCCCAGTTGCCCCATAGCGGTCAGCCATAAGAATTATCCCTGGCACCACAAGCACAACCGCCACGATGTTTTTAATCACCGACAACCGTGTCCACCCGAACGCCAATTGAAGCGCATAAGGCGGATTCATGAGCCCATTAAGCGCCGAACCGCAGACCAGAATGCTAACCAAAAGATATGTCTGAGCGGCCGTCGCATTGGAATGCGTCCAAAACAACATAACTTCATAGGAGAATAGTACTAAAATAGCCGCAACCGGCAGAATCAAAACCGAAATAAATTGACAACTCTTGTGATAAATTCTAATAAGTTCCGGCATATCACTAATTGCAACAAGTTGTGTGAACTTAGGATATATACTGTAAAAGACAGGAGTAAAAAGTTTAGCCAAACTCATCGAAACCATTGTCGCAAGAGTATAATATCCGAATGCCTCCAATGACAACATCTTACTCAAAATCACTTTATCGATTTGAGTAAGAATTACCGTCAGTATCGAGACCCCACTCATGCCAGCCGTAAATCGCCACACTCCTGATAATATTTTCATGCGGAATGTCGCACGATTTAATGTTTTTGGGAGCCTTCTCCATAAAAAATATCCCAAAAAAGATACCGAAAAAATGCCTACCACAACTTGCCAAACAAAGTATGCTTGAATAGTAGGAGAAACCAACCAAAGCACTAGAAGCGCCCCCCCCGAGCGCAAAATGGCCATCACCCCATTGATTATGTTTACAAGGACCTGCTCCTGCAATCCCATTAGTCCACCAGAATAAAATCCAGCGGGCATCTGAAGAGCAATTATAAACCCCATCATAACGCAAGACTGCTCAATTGACAGTAGCGATAACTGTCCAGGCCTCACCCAGTTGTGAGAAATATACTGTGAGAGAATCAAAACTCCGAACGCAACAAATATCGCGACGCCCCAATAAACTATTTCCAATGTGCGCACTAAATCACGCATTTCATCTTCTCTCCCCTTCAATGCGGAAAGCCTGGCGGTTTCACGAGTTAAAGTAGCGCTCAATCCCAAGTCCAGCAAACTTAAAACACCCTGCAAAGTAAAAAAGAATCCTATCAGGCCCCAAGCCTCAATGCCGAGAATTCTGATATAAAACGGAATAAAGATTAAACTGACAAGCGTTTGCCACGCGCTCCCTAAAAAATTAGCGACAATATTACGTCTAACCATCCATTAATCCTAAAATACCATAAAGGCCCATTGGTTACAAACTCCAGTAGGCCAGGCCAGCCGCGCGGGCGGCTTCCGGGTCATAGGCCGATTTCACGTCCACCAGTACCGGCTTGCCGCCCATCAGGGCGGCCAGGCTGGACACCGGCAGGACTTTGTAAGCCTGGTGGGCCACTGCGACCACCACCGCGTCGGCCTGCTTTAGTTTCTCGAAGGGAATAAGCTTCACGCCGTACTCGCGTTCGGCTTCGGCCGGGTCGGCCAGCGGGTCTGAGACCTGCACCTTGAGGCCGTAATCCCGCAGTTCGCGGATTATGTCGGCGACCTTGGAGTTGCGCAGGTCGGGGCAGTCCTCTTTGAAAGTGATGCCCAGCACGGTGACGGTGGCGCCGCAGGGGTTATGGCCCGCGCGGACCATCTCTTTGACGGTCTTCTGGGCGATGAACTTGCCCATGCTGTCATTTATGCGGCGGCCGGCCAGTATGACCTGCGGGATATAGCCGATCTTCTCGGCTTTATGGGTGAGGTAGTAGGGGTCGACGCCTATGCAATGCCCGCCCACCAGGCCGGGGCGGAACTTGAGAAAGTTCCACTTGGTGGCGGCTGCTTCCAGGACCTCGGAGGTGCGTATGTCCATCCGGTCGAAGATAAGGGCCAGTTCGTTCATCAGCGCGATATTGATGTCGCGCTGGGTGTTCTCGATGACCTTGGCGGCCTCGGCCACCTTTATAGAGGAGGCTTTATGCAGGCCGGCTTCGAGCACCGAGCCGTAGACCAAAGCGATGGTCTCCAGGGATTCCGCGTCCATGCCGGCGACGACTTTTTTGATCTTAGTGAACGAATGCTCCCTGTCGCCCGGATTGATGCGCTCGGGGCTGTAGCCCACCTTGAAATCGGTGCCGCATTTAAGGCCGGAGAACTTCTCCAGCACCGGCACACAATCCTCCTCGGTGGCGCCGGGATAGACGGTGGACTCATAGACCACGATGTCCCCCTTCTTGAGCGCTTTGCCGACGGTCTCCGAGGCGCGCAGCACCAGCGACATATCGGGCTGGTTGGCGGAGTCGACCGGGGTGGGCACGGCCACTATGTGGAAATCGGCCCCTTTCAGGACGGAGACCTCGTCGGTATAGACCAGGTCGGCGGCCTTGAGTTCTTCGGGGGATACTTCCCCGGTGCGGTCATTGCAGGCGGCCAGCTCCGCCAGCCGGGACTTGTTTATGTCGAAACCTATGACCTGCGTCTTTTTGCCGAAGGCCACCGCGACCGGCAGCCCGACATAACCGAGACCTATCACTGAAATTTTTCTTTTCATTTTCTTCCTCGCGCAAGTTATTCTTCCAGCAGCCATTCCCGGGCCGGCACGACCCTCACGGCGTTGCCGGCGGCTTTTTCCCGGCCGGAGGCGTCCATGGTCACTATGGTCATGGAAGAGGAGCCTAAACGCTCCGCCGCGCCCCGCAGGGCGCGCAGTTCGCGTTCCCGGGTCTCCGGCGCGGCCATCGAACTGCATACCTGTATAAGATCGGGAGCCCCGCCGCCCGGGGGGCGGCAGAGAAAATCCACCTCGTGCCCGCGCCTCGTATCGCTGTAATAGACCGGGGAGCGGCCGCGGCGCAGCAGTTCCAGGAAAACGAGATTTTCCAGCAGGCGGCCTTCGTTCCTGCCGCCGGAGACCGATATGGCGCGCAGCATGGCCGTATCTATGCCGTATATCTTGCGCGGCAGGCGCACGCGCTGCCTGGCCTTGTGCGAAAAAGCCTCCACGGCGAAAAAGAGGTACGCCTCCTCCATATAGGAGAGATAATTCTTGACGGTGTGGACGCTCCCGAGGGAATAGGCGTCCGCGACGTTCTTATAGGAGAAACGCGAGGCGAAGTTATCGGCGGTATAAAGGGCTATATCCCTGAGGGTCCTTATATGCCGCACCCCGTGGCGGACGGCTATATCCTGGACCAGGACCTTATCGTAGAGATCGCGCAGGTACGCCTTTTTGTCGGCGATAAGGGGCAGTTCCGGGAAGCCGCCCCGGTCGAAATAGCCGGCGAAGGCCGAGGCCAGGGCCGCCCTGGCGCGGGTGCCGGTCCCCTGACCGGCGGTCCCGCGCTCCTCCGAACGCAGGTATTCCCGGAAAGAATACGGGTATATCTCGAAAACCTTATGACGGCCGGTGAGATGCGTGGCCAGGTCGCGGCTCAGCAGATGCGCGTTGCTTCCCGTAACGACGACTTTGATGCCGCCGCGCTGCAGGCGGGAGGCGAAAAGCTCCCACCTGGCGATATTCTGTATTTCGTCGAGCAGGAGATACTCAAACCCGGGGCGCAGTTCATGGAGAGTCTCCAGGAGCAGGTCCAGGTCGCCCGTCTTGAGGTCCGCCAGTCTTTCGTCGTCGAAATTGACGTAGGCGTAAGGCAGGCCGCGCAGGACGCGATGGGCCAGGACGGATTTGCCGCAGCGGCGGACGCCGCTGATCACTTTTATCAGGCCGTCGGACAATGACCCGCGCAGTTCCTTTTCCAGGAGGCGCTCGACCCGGCACCTGGAGAGGATGGCCGGAATATCCTCCGTCTGGTCCGCGATGACCCGCCTTAGTTTAGCTTTATCTGCCATGTTCAGACTCTACCATTTATTGCAGTATACTGCAATAAGTTGCCTATTTAGTGCATTACACTGCATTAAGTCCCCGCCCTGTCAGACTCCGGCGGCGCTTTTGCGGCCGTAAATGTCCCCGAAGCGGACGATATCGTCCTCGCCGGTATATTCCCCGTTCTGCACCTCTATCATCTCCAGCGGCACCCGGCCGGGATTCTCCAGGCGGTGGCTGGTGGACTTGGGCACGTAGGTGCTTTCGTTCTCATGCACCATCGAAACTTTCTTGCCTATCGTGACCTTGGCGGTGCCTTTCACTATTATCCAATGCTCGCTGCGGTGATAGTGCAGCTGATGGCTGAGCTTCTGGTTGGGCTTCACCACGATGCGTTTGATCTTGTAGCGCGGGCCCTCTTCGAGCACGGTATAAGAACCCCAGGGACGGTAGGTGGTGGTATGCTCCACCACCTCCTTGCGCTTGCGCTCCTTGAGCTGGTCCACCACTTCCTTGACCCGCTGGGCCTGGCCCTTTTTGACCACCAGCAGGGCGTCTTCCGTATCGATTATTATCAGGTCCTTGACGCCAACGACTGAGATGAGGCGCTTGCCGCCGTAAACCGTGGTATTGCGGGTATCAAGGTCCAGCACGTCGCCGATATTGACGTTGCCCGAGGCGTCGGGCTTTACGACCTCGTGCAGCGAGTCCCAGGAGCCGACGTCGGACCAGAGTATGGTCATAGGGAGCACGGCGGCGCGTCTGGACTTCTCCATTACGGCGTAGTCGATGGAGATGGCCGGCATGGACTTGAATTCGGAAACCATTTTGGCGAAAGAGGCGCCCATCCGGCGGCTGATCTCGGGAGCGTAAGCCTTGAATTCGGAAAGCATCGTGCCGATGGTGAACGAGAACATCCCCGAATTCCAGTAATAATCCCCCGCCTTAAGATATCCACCGGCGGTCTTGAGGTCCGGCTTCTCGGCGAACCTGGCGACTTTGAAGACTCCCCCGCCCTGGGATGAACCCTTGCGGATATAGCCGTAACCGGTCTCGGGCCGGGACGGTTTTATGCCGAAAGTCACTATGCCGCCCGCCTTGGCCGCGGTTTCGGCCTGCCCGGCGTAGGCGGCGAATTTTTCCACCGGCTCTATGATATGGTCCGAGGGGCAGATGAAGATGACCTCGTCCTTGCCGCATTTGAGCTTCTCCTGGCAGTATTTGATGACCAGCGCTATGGCCGGCGCGGTATTGCGGCCGACGGGCTCGAGGATGACATTGTCGGCTATGGAGGGCGAAACGGAGCGCAGGTCTTCCTGCACGTGGAAGCGGTAATCCTCGTTGGTGATGACGAAGATGTCCTTGAGCGGCACTACGGCCGCGAGGCGCTCCACCGTCTGGCAGAGCAGCGATTTCCCCCCGTTGAGCTTTATGAACTGCTTGGGCAGGCCGTAGCGCGAGACCGGCCAGAGCCTGGTGCCGGACCCGCCGGCGAGTATGACAGCCTTCATAGTTTCCCCAGTATAGGCATTATTTTCCTCGGTATATCCTCTTCCGGTTTTATGGCGGCCAGGGGTTTAAGTCTTTCAAGTATGGTTTTTTTATCCAGGGCCGCGCCCTGACGCGCCACTATAGTGCGAAGGTCGGCCAGGTCTTTATCCCTGCAGGCGAAAGCTTTCATCACGGCCAGGTCCTCGGCCGAGCAGGTAAGCAGCCTTACCGACGGCGAAAAATCGAAGTAAGACGCCCTGTCGATTATCTCTTCCTCGAAGTCGAAAGCGGCGAGCGAGATATCGAACCTGGCGCCGTTGCCGGCTTCCACCGGCAAAACCCTGTTGTCGCGCGCGAAGGCCACGGCGTCGTTTATCCGGGGCCGGTACGCGGCGATTATTTCGCGCGCCACTTCTTCTTCCCCGCCGAAACCGGTCAGCAGGGAGATATCCGCGTCCAGCGTAAGGCGCGGCTCGCCCCAGCGCTGAAGGGCTATGCCGCCTATAAAGCAGAATTTCCAGCGTTTGCCGGCCAGGAAGCGCTGCAGTTCGCCGGCGGCTTCAAAAAGAGTTTTCATGGGCGCAGCCTCTTGAAATATTTCCGCATCTCCACCATCCCGGTCAAGGGCCGGTCGTAAGTTTTCATGGCGCACAGATACGCGTCTTCCAGCAGAAGAATGGCGTTGGCCGTGTCGCCGGAGGCTATTTCCGCCTGCCGCAGGGGTTCCATGGCCCGGGCGGAACGCAGCCATTGGCCGGCGCAGGCGCGCATGTCCCCGGCGGTCATAACCGCACCTTCTTTCCGTCGAGACGGTTAAGTTCCGCTTCTACCATGATACGGGCCAGTTCCTCGAACTTCGTCTTCGGCTCCCAGCCCAGGACCCTTTTCGCCTTGGCGGCGTCGCCGACCAGTTCTTTCACGTCGGCCGGGCGATAGAATTCTTTAGAGACCTCGACCCTGACCCTGCCGGTAGCGGCGTCGACGCCCTTTTCTTCCAGGCCCGCGCCCTTCCATTCCAGCCCGACGCCGGCGGCGGCAAAAACGGTGCCGATAAAATCGCGCACGGAGTGGACCTCGCCGGTGGCCAGGATATAATCGTCGGCCGCGGGCTGCTGGAGGACGCGCCACATGGCGTCGACATATTCCCGGGCGTAACCCCAGTCGCGCAGCGCGTCCAGGTTGCCGACGGCGACTTTCTCCTGGAGGCCCCTGCCGATGCGGGCCGCGGCGGAGGCGATCTTGCGGGTCACGAATTCCTCGCCGCGCAGGGGGCTTTCGTGGTTGAACAGTATGCCGTTGCAGGCGTATATATTCTGCGTCTGGCGGTAATTTACCGTGAGCCAATGGGCGTAGAGCTTGCTGACGGCGTACGGGCTCCTGGGATGAAAATCGGTGGTCTCGTTCTTCTGCGCGCTGCCCACGCTGCCGAAAAGTTCCGCCGTGCTGGCCTGGAAGAACCGGGCCTGCGGGCAGGTCTTGCGTACGCCTTCCAGCAGCCGGGCCACGCCCACCGCGTTCACCTCCGCGGTAAGGACCGGCCGGGTAAAGGAGGTCAGCACGAAACTCTGGGCGGCGAAGTTGTATATCTCGTCGGGCCGGACGCTTGCGAGCGCGGCGCATATGCCGGGCTCGTCCAGAAGGTCGAGCGCGACCTCCCTGACCCTGCCCTCTATCCCCAGCTCGCGCAGGCGCCAGGCCCCGGCGTCGCCGGGGATATCGGCGCCGCAGACCTCGTAGCCTTTTTCCAGCAGGAAACGGGACAGGTACGCCCCGTCCTGTCCGCGATAGCCGGTGATCAGCGCTTTCTTCATCAGCAGTTCTTTACCGCGGCGTAGCCGCCCCGCCTGAGGTGCAGTTCGCTCAGAGCCAGCTTGAGGTCGGAGGCGGCCATCTCGGCGGCCAGCATGCCGGCGGTGGTTTCGGGAGTCCAGCCCAGGACCCTTTTGGCCTTGGACGGATCGCCCAGCAGGGTCTCCACCTCGGCGGGCCTGTAGAAGCGGGGGTCCACCCGCACGATGGTATCGCCTTTTTTTATCTTGATATCATGGGGGTCCATACCCTCCGGCGCTTCCACGGACTTCACGATCCCCGTTTCCTCTTCGGCCTTGCCCTTCCAGGCAAGCCTTATCCCCAGCTCCGCGGCGGCCATCTCTATGAAGCGGCGCACGGAATACTGCTTGCCCGTGGCGATGACGAAATCCTCCGGCTTATTCTGCTGCAGGATGAGCCACATCGCGCGCACGTAATCCCGGGCGTGGCCCCAGTCGCGCAGGGAGTTCATATTGCCCATGTAAAGGCAGGGCTGCGTGCCCAGCAGTATCCGGCCCAGGGCGCGGGTTATCTTGCGGGTGACGAATTCCTCGCCGCGCAGCGGGCTCTCGTGGTTGAAGAGGATGCCGTTGCAGGCGAACATACCGTAGGACTCGCGGTAATTGACGGTTATCCAGTAGGCGTACATCTTGGCCACGCCGTAGGGACTGCGGGGATGGAAAGGGGTCTTCTCGCTCTGCGGTATCTCGCGGACCTTGCCGTAAAGCTCGGAGGTGGAGGCCTGGTAGATGCGCGTTTTTCTGGCAAGGCCCAGCAGCCGCACCGACTCCAGTATGCGCATCGTGCCCAGTCCGTCGCAGTCGGCGGTGTATTCCGGCGCGTCGAAGCTGACCGCCACATGGCTCTGGGCGCCCAGGTTGTATATCTCCTCGGGCTTTATCTCGGATATGACGCGGGTGAGGTTGGTGGAATCGGTCAGGTCGCCGTAATGCAGCCTGACCTTGGAGGCCGCGGGATTGGCCAGGTCGCAGATATGGTCTATGCGGGCGGTGTTATGGGAGGCGGAGCGGCGGCGCAGGCCGTGGACCTCGTAGCCTTTGCCGAGAAGGAGTTCCGCGAGATAGAAGCCGTCCTGTCCTGTTATGCCGGTGATGAGAGCTTTTTTCATGTCGTCTGGAAGTCCTCCGTAAAACTCCGCGCAATATAAAAGCAAAATCACGGGAGGTGCCCCGTAGTGATATCTATATTATAGCAAAGGAGGACCGGGCGGGAAAACCCGGCTAAAGCACCCGGCTAAAACGGCTAAAGCGCAACCTCAAGGCCGTCGCTGGCGGCCAGCGTATCGCGAAAGGTATTTTTCGCCATCCGGAGGGCCGTACCCCGCAGGCCGGGCTTATGGTAGCGCTCGGCGGAAAAATGGGTCAGTATCAGTTTTTTGGCGCCGGACTCCGCGGCCAGCCGCGCGGCCGTCTCCGGGTTGAAATGCGGCCAGAGCGGATTGGTCTCGCCCGGCAGGTGGGCGCATTCGGTTATGAGCGCGTCGGCGCCGCGGGCGAGTTCCAGCGCGTTGGGGCAGTAGCCGGTGTCGGTACAGTAGGTCACGACTTTTCCCTCCAGCGCCAGCCGGAAGCCCAGGACCGGGTCGGCGTGGACCAGCGGCAGCGCCTTCACGCGGAACGGGAGCCGGGCGTTCTCCGACGGTAATTCCAGTATTTTAACCGGATAGGGAAGTTTGGCCAGCGGCACGGTGAACGGCCTGCCGACGAACTTTTTAAGGATACGGCGCGTTCCTTTCTGGCCGCAGATGGTAAGGCCCTTTTTGAACTTAAACTTGACCAGCGTGTGCAGACCGGCGATATGGTCGAGGTGAAAATGGCTGAGCAGGATGAAAACGGGCCTGGTCCCGTCGCAATATTTATCCAGTTTGTAGAGGCCGTTGCCCGCGTCCAGGACTATGTCCCAGCGGCGCGTCTTTATCAGCGCGCAGACGGTATTGCCCGTAGCGGTGTCATACCAGCCGTTGGTGCCCAGGAATACAAGGTTCATTATTGACCTACGCGTAAGTAATAGAAATGCTGGCCGGGCCGATTTTGGAGCGAGACAAGGAACGAGGAGCGCGCATAGCGGGGGCTATGTAAGCGACTCACTCACAGACCGCCGGTATGCTCGTTCGTCGCGCCTCGCATTCATCTCAAATCCAAGCCTCCAGAAATTCTATTACTTACGCGTAGGTCAATAACGGCTCTTCAGCCCCTTCGACCGGAGGAACTCCGCCACGGTCTTTATGAAGTAGGCCACGTGGCGCGGGCCCAGGTCCTGGTGCACGCCGATGTGCAGGCCGTTGTCGCCCACATACTCGGCCTCGGGGAACTGCCCTTTCTTATAGCCGAGGAAGGCGAAGCCCGGGCACTGGGTGGGCATCGACGAGAAAAGGTGGCGGGTCTCAATGCCGGCCCGCTCCAGGTACACGCCCAGCTCGTTGCGGGTGAACGGGGCCTTTGGCGAACGGATGATGGCGAAGGCGTGCGGGCCTATCTTTTCGTGCTTCTCCTCTTTTATCGTGTAGAGCCAGGGCGAGAAGCGGTCGAACTTCTTTATCATCGAGAGGAGGTTGGAGCGGCGCCTGGCGATTATCCGGCGGTAATTATCCATGCTGCCTATGCCGACGGCGGCTTCCAGTTCGTTCATCTTGCAGGAATAGCCTATGCGCTCGAAGACGAAGCGTATGTCGGAGCCCTCGCCGTGCCTGAAGCGCTTGTCGCAGAAGGCGCCGGCGGCGTTGACGACGCAGACCCTGCATTTGCAGGCCCGGCCGTGGCTGCGCAGCGAGCGCAGGACTTCGGCGAAGTCCCCGCGGTCGGTGGTGACGATGCCGCCCTCGATGGTGGTGATGATATGGGCGATATAGGTGCTGTAGGCGGCCATGTCGCCCAGCGTGCCCGCGTTGCGGCCCTTGTAAACCGCGCCGTGCGCCTCGGCGGCGTCCTCCACGACGTAGAGTCCGTGCTTTTTGGCTATGCGGTTGACCGCGTCCATGTCGGCCGGCTTGCCCATCAGGTGCACCGGCATGATGGCGCGGGTGCGTTTTGTTATGGCCCGCTCTATCTTTTTCGGGTCGATATTGAGAGTGTGCCGCTCCACGTCCACGAAGACGGGCCTGAAGCCGGCGTGAAGCACGGCGTTGCCGGTGGCGACGAAGGACAGGGCGGGGACGATGACCTCGTCGCCCCGCTTCGCGCCGAAATCGTGCAGGACCGCCAGGGCGAGAATATCGGCGTCGGTGCCGGTGCTCACCGCCACGGCCTCCTTCGTCCCGGTCAGGGCGGCGAATTTGGACTCGAACTCGCGCACCAGGCGGCCGCTGGAGAGTTTAAGCGTGTCGAGCGCCTCGTTTATAAGGCGGCGGGACCCGGGGGTGACGGCTATCGTGCCGAAAGGGATCTTCATTTTAGTTCCTCCAGCGCCCTGGCGTAGCCTTCGGGCGTGCCTATGTCCAGCAGAGGGGCGCCGGTCTCCCAGGCGCGCACCTGCCCGGCCGCGGCCAGCGCGGGCAGCAGGTCGCGTTCCATGGAGTACCTGACGCCCGGCGGGACTCTTTCCAGGACGGTCTTCTCCAGCATGTATATCCCGGCGTTGACCAGGCCGGGGCCGGACGCGGACTTCTCCGCGAAAGCGAGCAGCCTGCCGTTCTCCCCGACGGAGAGGGCCCCGAAGGCGCCGGCGTCGTCGCGGCGGGAGGCGGCCAGCGAGACGGGCGAGCCGCCGGCCGCGTGGAACGAGGCGAAAGCCTCCAGGTCGGCGCGGCAGAAAGAATCGCCGTTGAGCAGCAGGAAGCGCGGCGTGCCGATCAGGCGCCCGGCGTTCTTCACCGCGCCGGCGGTATCGAGCGGCTCGGCCTCTATGGAGACCACTATCTCCAGGCCGGGCCGGCCGCCGTGAAAATGTTCCTCTATCATGCGGCCCATGTGGCCGGCGCAGAGGACGAAGCGGCGGAAGCCGAAGCCGGCCGCGTATTTCATCAGCAGGTCCAGGAAGGCGCCGCCGCCGACGGCGGCCAGCGGCTTGGGGCGGTCGGAGACCACGCTCCTGAGCCTGGTCCCCTTTCCGCCGCAGAGTATGACCGCGTCCATGCTCATCGGTTGTAGAAGATCACCGAACTGCCGGAATCCTCGAATTTGAACGGCACGCGCAGCAGTTTGCGCAGCGCGCGCCGGATCGCCGCCTGCTTCCCGGGACCGGCGAAGAACAGCATGAAGCCGCCGCCGCCGGCGCCCAGCACCTTGCCTCCCAGCGCGCCCGCGCGGCGGGCCGAGGCGTAGATCTCGTCGAGGGCCGGCGTGGTGATGCGGTCGGTCAGCGAGCGCTTGAGCAGCCAGCTCTCGTGCAGCAGCCGGCCGAAGGCGGAGATATCCCCGCGTCCGTCTATTATCTCCACGGCGCGGTCCACCATGTCGCACATCCTGGAAAGCTCCCTGCCCTTGGCCGGGGTACATTTGACCTGCGCCGCGGCTATATCGGAGGCGGTGCGCTGTATGCCGGTGTAGAACAGCAGCAGGCGGTCCTGGAACTCCTTCATGCGCCCGGCGGAGGCGGTCAGCGGGCAGACCTGCAGATGGCGCTTCGGGCCGAAACTTATAAGATTGCAGCCGCCGTAGGCGGCCGCCACCTGGTCCTGCGCGCCGACGTTCTCTTTGAGTATGTCCTGCTCGATCCGTATAGCGTCCAGGGCCAGCCTGTCCGCCGGCACCATCCGTCCCTTGAGAGCGTAGAGGGCTTTCAGCAGCCCGACGGTGAAAGAGGAGCTGGACCCTATGCCGGAGCGGGCCGGCAGGTCGCCGTCGTGATGTATCTCCACGCCGTCCTTTATCCGCATGAAGCGCAGGCAGGCGCGCACCGACGGGTGCTTTATCTCGGAGATCCTCATCACGTCCTCGGTGCGCGAATAGACGATGCGGTGCTTGTGGTCGTGGAAGGGCGGCAGCCAGCGGCAGGTGATATAGCAGTATTTGTCTATGGTGGCCGAGAGCACCTGCCCTTTATTGCTGCGGTACCACGAGGGATAGTCGGTCCCGCCCCCGAAGAACGAGATCCTGTAGGGCGTCCTGCTGATTATCATTCCTTATCTCCCGGCCGTCTCAGACATTGGAATACCGGTCCCGCCTGATGATGCGGAACGACTTGAGCAGCTCGGCTATTCCCCGGTCCAGGGAAAACTCCGGGCGGAAGCCGGTCGCCTCTATCTTGGCGTTGCTGACGATATAGTCGCGCTTGTCCGGGTCCTCTCCTATGGGCGACTCGTAGAAGTAGAACTCCGGCACGCGCTTCTTTATCGCGCGGCAGAGCTCCAGCTTGCTGAGGTTGGCGTCGCTCAGGCCCAGATTGTAGGTCTCGCCGCTCATCCGGCGCCAGTTCTTCATCGCGTGCCTGAAGGCCCGGGCCACGTCGCGCACGTGGATGAAGTTGCGCTTGAAATGCGCCTCGAAGAGCACCACGAAGCGGTCGTTGAAGGCCCTGAAGGCGAAGTCGTTGACCAGCAGGTCCAGCCGCATGCGCGGGCTCACGCCGAAAGCCGTGGCCAGGCGGAAGGTGGCGGAATTGCCCGCGGCCAGGAGCTTCTCCTCGGCGGCGTTCTTGAGCCGCCCGTAGAGGGAAACCGGCCGCAGGGGGGTCTTCTCCGTGCAGTAGCGCCCTTTCCGGCCTATGCCGTAGCCGCTGTTGGTGGTGGGGTAGAGCAGCGCCTGCGCGGGGGCCCTGTATTTCAGTATCACGTCGAGGGCGTCCAGGATCACGCCCTTCGCCTCGGCGGGGTTCCGGTCGCAGAGCGGCGCGCCGGTCAGGCAGGCCAGCGGGATTATCCAGTCGGCGTCCTTCAGCCCCTCCTTCACCAGCCTCTCGTCGCGGGCGTCGCCGCGTTCGACGGTGAAATCGGGGTGGGCGCAGCAGTCCAGCAGCGGGGCCTGGCCGTACATAAAATTATCCAGCACCTGGACCCTGAAGCCTTCCCGGAGCAGGGCCGGCACAAGGATGGACCCGATGTATCCGGCTCCGCCCGTGACCATGACCTTCTGTTTTTTAGCGGCTTTTTTCATACCCTTATCACCTTGACAGAACTGCGGGATCCGGCGCCTGTCCGCCGTTGTTCTCATATATTATAACTGAAACAGCGCCTCCCGGCTACCCGAAGGATCGCCCGAAGAATTGCCGGCTCCTCCCTGGAACAGAAAAGAGCCGGCGGCCGCGCCGCCCGCGCCGCGGGCAAATCCCTGGTTTTTGCCGAAGCGGAGCGTTAAACGCTATAATTTCATTGACCGGACCCCAAAGGAACTTCACAATGAGCGGAAAAGTGCTGTATTTGTCCCATAAGAACACCGGATCCCCGATCGACATGGGCGACGGGTATATACGCGAATTTCTGAAAAATGGCGTCGCTTTCCTCGATTACAAAGAACTGTATCTGCAATACGGCCGCAGAAAAACTGAAGAGTTCATAACCAGATACATAAAACAGAACGATATCGGCATTTTAGTTTTCTCGGCCGAGGGAGGCTCGTTCAATTTCAGCCGGGAGTTTTTTCTCGGACTCAGAAGCGGCGTTTTCGTGTCCATGATGGTCGGCGACGCTGTATATTATTTCGAGACAAGGGACAAGTTTTACGCGCAGGTCATGGACCTGGTCGTAGTCTGGGATTCTTATCCGCTGGTGCGGTCGTTCGAGGCGCTTGGGGCCGGGTCATTTCTGCTCCCGTGCGCGTTCGACAGAAAAAACTATCACAAGATAAGCCCGGTCGAAAAAACCATGGACGTTTCATTTGTCGGATGCGTTTCCGGAAGAAAAGGACGGATGGAGTATATCGAGCACCTGACAAAGAACGGGGTCGAGGTCCGCGTCTTCGGCCAGGGCTCCTCCGGCGGCATGGTATCCATGGCGGAAATGACCGGGATCTTCAACAGGACCAGGATCAACCTTAATTTTTCCGACGCCGGAGGCACGACCTGCCTGACCGGAAGAACGAGGTTCGGGAACGAGGTAAAACAGTTAAAAGGGCGCATAGGGGAAGTAAGCCTTTGCGGGTCCTTTTTGCTGTCGGAAGACACCCCGGGGATAGAGAACCTTTTACTGCCGGGCAAAGAGCTTGATATTTTCCGGACAAAAGAAGAGCTGCTGGAAAAAGTGCGGTTCTATCTGGCTGACGAAAAAGAGCGGGAGGCCATAGCCGACGGCGGCTACAGGAAGGCGGTGAAAGATTTCGACGTCAGCCGGATGATCCCAGCGTTCCTGGCCGAATTGGAGCGGTTGCGCGCGAGCAAGGTCTCCCGTTCTTTCCGCAGCATAGTTCCGGATGCCGTGTTTGAAAGAAATTTCGCCACCTACAGATTTTTATACGCGATAAAGTTCGTTAAACGGTTCAGATTATCATTGGCGCTGGAAGAATTAGTTCTGGCCTTTAAGATCGGAAAGATAGATCTTTACCAGCTATACACTTTTTTCATCGAGGAAGTTGTGGATAAGTTCCCGAGGATCAAAAATTTCATAAAAAGACTCTTTTTTTACAGAACCAGCTGACTCCGGCCGCAGGACCGGGCGCGCGGAGCCTCCCCGCCCGGCGAGACGCGGTCAGCTGAATTTTGTTTTAAAAAGAAGATAAGTCTTTTGAAACTCTTCCAGCCGGAAGGCGGCTGAAATGAGAAGAAAGACCGCCAGCCCCGCGGAGGAAGCCGCCGCGAGGTTCATTATCTGGTACGGAATAGTGACATAGGCCGCGTCGTACAGGCCCCGGTAGGCAAGGAAGACCGCCAACCCGGCCACGAGAGAGATCGCCGTAATTCTGGCCAGGGATTTAAGGATGGCCAGCCCGTGAAGGTTTTGAACGCGTTTTTTCAGGGTTATAAAATACATGATAGCCGCGAGAAAAGAGACCACCGAGGTCGAAAGCGCGATGCCGCACGCCGGCGGGTCGAGCAGCTTCATGAAAATTAAATTAAAGACCAGGTTCAGGACCACGGTGACCGCGGTTATTTTGAAGATACTCTTGAGGCAGTGGAACGCGAACAATACCCGCTGCAGTATCACTATCACGTAGATGGAAAAAAGCTGGAGGGTGTAAAACACGAATATACTGGACGTCAGGTCGGTCGCGGCCGCGTCGAAGGCTCCCCTCTGGAACACAAGCTGTATGGCCGGCCTGGCCAGGATCATCATTATAACGGCCATGGGGATGAAGATAAAGCCCGCCATTCTTATGCTGGTGGAAACGGTGTCTTTCAGTTCCGGGAGCTGGTCCCCCGCGGCCTGCGCGGCTACGAACGGGTAGATGGCCGACGCGATGGAGCCGGAAAAGATGATCAGCGGGACCTGCACCAGTTTGTCCGCGTAGGCGAGACCGGCTATGCTTCCGCCCGGCAGCCAGGAGGCCATGAACCTGTTCGTCACCCCCGTGAGGCCCGCCACGAGCCCTATTAGAGAAAGGATAAAGGCCAGGTTCAGGAACCTCTGTATATCGGGGTGACCGAGCTCCAGCGCTTTATGGTACCTGAAACCGTGCTTCCGCGCGACGGGGACCAGGAACAGCGCCTGCAGGGCGGTCCCGATAAGCAGGCCCCACCCCACGACGAACACGCCCCATTCATTCGCGAAGCCCAAAATGAGAAAAATAGTGCTCAGGGTTATGAACATACCGGAGACCGCCGGCCAGAAAAAATGTTCGAAAGCGTTAAGTATCCCGGTCAGCAGGTTCGCGACCCCGGCGAAGAACATGCTGAAGCTTATTATCCTGAGCACCGTCGCCGCGCTGGCGGCGGTCTGGGCGTCCAGCCCGGGTGAAGCGAATTTTATGACAGTCCCGGCTAACGCGAAAATAACCAGGGACGCTCCGAACAGCACAAGCAAAGTAAGGTTGGAAACTATGCTCACGAGCCTGTTCGCGGCTTCTTTGTCCGCCAGCTTGTGTTTTATGAATATAGGGACGAATATCAGAACGAAAGGAGAGAGGACGATGGCGCTGACCAGATTAGGGATGGTCAAAGCAGCGTAATAGGAATCCATGACCTTTGAAACGCCGAAATAACCGGCGATCAGCATTTCCTTGACCATGCTCAGACCATGGCCGAGGATACTCGCGGCGACAAGTACAAGATACGCTTTGGCAATCTTTGTCTTCGTGCTCATACCCGGGTCACAATGTAGCATTTTTCTCAATGCCGGGCGCACGGCGCGCGCGCGCGCGATCCGCCCGGAAGAGCACGCGGCCCGCAGTCGTCATTGGACCTTCAAATAAAAAGTTGTATCATGGGTCTGGGATTCAAATCGTCGGATCCGGCGGGTGGCGGCGGGACCTGTTTTGAACGGAGAAAACGCGCGCAACGCGCCGCTTCATGGAAAACAATAAACCTTTTTCGGACAAGAACCTGCTGCTGCTGGTGACCCTCAGGGAGCACCAATATATCGACTACCTGGCCGGGGACCTGGAAAAGTATTTCAAAAGAACGCACGTTTTCAATTTTATCGGCTACTCCCGGGAACACGGGCTCTCCGCCACGGAAGACCGCATCCGGGAACTCATCAGGGAAAATGACATCTACCTCGTGCTGGTGATCCAGCTGGCCACCGATTTCGAGCTCTCCCCGGAATACTACGCTTCGCTGCGGGGGCCCGCTAAGCTGGTATTCTGGTTCTTCGACGACGACATGTATTTCAGCGCCGTGTCTAAATATTACGCCGCGGCCGCGGACGCCGTGATGACGCACGATTATTTCCCCTCGCTGGCATATAAACAACTCGGCATCCCCTCCATCTATGCCACGCCCATATATGACCCGGAGATATTCCACCCGGTCCCGGCCGCAAAGGATATCGACGTTTGCTGTGTCTGCGACTGCACCAAAGCCGACAGGATGGAATACATCGATTTCCTGACCGCCGGCGGGATAAAAGTGGAGACGTACGGACACGGCTCGAAGAACGGGTTCCTGCCGGAAGAACGCGACATCTCGGCGATCTACTCCAGGTCCAGGATCGTGATAACGTTCTCGAGGCTGGATAAACCCAGGTGGCCGGTCTCCGACGACCCGCTGCTGGAGCGGGTAAGACAGAACAAGGGACATTTCGCCCAGATCGCCCTGACACGGTCGTTCTGTCTTTCGGAATACGCCCCGGCCCTGAACCTCATCGCCGGGATCGGCTCGGAGGTCGCGGTATTCAACGACAAGAATGAACTGCTGAGCCAGGTCCGGTATTACCTGGCGCACGACAAAGAACGGGAAGAAATGGCGGACCGGGCTTACGAAACGGCTAAGAGGACCTTTGTCGGCGCCGTCGCCTTTCCAAAACTGCTGCATGAACTCCGGAAAACACTGGACGACCAGGCCCCCGTAGAGCCGGGGGCCTCCCCCCCGGCGCTCAGCGCCGCTTTCAGGTCGAACATCGTGAACGGTCTGACGTTCTCGTTCTTTATTTTGCTCGGCGAGGGAAGATTTTCAAACGCGGGCGAACTTTTAACCAGACTTTTCCGCTGCGGCCCCCGGGCCTTCCTGTCGGGCTTCCCCGCGGGGACCATAAGAGCGCTTACGGTCTTTTTCCACAAACTTACGGGCGGCTAGAAGGCGCGGTCACGCCGGCGCCGCCGGTCACGAACACAACGCGCTCAGAGGCGCAATTCCCCCCGGTGCGCGGCGTACCAGCGCAGCGTCCGCCTTATGCCCTCTTCCAGTCCGACGCGGCTCTTCCAGCCCAGCCGGGCCGCGGCGCGCGAGGAGTCCAGGCAGAGCCGGGTCCTGATGGACGGCCCGGAGCGGTCGAAAACTATCCGGAGGTCGCGGCCCGAGGCGGCGATGATCCGGCGCACCAGGTCCTTCACCGCCACGGCGCGCCCCGCGCCCGCGTTGAAAAGGCCGAAGGGCGCGCGCTGGCGGACCAGCGCCTTCTCCACGAAAGAGACGAGGTCCGAAACATAGAGCAGGTCCCGGGCCTCGCCGCCGTCGCCCCAGACCTTTATCTCGCCGCCGGGCGGCGCCGTCATAACCTTGGTGACGGTGGCGCCGAAGACATGCGAGCGCCTGAGGTCGAATTTATCGTGGGGACCGTAGACGTTGGAATGCCTGACCACGGTGTAGCGGGTGCGGCCCAGGCCGGCGTAGAATTGGCACATCCGCTCCAGGTAGACCTTGGTCCAGCCGGCGCCGAAATAGGCGGGGTGAAGCGGCGCGTTCGCGTCCAGGTCGTCCTCTTTCACCGGCCGGCGCGAGGAACCGTACATGATGGAGCAGCTGAAGAAGAGGAGCTGCCCCACGCCGTGCTCGTGCGCGGCGCGGAAGAGCAGCGAGTTCATGACGGCGTTGTCGGTCACGTGCAGCCAGGGGCTGTTGACTATGTCGCCGGCGCCGGAGGTGACCGCAGCGGCCTGCACAATTATGTCCACGCCCTTCACCGCCCTGGAGACCGCCGCGCGGTCGGTGAGGTCGCACTTGAAGATCCTGACGCCGGGGAGGCGGGGAGCCGGGGAGTGCAGCCGCGTGCCGCTGACCTCGTATTTCCCCCCGCGGGCCAGCGCCTCCGCTATATTGCGGCCGATGAAGCCGGTGGCGCCGCAGACCAGCACCTTCTTCTTCACCGGGCCCTCCCGCGCGGCCTGCCGTCGAGCACCAGCCTCTCCCCGCGGGAGCGGCTGAAAAAAGAATAGATCCGGCGGGCGGTCTCGTCGGCGCGCTGGCCGTGGGTGAATTCGGGCCTGGTCATGACGCGCGAGAGATAGACGTCCGCGATACGCACGCCCGTCCCCTCCGCCTCGCGGCGCAGCGCCGCCGAGAAGCCGCGCAGTCCCCACTTGGCGGCCGAATACACGGCGCGCCGGGGATGGGCCTCCAGCGCGCAGACCGAATTGATGTTTATGATGGCGCCCCTGCCGCGCGCGGCGAACGCCGCGTAGGCGCGGGCCGCCAGTTTGACGGGGGCGGCGAAGTCGACCTGTATCAGCTCGTCGACGGCGGGGCCGGAGACTTTCTCCAGCGGCAGGCCGGGGCAATGGATGCCGGCGTTATTGACCAGCACCGACAGGCCCGGCCGCCGGAAGAGGCGGAAAAGTTTCGCAAGACCGGCGCGCGAGCGCAGGTCGGCCCGGCGGACCTCGCAGCGCGCGCCAAGGGCGGTCACCGCGCGGGCCGCGCGCGCCAGGGCGGCGCGGTCCCTGCCGTGCAGGATCACGCCGTACCCGCCGGCGGCGAAGGCGAGAGCCAGCTCCAGCCCCAGGCCCCTGCCCGAACCGGTGATGAGGACGTCCCCCGGGGAAACCGCCCCGCCGGGAACGTTTTTTAGCGCCTTCAGCATTGAGACTATTATAATATTTTTAATTTGAACGCGCGGCGCAAAATTGATAGATTAGCGTTGCGCCCGCGACCGCCGGAGGCGCGGCGGCGGCCCGGCACCGAGGAGAATGATGCCCACTGACGGCAAAGACGGCCAGCTGACGATAGGCTTCGTCCAGATAAACTACGAGTTCTCAGGCCAGCATTACCTGCCGCTCTCGGTGGGCATGCTGAAGGCCTATCTCAGGAAGAACGCGGACCGCCCGGCCCGCTACCGTTTTCTGCCCGTCCTTTTCAGGCGCGAGAAGATCGAGGAGGCGGCCCGGCTCCTCGCCGGGGCCGACATCGCCGCTTTCAGCGTCTACAGCTGGAACATCAACCTCTCGCTGGCCATAGCCCGCCGCCTCAGGGAGCTCAACCCCTCGGTCCTCACGGTCTTCGGCGGCCCGCAGGTCCCGTCGCGGGCGGGAGACTTCCTGCGCGATAACCCCTTCATAGATATAGTCTGCCACGGCGAGGGCGAGGAGGTCTTCAAGGCCGTGGCCGACCGCGCCGCCTCCCGCGACTGGTCCGGCGTGCCGTCGGTCAGCTACCTGCGCCCCGACGGCTCCTGCGTCAGTGCGGCCCGCGCCTGCCGCGTCGCCGACCTCGACAGCCTGCCCTCCCCCTTCCTCGACGGCACTTTCGACGAGCTGGCCGCGGAGAATCCCGGCGTGAAGTGGCTGGGCCTGCTGGAGACCAACCGCGGCTGCCCCTTCGCCTGCGCCTTCTGCGAGTGGGGCGACAAGGGGATGAACCGCGTCTACGCCTTCGGCCTGGAGCGCGTGCGCGCCGAGATAGACTGGCTGGCCCGGCACGCCGTCGAGTTCGTCTTCTGCTGCGACGCCAATTTCGGCCTGCTGCCGCGCGACGTGGAGATAGCCGGCTTCGTGGCCGACGCCAGGAAGCGGACCGGCTACCCGCACACCTTCTCGCTGCAGGCCAGCAAGAACGCGCCGGAGCGGGTCTACAGGATACAGAAGCTCCTGGCCGACAGCGGCCTCAACAAGGGCGCCCTCTTCGCCCTGCAGTCGGTGCACCCGGAGACGCTGGAGCTCATACACCGGCGGAACATCTCGCTGAACTCCTTCGACGAGCTGCAGCGCCTTTTCAAGCGCGACGGCATCCCCACTTTCACCGACGTCATCGTGGGCCTGCCCGGCGAGACCTACGACTCCTTCGCCGACGGCGTGGACGGCATCATCTCCAAGGGCCAGCACAACCGCGTACAGTTCAACATCCTCTCCATACTCCAGAACTCCGCCATGGGCGACCCCGCCTACCGCGCGCGCCACGGCCTGGTCACCGTCCGCTCCGAGCTGGCCAACAGGTACGGCCGGCACTCCCGCGACGCGGAGGAAGTGCTGGAATACCAGGACCTGGTGGTCGCCACGGCCGCCATGCCGGCGGAGGACTGGGTCAGGGCGATGACCTTCGCCTGGCTGGCCTCTTTCCTCCATTTCGACAAGCTGCTGCAGCTGCCGTCGGTGCTGCTCAACGCGGAGGCCGGCGTGCGCTACCGCGCTATCTTCGAGGCTTTCGCCGCCTGTCCGGCGGGGGAGTTCCCGGTGACGGCCGGCGTGCGCTCCTTCTTCGAGGAGAAGGCGCGCGCCATAAGGCGCGGCGAGCCCGAGTACTGCCACGCGCCGGACTGGCTGGACATCTGGTGGATGACCGACGAGCACGCCTATATCGGCCTCTGCCGCGGCGGAAAACTGGACGACTTCTACGCGGAGGCCGGCCGCCTGCTGCGCGGCCTGGCGGCGGAGCGCGGCGCCGGCGTGCCCTGGCTGGACGACGCGCTGCGGCTGAACCGCGAGCTCATAAAGCTCCCTTTCCTCTACGGGAAGAAGGAAGTGGCGCTCGGCTTCAATGTCCGCGAGAGCCACGCCGCCGCGCTGGCCGGCGCCCGGCTGCCGCTGCGCGGGGCCGCCGGCTCCTGTGCGGTGGACAGAAGTTCCCCCCGCTGGGACAACTGGGAGGACTGGATGAAGGAAGTCGTCTGGTTCGGCAACAAGACCAGGAATTATCTCTACGCCTGCGGGGACCGGTGAAATACAGACAACTGGGCGGGACCGGCCTCTCGGTCTCCGAGATAGGCTTCGGCGCCTGGGGGCTGGGCGGCGACAAGGGCGGCTCGCGGGCCTACGGCCCCGTCGACGACGCCGAATCCTCCCGCGCGCTGCGCCGGGCACTGGACCTGGGCGTTAATTTCTTCGACACTTCCGATTTCTACGGCTTCGGCCACAGCGAGGAGATCATAGGCCGCGCCTTTCGCGGCGACCGCGACAGGGTGATCATCGCCAGCAAGGCCGGCATGCTCGACGCCGAAGGGCGGCAGGATTTCTCCCCCGCCCGCCTGCGCTCGTCGCTGGAGGCCACGCTGCGCCGGCTGGGCACCGACCGGCTGGACCTTTACCAGCTGCACAGCCCGCCGGTCGGGCTGCTGCTGGAAAAACCCGAGATACTGGGCACGCTCAGGGACCTGGCCCGCGAAGGCAAGATACGCGCCTGCGGGGTCTCGCTGCGCTCGCCCGACGAAGGACTTAAGCTCCTGGGGGCGGCCGTGACCGGCTGCGTGCAGGTGAATTTCAACCTGGCCGACCAGCGGGCCCGCGTCAACGGCCTGCTGGACCTGTGCCGCTCGAAGGGGACGGGCGTAATAGCCCGCACGCCGCTCTGCTTCGGTTTCCTGACCGGCCTCTACACCGAAACCTCTTCGCTGCCCGGGAGCGACCACAGGCGCCGCTGGTCCCCGGCGCAGGTGGAGCGCTGGAACCAGGCCGCCGGGCTCTTCGCCGCCGCGCTGGGCCTGCCCGGCGCGCAGACCCCCGCCCAGGCCGCGCTGCGCTTCTGCCTCTCCTACCCGGGGATAACCTCGTCCATACCGGGCATGCTGACCGCCGCCCAGGTGGAGGAAAACGCGGCGGCCAGCGGCCTGGGGCCGCTGACCGACGAGGCTCTCATCAAAGTGCAGGAACTTTACGGCAACGGCGATTTCATGGAAGGCCCGGTCAGAACGGGCCCTTGAATTCCTTGCGGAGCTTCCTCTTGAATTCTTCCGACGGCAGCGGGCGCCCGTGCCCGGGGCCCAGCGCCAGCGAATAACACTTGTCCACCACCGTCCCCATATCGGGGTAGAAGGAGTTCTCCAGCGCCTTGGCCGTAGGGCAGGGCGCGTGGGCCGGCGCGGCCTCGGCCACCGGCGCCTTGAGCGCGCCCGGGTCCGAGACGGCGACGGCGCGGCAGATCTCGGCGCAGACGCCGTAGGACGCCCAGCCGGTGTCGGCCACCAGCAGCCTGCCGGTCTTGCGCACGCTTGAAAGGACCAGGCCCAGGTCGCGGGCGGTGAGGCAGTGCAGGTCTATGACCTCGGCCTCGATCCCCGCCTCCCTGCTCATATAATCGGCGGCGTGCAGCGCGTCTATCACCATCGAGGAGACGGCCACCACGGTCACGTCGCGGCCCGCGCGCGCCAGCCTCGGGGCGAAGGGGTCCGCCGGCGGCGGCGCGTCGGGCAGATTGAACGAATAGTCGTAGAGCAGCCGGTGCTCCAGCGAGATGACCGGCCCCTTGAATTTCTTCACCGCGTGGGCGTAGGTGTCCAGGACGGAGGCGGCCGAGGCCGGCATCACCACGGTCAGGCCCGGCACGTGCGCGAACAGGGCCTGCAGGCTCTGCGAATGCTGCGCGCCCTGCCCCCAGCTGCGCCCCACCACCGACCGTATCAGCAGCGGCAGCTGGAAAAGCCCGCCGTACATATAGCGGTACTTGGCGATGGAATTGACCACCTGGTTCATCGTCAGCAGCGTGAAGTCGTTGCGGATGTGTATGTGTATCGGGTAGAGACCGTTGAGCGCCGCGCCCACGGCCAGCCCGGTCATGGCGTCCTCGGAGAGCGGGGTGTCGAAGACCCTGCCCGGTCCGAATTCCTTCTCGAGACCCAGCGTGGTGCCGAAGATGCCGGTGAAATCGGTCACGCCCAGGCCGTATATGAGGCAGCCCGGGTCGGAGACCATGGCGTCGCGCATGCTGAGCTTGAGCGCCTCGCGGTAGGTCATCGTCGCGGTCATATCACGTCCTTGAAAGTATCGGAGGCCGGCGGCACCGGGCTGGCCTCGGCGAAAGCGACGGCCTCGTCTATCTCGCGTTCTATCTCCGGCCGCAGTTCGTCTGCCAGCGCCGCGTCCGTTTCCAGCGGGTCGCGGCAGCGCCAGTCGCCCACTTCCCGCGGGCAGCGGTAGCCTTTGTCCAGGTCGCCGTCCACTCCCACATGCTGCAGGTAACGGCAGGTCTTTATCTCGAACACCGCCGGCCCCTCCCCCGCCCGCGACGCGGCCAGCACGGGGGCGAAGGCCGCCGCCACGCCTTCCAGGTCGAAGCCGTCGGGCGCCATGGCGTACCGGATGCCGTAGGCGCCGGCCAGAGCCTCCAGGCGGTAGGCCTGCCTGTTCTCTATGCGCGCGTGTATGGCCAGGCCGTTGTTCTCCACCACGAAGACCACCGGCAGCTTCTTCAGCGAGGAGAAGTTGAGGCACTCGGAGAAGACGCCCTCCTCGGTGGAGCCGTCGCCGGTGACCGAGACTGCTACCCGGGGCTCGTTCTTAAGTTTGAAAGCGTAGGCGGCCCCCATCGCGTGCGGCAGCGTGGCCCCCACTATGGCCGAAGAGCCCATCAGCCCCGCCTCGGGGGCGCAGAGATGCATGGAGCCGGCCTTGCCGCCGGAGATCCCGCCGGCGCGGCCGTAGAGCTCGGCGAACATTTTCTTCATATCGCCGCCCTGCGCCAGGTAGAGGGCGTGGCTGCGGTAGGTGGTATAGACCTGGTCGCCGGGCAGCAGCGAGGCCGCCAGCGCGGCGGCGTGATGCTCCTGGCCCAGCGACAGGTGCACGGGGCTCTGTATCTTGTCGCTGGGATAGATCTCGGCCACCTTCAGCTCGGCCAGGCGCACGCGCAGGGCCTGGCGGAACAGCTCCCGGTAAGAAGGCGCGGTCACGCCGGCACCCCCGCGGCCCGCCTGCATTCCTCCAGCAGGAAGGCCACGCTCCCGGCGAAAGAGCGGCGCGGCCTCCAGCCGGTGGCGCGGCGGAACTTGGAGGTATCGGGCACCTGCAGCGTCACGTCGGTGGGGCGGAACAGGGCGGGATCTGGTTTTGACGGAATAGGCCGCCGGGCCAGCCGCTTGAGCTCCTTAAGGAAATCGGCCACGGTTATCACCGTCTCGCCGCCTATATTGTAGGCCTCGCCAAAAGCGCACTTCTCCGCCGCGACCCAGTAGGATTCCATGGCGTCGCGCACGTCGATGATGGTCCGCACGGAATCCAGGTTGCCGTGCAGCAGCGTCTTCTGCAGGCCGGCCTCTATCCGGGCCACCTGCATGGCGAAAGAGGTGGCGAAGAGGTCGGAGCGGCGCGGGTTGATGTAGGAGAACATCCGCGTCCGGATTATCTTCATCCCGTAGTTCAGGAAATAGGTGCGCCCCAGCAGGTCCTGCGCGGTCTTGGAGACGGCGTAGGGACTGGCCGGGTTCAGCGGGCAGTCCTCTTTGATGGGAACATCGCGCGGGGCCACCTGGCCGTACACCTCGGAGGTGCTGCAGAGCTGTATGACCGGGTCCAGGCCGGAGAGCCTGGCCGCCTCCAGGAGATTAGCCGTGCCCATGATGTTATTGTTGAGGACGGCCAGGGGCGTGATGAAGGAAGCGCGCACATTGGCGTGCGAGGCCACGTGGAAGACGGCGTCGGGCCGTGAGGCCTTGAGCGCCGTGAGCACCGACGAAAAGTCGGTCAGGTCGCATTCGTGCACCCGCGCGGCGGCGGAGCGGCGGCGCGGGCCGGCCGACGGGGGCGCGGCGTGCCAGCGCGAAATGCCGTGGATCTCCACGCCCGGCCTGTTCTCCGCTATATAGTCGGCCAGGTAACTGCCGCCCGAGCCGGTTATACCGGTTATCAGGACTCGCTTGATCTTTCTGGCTTTCGCGGGCATCTCTTCTCCCCTTGCGTTCCCCCCGGGAGAACGCGACAATTGTATAATTTCGCCGCGGCCGCTTTCAACGGTTCCGCGGCTATCTGCCGCCCCGCAGAATATGCGTGTAGGTCTCGTCGGGCCTGGGCGGCAGCGCTATAGTCGCGTTCACTTTGCGCAACGGTTCGCGGACAAGACCGAAAAACGGCTTTTTCTTTACGGATATCATGCGGTAAACCGCCCTCAGCGTTGCGCGCGGCCCGCAGGATGCCAGCATCATCATATATTTCAGGAGAAAGCGCCTGACGCCCGCCGGCAAGAGCATGTAGATCGCCGCGTATCTGTACCGGTTGACCTTTTTGCGCTTTAAGGTCCGGAAGAGCCCGTGCTTCTTCATGTAGGCGACGATCAATTCCAGAAAAACGTAGTTCTTCCAGTAGACGACCTCTTCTTTTTCGTAGTCGGTGAAATTCAGGTAATGCCTGATATCGTTCGCGTTGACGCCGTAGAGGTTCTCAATGTACCGCTCTTCGTCGTCCAGCGAGCGGCCGATCAGCCCCACGTTACGCGCATATTCATACCCCGGCGTTCCCGGAACGGCCTGGAAATAGTTGATGCAGATCTCGTAGGGCGTATCGATGTCGTCCGGTATCGCCAGGGCGAGGTTGCGGATCGTCTCGCCGATGGTCTCCTCCGTCTCTCCGGGCATCCCGATGAGGAGCAGCACCGTCGTGTGTACCCCGTTCCTGAACGCTCCGTTCAGGGCTTCCAAGTTTTGCGCTACCGTGGTCCTTTTCTCCATTACATCCAGCATTTTCCGGGAACAGGACTCTATCCCGAAACTTATCAGCACGCAGCCGGCTTCTTTCCATTCCCGGATGGTGCTCTCGCTGATGGTGTCCGTCCTGGTGCCCCCGACGGTCCAGTTCAACCGGCGGGATCTCAGATAAGCGACCAGCTCCGCCGTCTTCCTTTTATCGGCGCCGAAATGTTCGTCCTGGAACTGGATCAGCCCGATATCCCGCGTTCTTATCAATTCCTCGATGTGGGCTATCACGGACAGCGGGGCTAGGGTGCTGTGCCCCCTGAAAAATCTATGGCAGAACGAGCACCTCCCCACGCAGCCCTTGCAGGACACGACGTTCGCCAGCCTCTTGTGGACGTTTTCCGGAAAGAACATCCCGTAAAAGCCGCCGATCTCATGGCGGTTGATCCAGTTCTTATACGGCCCGTCGGTGACCTTCGGGAAGAATTCGATACCGGTAAATTCGGCCATCCTGCCGTAATTCATCTGGAGCAATCCGTTCTTCCCCGGCTCCGCGTAGCCGGTAAAAAAGGGGATACCGCCGGACATGAAAGCCAGTCCTTTGATATCCGAGAATCTCCGGGGGTCCGACAGGTCGAAACCGGCTTCCGCCAGCCTGGAGATGAGGCCGCTGAACGCCGGCTCCGATTCGCCGGTGACGCAGAAATCGATCTTCGTCCTTTGCAGAAGGATGTTAGCCATCACCGACATCTGTCCCCCGAGAACCTGGACGACGCCGGGAAAATGCTCCTTGAGGCGCGAAGACAGGTCTTTCAAGTACGCGTACGCGTGGGTAAGTATGGCGCTGAAGCCGAAAATGTGGGGCGGCGCTTGGGCGAGCCTGTCCCTGAGCTCTTCGAAACTAAGCGGGGCGTTGGCGAGATCTATGAAATCCACCTCGCATTCCAGGGCCGGGTCCAGGCCGTCGATCACCCTGGAAATGCCTATCGGGTAGGTTCTATCCGGGAAACCGCTGGGGAGGGTGAAGAGGGTTATTCTGGGACGGCAACGCTTATTCATAGGTTCACCAGACCGCTCCCGCGCCGCGGCGCGGGCCGCCGGACCCTTCCGGGCCGGTCAGGCGCGACTGCGACGGTAGTTTTTGTCCAGCCATTTACGGTAAGCCCCGGTCTTGACGTTCTTCACCCAGCCTGGATTGTCCAGGTACCAGCGCACGGTGCGCAGTATGCCGCCGGTGAAGTCTGCCGACGGGCGCCAGCCCAGTTCGCGCTTCAGTTTGGAAAAATCTATGGCGTAGCGCCGGTCATGGCCGGGGCGGTCTTTGACGAAGGTTATGAGGTCCTCGTAATTCTTGCCTTTGAGGGCGGGATTCTCCGGCGAGGGGAGCAGTTCTTCAAGCGCGGCGCAGACATTCTTCACCACGTCGATATTCTTCATCTCGCAGTCGCCGCCCACATTGTAGGTCTCGCCGGGGCGGCCTTTAAGCAGGATGCGCCAGACGGCGGCGCAATGGTCCTCCACGTAAAGCCAGTCGCGGACGTTCCTGCCGTCGCCGTAAACGGGCAGCGGTTTCCCCTCCATCGCGTTGAGTATGACCAGCGGGATGAGTTTCTCGGGGAAGTGCCAGGGCCCGTAATTATTGGAGCAGTTGGAGATGGTCACCGGCAGGCCGTAGGTGTGATGGTAGGCGCGGACCAGGTGGTCGGACGCGGCCTTGGAGGCGGAATACGGGCTGCGCGGGTCGTAGGGAGTGGTCTCTTTGAACTTGCCCGTGGCGCCCAGCGAGCCGTAAACCTCGTCGGTGCTGACATGGTGGAAGCGGACGTCCCTGCGGCCGGCGGAGGCGCCGGTCCCCTGACCGGCGGAGGCGCCGGTCCCATGACCGGCCCAGGCCGAGCGGGCGGATTCCAGCAGCGCGAAGGTGCCGTGGATATTGGTCTCCACGAAATCCCTGGGGCCGAAGATGGAGCGGTCCACGTGCGATTCGGCGGCGAAGTGGGCCACGGCGTCGAACTTGTGCTTTTTGAACAGCCGGCCCAGCAGAGCGAAATCGCAGATATCGCCTTTGACGAAAACATAGCGGTCTTTGTACTTGCGGCCGATATCGGCGAGATTCTCCGGATTACCGGCGTAGGTCAGCTTGTCGAGGTTGACGATAAGGCCTTTAAATCCGGACCGCTCCAGGACATAGCGCACGAAATTAGAACCGATAAATCCGGCTCCGCCGGTGACAAGTATCGTCTTCATTTGTTCTCCCCGATGAATTTCTCCATGGAATCCCGCCAATGCGGGAGCTTAATACCGATCTGGCCGCATAGCGCCGCGTTGGACATGGCCGAATAGCCCGGCCGGCGGGCGGCGAGACCAAAATCGGCCATTTTGGCCGGGACCATTTCCTTCTCCACGCCGTACGCCCTGAGGGCCGCCCGCGCCCAGTCATAGCGCGAGCACGGCTCTCCTCCGGAAAGATGCCAGCGGCCGGTGAGGCCGGCCTTAAGCGCCTCCATGACGGCCGCGACGGCGTCGGAGGCGCGGGTAGGGACGGAAACCTCGTCGTCGGCCACGCGCAGCGGGCCGGGCTTCTCCGCCCAGCCCAGCAGCTTATGCATGAAGTTCTGTGTGCCCCGGCCGTATACCCAGCTCAGCCGCAGTACCAGCGAGCCGGGGCAGTCCAGGGCGTATTCCTCGCCCTTGAGTTTGGACCGGCCGTATTCATTGAGAGGGTTGACGGCGTCCGTCTCGACATAAGGGACGCGCTTCTCACCGTCGAAGACATAATCGGTGCCGAAGTGGAGCAGCTTGGATTCCAGCTGCCGGGCGGCGAAGGCCAGGTTGCGCACGCCCCCGGCATTGACGGCGGCGGCGGCGGCGGGCTCGGCCTCGGCCTTGTCCACCAGGTTATAGGCCGCGCAGTTTATGATGAGGCCGGGGCGGTACGGCATGACGGCCTTCAGGACGGCGTCGCCGTCGGCGATATCCAGCGTATCCAGGTCGGCGGCGGCGTATTCCCAGCCGTTCCCCTCGAAAAGACGGACGAACTCCGCTCCCAACTGGCCTTTTGAACCGGCGATGAAAACGCGCATCAGAATTTTGCGTCCTTGAGAAAGGGCAGGGCGGCGTCCCTGGGCGAGAGCAGGGGCGAGGGATTCCCCCACCTCACTCCGACCTCCGGGTCGTCCCAGCGTATCCCCCCCTCGTCGGGCGGCGAATACTCAGCGGTGCATTTATACATAAACTCGGCCGTTTCGCTGAGGGTAAGGAAACCGTGCGCGAAGCCGGGAGGGAAATACAGCATGAAAGCGTTCTCGGCACTCAGTTCCACCGCCAGCCACCGGCCGAATGTAGGCGAATCCCGGCGTATATCCACGCCCACGTCGAGGACAGCGCCGCCCACGCAGCGCACCAGCTTTCCCTGGGCGGCCGCTCCGCGCTGAAAATGCAGGCCGCGCAGCACGCCCTTGGCTGACCTGGAATGATTATCCTGGACGAAATCGCCGGGGACGCCGGCCTGGATGAAATCGCTCCGCTTGAAAGACTCCATCGCGAAGCCGCGGGGATCGGGAAAGACGCGCGGCTTCACCAGGACGCAGCCTTCGAGGGAGAGTTTCTCGAATTCGAAAGGCATATTACTCCCCGCCGGCCACTTTGCGCAGGTAGGCGCCGTAGCTGTTCTTGCTCAGGCCGTCGGCCAGTTTTAGCAGCGCGGCCCGGTCTATCCAGCCCTGCGAGTAGGCGATCTCCTCTATGCAGGCGATCATCAGGCCCTGCCGCTTCTCGACGGTGGCGATAAAGTCCCCCGCCTCCAGCAGGCTGTCGAAAGTGCCGGTATCCAGCCAGGCGTAACCGCGGCCCAGCAGCTCCACTTTAAGCGTGCCCTCCGCAAGATAGACCTTGTTGAGGTCGGTTATCTCCAGCTCGCCGCGCGCGCTGGGCTTTATACCGCGCGCCGCGCCGGCGACGCCACGGGGATAAAAATAAAGGCCGGTGACGGCGTAATTGCTCTTGGGCTTGGCGGGCTTCTCCTCTATGGAGAGCGCACGACCGGACTTGTCGAAATAGACCACGCCGTAGCGCTCGGGGTCGTTGACATAATAGCCGAAGACGGTGGCCTGGCCGGCGGAGGCGGCGTGGACCGCCTTGCGGAAGGCCTCGGGCAGGCCGTGGCCGTAGAAGATATTGTCGCCCAGCACCAGGCAGGCGGTATCGTCGCCGATGAACTTCTCGCCGATGATAAGCGCCTGGGCCAGGCCTTCGGGCCGGGGCTGTTCGGCGTAGGAGAGCTTGAGACCCCAGCGCGAGCCGTCGGCGAAGATGGCCTTGAAGCGCGGCAGGTCAGCCGGCGTGGAGATGATGAGTATCTCCCGTATGCCGGCCAGCATCAGCGCCGACAACGGGTAATAGATCATCGGCTTGTCGTATACCGGCAGCAATTGCTTGCAGACCGGCATGGTGACCGGGTAAAGCCTTGTGCCGGACCCTCCGGCCAGTATGATCCCTTTCATTTTGACTCCTGTTAACGGGGACGTTGTTTAGTTCTTTAGTTTTATCCCGCAAAACTAAAGAACTAAACAACGTCCCCCTAAAATCACCAGCGCGTTTCCAGCACCCGGTCGTCGGCCTTGGGCTTGCGGAAGAACTGCGGCAGCTTGGCCAGGTTGCGCATCAGCACGGTAACCACGCCGCCCAGGCCGTATTCCTTGAGCACGCGGTAATCCTCGCGGCTGCGCGCCATCAGCCAGCCCAGCGACTTCTTCTTGTCGTCGTAACGCATCTTCACCAGCACCTCGGGCATATACCAGGTGGTGGCGTAGTTCTTGTAAAGGAACCGCGCTATCAGCTCGTAGTCGGCGCGCAGCTTGTAATCGGTGGCGAAATAGCCGAATCGCCTGAACAGGTCGCGGTGGATGAAGAACACCGGCAGCGGCGGCATCCAGCCGTTCTCGAAATTGTAGCGGTCGTACTCGCCGGCCTTATAGTAGCGCAGCGCGCGCTGCGAGTCGGTGGCGATATAGACCATGTCGCCGTAGAGGCAGTCGCGGCGCTTGGCGGCCATGGTGCGCAGCACATTGGCGACGGTATTGCGGTCGGTGTAGAAGCTGTCGGGCGGCAGCACGGCGATGATGTCGCCGGTCGAGGCCGAGAGGCATTTATTCAAAGCCGTGTAGTAGTCGTCTCCCCTGAGCTGCAGGAACTTGGTGAAGCGGTTCTGGTAGCGCTTTATCACGTCCAGCGTGCCGTCGGTGGAGCCGCGGTCGGCCAGAATATACTCCAGTTCGGTCCAGTTCTGGCCGAGCGCGCTCTGCATGCAGTCCTCGACAGTCTTCTTGGCGTTGAGGGCTACGGTAACTATGGTGATCTTCATCGTTTATCCTTAAGCGGGGTGACCAGGAAGTTGTTTATGGCCAGCAGGGCCGCGCCGGAGCTTTCAAAGCATTCCAGCGCCTGCTCGGGCGTGACCGGCAGCGGCTCGCCCGACAACAACGGGGCGCTGACCAGCATGGGTACGCCCACGCGCCTGTCGAAGGCCTCCAGCAGCGCGTAGAAACGGTGGTTGAACTCCCAGGTGACGGTCTGCACGCGCGGCAGGTCGCCGCCCGGCAGGCCGGGTACCTGGTCGCGGCGCGCGGAGCGCACTAACAGGGCTTTGGCCATGAACGGCGACGGGTGGACGGTGTCGAACCACTCGCCCGCCTTCTCGGCCATCACGGCCGCGCCGCCGCCTTCCAGCTCGCGGCTGACGGGGATGCGCGGATCGGAGAGCAGGCAGCGGCCGCCCAGCGGCCAGGCGCCCCACGGCGAGCGGCCCTGGAACCAGCCTACTCGTCCCCCGCCGGCCAGCGTGCCGGCGACGGTCTCGTACATCTCTTTCTCCCCGACTTTACCGTACGACATACCGCGTGACTTAAGCAGCGCCTCGACATAAGAATCGTCGTAATGCGGGCCGATGTAGGGATTTTCCAGCTGGTAGCTGCGGCGGTAGCCCTTGGCCTGGTTCCAGATCCAGTAGGCCGCGCCGATGGCCGTGCCCCCGGCGTGCGGCGCCGGCGGAACATAGACTTCGCGGAAGCGGGTCTTCTCGTATATTTTACCGACGGCCAGCGCGTTGCGCGCGCAGCCGCCCGAGAGGCAGAGCTTGTCGTTGCGGAACTTTTCGTAGGCGGAATTGAGCACGTGGAAGAAGATCTCCTCAAAGACCGCCTGCGTCGAGGCCGCGATATCGGCGTGGCGCTGCTCCAGCGGCTCATTGGCCTCGCGCGGCTTGCCGATGAGGCCCTCCAGCCTGGCCGAGAACAGCCGCGGCAGCGCGGGCGCGCGGTCGCGCCAGAACATGGCCGCCGCCTCGGGCCCGTGCGCGAAGTACGACTCGTCCACCCGGTAGAAACCGTCGGGCGAGGGCTTTATCAGCTGGCGCAGCTCGGTCTCGAACTCCGGGCGGCCGGTCCTGGAGAGCTCCATGAGCCGCCCCTCGCCGCCCCAGGCCCCGAAGCCAAGGAACTGCGCCATCGCCGCGTAGAACATCCCCAGCGAATGCGGATAATAGCAGCGGTCGCGCTCGTAAATTTTATTATCGACGCCAGAGGCCCGCATGCCGCTGACATAGTCGCCGAAGCCGTCCAGCGAAACGCAGACGGCCGAATCGTGCGGCGACACCAGGTAGGCGCCGGCTAGGTGGGCCTTGTGATGCTCCACATAGCGCACGCGCGCCTTCACGGCGCCCGGGTCGCGCTCCAGCGCGGCGCAGAGGTCCTTCTTGATATCGCCCAGCCTGGTGCCGAAGCCGAGGCGGTCCTTAAGAAGCCCCAGCGTTATCTTCTCCCCCCGGAGCGTGGCCACTTTCAGCCGCATATTGGCGTGCGGGTCGCGGCCGACGGCGATAAGGTCCACGTCCTTGAGGTCGAAATGGCAGTAGGCCAGGCAGGCTTTGACGGCCTCTACGGGCAGCCCCGCCCAGCCGGCGCTGCGGCGCACGCGCGCCTCTTCCAGCGCGCACATCAGCTTGCCGTTTATGACCAGGCAGGCGGAAGAATTCTCATCGTAGGCACTGATACCTAAAATTATCATGCGTATATTATATTAATTCGGGGACATAATACTTAACTCCCTTGAACCGAATTCCGCGGAACTCCCCCGGAGGAGCCGGGAATTAAGTATTGTGTCCCCAAAACTCCCAGAATTACTTGACGGCTATGAAGGCGGGGTAATAGCCCTGGCCCGAAGAGCACCCCTCCAGGGCCTCCGCGCCGGGCCGGCATTTCAGGAAGCGGGCCCTGAACCCGCGCTTACGCAGAAGGGCCGGGACCTCGCCGGCGGAAAACAAACCGCACCTGAACCGGTCGGTCTCCACACTGAACCCGCCCTTGCGGCGTATCAGGAAGACGAAGCGGGTCTCATAGTGACTGTCGCTCGGATCGGGGTCGTAGAGATTCTCGATGAAGGCGATCTTCACGCCCTTCCCCCGCCCGATATAGCCGTCCACGGCGCCCTGCCGGAACTGCGCCCGGTCGGTATCGAGCAGGAAAAAGAAGACCCCGCCTTTTTCCAGGTGGCGGTAGGCCGTCGCGAACACCTTCTCCAGGTCCGCCGGCCCGGTCATGTGGTTGAGGGAATCCCAGGCCACCACCGCGTCGTAGGTCCGGCCCAGCCGCAGCGTCCGCATATCCCCGACGGCGTAGGCGACATCCGGGTTTAGCCGGCGCGCCAGCCGCCCGTAGAGTTTCCCAGTCGTCTTCATAGGCGCGCCTGGCGGGACGAGGACTGGCGCGCGGCCGGATCGGCCATGTACTTGCGCATGAACGACGCATGCGAAACCGTCCTTTTCATTTCAGCCTCCGCACCTGCATACGGGTCTCCTTAATAGTGTATCCCAAAGATACAGACTGTCAACCCCTCCGACGAACCACGTCGTGTCGCGCGTCAAGGGCTAAAGATATAGGATTTTCAGCGCTGCCGATGCGGGGAGGGCGCGGAGCCGGCCTTTTTTTGTCGTTACGCAGCTCTCCCTGGGGCCAAGCCACGGGAGGTTCGGCCCATTTCTTAACCGGCTGAATTAATAGCGGCGGTGAGCGTATCTTTGCTGAAAAGCCTCAGCTCGGATTTATTCTCTAAAAATCTTTCGACATCTTTCTTCGCCGCGCCCAGGTCGATGCGCTCAGCCCTTTCCAGCATGAAGTCCTTAAAGTTCCCGGCGTTCACTCCGGGCGCCGTCCCCTGGCTTTGAGCCACGGCATTGTTGAGCAGTTCAAAATTCGGCTGCACCTTCCTGGCTAAATACCAGAAGAGATCATAAATATCGCGCCCCTTAGTATAGCGCCTGTAAAAAGAGGCGTGCAGCTTCCCCGCGAACAGTGACGGCAGGTCATAATGCGCCAGACTGAACAAATAGGTTTTATTAAGCACGGTGGTCTGCATTTTCCACCCGGCCGGCGGATTAGTGTCGATCTCAAGTTTGATAGACAACTTTTCCCGTTTATGCCCCGACAAACCCAAAGCGTGCGGCAGTCCCGGGAAAGTCAAAAAAGCGGAATTCACGGTTTTATCCCTGTCCTTGTCCAGAACAGCGTTAAGACCGTTCAGCCGGAAATTTTTCTCAAGCCCGCCACAGAGCCCGCCGAAGTCATACCCGGCGGCGTTAAAAACAGAAAAGTCCAGATCCTCCGAAAACCGCCGCAGCCCGAAAACAACGCGCAACGCCGTGCCGCCGATAAAAGCGAGCCGGGAAAACGCGTCCTGGTCTGACAAAGATTTAAGCGCCAGTATCTGAAGGAACTCCCTGGCCTTATTGAGTTTATCTTCAACTGAGACTCCGCCCGCCAGTTCCTGCTTTAAAGCCTCGATCATACCTTTCCCCCCATGCCCCTCAAAACAGCGCCGATCTCACGCATCTTAGTGTTATTGAACAAGCCGAAATAGGCCGTAACTTTATTTTTATTCAACGAGTCCAGGTGCTGAAAACGAAACGATTCCAACAGCGTTTTTTCAACCAGGCCCGCGGGGATCTTCCCGAGATTAAGATAGATGAAATCAGCCACGGCTTTCTCCGGTTCGGCGATAAAATACGGCAGCCCGGCCTCATCTTTGACCGAGATAAACCCCCTGAAGGCGGAAGATTTCACCGTCTGGTAGCTGAACGTACCGAAATCATTGGAAAACCTCGCGGTTTTTTTTGTGGAAACCGAGGTCACATCCGCCACCCTCTCCGGAATAAGGCTGTACCGGCTAAGGGCGTATTCCAAACTCACATAGGAAGGCTGATAAAGCTGCCCCGCAAGGTAAAGTCTGCTCGGCTCAATTTTCCGGTCATCCTTTCCAAGGATATACAAGCCGCGCCGCAGTTGCAGCAAAAGCCCCTGTTTACACCAGCGCCCAAGCTGATTAAGGTCCTCCCCGCTGACCTTGCCAAAGACAACCCTAGTAGGCAGCAGAGGCAAATTTCTGAACTTAACTTTAAAATCCCCAAATTTCATATATTTCTATAAGTAACCTTATTTGATTATCTACAGAAACAGTATAACAGGGCGCGCCCCTTCTGTCAAGTAATCGACAGCACAGTGTCTACAGCATAGCAGACCAACCTGTGTGGCCTATGGTCCTGCAGCATCAAGCGCTTTGAATCCACGAGATTTCTAGCGCTGCCGATGCGGGGCCGGACGCATCACGGACGCCTCAAAAACGCCGTGAGCTCCTGCGGCAGCCAGTGCGCGACCGCGCGGAGACGCGCGTTTATCCGGGACCTGGGCTTAGAGCTTCCTTCATAAAACCACTCCAGCCGGACGCAGTCCCGGACGCCCCACTCCGCGGGAAACGATTGCCAGGCGTAGGAAACATCCTCATCCCGGGGAATGATCCCCACCCAGTCCTGGTCCAGCAGACGGTCGATATAAGACCTTGCGTCATCGACGATGAACGGCAGGCCGGCCCGCGCCAGCGCCGCCGCGATCCTGCAGGTCTCGATCATGCGGGTGCTGGAGAGCGCGCGCAGATGGATTTCCCAGCCTCCGGGCCGGATATCGCGGCGCACGACGTACATATCGATGTGGGTACTGTTGCCGCCGCGGTAGATCTCCCAGGGATGACCGCCGCGGGATCCGCGCTTATACCAGCGCGCGAAGGCTTCGGCCGAACGGGGCGCGATATCCAGCAGCCCGTCATGGCGGCCGTCGGCGTATCGTTTATAGTATTCCCGCCCTGAAAGGCCCGGACGGAAGCCCGTCCGCTTGAAAGTGGAGGGATTGGCCTGGTAGGCGACCCTGCAGTATTCGAGAAACCTGTCCAGCGTCATCGCGCGGCCGGACTCCGGGGCGGGCTTGCGCAAAATTTCCAGGATATCCTTCAACTCTTTTTTGGACAATTCCGACGCTATCGGCATCCACCCGGGCAGCAAAAGCCGGACATTTTTCCGCGCGATAACGCCTTCACGGAGCCCGAGCGGCAGGGCCCTGAAAAGCCGCGCCTGTGCTTCGACCGGATCACCGGCCACGGCCCGCCGCCAGCGCGAGATTTCTCCGGCCCAGGCCGGAAAACGGTCCACGGGTCCGGTGTCGCCGGCCGTCCGGCCCGGGCAGCTGAAAGCGTCGAAGCCTGAGCCCGAAAAATAATAGACGCCGTCGTACCGGGTAACGCTGAGCCTGAGCCAGCGGCGTTTTTCTTTGAGGAAAAAAGTCCATCGCTCGTCCCGGCCGTCCCGGAACGGCTCGAATTCCTCAATGAGCCCGATCAGTTTTTTCATAGCCGTTTCCCCTACCTGTGTGCATTATCCCCAGAACTCCGGGCCTCACAAATGCGCCTGGCGGGAGGAAGAACGATGCGCGGACGGCCGCGGACCCTTAGCTATAGGGAAGAACCCCAGCCTCACGCCGTAAACGGCAAGGATGGCCTCCAGCGTGTGTATGCCCGGATTACCGGTGGGCGAAAGCGCCTTGTAGAGACTGGTACGGCTCATCCCCACCGCCTTGGCGAGCTTCCCCATCCCCCCCTGCGCGCCGGCCACCGTGCGTATGGCCTTGAGCAGGAAAGGGATATCCCCGTCCTCCAGAACGACATTGAGATAGGTCGCGGCCTCAGCCGGGTCGGCCATGCATTCTTTCATGTACGAATCATGCGTTATATAGCGTCTCATTTCAGCCTCCGATAACTTTCCCAAAAAACATGCGCTTTGGCATAGTGAACACGCAACTCCCAAAGGCCAGCCCCAAGACTATGGTGATCACCGAGGTTCCCCTCCTTAAGCCGGGAGATCCGCTTCCGCAGCACAGCACGCCCGACCGGATCTTGAAGCGACTTAACCCAATCCCCGAAAATATCCTTTCCACCCACGACATAATGCAGCACCGTACGCTTTTGTGACTGCATACAGGTCTCCTTAGAGTGTATCCCACAGGATACAGATTGTCAACCCCTCGCAAGCACCTTTAATAGCGTAAACTACCGGTGCGACAACGTCGTGTCGCACGTCAAGGGATGTATTGTGTCCCCGAATTAAACGGGATCGTCGCTGGAGGGAAGCCGGGGCGGGACGCCCCGGGAAATAGGTATTGTGTCCCCGGATTTGGGCCCGGAGGACCGCGGCCAGCCGGTATAAGCCGGCACCAGCCGCTTTATCAGGTCCATGACGGGGCCGTGGCCGGCGGAAGCGGCGGCGGACTTAAGCTCCAGCACATGCGCCTCGGTCAGCGCGGCGCCGGCCTCGCCGGGCACCGCCGCGAAAATATCGGAGTGGCCGGTATCGCGGCGCACGTCCTCGGCGCGGAACATCTCCTCGTACATCTTCTCGCCGGCCTTGAGCCCGGTATACGAGATCTCGATATCCCTGCCCGGCTCCAGGCCGTTCATCACTATCATGTTGCGCGCCAGGTCGGCTATCCTGACCGGCTCGCCCATGTTCAGGACGAAGATCTCCCCCCCGTCGCCCATCGAGCAGGCTTTCAGCACCAGCGTGACGGCCTCTTCGGTGGTCATGAAGTAGCGGATGACGTCCGGATGGGTCACGGTGACGGGCCCGCCGGCGGCTATCTGCTCCTGGAAGATCTTTACCACGCTGCCGGAACTCCCCAGCACATTGCCGAAGCGCACCGACATGAAGCGCGTCGTCCCGCCGGCGAAGGCGCGCGCGGCCATCTCGGCCAGGCGCTTGGTGGCGCCCATCACGCTCGACGGCCGCACCGCCTTGTCCGTGGAGATCAATAAGAACCGCTCCGCGTTATAAGCCGCGGCCGCGCGCGCCAGCATATAGGTCCCCAGCGTATTGTTCTTGACCGCCTCCTGCGGGTTGCCCTCCATCAGCGCCACGTGCTTATGCGCCGCCGCGTGCAGCACCCAGGCCGGCTTATAGGCCTCGAAAACGTTCTTGAGCAGGCTCTCGTCGCGTATATCGCCCGCGACGGGGACCACCACGCCGCCGTAGCCGGCCGCGCGCAGCTCCTTGTCGATATAGAACAGCGCCGTATTGTGGGTCTCCAGCAGCGCCAGGCGCGACGGGCCGAAGGCCGCTATCTGCCGGGCCAGCTCGGCGCCGATGGTGCCGCCAGCGCCGGTGACCAGCATCGACCTGCCCGCCACGGCGCGCTTCACCGGGCTCATGTCTATGTCCACCACGCGGCGGTGCATCAGGTCGGAGACGTCTATGCGGCGGATATCGGTCGCCAGGCGGCGCTTGTTTATCAGCTCGTCCATGCCGGGCACGGTCTTGAATTCCACCTTGCGCCCGCAGCCCGAGGCGGCGTAGAGAGTCATCAGGTCCAGTATCAGCTTGCCGCGCGCGTGGGCCACGGCCACCACCACCTCGTCGACATTTTTGCGGGCGATGATCCCGCCGATCATCCCGCGACCGCCCAGCACCGGCACGCCGTGGATGCTGCGGCCGTGCTTAAGGGCGTTGTCGTCGAGGAAAGCCACCACCTTGCGGCCGGTGTCGTGGCTGCGCTGCAGGTCGCGCACGATGGTCTCGCCCAGGTCGCCCGCGCCGAATATAAGAACCCTGGAGACCGGACCTTTCCCGACGCCGTAGCGCCGGTTGCGCGTAAGCCGGATGGCGAAGCGTATGCCGCCGACGAAGAACAGCGTCAGCACCGGCCCGATGACCAGCACCGACCGCGGGAAGCCGCCGCGCCAGAAGAAAAGCATCACCGCCATCAGCAGCATCTGGCTGACGACGACGGCCTTGAAGACGGAAAGAAGGTCGTGTATGCTGGCGTAGCGCCAGAGCCCGCGGTAGAGGCCGAAGAAGTAGAAAGCCGCCAGCAGCAGGGCCAGCACCAGCGGCAGCGTGCGGGTAAAGTTGTACCACTCATTGCCCGGCCACTGGAAATCGAAGCGCAGCATGAAGGCCAGCCAATAAGCCAGCGCCACCGCCGCGGCGTCTGCCAGGGCGACGAACCATCTGGAATGCTTTTTAATGATAGTCCCCACGATGTGATTATATAACTTAAGCAGGCGTCCCCGCCTGTAACAGTGGTTACACGGCCGCCAGCCGGCGGCAGGCCTCGTCGATGGCCGCGTCCCGCTTGGCGTAGCAGAAGCGCAGGAGATTGTCGGCCTCGGGCGCGCCGTCACGGTAGAACGACTCGCCCGGCACGGCGCCCACGCCGCAGCGGGACAGCAGCCCCATGGCCTTATCCTTGCCGGTGCGGCCCAGCAGGCCCGAAGCGTCGGCCAGCACATAATAGGCACCGGCGGGCACCCACGGCTTCATCCCCGCCTTGGACAAAGCCGCGCAGAACTTGTCGCGCTTGGCCTTATAGGCCGCGGCCACCACTTCCGGGATATCGGTATCGCAGACCCCCTGGGCCAGGTTTATCCCGCCCACCCGGTCGCATTCCACCGACATATTGCGTATCTCGGCCTTCTCTATGAAAGCCGAACGCGGACTTAATTTTGTCATGCGCCAGCCTCCGGGTCCGGACTGTCCCCGGCGGGATGGATAAACCCGGGATAATTCCCCCTGTTTATACCGGCATATACCGCGCCGGGATAGGCGTCAGAAAAAGCTTTTGGCGGCCGGGAACGGACCTTGCCCCATTTGATCTCGAAAGCGCGTATCGCCTCCCCCTCCACCTCCAGCAGGTCTATCTCCTGCTTCTGCTGTGTCCTCCAGAAGTAAAGCCGGCGGTCTATCCCGTGATTGGCCAGCCCTTTCAGGCGCTCGGCGACCAGAAAATTCTCCCACAGGGCGCCGGTATCCTGGCGCAGCGCCATTGGATTGAGATTATTGATCAGCGCGTTGCGCAGCCCCGTATCGTAAAAATATATCTTCCTGAGCTTTTTCAGCTCATTGCGCAGATTCCGGCTGAACGGCCCCAGCCGGAACACGATGAACGCTTTCTCGAGTATCTGTATATACGAGGCCGCGGTATTTTTATCCACGCCGAGCAGCGAGGCGAGTTCGTTATAGGAGACCTCGCTGCCGATTTGCAGCGCCAGGGCCTGCAGGAGTTTCTCCAGCACCTCGTGGTTCTTGATCTTGTGATGCGTCAGGACATCTTTGTAAGCGTAGCTCCTGGCCAGACTCTTGAGCTCGCCGGAAGGGTCGCCGCTTTTGAGAGCGATCTCCGGATACATCCCGTAGATCAGCCGGCGCTCCAGCAGCCGCCCGGCCTCAGGGCCGGGATAGCGGCTTTCCAGCTCTTCCATGGAGAACGGGTAAAGAGTGAACTCCGTTTTGCGCCCGGTCAGCGGCTCGGAAACCTTGTCCGAAAGCTCGAAAGAGGAGGAACCCGTGGCAAGCAGCTGTATATCCGGAAAACTATCATGGAAAAGCTTGAGGGCCCTGCCGATATTGGGGACCCGCTGCGCCTCGTCCAGGATCAAAAGCTTCCGCCCTCCGGCGAAAGCCTTCATCTGGGTAGAAGTCTTTTCAGTAAAAGCTTCGCGCACATCCGGCTCGTCACAGTTAAAGTACGCCGCTTCATCCTTATAAAGGGACTGTATCTCCCGGGCCAGAGTGGTTTTCCCCACCTGCCTGGCGCCATAAAGGATGACGACTTTTCCCTTGAAAAGGCTGCGGATAATGGCCGGTTTAATGGTTCTTTTGATCGGCATAATTCACCGAAATAACATATATTTTAGCGAACGGATTCACCAAAGTCAATACCTTTTAGGTGATTTAGCCAGCCCGATATCCGCTGACAGGATAGTGTAGGGGCCGCTGAAAAAGTCCGGCCGCGGGTTTTACGCAAAAAAACCGTCTCCGGAAAGTGCTACCCCTTTGTTTTTCCCCCGGTTTTTGACTTCTTACGCAGCGGCCCCGAATTAAGTCTCGTGTCACCGAAACTTCCGAAACTTAAAACCGGGGAGAATACTCCCGCAATCTTTCGATAACCTCTTTGAAGGAGGACCCCGGGGCGAGCAGCAGGCTGTTCAGCGCTTTAAATTCTTTTTCAAACAGGCTGTAAGCCCCGGCATCCGGAAGCGTAAAGGCGCTGCGCGCCGCGAACTCCTCCGCGTCCGCTCCCTTTATCTTTTCCGCCTTGTACGCTTCATACTCCGGAGTTCCCATAAACCGCTTAACCCTGTCTACGGCGAGCAGCATATAAAGATCGTAATAATGCCGGCTGAACTGCCGCGGCCTGTCCTGCAACGGGTCATTGCGGTCCCGCCATTGCCGGAAGCGCCTGCAGATGGTCTGGAGTTTGTCGACAAAGGTATATTCGGGATTAAAACACCTGATCCCGACGGCGCGGTTGTCCGCCACTTCAAACCCGGCGGCCAGGGCCTTCTCCAGCGCCCAGCTGCTGAAATCCCTGGGCTCATTGGGGGCGGTCCGGGCAAAGCCCGCCTCCAGCAGAACCTCGGGCTTCAGCCCGAGTTCAGGCCCCGGCGTAAAAAAGGAATCATACTTCAGCCCTATCCCCCCGTTCTGCGCTTTCTCGTCGTCATAGGCGCGGTTCCTGCCCGCGACAACCCCGGGGATCTTTATGCCCGCGGCAAGCGCGTCATAGAACCCGAAGCGGGCCGCGATCTGCGCCGGTTTGTCGCCCTTAACGCTTAATCCGGACGGAGGCTCGAAGCGGATATCGATGTCCTCGGAAAATCTCTCTATGACCCGCCAGCCTTTGGACAGGGAAGTGCCGCCTTTCATCTCAAAAGACAAGCCCAGCTGCCTGAGTCCCCACAGGCAGTGCATGACCCAGTAATCCTTTTCGACCACGGCCGGAGGCAGGCCTTTCTGGGCGGCCAGCGTCTCGAAAAGTTCTTTGGCGTCGGGCCTGGAGTGAAAAAATTCAGGCATAAATTTCGCGGAAAGCTTTCCTGGCCCCGGGCCTGCCATACCGCCTCAGGCAGGCGGCCAGCAAGTCGCCGTCGAATTCATTTAAACGGCTTTTCAGATTTTTCAGGACACCCGCGGTATTGTCGGGCAGGCGCCTGAGATTATTCAGCAGGTCCACCAGCAGGAATTCCCTGCTTAGTTTGTCCGGATACGCCGGCACCAGACGGAATTCGAACCTCTTCCCCCCCAGCGAAAACTCACCCGCCCGCTTATGGTTATAAACCAGGGTGGTGCCGTAAACCTGCGTAAGACCCAGACCGAACTGGTTGAAATAATTATACGAAGTCAGCAGGAAATCGTCCGTTTTGAGGAAGGCCCTCACAAACTCCCGCTCTTCAGGCATGGTAACGCCAAAGGCATTTTTGCCCGGGCGATAATAAAGCCCGCCGGCCAGTTTCCGCACCTCGCCGCTCGCCGCAAGAGTATGCAGGTCCCGGTCCACGGCAGTCGAGTATCCCTCCAGGTCCTGGCGCCTATAAACCCGGCCCGGTTCCATAGAATTCCTGAGTTTTTCCGCGTTCTTCATAATGCCTCTGTACTTATAGTATACAACACTTTTCCGCATTATGCAAGTTTTTTTTATTAAATTTCATGCACTTTCCCATGCCCGCGGCGCCCCTCCCCCGGAAAGGTCATCACCGCCGGAAGAAGTTACTTGCCGTAGAAGGCCCGGGCAGTGGCGATTATATACTCCACTTCCTCGTCGGTAAGCTCGGCGCACATGGGCAGCGAGCAGACCTCGCGCGAGAGGGCCTCGGTCTCCGGGAAGCCGGTATCCTTCAGCCCCAGCCCGGCGTGCTTATAATACGGCTTGCGGAACTGGGTCAGCACCTCCACGCCGTGCTCGCGCATCCAGGCGGAGAACTTCTCCCCCTCCCGGGCGCGCAGCGTGTAGTTCTGATAGACATGGTCGAAACCGGGCCGGTCATAATGCGGCAGCGTCAGGTTGGGCAGCTCGCCCAGCGCCGCCTTATACCGCGCGGCTATGGCCTTGCGCCGCGCTATCCACCCGGGCAGATGGCGCAGTTTTATGTCCAGCCAGGCCGCCTGTATATTGTCGAGCAGGCAGGTGTAGCCGTGGGCGTGGTATTCGCCGGTCTCGCGGTCCTCGCCGTTATAGCGCAGGCGGCGGGCCCAGGCGGCGAACTCCTCGTCATCGGTGGTTATGCCGCCGCCGTCGCCGTAGCCGCCCAGTATCTTGAAAGGGTAGAAACTCCAGCAGCCGGCGTCGCCCCAGCCGCCCGCGCCGCGGCCATCGATAGAAGAGCCCAGGCTCTGGCAGGCGTCCTCCACCACCCACAGGTCGTGCTTCTCAGCGATCTCCATCACCCGCGGCATATCGGCCATCCAGCCGCTCAGGTGCACGGGCATAATGCCGCGCGTACGGGGCGTTATCGCCGCCTTTATCTTTGAGCAGTCGATATTAAAATCAGCGCCGACATCCACCAGGACGGGCTTGGCCCCGGCGTTCACGACAGCCGAGCAGCTGGCCACAAAGGTATGCGCCGGCACTATGACCTCGTCGGCGGGCGACTTCACCCGGTATTTCACCGACAGCATCAGCGCGTCATAGCCGGAATTTACGCCCACGGCGTATTTTGTGCCCACGAATTTAGCCAAATTAGCCTCGAAATCGCGCAGCTCCCGCTGGTTTATCAGCGCCCCGCGCTCCATCACGCTGAAATAAGCCGCGTCCAGCTCCGGCTTCAACATCCCGTAAAGCCTTCTCGGCGAAACGAATTTAACCTTTTTAACGGCGGTTTTCTCTGTCATGGCAGTTCCTGATCAAAAAGATTTTACCCGGCTTTCTTTGTACGATAAGCCTGATTCGGATGGTTCGCGACGCCCGGATATTTTTGCTCTATCAAACCCTCTTCAAGCATCGGCGCCAGGTATCGCTCACGGAGCGCTTTCGGGTCACGTTCCAGAACGGAAGAAAGCGTCCCGGCAGTCAGATGTTCCCCATCGCAAAGCTTTAAAATAACCTCCCGCATAAGCTGAGGTTTTAACTTTCCGGGCATCCTATCAAAGCCGAGCGCGGCTAATATTTTCAGCAATTTGTCGGGCAAATGTGGGGAGTTCCCGGGCAAATGTGGGGAGTTCCCGGGCAAATGTGGGGAGTTCACATTCACATCCTGGGGGGTCTCTCCGAATGGCGGGGTCTGAAAAGCAGGCAAATCCTCTTGTAACGTTTTCCCGGGCACATAATACGTGCTTCCACGAGTTTCGCCCTGCTTAACCAGCATCTTCTCCTGGACAAGGCTGGCCAGGGCCGCGGAAATATCTTTTGGATGATCCGCGACCATTTCCTTGATACGCGCATGATTGACCCGATCTTCAGCCGCCGCTGAGATAAGGATTATCCTCTCCAGTTCCGGCAGGGCCCTGAACTTTTCGCCAAAAAGAGCATCAAGAACTTTCACACTTTCCTCAGGGAAAAGACTTATCATGCGCAACTCAAGCAGCGTCTGCTCATGAACCGGGTCCTCGTAGAGCAATGGCAAGCGCCAGTGTTGCTCTTTCCAGTTGCGGTAAATCTTGGGAATCCCGGACCCGGCATGGTCACCGAAGCCCACATAGCGGAACATATGCTGGATACGGCGATTACGGCAGTCACTCACTCCTCCCTGAACGGCCTGTCCCACTGAAACACGCATAAGCCCCGGATTCCTGAACCCGAACATATCCGGCCGCTTCAGCGCCAATACCGAAGTACGGCCGGTAAAATCCGCGTGAATGATAGTATTGGTCAAAGCCTCGCGGATGGACTCATGCAGCGGGGTATCCTCGACCCTGGCCCCTTCTTTCAGCTTGAAGGGGATCTTCACGTCCGAAGCAAGCTTTCTATACGCCTTCTGAAAATAATCATATAGGTTTCCCGACCATGTCCCGTCCGGAACGACCCGGTCTATCCAGCGGACGGCTGCCCTGTCCGCTGAGCGCTCCTGATAGTCGACCATATAATTCGGGAAAACTTCCCTTATGGATTCGAACTTCCCGAACATCAGCAGGCCGGCGGCACGAATGCCGAGCCGGCCTGTCGCGCGATCCCTGGTGAGAGCGCCTATCTTAACCAAAAATTCCTCAGCGGGCAGCTCTATCCAGGGGCTACCCGGCTTTACCGCGGAAAAGCGGTTGCGATATGATGAGATGGTTTCCTTTTCAAGGTCGTCTATGGTGAAATCCTCAAGCACCCGGTCGTCGCGGGAATCCTCCACGCTTTCCGCCAGCATCCGGCGCACGGTCTCTTCGGAAGCCTTATAATCCCCCTCGTGACGCCGCAAATACGTATTGCCTATCGGATTGCCATGAAGATAGACCGGCCGGTCCTGTCGGCGGGCGCGGGGAATGACGACGCGCAATACCGGCAGACCGTCCACCTGCACCTCCTGAACGCCCGTCTCAGGAAGGATATTGCGGCTCACTTTGGTATTAGAGTGCAGAGTATCCCAGAGGGCTTTCTTAAGTCTGGCGGTATCGGCAATGCCTTTTACCTGGAAATTCCCAGCGGAGGGCTCCTCAATGCCGAGGTAGATCTCGCCGCCTTCGGTATTAGCCATTGCGGAGTATGTTTCCCAGAAATTGTTAGGCAATTCCCCTTTGCCGTCACGGCCCTGGGCTGCCTTGAATTCAAGGTCCACAGCTTCACCAAGGGCTATTATTTCGGAAAGCGTCAGCGATTCCATAGAGCGCTCAGCCGCCCCCTACCAGTTTCCGGGCGGCTTTGACGATATCGGCGGCGTGCTTGTAATACACCTTCTCCAGCGGCACGCTGGCGGGGGCGGGGCAGTCGGGCAGGGCCAGGCGCATCGGCGCCGCGTCCAGCTCGGGCTTCAACATCCCGTAAAGCCGCCCGGGGCTCACAAATTCAACTTTTTTAATAGTGGTATTTTCGCTCATATGGTCCTCATGGCGTCTTCTCTTATTGGTATTGCAGCAGCCACTTCAACTGTTCAAGAAGGTGTTTATCAAGCATTTAGGCCCCGGTTAACGGGCAATAGCACAAAGTATGTATATCTTGTGCACTTAACTGCACACAGTATAATACCAGCACCGACTCGCCGTGCTCGAAAAGCGGTATTATCCCGGTCTTATACCCGCGGCAGAACGAAATATCCCTGTATACTTCCAGTTTGAGAAAAAGCAGGTCCGCTTCCGGCCGCGCCGCCAGCCCCAGGTCAAAAAGCACGGGAAACTTCAGCAACACGCGGAACTTCTGTATTTTTGTCCCGACCCGAAGGCCGTGCCTGGCCAAAAAATAACTCTTCAGGCCGGCGGCCAGCGCCGGCAGGGAAACCTCGCCGCGCGCGTCTACGAAATCCAGGTCCTCGGACAGGCGCGGCAGCCCGTGACAATGCTTCAACGCCGAGCCGCCGTAAAAGATAAGACCGGAATATTCCTTGCGCGAGTAAATAAAAGCCAGGCCCAGCGTCTGCAGGTACTCTTTTACCAGGTTGCGCCGAAAAACCCCGGACAGGCCGCTGTTTGCGGCCAGCAGGTTTTTAATGTCTTCGAGCATTCTTTATCCAGACCGCCGCCGCGGTCATTTTAGCCGTTTTTGAGACGACCGCGTATTTCCGGAATTCGGCCAGGTCCGCGCGGTTCAAATGTTCCAGGTTCAGGCGCAGCGCCTTAAAAGCGTCCTCCCCGGCGAGCAGGTTGCGCCTTAAGTAAAGGAAATCAAAGAGCGCCTTCGCTTTGGAGGCCCTGTACACGGGGAACCCGCCCTCCTCCGCGGTTTTATAGCCGCAAAAAAGCGGTCCTTTCACTTTATGATAACTGAAAAGGCCCAGCGCGTTCCTATAGACCGCCGTTTTATTGGCGGTGACCAGCGTAAAATTAACCGGCACCTCGGTAAGCAGGTTGTGCTTATAAAGCACGTAATCAAGACTGAGGTAGGCGGGGCTGTAGAGTCTGGCGGCGATAAATTCCAGATACTGCGTCCATTTCCCTCTGGCTTTTATGGAGTCGCAGTACGCCCGGCTGACATAAAAACCCCTCTTGAGGCGCAAGATCCCGCCGCGCTCCTCCAGCCGCGAAAGAAACACGCGCAGGTAAGCGGTTTTAAAACCAAAAACATTAAGCCCGCCGATAACAAAATACGGCAGGCGCGCAAGCCGCGAAAGTATTTCCCGGGGTTTTAAGTCCATTTCTGATAATATACAAAATATGATTAGTTTTGGAAACGTATGCTCTTGACGCCCCGCTGTGGCCGACGGCTCACCGAAAGCCGCCCGGGGCCGCTTCCGGCGGCCGCACTGACAGCTCAAAATCACCCACACGTTTTTTATACCCGGCGGACACCGGGCAGACAAGGTAATTATCGCCTTTAGGGTAGGCGGCGCGGAAAACCTTCAGCGCGTCCGGAGAAAAATCGGACGGACTCCATTTGCATTCGTAAACATCAACGCTGTCGCGCCCCCGGGGCAGCACAAAATCAAGTTCATGGCCGGCTTTATCGCGCCAGTACAGGACAGGGGTCTCCGGGTTGCGCGCGGCAAGCCAGTCCAGCGCCAGGTGCTCCCAGAGCGTTCCGTTATCTGAAGGGCGCAACTGGTCCCAGCCGCGGAAAAAACTGACGAACCCGGTGTCAAAACCATAGATCCGCGGCACCTTCACCAGTTCTTTGCGCCCGCCGCCGAAAAACGGCCGTACCGCCCTGACGGCCCCGGTAATTTCCATGGCCACAAGGTGGGATTCCACGGTAGGCCGGCTGATCCCCAGCGCTGATGCTGCCTTAGCCGCCTCCAACAGGCCGCCGCTCTGGCGCATCAAATACTCGAACAACAGGTTGAATTTAGCGAAGTCCCTGAAACCAAACAAGGCCTGAATATCCCGCGAAAAGAAGGAATCCGCCCATTCGCGAAAAAAAGAAGGGTCTTTTTCCGGGGCCAGCAAGGCCGGCGGCAGACCGCCGTGCAGCAGCCGGCGTCCCAAGGGGACCTTAAAAGCCTTCAATTCGGAATACAGGACCGGGGAAAGACGCACTTCCCGTTTTCTGCCGGACAGCGTATCCCTGAATTTTTTCCCGGCCGCCAGCGTGGATGAACCGGTGGCCAGTATCTTCAACTCCGGGAACATATCGGCGCCTATCTTAAGCAACCGGCTGGGGTCTTTAAGCTGGTGTATCTCGTCAAAGACCAATACCGGCTTATCGCAATTACGAAAGAATAATTCCGGGTCCGCCACCCTGTCGGCCACGGAGGGCAGGTCGCAATTCAGATACAGCGCCTCCCCGCCCAGCATTTTCGCCAGCGTGGTTTTACCGCAGCGTCGCGCCCCGGACAGCCAGATTATGGAAGTCTTGCTCCACGCCGCCTGAATACGCCCCGCCCAGAAAGGCCTTTGTATCATAACCATACTTTACAAATAGTCTGACCCACATTCCGCTTATCGCGGATAGGCCTTTCCTGAATTTCCTCCGACGGTGAGGCGTACGTCCCGCAATCGAATTTGCACCCGCAGTAACGCCATTTC
>WOVA01000015.1 GCA_009773155.1 Elusimicrobiota bacterium
AATCGAACTTGGTGATAGCTAGTTCTCCCCGAAATATCTATAGGGATAGCGTCGTGTGTTAACCCGCGGGGGTAGAGCACTGAATGATGTAGGCTGAGCGACCCTCGGTCCGAATTCAATCAAACTCCGAATACCGCGGCGGATTACACGGCAGTCAGTTCGTGAGGGATAAGCTTCACGTGCAAGAGGGGAACAACCCAGACCGCCGATCTAGGTCCCAAAGTACATGCTAAGTGGCAAAGGATGTGGGTTTACATAAACAGCTAGGAGGTTGGCTTAGAAGCAGCCATCCTTTAAAGAGTGCGTAACAGCTCACTAGTCTAGCGAACCTGCGCCGAAAATGACACGGGGCTAAGCATGTCACCGCAATCGCGGATGTGCAAGAACGCGAGTTCTTGTACGTGGTAGGGGAGCGTTCTTGATGCAGCGAAGGCGTACCGTAAGGAGCGCTGGAGCGTCAAGAAGTGAGGATGCCGGAATAAGTAGCGATAAACAAGGTGAGAATCCTTGTCGCCGAAAGCCTAAGGTTTCCTTGAGCAACGTTCGTCGGCTCAGGGTCAGTCGGTCCTAAGTCGAGGCCGAAAGGCGTAGATGAAGGGCATCAGGTTAATATTCCTGAACTATGGTAGACGCGTCATCACCCAGGGAGGGACGCAGAAGGGTAAGCAATCCTGGTAATGGTTGTCCAGGTCTAAAGTCGTAGGCGTGGTCCGGCAGGAAAATCCACCGGGCCGTCAAGCCGAAAGCTGAACGCGACTGCGGGTAATACCGCGGGAAGTTGCCCAACCACGCTGCCTAGAAAAACTTCGTGGGGAGTTTCTATCATAACCGTACCGTAATCCGACACAGGTGGGCGAGCTGAATATGCTAAGGCGCGCGAGATAACCTACGTTAAGGAACTAGGCAAATTAGCCCCGTAACTTCGGAAGAAGGGGCGCCCCGGTAGCGACGTGAGATTAAAAGCCCACGGCGTGAAAGGGCCGCAGTGAAATGGGAATCGTGACTGTTTAACAAAAACTTAGCTCTCTGCTGAAATCGCAAGATGACGTATAGGGAGTGATGCCTGCCCGGTGCTGGAAGGTCAAGGGGAGGAGTCAGCCGCAAGGCGAAGCTTCGAACTTAAGCCCCAGTAAACGGCGGCGGTAACTATAACCGTCCTAAGGTAGCGAAATTCCTTGTCGGGTAAGTTCCGACCTGCACGTTGTCATTGGATTACGGTTTTAAATGCGTAGAATAGGTGGGAGCCGGTGATGTCAGGGTTTCGGCCCTGGCGGAGGCAACTGTGAAATACCACCCTTTTGGAACTGTGATTCTAACCTCGAGCCGTCATCCGGCAGAGGGACATTGGCAGGTGGGCAGTTTGACTGGGGCGGTCGCCTCCTAAAGAGTAACGGAGGCGTACCAAGGTTCCCTCAGGGCGAATAGAAATCGCCTGTCGAGCGCAATGGTAGAAGGGAGCTTGACTGCGAGGCCGACGGGCCGAGCAGGTACGAAAGTAGGTCATAGTGATCCGGTGGTACCTCGTGGGAGGGCCATCGCTCAACGGATAAAAGCTACCCCGGGGATAACAGGCTGATCGGGTCCAAGAGTCCACATCGACGACCCGGTTTGGCACCTCGATGTCGGCTCATCGCATCCTCCCGCTGAAGCAGGTGGGAAGGGTTGGGCTGTTCGCCCATTAAAGCGGTACGTGAGCTGGGTTCAGTACGTCGTGAGACAGTACGGTCTCTATCTGATATGCGCGCAGGAACCTCCCGTATACCAGCTGTCGTGCCAACGGCATAAGCTGGGTAGCGGTGTTCGGTAGGGATAAACGCTGAAAGCATCTAAGCGTGAAACCCGCCCCAAGATAAGGTTTCCCTGGACGTAAGTCCCAGAAGGCCCCCGGAAGACTACCGGGTTGATAGGCTGGGTGTGTAAGCATAGTAATATGTTAAGCTAACCAGTACTAATCGGCCGTGAGGCTTGGCCTTATTTTCTAATCCAATAATGCCTATAATAATGCACTATATGCTTCTTCTTGGCTTTTAAGCCCTAACGGGCTGCGCTTAAATCCCCGCGATCTATAAGACCGGTGGCTATTCCGGAGAGGTTACACCCGTTCCCATTCCGAACACGGCAGTTAAGGGCTCCAGGGCCGATGGTACTAACACCCAACTCGGTGTTGGGAGAGTAGGTCGCTGCCGGTCTTATAGATCGCGGGGGTAGTCAAAGAACGGAAAAGATTTTTTTGCGACGGTAAACGACATGAAATATTCCAAGAACGACAAGGTTGAGGCTTCAAAGAAGCTCGGCGCCGATTTTAAGGCGGCCGACGTCTTCTTCACGTCCTTCCAGGGCCTGAAGTTCGAGAACCTCAACGTTCTCCGCGACAAGCTGCGCGCCTCCAGGTCCAAGTTCACCGTCACCCGCAATACCATCATTTCGCACGCTATCGGCAACGCCGGTTTTAAGTCCTCCGACGCCGGCGCCCATAAGGGCCCGACCGCCGTCGTCACCATCGGCGACCCGGACGAGCTGACCCGGGTAGCGAAGATCCTTGCCGATTTCGCCAAGGACAACCCGGCCCTTAAGGTCAAGGGCGGCTTTACTTCCGATAAGTGGCTCACGCCCGAGGACTGCAAGCGCCTCTCCGCGATCGGCTCCAAGCCCGAACTGATCTCGCAGCTGGCCAATGTCCTCTACTCGAACCTGGCCCAGATCCGGTTCGTCCTTGAGGCCCCCGCGCGCGACCTCGCCTATGTGGTCGAAGCGCTCCGGGACAAGAAGTCCAAAGAATAGAAGCAAGCAGTCCCCCGTTTTTTCGCTTTTTTGTAAAAATAATCCTGGCAGCCCCGAGGGGGGTAAGCCGTCCGCCATCGGAGCGAGCGGGCTGTTCAAGCATAAAAGGAGACATACCATGTCAGAGAAACTCAACAAAGACCAGATAGTAGACGCCATTTCCACCCTTACGGTGATGGAACTGGCCGACCTCGTGAAGGGCATCGAGGACAAGTTCGGTGTCAAGGCCGCCCCCGCTATGGGGATGGCCATGGCCGCCGCTCCTGCCGCCGGCGCCGCCGCGGTCGAGGAGAAGACCGAGTTTACCGTCGTGCTCAAAGCCGTGACCGACGCCGCCAAGAAGATCGGCGTCATCAAGGTCGTGCGCGAGCTGACCGGCCTGGGGCTCAAGGAGTCCAAGGACCTGGTAGAGGGCGCGCCCAAGAACGTCAAAGAGAACGTCGACAAGAAGGCCGCTGACGAGATGAAGAAGAAGCTCGAAGAGGCCGGCGCCGCGGTCGAGCTGAAGTAAGCGGTCCCAGTCGGAAGCTAACGGACCCCGCCGTCCGCCCACAGGGGCCGGGCGGCGGAGTTCGCGTGCCGGAACCGGGCGGCATTGCCCGCAGTCGGTGCCCGGGCCGGGCGGCATAGCGCCCGGCACCTGCAGAGCCGGAGGCTCGTTGTTCCGAGTTCTGCGACGGGCCGGAAGCCGTAGTCTTGTCGTCTACAGGAACGCTGACTCTGTACATCGCGAACAGGAAGATAGCAGGTTGAGCCGCAGCCCGGGGGCCTACAGGCCTTCCGGAGCGCTCTTTTTTCATCCGCGGAACGAGGTGACCATGAAAACGAAAGACTTCTCCAAAATACCCCAGATCCTCAAGGCTCCCGACCTCCTCGACATGCAGAAGCATTCCTTCGACTGGTTCCTGCAGCTGGACACCGACCCGGAGGAGCGTAATATCCAGGGCCTGCAGGCTTCTTTCATGGATGTCTTCCCCGTCGAGTCCGCCGACGGCTCGATGCAGCTCGATTTCGTAAAGTATGAGCTCGGCGATCCCAAGTATCACAGCCCCGAGGAGGCCCTGACCCGCGGCGGCACCTACGCCTCCCCTCTCCGCGTCTGGATGTCGCTGAGCGAGAAGCAGGCCAGCGGCAAGCTCAAGCAGGTCACCGAGCAGGACGTCACCCTCTGCGATCTGCCGCTTATGACCGACAACGGTTCCTTCATTTTTAACGGCGCCGAGCGCATAGTGGTCAGCCAGCTGCACCGCTCCCCGGGCGTCATTTTCGAGGATGACGAGGAGAAGAAGCAGTCGGTGCTCGGCAAGCCGCTGCACTTCGCCCGCATCATCCCCTACCGCGGCGCCTGGGTCGAGTTCGAGTTCGACCTGGACAACGTGCTCTGGGTCCGCCTGGACCGCAAGAAGAAGATCCTGGCCACCACTTTCCTCAAGGCCTCGGGCCTCGAGACCAATTCCGAGATCCTGAACATTTTCTACGAAGCCGAGGAGGTCGCGGTCAGCCATGACAACGCCTCCGCCGTCATAGGCAAGTACGCGATAGAGGACATCGTGGACAAGGCGAACGGCGAGGTCGTGCTGAATCTGGAGGAGAAGGTCGCCCCTATAGACGACAAGACCTTCAAGCATCTGCTCGACCGCAAGATCAAGAGCGTCCGCCTCATCAAGGGCAACCCCAGGGACGACAATCCGGGTATCATCCTGGCCCTCGAGGCCAAGAACCAGCCCAAGAGTTCCTCCGACGCCCGCCACGAGATCTACAAGAAGATGCGCGGCCAGGACTTCATAGTAAAGGAGCAGGCCGAGGACTATCTCAATACCATCCTCTACAAGAGCCTGCGCCGCTACGACTTCTCCCTGGTCGGCCGCTACAAGGCGCAGCGCAAGCTCAAGCCGCTCTACGACCGCCTGAACAAGACCGACAGGAAGTTCAAGGTGCCGGGCGAGAAGGTCCGCAATCTTACCATCGAGGACGTCCTCGTCACCATCAAGTACCTGCTGGCGCTCAACACCGGCGTTCCCGGCTTCGACCACGAGGGCGAGAAGTTCCAGTACGAGGTGGACGATATCGACCACCTGGGCAACCGCCGCGTGCGCTCCATCGGCGAGCTCCTGGAGAACCAGATCCGCGTGGCCCTCGTCCAGATCGGCCGCAACGTGCGCGACCGCATGAACAAAGAGGAGAAGAAGACCCCGCGCGAACTGATCAACGCCGCGCCGGTGGTGGCCATCATCCGCAAATTCTTCGGCACCAGCCAGCTCTCCCAGTTCATGGACCAGATCAACCCGCTGGCCGAGCTGACGCACAAGCGCCGCCTCTCGGCCCTCGGCCCGGGCGGTCTTAACCGTAAGCGCGCCGGCTTCGAAGTCCGCGACGTGCACTACACTCACTACGGCCGCGTCTGCCCCATCGAGACGCCTGAAGGCGCCAACATCGGCCTCATCGTCTCGCTGGCCGCCTACGCCAAGGTAAACCAGTACGGCCTCATCGAGACCCCGTACCGGAAAGTCGCGGGCAAGAAGCCCACCGCCGAGGTCGAATACCTGACCGCCAACAAGGAAGACGATATCTTCGTCGGCCAGGCCAACACCCCGGTGGATTCCGGCAGGTTCTCCACCGACCAGATCTACGGCCGCATCAAGGACGACTACGTATTCGTGGATTCCGACAAGGTCCGCTACATGGACGTCTCGCCGATGCAGGTGGTGTCCATTTCGGCCGCCTGTATACCGTTCCTGGAGCACGACGACGCCAACCGCGCGCTGATGGGCTCCAACATGCAGCGCCAGGCCGTGCCGCTGCTGCTGAGCGAGGCGCCCCTGGTGGCGACCGGCATGGAGCCGGCCATCGCCCGCGACAGCCGCGCCTGCGTGACCGCGCGCACCTCCGGCAAGGTCATCTACACCGACGGCGATATGATCGCGATAAAGCCGGACCATTCCAAGGACCCGGACATCTATCACCTCATCAAGTACCGCCGCTCCAACCAGGACACCTGCGTCAACCAGGTCCCGATAGTCAAGAGCGGCGACACGGTCAAGAAAGGCGACATCATCGCCGACGGCCCCGCCACCTCCAACGGCCAGCTGGCCCTGGGCAAGAACGCGCTGGTCGCGTTCATGAGCTGGGAAGGCTATAACTACGAGGACGCCATCCTGGTCAGCGAACGCCTGGTGGAAGAGGACGCCTTCACCTCCATCTTCATAGAGGAGTTCGAGGTCGAGGCCCGCGACACCAAGCTCGGCCCCGAGGAGATCACCCGCGACATCCCCAACGTCGGCTCCGACGCGCTGGAGAACATAGACGCCGACGGCGTTGTGGTCCCGTCCACGATCGTGCGCCCCGGCGACATCCTGGTCTGCAAGGTCTCCCCGAAAGGCGAGCAGCAGCTCTCCCCCGAGGAGCGGCTGCTGAAGGTTATCTTCGGCAAGAAAGCCGAGGACGTTACCGATACCTCGCTGCGCGTGCCCCCCGGCGTGAACGGCAAGATCATCGGTACCCGCGTTTTCGTGCGCCGCGAGAAGCTGACCAAGCCCGAGGAGCGCCAGCGCGTGGAGGAGATCAACGAGGAGATGCGCCAGCACCTCGAGGCCCTCAAGAACTTCCGCAAGGAGTCGCTGGAGAACAAGAAGGCGGCCGACATCGAGGAATTCTGCAGGCTGATGGAGAAGAAGATCCGCGACAAGTACGCGCGCGAAAAGGAACTCCTGAAGCAGACCGGCGAACTCTCGGTCACCGTCAACAAGGTGGTCAAGGTATACATCGCGCTCAAGCGCCGCCTGCAGGTGGGCGACAAGCTGTCCGGCCGCCACGGCAACAAGGGCGTGGTCGCCAGGATCCTGCCCAAGGAGGACATGCCCTATATGCCCGACGGCACCCCGATCGACGTGGTGCTCTCGCCGCTGGGCGTGCCTTCGCGTATGAATATCGGCCAGATCCTGGAGACGATGCTGGGCTGGGCCGGTCATCATCTCAATACCCAGATGGTCTGCCCCGTTTTCGACGGCGCCAGCGAGGACGAGGTCATAGGGCAGATCCGCGAGGCCAAGAAGAAACTGATCGCGGACGGCGTGCCGGCGGAGTACCTGCCGGACGACTACTGCCGCATCCGCCTCTACGACGGCCGCACCGGGGAGCCTTTCAAGGAAACGGTTACCATAGGCTATCTCTATGTGCTTAAGCTTATACATCTGGTAGAGGACAAGGTTCACGCCCGTTCCACGGGCCCTTACAGCCTCATCACCAGGCAGCCGCTGGGCGGCAAGGCCCTGTTCGGCGGCCAGCGCTTCGGCGAAATGGAAGTCTGGGCGCTCGAGGGCTACGGCGCGGCGTATATGCTGCAGGAGATGCTGACCGTCAAGTCGGACGACTTCGTCGGCCGCACCAAGATGTACGAGGCTATAATCAAGGGCGAATTCCCGCCCCAGCCCGGAGTGCCCGAGTCGTTCAAGGTGCTCGTCAAGGAACTGCAGGCCCTGGCGCTGGACGTGGACCTGATAAAGACCGGGGACGTCCCCGCCCCCGCGGCGGCACCGGCGGCAGAAGAGGCCGGCAAGGAAAAACCCAGGAAGAAGGCGGCCTCGAAGGCCTGAGACAAGTCATAGCTAGTCGCCAGACAGCGCGGTACGGGGCCGGGAGCGGCCCGACCCCGGTACCGCAGGCAGAGTTTAAAGGACCGGAGACCAGAACATGGAAAATATCACCGAAGCGGCAAGCAGACTTTTCGGCATAGCCAGGCCCAAGAAACGCAAGGAGATAAACTACGCGGACTTCAACGGGATGAAGCTGGGCATAGCCAGCCCCGCGAAGATCCGCAACTGGTCGTTCGGCGAGGTCAAGAAGCCCGAAACCATCAACTACCGCACGCTCAAGCCCGAAAGGGACGGCCTGCTCTGCGAGCGCATCTTCGGCCCCTCCAAGGATTACGAGTGCGCCTGCGGCAAGTACCGCTGGGTCAAGTTCAAGGGCGTCGTCTGCGACCGCTGCGGCGTGGAAGTCACCGAGGCCAAGGTCCGCCGCGAGCGCATGGGCCACATAGAGCTGGCCTGCCCCGTCGCGCATATCTGGTTCCTGCGCAAGAGCCCCAGCCGTATCGGCATCCTGCTGGACATGAAGCCGTCGGACCTGGAGAAGGTCGTCTATTACGCGGCCTACGTCGTGCTGGACGACACCAAGGATTCCGTCACCAACCGCGTCGAGTACAAGCTCGGCGAAGTGCTGACCGAGAGCCAGCTCAACGAGGTGCGCCGCAAGTTCCCCAAGATCAAGGTCGGCATAGGCGCCATCGCCATCCTGGCCCTGCTCGAGCGCATCGACATCAAGAAAGATCTGGACACCATCAACAAGCAGCTGGCCGACGCCAAACCGGACGCCGACCGCTCCAAGCTCATCAAGCGCCTCAAGATACTCGAGGGCTTCATGCACAGCGGCAACCGCCCCGAGTGGATGATAATGACCGTCCTGCCCGTGCTGCCGCCGGACCTGCGCCCGCTGGTCCCGCTCGAAGGCGGCCGCTTCGCCACCTCCGACCTCAACGACCTCTACCGGCGCATCATCAACCGCAATAACCGCCTCAAGCACATCGAGGCTCTGCGCGCGCCGCAGGTCATGATTTACAACGAGAAGCGCCTGCTGCAGGAGGCCGTCGACGCGCTGATAGAGAACGGCGCCCGCGGCAAGGTGGTGCTGGGCGCGGCCAACCGCCCGCTCAAGTCCATCTCCGACATTCTCAAGGGCAAGCAGGGCCGCTTCCGCCAGAACCTGCTGGGCAAGCGCGTGGACTATTCCGGCCGTTCCGTCATCGTAGTCGGCCCCGAGCTCAAGCTCAGCCAGTGCGGCCTTCCCAAGGAAATGGCCCTGGAGCTGTTCAAGCCCTTCGTGCTGGCCGAGCTCATCAAGAAAGATTCCATCACGCTCAAGGTCGCCAAGAAGAAGATGGAGCACGCGGACAACGAAATCTGGGATATCCTGGAGCGGGTGACCAAGAGCCACCCCGTCCTGCTCAACCGCGCGCCCACGCTGCACCGCCTCGGCATACAGGCTTTCGAGCCCGTGCTGATCGAGGGCCTCGCCATACAGCTGCACCCGCTCACCTGCGCGGCCTTCAACGCCGACTTCGACGGCGACCAGATGGCCGTGCACGTGCCGATCAGCCAGGAAGCGCAGATGGAAGCGCGTATGCTGATGATGGCCACCAATAATATCCTTTCCCCCGCCAGCGGCCGCCCGATAGCGGCGCCGTCGCACGATATGGTGCTGGGCGTCAACTACCTCACCAAGGTCAAGAGGGGCGACGTCGGCGAGGGCCGCGTCTTCGCCGACCGGGAGGAGGCCGTGGCGGTGCATCAGCGCGGCAAGATAGGCCTGCATTCCCGCATCCGCGTCCGCGGCGTCACGAACCTGGACAATAAGCCGGTCGCCGAGTGGGACGAGAAGAACAACGACTTCACCACCGTCGGCCGCGTGCTCTTCAACGAGGTGGTGCCCAAGGGCGTCGGCTACATAAATAAGACCATCGGCAAGAAGGACCTTTCGGGCCTCGTGGACAACTGCTATAAGAATCCGGACGTGGGCCATTTTGAGACCGTGAAGCTGCTGGACCAGCTGATGCGTCTCGGCTTCCATCACGCCACGCTGTCGGGCATAAGCATCTCCATCGCCGACATGTCGGTCATCAAGGATAAGGAAGCTCTGATCAAGGCCGCCGAGAAACAGGTCCGGGAGATCGAAGGCCAGGCCGAGGACGGCATCATCACCGAGAACGAGCGCTATAACAAGGTCATCGACATCTGGACCCGCGTCACGGACACCGTGGCCGACGGCATGTTCACCGAGATGCAGAAGCAGGAGCAGAAGCCCTACAACGAGAAGGAGAACCGCTTCAACGCCGTCTTCATGATGGCGGACTCCGGCGCGCGCGGCAGCCGCCAGCAGGTAAAGCAGCTGGCCGGCATGCGCGGTCTGATGGCCAAGCCCCAGAAGAAGCTCACCGGCGGCATCGGCGAAATTATCGAAAACCCGATCCGCTCCAACTTCCGCGAGGGCCTGACCGTGCTCGAATACTTCATCTCTACGCACGGCGGACGCAAAGGTCTCTCCGACACGGCCCTCAAGACCGCCGACGCCGGTTACCTGACCCGCCGCCTCGTTGACGTGGCGCATAACGTGGTCATCACCGAGGACGACTGCGGCACGATCAACGGCGTCGAGTCCATGGCGCTGGCCGCCGGCGAGGAGGTCATCGAGTCCCTCGAGGACCGCATCACCGGCCGCATCGCGATGGAAGACGTCAAGGACAGGGACGGCAAGACCGTCCTGGTCAAGACCGGCGGGCTCGTCACCCCCGAGGCCGCCAGGGCTATAGTAGCCAGCGGCCGCGAGAGCGTTTTTGTCCGCTCCGTGCTGACCTGCGAGTCCGACGTAGGTATCTGCTCCAAGTGCTACGGCCTGAACCTGGCCACCGCCAAGCAGGTCGAGGTCGGCGAGGCTGTCGGCATCATCGCCGCGCAGTCGATAGGCGAACCCGGCACTCAGCTGACGCTGCGCACGTTCCACATCGGCGGTACCGCCTCCCGCGTGATCGAAGAGGCCGCCGTCAAGGTCAAGAAGGACGGCCGGGTCCGGTTCAAGGACCTCCGCACGGTCAAGAACCGCAACGGCATCGAAGTCTGCGTTTCGCGCAGCGCGGTGATCATAGTCGAGCACGCCGACAAGACCGAGGAAGAGTTTAAGGTCAGTTACGGCGCCAAGATGAAGGTCTCCGACAAGGGGCAGGTCAAGGCCGGCACCGCGATAGCCGAGTGGGACCCGCTGACGATGCCGATAATCACCGAGAAGACCGGCAAGATCAAGTTCGCCGACGTCAAGGAAGGCGTCACGATGCACGAGGAGCGCAACAAGGTGACCGGCATCATCGAGCGCCGCATCATCGAGCACCGCGGCACCAAGCGCACCCCCCGCATAGTTGTGGACGACGGCGGCAAGGCCGTAGCCTCCTACACGCTGCCCACGGATACCATCATCATCGCAGATAACGGCGAAGAGGTGAAGCAGGGCGACGTGGTGGCCAAGCTGCACCGCGAGACCTCCAAGACCAAGGATATCACGGGCGGCCTGCCGCGCGTGGCCGAGCTCTTCGAGATCCGCAAGCCCAAGAACGCCGCCATCATCACCAAGATAGAGGGCGTCGTCTCGCTGGGCACCAGCGCCAAGGGCCTCGTCGAGGTCTCCGTAAAGAACGAGGAGACCGGGCAGGTGGAGACCTACCCCGTCCCCTACGGCAAGCACCTGGTCGTCTACGAAGGCGACCGCGTGGCCGTGGGCGAGGCGCTGACCGACGGCGCGGTGGACATGCACGACCTGCTGTCCGTGAAGGGCATCAAGGAAGTGCAGAACTACATCGTCAACGCCATTCAGGAAGTCTACCGCCTGCAGGGCGTCAGCATAAACGACAAGTACATCGAGATCATAGTCCGGCAGATGCTGTCCAACGTGAAGATCACCGAGCCGGGCGGGACCTCCTTCCTCAAGGGGGAGATCGTGCATAAGACCGCCTTCAAGCTGGAGAACCAGCGCGTGGCGGAGACCGGCCACCAGCCGGCGCAGGCCGAGCCGGTGCTGCTGGGCATCTCGAAGGCGTCGCTCGCCAGCGAGTCGTTCATCTCGGCCGCCAGCTTCCAGGAGACCACCCGGGTGCTGACGGACGCGGCCACCACCAACAAGGTGGATCATTTGAAAGGCCTCAAGGAAAATGTTATAATTGGACATTTGGTGCCCGCCGGGAGCGGCTTCGCGGCCAGGTCCGCGGAGCTGGAAGCTATAGCCCGGGCGGCGTCTAAGAAGGAGTAGGTTCGTTTTATGGCTACAATAAACCAGCTTATAAGGCACGGCCGCGAAGCGCTGCCGCAGTTCAGCAAGGCTCCGGCGCTCATGTCGTGCCCCCAGCGGCGCGGCGTCTGCACCCGCGTCTACACCACCACCCCGAAGAAGCCGAACTCGGCCCTTCGCAAGGTGGCCCGCGTAAAACTCACCTCCAAGGTGGAGATTACCGCCTACATCCCCGGAGAGGGGCATAATCTGCAGGAGCACTCCATAGTGCTCGTGCGCGGCGGCCGCGTCAAGGACCTGCCGGGCGTGCGCTACCACATCATCCGCGGCGCCCTCGACGCCTCCGGCGTGGAGAACAGGCGGCAGGGCCGCTCGCTCTACGGCGCCAAGAGGCCCAAGCCGGGCGCGGCCAAGAAGTAATACAAACCAGGAGAACAAAGATATGCCAAGGAAAGGTTTAAGGCCGCGTGACAGAAGGCCCGCCCCGCCGGCCGACTTCAAGTTCAATTCAGTTCTGATCTCCCGTCTTGTCAACAGGATCAACTTCCAGGGCAAGAAGGTCGCGTCCGAAAAGGTGGTCTACGGCGCGATGGATATCATCAAGGAGAAGACCAAGGAAGACCCCATGCTGGTCTTCACCAAGGCCGTGGATAACGTGCGGCCGCTCCTGGAGATACGGCCCCGCCGCGTAGGCGGCGCCAACTACCAGGTGCCGATAGAGGTCAGGACCGCCCGCGGCACCGCCCTGGCGATGCAGTGGATGCTCAAGGCCGCGCGCGAGCGCGCCGGCGCTCCCATGTCGGCCCGCCTGGCCGAAGAGATCCTGCTGGCCTATAAGAAGGAAGGGGCCGCTTTCAAGAAGCGCGAGGATACCCACAAGATGGCCGAGGCCAACCGCGCCTTCGCCCATTTCCGCTGGTGGTGATTTTCCGGACGGTACTGGGACACCATGCCGCATGGTGTCCCCCGCTGATGCGGGGGGAGTAAAAAGCAAAAGGACTGTACATGGCGATAGATCTCAGGAAACTCAGGAACCTCGGTATCATAGCCCACATCGACGCGGGCAAGACCACCACCACGGAGCGCATTCTCTATTACACGGGCAAGTCCCATAAGATAGGCGAAGTGCACGACGGCAACACGACGACCGACTGGATGCCGCAGGAGCGTGAGCGCGGCATCACCATCACCGCCGCCGCCATCACCACGCAGTGGAAGGATTACACGGTCAACATCATCGACACCCCCGGCCACGTGGACTTCACGGCCGAGGTCGAGCGTTCGCTGCGCGTGCTCGACGGGGCGGTCACCGTTTTTGACGGCGTGCAGGGCGTGGAGCCCCAATCCGAGACCGTCTGGCGCCAGGCGGACCGTTACAGCGTGCCGCGGGTTGCCTACATAAACAAGCTCGACCGCATAGGCGCCGATTTCTTCATGTCGGCCGAGTCCATCGTGGAGAAGCTGGGCGCCAACGCTTCCCCGATACAGCTGCCCATAGGCGTCACGGAGACTTATAGGGGCCTCGTGGACCTGGTCAGGATGAAGGCCCTCGTCTGGACCGGCGACGACCTGGGCGCCGCGTTCCACGAGGAGGGGATCCCCGCCGACATGGCCGAGCTGGCCAAAAAGTACCGCGACAAGCTCATAGAGAAGCTGGCCGATTTCGACGAGAAGATCATGGAGCGCTACCTGGCCGGCGAGACCAGTTTCACGGAAGCGGAGCTCAAGGCCGCCATACGCAAGGGGACGCTGCAGTGCAAGTTCTTCCCGGTACTCTGCGGTTCCTCCTATAAGAACAAGGGCGTGCAGCCGATGCTCGACGCCGTCATAGACTTCCTGCCGTCACCGCTGGACGTCCCCGCCATCAAGGGCACAGACGCCAACACCGGCGAGGAGGCCGAGCGCCACGCTGATGATAAGGAGCCTTTTTCGGCCCTGATGTTTAAGATCCAGACCGACCCCTATGTGGGAAAACTGACCTTCTTCCGCGTCTATTCCGGCACGCTCAGGGCCGGGGACAGCGTTTATTTCGCGCGCAAGAAGGCGACCGAGCGCATAGGCCGCATCCTGCGCATGCACGCCGATAAGCGCGAGGAGATCAAGGAAGTCCACGCCGGCGACATCGCCGCGACCGTGGCGGTCAAGAATTCCTACGTCGGCGAGACGATCTGCTCCCCCGACAATCCGATAGTGCTCGAGGGCATGAACTTCCCCGAGCCGGTCATTTCCATAGCCATCGAGCCCAAGTCCAAGGAGGACGAGGAAAAGATGGGCGTCGCGATGGGCCGCCTGGCCGAAGAGGACCAGACCTTCCGGATAAAGACGGACGAGGAGACCTCCCAGACCATCATTTCCGGCATGGGAGAGCTGCACCTGGACATCATCGTGGACCGCCTCAAGCGCGAGTTCAACGTCCAGGCCAATATCGGCAAGCCCCAGGTCGCATTCCGCGAGACCGTCCGCAAGGCGGTCGAGATAGAAGGTAAGTTCATCCGGCAGTCCGGCGGCCGCGGACAGTACGGCCATGTCTGGCTCAAGATAGAGCCGCAGCCCATGAACAAGGGCTTCGAGTTCGTAGACGGCATCAAGCAGGGCCGCATCCCCAAGGAATTCATCCCCGCCGTGGAAAAGGGCTGCCGCGAGGCGCTCGACGGCGGCTGCCTGGCGGGCTTCCCGATAGTGGATATCAAGGCGACCCTGTTCGACGGGTCCTTCCACGAAGTGGATTCCTCCGAAATAGCGTTCAAGATCGCCGGCGCCATGGCGCTGCGGGCGGGCTGCAAGGCCGCCAGCCCGGTGCTGCTGGAGCCGATCATGAAGTTCGAGGTCGTCACCCCCGAGGTCAACATGGGCGACGTTATCGGCGACCTGAACTCCCGCCGCGCCAAGATAGCCGAGATGGGCAACCGCGGAAACGTCCGCTTTATACGCGGCACCGTGCCGCTCAGCGAGATGTTCGGCTACGCCACCATCGTGCGCTCGATCTCCCAGGGCCGGGCCTCCTTCAACCTGGAGCCCAGCCACTACGAGGACGTTCCCAGTAATATATCCAAGGCGGTCATAGAGAAGCGGACCCAGGCCGCCGAAGCGGTGGAGAAATAAACAAGGAGAAAGGAACTTATGGCTAAAGCGAAATTTGACAGGACCAAGCCCCACGTGAACGTGGGCACCATCGGCCACGTGGACCACGGCAAATCGACTCTGACTACCGCGCTGGTCAAGGTGCAGTCGGAGAAAGGTCTCGCCAGCCTGAAGTCCTACGCCGAGATAACCAAGGGCGGTACGGTCCGCGACGAGTCCAAGACCGTCACGATCGCCGTCTCCCATGTGGAATATTCCACTGAGAAGCGCCACTACGCGCACATCGACTGCCCCGGCCACGCCGACTACGTGAAGAACATGATCACGGGCGCGGCGCAGATGGACGGCGCTATCCTGGTGGTGAGCGCGGCCGACGGCCCGATGCCGCAGACCAAGGAGCACGTGCTGCTGGCGCGGCAGGTCAACGTTCCGCACCTGGTCGTGTTCCTCAACAAGTGCGACCTGGTGGACGACACGGAACTGCTGGACCTGGTGGAAGTGGAGATCAGGGACCTGCTGAAGAAGTACGAATTCGACGGGGACAGGATCCCGGTGATCCGCGGCTCTTCGCTGAAGGCGATGGAAGGCGACAAGGGCGAGCTTGGCGTGCCGTCGATCGTGAAGCTGCTGGAAGCGCTGGATACCGCCATCCCCGAGCCGAAGCGCGAGACCGACAAGCCGTTCCTGATGGCGGTCGAGGACGTCTTCTCGATCACCGGCCGCGGCACCGTGGCCACCGGCCGCATCGAGCGCGGCATGGTGAAGGTCGGAGACGCTCTGGACATCGTAGGCCTGGGCGAGCCCAAGTCCTCGGTGGCCACGGGCATCGAGATGTTCCGCAAGCTGCTTGACTCCGGCATGGCCGGCGACAACGTGGGCATCCTGCTGCGCGGCATAGAGAAGGACCAGATCGAGCGCGGCCAGGTGCTGGCCGCCCCCAAGAGCTGCACGCCGCACAAGAAGTTCAAGGGCGAAGTTTACATCCTGACCAAGGAAGAGGGCGGCCGCCATACGCCGTTCTTCAAGGGCTACAAGCCGCAGTTCTACTTCCGCACGACGGACGTGACGGGCGGCGTGGAGCTCAAGCCCGGCGTCGAGATGATCATGCCCGGCGACCACGCCGAGATGACCGTCGAGCTTATCTCCGCGATCGCCATGGAGAAGGGCCTGCGCTTCGCTATCCGCGAAGGCGGCCACACCGTAGGGTCGGGCGTCGTGACCGAAATCGTGGAATAAGGCTATATATTATGTCCGAAACCACTAAAAAAGAAGATACCAAGTCCTCCGGCTCGCAGCACAAGATACGCATACGCCTGCTCTCTTATGATTACCGGCTGATCGACCAGTCGACCGCCAAGATCATAGAGACGGCCAAGCGCACCGGGGCCCTTATCGCGGGCCCGGTCCTGCTGCCCACCCGGATACGCAAATACACCGTGAACCGCTCGCCCCATGTGGACAAGAAATCCCGCGAGCAGTTCGAGATCCGCATCCACAAGCGGGTCATCGACCTGATCAGCCCCACGCCCAAGACCGTGGACGAACTGAACAAGGTCGCCCTGCCCAGCGGCGTGCACGTCGAGATCAAGCTCTGATCCCGCGTATTGCCTTTCGCGGGCCCGTTTTGCTAGAATTACCCTAAGTGCTGATGCGCTTGTTCGGTTCTCTTTGAAAAAAGTTGTTTTTATACGCCGCCGCGTTCTTTGAGAATACGGGCGGCGGCCCTATAGACGGAGCGGCTTTCGATTCCCTCCGGCTGCGGGCTATATCGTAAAAACATAAAAGCAGGATACAAAGGAAACCGGGACCGGGAAGGTTCCGGAAGTGCCGTTCGCTTTTCGCGCGCGCGGCCGCCCAGGAGTTTATTATGACCGACGAAAACAAGAAAGAAGACCAGACCCCGCAGGGAGAGGCTAAGGCCCCGGAGGCCGACGCCCAGCCTAAAGAAGTTGGCGAGCTGCCGGGCACTTTTAAATTTATTATCGGCGAGAAGATGGGCATGACCCAGCTTTTCGACGCCGAGGGCAACATCTACTCCGCCTCGGTCGTCAGAGCCGGCCCCTGCCGGGTCGTCTACACCCGCACCCCCGACCGCGACGGCTACAGCGCCGTCTGCCTGGGCTACGGCCACAAGAAAGAGAAGAATACCCCGGCCGGCATGAAGGGCGTGTTCAAGAAGATCGGCGCCAAGCCGATACGCCACCTCAAGGAGTTCCGCGTAGAGAAGGCAGAGGGCGCCGCGGACGGCCAGACCGCCGGTCTCGCCGGCCGCTTCCAGGACGGGGACTGGGTGGACATACAGGGCATCAGCAAGGGCAAGGGTTTCGCCGGCGGCATGAAGCGCCACAATTTCAGCGGCCAGCCCGCCTCCCACGGCGCCTCCGACCGCGAGCGCGCCCCGGGTTCGCTGGCCTCCCGCCGCTCCCTGGGCCGCGTGATGCCCGGTCAGCGCATGGCCGGCCACATGGGCCAGGACAAGCTCACGATACATAAGGTGAAGGTGGTCAAGGTCGTGCCGGAGGAGAACCTCATTTTCCTCAACGGCTCGGTACCCGGCGCCGCCGGCACCATGGTCTACATCACCAGGACCGTGAAGAAGACCCCCAAGCCCCAGACGCAGGCCAAGGGCAAGTCGGCCAGGAAAGAGGCGGTCAAGGCCGCCCCCAAGAAGACATAAGGAAGAGCCATGGAAACTAAACTTCTCAATATAAAGGGCCAGGAAATCGGCAAGCAGGACCTGCCCGGTTCCATCTTCTCCGTGAAAGCGGACCCGCACTTCCTCCACGAGGCCGTGCGCTATTACCTCTCCAACAAGCACCGCGGTACCGCCTGCACCAAGACCCGCGGCGAAGTGTCCGGCGGCGGTAAAAAACCCTGGAAGCAGAAGGGTACCGGCCGCGCCCGCGCCGGCAGCAACCGCTCCCCGGTGTGGCGCAAGGGCGGCATAGTGTTCGGCCCCCGCCCGCACTCCTACAGGCGGGACATGCCGGCCGCCAAGCGCCGCCAGTTCCTCATCGAGGCCCTGTCCGCCCGCTGCGCCGAGGGCGCCGTGGTCGTCATGGATAACTTCGACCTGCAGGACGCTAAGACCCGCTCGCTGCGCGAAGTCTGGAAGGCGCTGCAGGCCCCCAAGACTCTTTTCGTCATGGACAAGCCGGACCGCAACCTGATCGGCGCCGGCCGCAATATTTCGGGCTTCGGCTGGGCCGTGGCCTCCAATCTCAACGCCTACCAGGTCCTCAACGGCGGCAAGCTGATCTTTTCGGCCGCCGCGCTGAAAGCCCTGGAAGACAGCCTCGGGGAGGGCAAATGACCAGGTACATCTCCGGGATACTGATATCCCCGATCCTCAGCGAGAAAAGCGTCACGCAGAAGGACGATGAGAACCGCTATACCTTCCGCGTCGCCGTCACCGCCAACAAGACCGAGATAAAAAAGGCGGTGGAGGAACTGTTCAAGGTGAAGGTCAGCGCCGTCAACACCGTCAAGGTCCACGGGAAATACCACAAGGTGGGCCGCCACGAGGGCCGCAGGTCGGACTGGAAGAAGGCGATAATCACCGTCAAGCAGGGTCAGAAGATAGACGTGACCGACCTGCCTAAATAAGCCGAGGGGAAAAAATATGCCATTGAAGACATTCAGACCTTATACCCCGTCCCGCAGGACGATAACGATAAGCGACTACTCCGACATCACCAAGACCAGGCCGGAGAAGAATCTTACCGTCGGCATGCGCAAGAAGGGCGGCCGCAACAATACCGGCAGGATCATGGTCCGCCACCAGGGCGGCGGCCACAAACGGAGCTTCCGCACCGTCGATTTCAAGCGCGAGAAGTTCGGCGTGCCCGCGCGCGTAGCGGCCATTGAGTACGATCCCAACCGCAACGCCCGCATAGCCCTGCTGTTCTACAAGGACGGCGAAAAGCGCTATATCCCGGCCCCCGTCGGAATGGGCGTCGGCGACGAGGTGGTGAGCGGGCCGCAGTCCCCGATCAAGTCCGGCAACGCGCTGCCCCTGACCAATATCCCGGACGGCACGTTCATACACGCCATCGAGATGGTGCCCGGCCGCGGCGCGCAGTTCGTGCGCTCCGCCGGCACGCAGGCCCAGCTGATGGCCAAGGAGGGCGACTACGCCCTCATCAAGATGCCCTCCGGCGAACTGCGCAAGGTGCTCCGGGGCTGCCTGGCCACCGTCGGCCAGGTCGGCAATATCGAGCACAACGCGATCACTTTCGGCAATGCCGGCCGCAAGCGCCACCTGGGCATACGCCCGACCGTGCGCGGCGGCGCTATGAACGCGACGGACCACCCGCTGGGCGGCGGCCGCGGCCGGTCCAAAGGCAATAACGTACCCCGCTCGCCGTGGAACCAGCCTTCCCGCGGTTTCAAGACCCGGACCAAGTCCAAGATCTGGGGCTGGATGATAGTCCAGGACAGGCGCAAGTCCAAGAGCGAGATCTAAAAGTAAGGAGAATCTTAAATGAGCAGATCGTCAAAAAAAGGTCCTTACGTGGACCAGAAGCTCCTGGAGAAAGTCCAGAAGATGGCCCAGTCGGGCGAGAAGAAGCCGATCAAGACCTGGGCCAGGGCCTGCACCATACCCCCGGAATTCGTGGGTCACAATTTTATGGTGCACAACGGCAGGAAGTTCCTGCCCGTCTACGTGACGGAGCGCATGGTAGGCCACAAGCTGGGCGAATTCTCTTTCACCCGGATCTTCAAGGGACACGGTTCGTCTCACACCAAGGAAGCGACGGCCCTCACCTGAGGACTGTGGGGACACCATGCTGCATGGTGCCCCCAACGGAGAAAAATATGGACGCAAAGTGCTACGTTAAATACCAGAGGTACGGCCGCCGCAAGGTGGGCCAGGTCATCGACCAGATAAGGGGCAAGTCCCTTTACGAGGCCGAGCAGATCCTCAACAACCTGCCGATGCGCTGCACTGAGGTGCTGCACAAGGCGGTCAAATCTGCCGGGGCCAATCTTTCCGTCAAACTAGGCCGCAAGGTGGATCTCAAGGCCGTCTGGGTCAAAGAGGCTTTCGCCAACCAGGGCCCGACGAAGTTCCTGCGCAGGATGCAGCCGGGCCCGCAGGGCCGCGCGATGCCGTTCAAACGCAAGATGTGCCACATAACGATGACCGTAAGCGACAGTAAGGAGGCGAGCAGGTAAGCGCCCGCGCTTAACCTGTCAAACATTATGGGTCAAAAGATCAATCCAAGGGGTTTAAGGCTTGGCTATATCCAGGACTGGCAGTCCAGGTGGTTCGCGCCCAAGAACATGCCGGAACTTATCGGCGAGGACTTCGAGATCCGCAACCTCGTGCGCGGCCGCTTCCAGCTCGCCTCCGTGTCCTGGGTGGACATAGAGCGCGCCGGTTCGTACCTCAAACTTACGATACACACCGCCCGCCCCGGCATCGTCATCGGCCGCCGCGGCGCGGACATAGAGAATCTCAAGAACGACGTGGAGAAGATCACCGGCCGCAAGGTGTTCATCAATGTCGCCGAGATCAAGATCCCGGAGATGGACCCCAGGCTGGTCGGGCAGTCCATCGCCCAGCAGCTCGAGAAGCGCGTCTCCTACAAGAAGGCGATCAAGCGCTCCATGGAGCGCACGATGGCCTCCGGCGCCAAGGGCGTCAAGATCATGGTCGGCGGCCGCCTGGGCGGCTCCGAGATAGCGCGCCGCGAGTGGTTCCGCAAGGGCCGCGTGCCGCTGCAGACCCTTTCCGCCGACATAGACTACGGCCTCACCGAGGCCAACACCACGATGGGCAAGATCGGCATCAAGGTGTGGGTCTTCAAGAAACTTTTCTTCGCCAAGACCCCCAAGGACCTGATGGAGCAACTCAAGAAGCTGGAGGCCGATACGGTGGTCCAGCGCGATCCGCAGGCGCCTGAAGAGGCCAAAGGAGCTTAATTATGCTGATGCCCAAGCGCGTCAAGTACCGCAAGACCCATTCCGCCCCCAGGATAAAGGGCAAGACCAAGGGCGGCGCCACGCTGCACCTCGGCGACTACGGGATGAAGGCCCTGGAGCCCAAGTGGATAACGGCCCGCCAGATAGAGGCGTGCCGCGTCACGCTCAGCCGCTTCATGAAGAAGAAGGGCAAGCTCTGGATCCGCATCTTCCCCGACAAGGCCGTGACCAAGCACCCCGCCGAGACCCGCATGGGCAAAGGCAAGGGCGCCCCGGACCACTGGGTGGCCGTGGTGAAGCCCGGCAGGATAATGTTCGAACTCGAGGGCCTGGACCTCGCCACCGCGAAGGAAGCCATGACGCGCGCGTCCGCCAAGCTGCCGATACGCACCAGGTTCATCGCCAGGGAAAACTAATTCCGGAGAATAAACATGAAAAGCAAGGACAAGGAAAACCTCAGGAACATGGCCCCGGAAGAGCTGGCGACCCAGCTCCGGGACCTGGACAAGAAAATGTTTCAGATGAAGTTCAAGCGGACCACCGCCCCGCTCGAGAACCCGCTGGAGATCCGCAAGCTGCGCCGCAAGGCCGCGACGATACGGACCTTCCTCGGACAGAAAGCGGCGGCTAAAAAGCTTTCGGAGGCTGCGAAGAAATGACCGAAAATACCGATACCAGGAACAGAAGAAAAGCCATCCGCGGCGTGGTCGTCTCGGACAGGATGGAGAAGACCCGCGTGATAAGCGCCGAGCGCGTCTTCAGGCACGCCACCTACGGGAAGACGGTCCGCCGCTCTTCCAAGTTCTACGCCCACGACGAGGCCAACGAGTCGAAGGCGGGCGACCTGGTCGAGATAGTCAGCACCAGGCCGATGTCGCGCCTGAAGCGCTGGCGCGTGGCCCGCATCCTTCAGAAGGCCGCCAACTAAGCGGCACGGGAGAATAAAAGGCATGATACAGCTAAGATCCATCCTTAACGTGGCCGATAATTCCGGGGCCAGGAAGCTTCAGTGCTTCAAAGTCCTCGGCGGCAGCACCAGGCGCTACGCTTTCATCGGCGACATCGTGGTCTGCTCCGTCCGGGACGCCATGCCGCACGGCGCGATAAAGAAAGGCGAGGTCGTAAAGGCCGTGGTGGTCAGGACGCGCAAGGAGTCCCGCCGCAAGGACGGCTCCTATATACGTTTCGACGAGAACGCCGTCTGCGTCATAGACGAGAACGGGGAGCCCAAGGGTACCCGCGTGTTCGGCCCGGTGGCCAGGGAACTGCGCGGGAAGAACTTCCTCAAGATAGTCTCCCTCGCCCCCGAAGTGATCTGAGGAGCGATTTAAACTATGAAACTCAAAAAGAAAGACATGGTCGTGGTCCTGGCCGGCAGGGACAAGGGCAAGAAGGGCGAGATCAAGACGACCGACCCCGCCAAGGGCATGGTCACCGTGACCGGGATAAACATGGTCTCCAAGCACGCCAAGCCCTCCAAGAGCAAGCCGGGCGGCATCCACAAGAAGGAGGCCCCGATGCCTGCCTCCAAGGTGCAGCTGCTCTGCTCCAAGTGCGGCAAGCCGTCGAGGCCCAAGATCATTTTCGCCCAGAGTGGCGACAAGCTGCGCGCCTGCAGGAAATGCGGCGAAGCGATAATATAAGGGGTACCGCGGTATGAACAAGGAAAACAAGAACGAGAAGGGCGGCCAGGCCGCTCCCAAGGATTACAAGCCCAGGCTCCGGACCGCCTATGATGCCACGGTGGCCCCGGCCCTGGTCAAACAACTCGGCCTTCCCTCCACGATGGCCGCGCCCAGGCTGACCAAGATCGTCATCAACATGGGCGTGACCGAGGCCAAGGAGAACGCGCAGGCCATAGACCAGGCCAAGGAAGACCTGGCCCTGATAGCCGGCCAGGCCCCGCAGGTCCGCAAGGCCAAGAAGTCGATCTCGAACTTCAAGCTGCGCGAAGGCATGCCGATAGGCGTGCGCGTCACGCTGCGCGGCGCCCGCATGTACGAGTTCCTCGACCGCTTCGTCTCGATAGCGGTGCCGCGTATCCGCGACTTCCAGGGCTTCGACCCCAGGATCTTCGACGGCCGCGGCAACATGAACATCGGCCTGAAGGAACATCATATCTTCCCCGAGATCAGCATGGAGAAGTCCCCTAAGGCCTGGGGGATGAACATCACTTTCGTGACCACCGCCGGCGAGGATTCGCGCGGCAAGGCGCTGCTCGAGAACATGGGCATGCCTTTCAAGAAGCCCAAAGAGCAGAAGGCTTAAGGCTTAAGGAGAATAAGGACTTTATGGCTACATACGCTTGGATGGCTAAAATGCGCAAGCCGCAGAAGTTTTCCACCCGGTTCCGCAACCGCTGCCAGGTCTGCGGCAGGCCGCGCGCCTACTACCGCGACTTCGGCCTCTGCCGCATCTGCCTGCGCAAGATGGCCCACGAGGGACTTATCCCGGGTTTGAGAAAGTCCAGCTGGTAAGCGGACGGAATAATTTATAAGAGGTGAAATATGGATCCCATATCCGACATGCTCAGCACTATGCGCAACGCGGTCGCCAAGAAGAAGGAGCGCGTGGACGTGCCCTTCTCCGGCGTTAAGATGAATATAGCCAAGGTCCTCAAGGACGAGGGCTTCGTTTCAGGCTACAAGATGATGAAGAACGAGTCCGCGAAGACCCCCGACAAGCGGGGCTTCCTCCGGATAACGCTGAAGTACACGCAGGACAAGCGCCCCGTCATCACCGGCCTCAAGCGCGTTTCCAGGCCCGGTCTGCGCGTCTACCGGCCTTACGACGAGATACCGCGCGTACGCGCCGCTTTCGGCGTGACGATACTTTCGACCTCCCGGGGCCTGCTTACCGACTCCGAGGCCCGCAAGCAGAAGGTCGGCGGCGAAGTGCTGTGCCAGGTCTGGTGACCGGGCCGGCGAGCAACCTGATTTAAAAGGGGAAAGATATGAGCAGAATTGGAAAAAAACCGATAGCCCTGCCGGACAAGGTCAAAGCAAAGCTGGACAACAGGACCGTCCTGGTCGAAGGACCCCTCGGCAAGCTGTCGTACTCGCTGCCCGAGGGCATCAATGTCGAGATCAAGGATTCCATTCTCACCGTGAGCATCGCCCAGGGAGCCTCCGGCAAGTCCGCCCTCTTCGGGACCGCCAGGGCCAGGCTCAACAGCATGGTCTCGGGCGTAGCCACAGCCTTCAGCAAGGTGCTCGAGATAAACGGCGTAGGCTTCAAAGGCGCCGTAGAGGGCAACCGCGTCACGCTGCAGCTGGGCTTTTCCCACCCCGTGATTTTCGACATCCCCCAGGGTGTCAAGATGAGCTTCGACCCCAAGCAGACCACACTGACCATCTCCGGTTTCGACAAGGAAAGGGTGGGCAATATCGCCTCCCAGATCAGGCGCGTAAAGCGGACCGAACCCTATAAGGGTACCGGCATCAAGTACCAGGGCGAGCACGTCATCCGCAAGGCCGGCAAGACCGCGGCCGGCGCCGCCAGCGGCGGAGCCAAGAAATAAGCTTCTAGGGAGTTGACACTATGCTAAGCAAACAGGAAAAATACCAGATACGCAGCGTGAGGACCCGGCGCAAGCTCTTAGAGCGCGACGTGATCAAGCCGCGCCTGAGCGTCTTCCGCAGCACGCGCTATATCTACGCCCAGGTCATAGACGACGCGCAGGGCAGGACGGTGGCCGCCGCCTCCAGCGTGGAGAAAGAGGTTAAGACGAAGGGCAAGAACCTCGAGACGGCCAGGGCCGTCGGAGCACTGGTCGCCAAGCGCGCCCTGGACAAGGGCGTCAAGGAAGTCTGCTTCGACAGGGGCGGCCGCATATACCACGGGCGCATCAAGGCCCTCGCCGACGCCGCCCGCGAAGCCGGGCTGAAATTCTGATAGCTGGAGATAACATGATCCTCAAGAACGCCAAGAAGATGAAAGAAGACAAGGAGATAACCGCCGACTCCAAGCTCAATAAGACCGAAGTGGAGAGCATGGAGCTGGAGGTCCCAAAGTTCGAGGAGCGGACGGCCGTCGTCACCATCAACCGCGTCACCAAGGTCGTAAAGGGCGGCAAGCGCTTCTCCTTCAACGCGCTCGTTGTGGTCGGCGACAACAACGGCGGCGTCGGCGCCTCCGTGGGCAAGTCCAACGAGGTGCAGGGCGCCATACAGAAGGCCACCGCCGGCGCCCGCAAGGAAATAATCCATTTCCCTATCAAGGACATGAGCATTCCGCACGAGATCGAGGGCCGCTTCGGCGCCGGCCACGTCTGGATGAAGCCCGCCGTCAAGGGAACCGGCCTCATCGCGGGCGGCGGCGTGCGCGCCGTGCTCGAGGTCTGCGGTATCAAGAACATACTTACCAAGAACCTGGGCTCGCGCAACGCCTTCAACACCGTGTACGCGACCCTCGACGCCCTCTCCAGGCTCAGGAGCCGGGAAGAGGTCGCCAGGCTCAGGGGGGAGAAATAACATGGCTCTGCACAATCTGAAACCCAAGCCGGGCTCGACCCACAAGAAGAAGCGACTCGGCACCGGCCAGGGTTCCGGCCACGGCCAGACCTCCACGAAGGGCCAGAAAGGCCAGAATGCCACCGCCGGCGGCTCCAAGCCCCACGGGTTCGAGGGCGGCCAGACGCCGCTGCTGAGGCGCATCCCCAAGATGGGCTTCAATAACGCCAGGTTCCGCACCGAGTACGCCTGGGTCAACATCTCCTCGCTGGAGAAGTTCTTCGAGACCGGCGCCGAGGTGAATCCCGAGTCCCTCAGGAAGACCGGCCTGGTCAGGACCTCTCTCCCCATCAAGGTGCTCGGCGACGGCGAGCTGAAGAAGAATCTCAGCGTCACCGCCCACGCTTTCTCCAAATCCGCGAAAGAGAAGATAGAGAAGGCGGGCGGCAAGGCCGTTCTGATAGAAGCCAAGGCCTGAGACCGTCCTTTCCCCGTCGCCCGGCCCTCAGGGTGCGGGCGGCGGGAGGTTTTTTGAAAGAGGATATCCCCGCGGACGGGCCCGACCGCCCCCGCGCTACGGAGATGACGAATGCAGCAGATCACAGACATATTCAAGATCGAAGACCTTAAGCGCCGCATTATTTTCGTCGTCCTGGCCCTGGCCGCCTACCGGCTGGGCGCCGTCATCCCGATACCCGGCATCAACACCGCCGCCCTGCAGGCTCTCTTCGAAGCCAACCGCGGCACGCTGTTGGGCTTCCTCGACATCTTCTCCGGCGGCGCGCTCGGCCGTTTCTCGATCTTCTCCATGGGCGTCATGCCCTACATCAACGCCTCCATCATCATGAGCCTGGTGCAGGGCGCGCACGTGTTCCCGCTGCTCGACCGCCTCCAGAAGGAAGGCGAGAGCGGCCGCAAGAAGATCACCCAGATCACCCGCGTCTTCACGCTGTTCCTGGCCGCCTTCCAGTCGCTGGGCCTCACCCTCGCCCTCAACAACATACAGACCCCCGGTAATATCCCGGTCATACAGGATCCCTCCGCCTGGTTCTACTTCGTGACCGTGCTGACGCTGACCACCGGCACCATCTTCGTCATGTGGCTCGGCGAGCAGATCACCGAGCGCGGCATCGGCAACGGCATCTCGCTGATCATCTTCGCCGGCATAGTCTGCGAACTCCCTTCCGCCCTGAAGAACATGGTCTCCCTGGTCCAGGCCGAGGAAATGAACCTCCTGACCGCGCTGCTGATACTCTCCCTGGTCGCCGTCATCACCGCCCTGGTCGTCTGGGTGCAGACCGCCCAGCGCAAGATCCCGATACAGTACGCGCAGCGCCAGGTCGGCCGCAAGATGTACGGCGGCAGCACCGCCTTCCTGCCGCTGAAGGTGGACCAGAGCGGCGTCATAGCGGTGATATTCGCGGTCTCGCTGCTGAGCGTGCCCTACACCATAGTCAGCTTCACCCCGCAGGCTCCCTGGGCCTCCAAGGTCCTGGAGCTCATGAGTCACACCAACCCTCTCTACCAGCTGGCCTACGTAACGCTGATCGTCTTCTTCTGTTACTTCTATAATTCCGTCACCATCAACCCTAAGGACCTGGCGGAGAACATGAAGAAATGGGGCGGCTTCATCCCGGGCATACGCCCCGGCGAGCCTACGGCGCAGCACATCGAGTGGGTCCTCAACCGCATAACGCTGGGCGGCGCGCTGTTCGTGGCGGCCATAGCCGTGCTGCCGGACTACATGAGGGCCAAGTTCAACGTGCCGTTCTATTTCGGCGGCACCTCGCTGCTGATCGTAGTCGGCGTGGCGCTGGACACCGTGGCGCAGACGGAGGCCCACCTGCTGATGCGCAACTACGAGGGCTTCTACAAGAATTCCAAGATAAAGGGCCGCTGGTTCAACGTAGGGGGCTAAGATGAACGTTATACTCCTTGGTTTCCCGGGCTCCGGGAAAGGCACGCAGGCCAAGGCCGTGGCGGAAAAGCTGGGCATGCTCCATTTTTCCACCGGGGACATTTTCCGCGAGGAGATAGCCAGGAAGACCCCGCTGGGCGGGAAGGTCCAGTCCTACCTCGCTTCCGGCCGCCTGGTCCCCGACGAAGTCGTCATAGAGGTCATCAAGTCCCGCGTGACCGGAGCGAACAAAGGGCTGATGTTCGACGGTTTTCCGCGGACGGTGGAACAGGCCCAGGCCTTGGACGAGTTTTTCGAGGCCCGCGGCGAGAAGGTGGACGCCGTAGTCTTCCTGGCCGTTCCCGAGCAGGAAGTGGTCAACCGGCTGGCCTCGCGGCGCACCTGCTCCAAGTGCGGCAGGATCTACAATCTCAACAGCAATCCGCCCGCGGCCGAGGGCAAGTGCGACGACTGCGGCGCCCCTCTGACCGAACGCGACGACGACAAGCCGGAAGTGGTCGCAAAGAGGCTGATGGTTTACAAGGACCTGACCGAGCCGCTCATCGCTTATTACCGCGGCAACGGGGTATTCCTGGAAGTGCCGGGCGCCCTGGAGCCCCCGGCGGTCACCGAAGGACTGCTGGCCGCCCTCTCCGGAAAGACCGCCTGATCCGATGGTCGAGATCAAGTCGGCCGCCGAGCTGGAAAAAATGCGGAAGGCGTCGGCCATAGTGGCCGGAGTCCTCGTTCTTTTAAAAGACATGGTGAAGCCCGGGGCGGCGACCTTCGAGCTGAACGCTTTCGCCGAGAGAGAGATACGCGCGAGGGGCGGCGAGCCGGCCTTCCTGGGCTACCGCGGCTACCCGGCCACTCTCTGCGTCTCCATCAACGAAGAGGTGGTGCACGGGATCCCTTCGCCGTCGAGAAAGATAGCGGAAGGGGATATCGTGAGCCTGGACCTGGGCTGCGTCTGGGAAAATTATTACGGCGACGCCGCGCTGACCGTGGCGGCCGGAAAGATCTCTAAAGAGGCGGCCAGGCTGATGGCCGTGACCGAGCAGTGCCTCGCCGAGGCCCTTGCTCAGGTCCGGGACGGCGCCAGGCTGGGCGACGTCTGCCACGCCGTGGAACGGTGCGCCGGCGCGGCCGGCTTCGCGGTGGTCCGGGAGTTCACCGGGCACGGCATAGGCCGCAGGCTGCACGAGGATCCGTCCATCCCCAATTACGGGAGGCCGGGTTCCGGGATCGTTCTCAGGGAAGGGATGACCCTGGCCATAGAACCGATGATCTGCGCGGGCGGGCCCGGGGTGGAAGTGAAGGGCGACGGTTGGACCGCCGTGACCCGGGACGGGTCGCTGTCGGCCCATTTCGAACATACGGTATGCGTAAAACAGGGAGGATGCGAGGTTCTCAGCGCGGGACCGGGCGGGACGGCCTGGGCCCATATTTAGTATAATATAAAAGATATGCCGGATAACCAGAAAATAGAATTGGAAGGCGTCGTAAAAGAGTCGCTTCCGAACGCCACTTTCAGGGTGGAGATAGCGCCGGGGAAAGTGATACTGGGATTCATCTCGGGAAAGATGCGCATCCACCATATCAAGATCCTGCCCGGGGACAAGGTCAAGCTGGAGCTCTCGCCCTACGACCTGACCAAGGGCCGCATAGTTTACAGGGAAAAATAACGGTTTTTTTAGAGAGGTGCACGATGAAGGTAAGAGCGAGCGTAAAACCGATCTGCATCAAATGCAAGGTCATCAAGCGCAGGGGCGTGGTGCGCGTAATCTGCACCGACCCCCGCCACAAGCAGAGGCAGGGCTGATCGAGCGCGTGGCGCAAGCCCGACGGCCCGCGTTAAGCGGTTTAAGCACAGAACCCAAGGAGAAGTTATGGCACGAATAGCTGGAATAGATCTGCCGAGGGAGAAGAGGGTCGACATCGCCCTCGCCTATGTCTACGGAATAGGGCGCCCCATGGCGAAGAAAATACTGGAGGCCCTTAAGGGCCAGATAGACCCGGCCACCCGCGTGAAGAACCTCACTGAGGACCAGGTCGGTCTGCTGAACTCCTGCATTTCCAAGGAATACAAGGTCGAGGGCGAGCTGCGCCGCGAAGTCAACGCCAACATCAAGCGCTTCGTGGAGATCAACAGCTACAAGGGCTACCGCCACCGCCGCAACCTTCCCGTGCGCGGTCAGCGCACCAAGACCAACGCCAGGACCCGCCGCGGCCGCCGCAAGACCGTCGGCTCGGCAGCCAAGGCACCGGCCGCTCCGGCCGCCAAGTAAGCAGGAGGACTTTGAACCATGAACGATAATCCCAACCGCAAGGAAGAAGAGAGCCCCGCGCCGGCGGCCGGCGCCCCCAAGCCGGCCCCGGCCGGTCGCAGTGCTTCCGGCACCGACAGCGGACAAAGCCGCCCTGTTCCGGCCGGTCGCAGTGCTTCCGGCACCGACAGCGGACAAAGCCGCCCTGTTCCGGCCGGCAAACCCCAGGCCAGGCGCCGCACCGGCGGCCCGGTTACCTTCGGCAGGGTCTACATAACCTGCTCCTTCAATAACACGATCATCACGATCACCGACGAGAAAGGCGGGGCCATTTCCTGGTCCACCGCCGGCTCGAACGGCTTCCGCGGCACCAAGAAGGGTACTCCCTTCGCCGCCCAGATAACCGCCTCAAAGGCCGCCGCCAAGGCGGTCGAGTACGGCATGCGCCAGGCGATGGTCTTCGTCAGCGGCCCCGGCCCCGGGCGCGAGACCGCGGTGCGCGCCGTCGCGGCTTCCGGCATCCACGTCGTCTCCATCAAGGACGTCACGCCGATACCGCACAACGGCTGCAGGCCCCCGAAGGCCCGCCGCGTCTAGGCTATGCCTGTGCCGTAACGGACGCTATGCGTCTCAGACGGCCTAAGCAGAACGGAAAATAAAGGAGAAATTTGAAATGTCACGTTATACTGGTCCCAGCTGCAAAAGGTGCCGCAAAAAGGACACCAAGATGTTCCTCAAGGGCTCCAAGTGTCTAACCAATTGCGTAGTCGACCGCGAAAAGGCGGCCGAGAAGGGCCGCAAGTTCGGCGGAGGCGGTAAGTTCAAGCCCAAGATGTCCGACTACGGCAAGCACCTCAAGGAGAAGCAGATAGCGCGCTTCTCCGCCCAGGTCAGCGAGGCACAGTTCCGCCGCTTCTTCGCCAAGGCCTCCAAGGAAAAGGGGCAGACCGGCACCGTACTGCTGAGGATGCTGGAGACCCGCCTGGACAATATCGTCCGCAGGCTGGGCTTCGCCGCCTCGCTCAAGGCCTCCCGCCAGCTGGTCAACCACGGGCACGTCAAGGTAAACCACAGGACACTTACGATCCCGTCCGCCCTGGTCAAGCCCGGCGACAGCGTCTCTCTCTCCCCCAAGACGGCGGAGACCCTGCTTGTGAAGCAGGGCCTCGAGAGCGCCGACAAGTCCAACTCCAGGCCCAGCTTCCTCGCCTACGACGCAGCGTCGCTGACGGGCAAATTGCTGCGCTGGCCCGACAGGGCCGAGATGTCCATAAACGTGGACGACCAGCTCATCGTCGAATTCTACTCCAAGTAAGGAACCCGGAGGCTTTTACAAATGACCCAGACTTTCGCTAAAACACTGATAATACCGGAGACACTCAAGACCGAGGGAGAGGCCGGCGCCTACTCCAAGTTCATAGCCGAGCCCTACGAGCGCGGTTACGGGCATACGATAGGCAACTCGCTGCGCAGGATCCTGCTCTCGAGCCTGGAGGGAGCGGCCGTGGTGGCCGTCCGCATCCGCGGCGCCCGTCACGAGTACTCCACCATCACCGGCGTGCACGAGGATGTGATGAACATCCTCCTTAATCTCAAAAAACTGCGCGTCCGCCTGACCTCTGAGACCCCGGAGACGGTGCTGATCAGCGTCTCCGGCAAGCGCCAGGTCAAGGCCTCCGACATCAAGACCAGCGCCAACGTCGAGATCGTCAACAAGGATCTCGTGATCTGCAGCCTCGAGGCCGGCACGGCCTTCGAGGCCGAGCTCGAGATCGCCAGGGGCTCCGGCTACCTGACCGCCGAGGAGGTCCGCGAGAAGATGAACCTGCCCGCGGACTTCATCCCGATGGACGCGCTCTTCTCCCCCGTTCAGAAGGTGCACTACACCGTGGAGCACGCCCGCGTGGGGCAGCGCACCGACTACGACAAGCTCGTGCTCGAGGTCTGGACCGACGGCACGCTGTCCCCGGCCGACGCCGTGAACAGGGCGACCTCGCTGCTGCGCCGCTCGATCACGCCGTTCCTGCCCGCCGAAGAGGCGCAGGCCGGCCGCGCCGAGCCCAACCCGCAGGAAGCCGGCGCCGAGGGACAGCCCGGCGACAAACTGGACCAGGGAGTGGAGATGATAGAGCTCTCCTCCCGCGCGTCCAACTGTCTCAAGGTCGCGGGCATCCGCACCATCCGCGAGCTCGTGGAGAAGACCCCCGAGGACCTGCTCGCCGTCAAGAACTTCGGCCAGAAGTCCCTGGACGAGATACAGGAGAAGCTGGTGGGCATGGGCCTCTCGCTGGGCTCAAAAAAATCCGAGGAGTAAGCTATGATAAAGAACCTGGGAGCAAGGAAACTTTCCAAGACCGGCTCGCACCGGCGCGCGATGTTCTCCAATATGATCTCGAGCCTCCTGATGCACGAGAAGGTCACCACCACCGTGCCCAAGGCCAAGGAGCTTAAGCGCTTCGCCGAGAAGGTCATCACCGCCGCCAAGAAGGGCAACCGGACCTCCGTCCGCAGCTCGCTGCGCGGCAACCGCCAGGCCTGCGAGAAGGTCCTGGAGACCATCGCCCCGCGCTACAAGGAGCGCAACGGCGGCTATACCAGGATACTCAAACTGGGACCGCGGCGCGGCGACGCGACCGGGATGGCGCTGGTGAAGCTGGTGCAATAAAATGTTCGACTACATCTTCAGCCTGTTCTCAAACGACATCGGGATAGACCTCGGCACGGCCAACACGCTCGTCTACGTGAAGGGCAAGGGCATCGTGCTGCGGGAGCCTTCCGTGGTCGCCAGCGACAAGAACAAGCGGAGGGTGCTCGCCGTCGGCAGCGAGGCCAAGCTGATGCTGGGCCGCACGCCGTCCAATATCGTGGCCGTGCGCCCCCTGCGCAACGGCGTCATAGCGGATTTCGAGTCCACGCAGGAGATGATCAAGTATTTCATCAGGAAGGTCCACAACCGGCGCAGCCTCCTGCATCCCCGCATAGTCATAGGCATCCCTTCGGGCATCACCGAGGTGGAGAAGCGCGCCGTGCAGGAGTCGGCCGAGCAGGCCGGCGCCAGGGAAGTTCACCTGATAGAGGAGCCGATGGCGGCCGCGATCGGGTCCGACCTCCCGGTCTCCGAGCCCCACGCCAGCATGATCTGCGATATCGGCGGCGGCACCACAGAGGTGGCGGTCATCTCGCTGGGCGGTATGGTGGTGGCCAAGTCCCTGGACGTGGCCGGCGACGAGATGGACGACTGCATCGTGCAGTACTTCAGGCGCAAGCACAATCTCATAATCGGCGAGACCACCGCCGAGGACGTAAAGATTCAAATAGGATCGGTTTTTCCCTTAAAAGAAGAGAAGACTATCGAAGTAAAGGGCCGGGACCAGGCGAAAGGCCTGCCGAAGACGATACTCGTCACCTCGGAGGAGATACGCCAGGCCCTGATGGAACCCGTTCAGCTGATAGTTGACGTCATCAAGCAGGTGCTCGAAGAGACCCCGCCGGAGCTTTCCTCGGACCTCGTGGACCGGGGCATGGTGCTCGCGGGCGGCGGCTCTCTTCTCAGGGGCTTTCCTGAGCTCATACGCCAGGAAACCGAGCTCCCTGTTCACAGGGCGGCCGATCCGTTAAGTTGCGTTGCTTTGGGATGCGGTAAGTATCTCGAAGAACTCGACAGGATTCAGCAGCGGCCCGAATTCCTGAAATCATACCGGCAGGACTGAAGCGGTACTGGGACACCATGCCGCATGGTGTCCCCCGCTGATACACCGTGCCGCATAGTGTCCCCCGCTGATTTCAGGCTTCGGGCCCTCAAAGGAGGAGCCCGGATGAACAGGGAAAAAGACCCGTCCAATTATGCGCTGGCTTTTTTCGCCGTCGTTTCCTTCCTTCTCCTGGTTTTCCCTTCCACTCCCCTGGTCCATTCCGCCCGGCTTCTTTTCGGTTACTCCCTTTACCCGGTACTGCAGGGGGCACGGCTGGATTACAGGCTGCGCAATGTCCCCGATAATGTGGCAAGGCTGGTCCGCACCGATCAGGAGAACCTCCGTCTCGGGGCCCGGCTGAAGGAGGCCGATCTCGCGGCCGGCCGCGCGGCTCACCTGGAGGCCGAGAACGCCCGGCTGGCGGCCATGATCTCCCTCTCGCGTGACGGCCACTGGCGCGGCGCCTGGGCCCGAGTCATCTCCAAATCCCCGCGCGACTGGTTCGGCACCGTGTTCATCGACAAAGGTTCGGATCACGGCGTGCGCGCGCACGCCACGGTGCTGGCGCTCTCCGGCGGCCGCCCCGTGCTGGCCGGCCGCGTCTTCGAGGTCTATCCGGGTTTCTCCAAGGTGATGCTGGTGACCAGCGAACTTTCCTCCGTCATATGCCGCCTCAAGGGGTCCGGTCACGAGGGGATGCTGGAGGGCCGCGGGTCCCGGCGTCTGCGCCTCGGCTACCTGCAGGAGAAAGCCGTGCCCCAGGATGGGGAGGAGATAGTCACCTCCGCCGGAGGGCTGCTGTTCCCGCCGGGCATCCCGGTCGCGACCGTCTCCGGGCCGGGCGAGCGGGACGCATCGATGAACCTGTTTAACGCCGCGGCCGAACCCGCCGTGGAACCGGATTCGCTCCAGGAGGTCTACGTGGTCAACAGGGACTTCCCGGCCGAGATCCGCCGGTATTCCGAGGAGACCCCGTGACCTTCCTCAGGGACGCCGCTTTCTTCCTCCTCCTTTCGGCAGCCCATTGGTGGCTGCACTGGGCCTTTCCGATGGGGGGGCTGGCGCCGAATCTCCTTTTCGCCGCCGCCCTGTCCTGTGCCGTGCTGGGCGGACCGGTGCGCGGGATAGCCATGCCTTTCCTGTTCGGGCTTTACGCCGACATTCTCGGCGCGGGGCTTGCCGGTTCCTGGGCCCTGATCTACACGCTGATCGGCTACGCGATACAAGTGATGAAGAGGCATTTCGACCTCAGCAGCCCCTTCTCGCAGGCCGCGGCCGGGGTGATCCTTTCCCTGCTGTCACTGGCCGCCTACCAGTCCGCTTACATGATCATCGGAGGCGTCTCTCCCCTGCCTCTCAGGGCCATGCTCCTTGAACCTCTCATAAGCGCGCTGACGGTGCCGGCGGTCTACGCCGCAGCCCGCCGCGTCTGCGGAAGGCCCAGCCGGTGAGGGCCACTATTCCCGCCCCGGAGAGGCTCGAAATACTCTGGACTCTGGCCTGGGCCGCGGGCCTGCTCTTCCTTCTCAGGTTCGTGAGCATACAGGTGCTGCAGCACGCCCATTACAGGGAGCTGGCGGAGAAGAACCGCACTCAGGTCATAGCCCAGAGCGCCCCCCGGGGCAGGATCATCTCCAGCGACGGTGAGCTTATAGCTTCCAGCAAACCCTCCTTCAGCCTGGTCTATTTCCCCGGCGCCTCCGTCCCGCCGTCCTACGCGGAGAGGCTGGCCGCGGCGCTGGCCGGCCCGCTGGGAATGAAAGAGGAGGTGCTGAAGTCGTCCCTGCGGCGCGCCGTCACTCGCGAGACCCCGGCCCGCATCGCCGAGAACCTCTCGGTCTCGGCCATGTTCGCCATCTCCGAGCTCAAGAACATTTACAGCGGCATCGACGTGATCACCGAAGCCCGCCGCCATTATCCTTTCGGCAGCTACCTCAGTCACCTGGTCGGCTACATGGGAAAGATGGACGCGAGGGAGTGGGCGAGGTACGGCGCGCTCGGCGGCTACGGCTTCGATTCAAAGGTCGGCAAGACGGGACTTGAAAAGATGTACGAGAAAGAACTGCGCGGCAAGTCCGGCGGCATATTCATGGAAGTGGATTCCAGGGGGCGCCTGTCCCGGATACTGGAGAGCCGGAAATGGGTGCCGGGGGCGGACATACGCCTGACCGTGGACTCGGTGGTGCAGTCGGCCGCCGAAGAGGGACTAAGAAAATCTCTTAGCGGGCGCGGCGCCGTAGTGGCGCTGGATCCGCGCAACGGGGCCATCCTGGCCTTCGCCTCCGCTCCGGGCTACGATCCCAACTCCTTCGTCTCGTACAGCGACGAGGAATTCCCCAGGCAGGCGGAGAAGATACCGGAGTTCAACATGGCCGTGCAGGGCACTTATCCGCCGGCCTCCATATTCAAGATAATCAGCGCGGCCGCTTTCCTCGAGTCGGGCCGGATAGACCCGTCGGAGAAGGTCTTCTGCCCCGGCTATTACGACGCAGGGTCCCGGGTCTTCAAATGCTGGGAGAAAAAAGGCCACGGGCGCATGGATTTCCTCGACGGCCTCGCCAACTCCTGCGACGTTTATTATTATGTCTCCGGCCTGCGCGCCGGTCCCCTCTCCATCGAAAAACAGGCCCGGGCCTTCGGCGTGGGCCGCCCCACCGGGATAAGGCTGTCCGACGAGAGGGCGGGGAACCTCTTCGGTCCCACCCGCCGCGCCACCCGGAAGAGCTACTGGTTCGTCGGCGATACGCTCAACCTCGTCATAGGCCAGGGCGAGACGCTGGCGACTCCCGCCCAGATGGCGGTCATGATCGCGGCGGTCGCCTCCCGCGGCTCCCTGTGGAAACCTTTTTACGTGGACAGGGTCGTTTCCCCCGAGGGTAAGACCATCCTGTCCCGCTCGCCGGAGAAAACCGGAGAGGTCCGGCTGCGCCCGGAGACCTGGGACCTTATCTGGCGGGCCCTTAAGAAGACCGTGGACGAAGGCACGGGCCGTCCGGCCATCATAAAAGGCGTCGAGGTCTACGGCAAGACCGGAACGGCTCAGAACCCGCACGGGGAAGATCACGCCTGGTTCGCGTCCTTCGCGAGGATCGGGGACGGGGAGCCGCGGGTGGCCGTGGCCGTCCTGGTCGAGCACGGCAAGAGCGGCTCCGGGTCCGCCGGCCCCATCGCCAAACGGGTGATGGAAGCCGCCCTGCGCGATGTTCTGACGCCTCCGCCGCCCCCGCCCGCCCCGGCCGTCGAGGTTTCGACCATTCCGGCCGCCGCGGAGATCCGGGCGTCCAGCGGGACGGTCCGTCCGCGGGTGCGCGTGTCGACCTCGCCGGCGGCCATGCCGCCGGTACCTCCTGAAAACCCTGCCCCGGCCGCGGACGAAGAAGGCGATGAGGGGAGGGGAGACTGATGCTAAGCCGCGTGGGTCTCAAGAAGGGGCGCATGGACTGGGTCATCCTGGCCGCGGCCGCCGGCCTGCTTTTCATAGGCACGCTGGCCGTGTTCTCTTCGGTGGGAGTGCTGGCCAGCTACGAGAGGATAGTGCGCACCCACCTGATCGCCATACCTGTCGCGCTGCTTTTTTTCTCGGTGGCCTGGAGCCTCAATTACCAGGTCTACCAGGACCAGTGGAAGTTCGTCTACGGCCTTTCTCTCCTCTTCCTGGCCGGAGTGCTGTTCTTCGGCGTGATGGACAAGGGCTCGCGCTCCTGGTACCGCCTGCCGTTCTTCTCCGTGCAGCCGTCGGAACTGGCCCGCATCGGCCTCATAGTCGCGCTCGCCAACTATCTCGACCGCCGCGGGGGCAAGATGCGCGAGTTCGGCAGTTCCCTGGGGGCCCTCCTGCTCTCCATCCCCTTCCTCCTGCTGCTGATGAAGCAGCCGGACTTTTCCGCCATCCTCACGACCTTTCCGGTGGTGCTGGCCATGATCTTCTGCGCCGGCGGCGGCGTGGCGCATATCGCCATCATAGTTGGATACGCCGCGGTCTCGGCCCTGTTTCCCATCCTCTGGACTCTGCTCGCGATGAGCCCGGAACTGGCGCAGAACCCGCTGCTGGGATTCTTCGCCGGCCTCTCCAGTTTCGGCTGGGACACGCTGCTCTTCGTCGCCGCCGTCGGGGCGCTGGCCTGGTTCGGCTGGTTCCTTTCCGTTAAACTTTATTCCAACCTCTCGGGGGTCTTCTTCACCGGCGCGGCGCTGGTCGTCATATTCGGTTTCTTCTCCGGCATGCTGGTCAGGAACCAGATGAAGGAGTACCAGCAGAAGCGGCTGGAGGTGTTCCTCTCGCCGGAAAGCGACCCGCGCGGGGCCGGCTACAACCTGATACAGGCCAGGATCGGCATGGGCTCGGGCGGCGTCTTCGGCAAGGGCGTGTTCTCCGGCACGCAGTCCAGGCTGGGCTTCGTCCCGGAAAGGCACACGGATTTCATACTCGCCGTAGTGGGCGAGGAGATGGGCTTCATGGGCACCGGCCTGGTGATGACCCTCTACCTTACGCTGCTCTACCGGCTCAAGGGCGCCGCGCAGCTGGCGAGGGACAGGTTCGGCTACCTGCTGTGCTGCGGCATATTCTCTCTCTACATGGTGTACTTCCTGATAAATTTCGGGATGCTGCTGGGTTTCGCTCCGGTCGCGGGTGTCCCGCTGCCGCTGGTCTCCTACGGGGGCTCCAACCTGGTGGCCACTTTCTTCGCGCTGGGCCTGGCCGAATCCGTCTATTCCCGGAGGTACGCGCTGGTATGACTGCCGAAGAGAACAGGCCCGCCCCCGTCATGCGCTGCCGCATGCGCTTCGAGCGCCGCGGCGGGGCGGCCGGCCCGAGCCACCTCGAGCAGATAAAAGAGCTCCGGGCGCTGGTCTCCGGCTCGGGCCTGGAATATTACGGCTCCAGGGGCGCCGGGGACGGCGCGCCGAGGATGGCCTTCGGTCCCGCGGCCGGGGCGGGTCACGAGAGCCTGTGCGAGTACGCCGACGCCTGGTTCGCGCGGCTTTACCCGGAGGAGGCGCTGCGCTCGGCTTTTTCCGCCGGCGCCCGTGGGCTGGCGCTCGCCGCCCTGCGGCGCGTGCCGCTGCTCTTTCCCTCCATCGAGGCCAGCGCCTCGGTCGCGCGGTTCGAGCTGACTTTTTCATCGGCCCCTCCGGAGGCGGAGCGCAGGCTGGCTGAATTCATGGCCGCGGCCGAGTTCATCGCGGAGCGGGAAAAGAAAGGGGAGAAGGTCCGCTATGACCTGAGGCCCGCGGTCGTTTCGCTGGCCTGGGACACGCCGGCAGTCAGGCTGAGCGCGGCGCTCAGGCTGCGCGCCGGCGGGAGGGCCGAGGTCCTGGCCGCGGCCCTCTTCGGCCCGGAGGCGCCGGCTTTCACGGTGCTCAGGACCGGGCTTTACTGGGAAGATTCGTCGGGAGAGTTGAGGGAAATTTTGTAAGGCGCCATCGGCGGGGGACACCATGCGGCATGGCGTCCCGGTACAATCCCGCCGTGGGCAGGAGGATATTTAAGGATCATGGCAAACGAGAAAAAGATCAGGAAAGAAATCTTCGCGAACACCTCTTTCGAGGAGACGCGTATAGCGATAGTCGAGGACGGCCGTATGGCCGAGCTGTTCTGGAAGCGCCAGTCGAGCAGCAATATAGTCGGCAATATCTACAAGGGAGTGGTGGAGAACGTGCTGCCCGGCATCTCGAGCGCGTTCATAAACATAGGCCTGGACAAGAACGCCTACATCTACATTTCCGACGTGCTGGGCAGCCAGCGCGACCCGATAGAGAAACTGCTCAAGAAGGACCAGGAAGTGCTGCTGCAGGTCACCAAGGACGCGATAAGTACCAAGGGCATGAAGGTGACCATGGACGTGTCGCTGCCCGGGCGCTACCTGGTCTTCACTCCGTTCCAGGAATTCATCGGGGTCTCCAAGAACATCGAGGAAGCCGACGAGCGCAAGCGCCTCTCCGACATCATCAAGAAGATCACGACCGACGCCGATATGGGCAAGAAGGGCTGTATCGTGCGCACCGAGGCCGAGGGCGCGTCCGAGGAGGAACTCGAGCGTGAACTTAAATTCCTCATACGGCTCTGGGAGTCCATAATCGGAAGCTTCGAGACGGCGCGTCCGCCCGCGCTGCTGCACAGGGACATGGACCTGCCGATGCAGGTGGCGCGGGACATACTTTCCGAGGACACCGCCATCTACATGCTCGACAATAAGGACGATTTCAGCAGCGTGCAGGATTTCGTGGCCAAGATGTCCCCGGACCTGAAGGACCGGGTGAAGCTCTACGAGGGCAAGACCCCTCTCTTCAAGGCCTTCAATCTGGAGAAAGGCCTGGAGGAACTGCGCAAGATAAAGGTTGAGCTGCCCAACGGGGGCAGTATCATCATACAGGAGGCCGAGTCGCTCTGCGCCATCGACGTCAACACCGGCCGCTTCACCGGCAGCCGCTCGCAGGAGGAGACGGTCACCCTCAACAACGTAGAGGCCGCGCAGGAGATAGCCAGGCAGCTGCGGCTGCGAAATATCGGCGGCATCATCGTCATCGACTTCATAGACATGAAGAAGGCCTCCAACAGGCAGAAGGTGGTCACCGCTCTCGAGAGCGCCGTGAAGAACGACCGCGCCAAGATACGCATACTGCCAATCACGCGGCTCGGCCTGGTCGAGATGACCCGCGAGCGCAAGCGGGAGAGCACGCTCAGCCTGCTGACCGAGGAATGCCCCGAATGTCATGGCTCCGGCCGGGTGCTCTCCAGCGAGACCATCAGGATAAAGATACAGCGCGAGATACGCGACCTGACACTGGGCCGCCCCGGCGGCGCCCTGCGCGTGATACTCAATCCGATGCTGGCGGACCTGATACGCCGCAAGCACGAGCTCATGGAGAAGAACGTGCAGCGCTCGTTCAAGATAGCCTCCGACCCCCAGCTTACCTGGGAAGATTACAGGATAGTGCTGGAGTGAGCGGCTTCCCGCGAAATGAAGGAGAAAGCATGCTGAGGAAAATTCTGATATCCCTGGTCTTCGCCGCGGCCGCGGCGGCGCCGGTCTCCGGCGCCGTGGACGAGGCCTCGTTCAGTAAAAACGGTAAATACGTAGGCAAAGTCGAGACCTATTCCTATGGCGGCGCCGTCTATTTCGACGCGGCCCGCCTTACTCGCTACCTGGGCGGGAAGATCTACTGGTACCCGGTATCGGGCAAGATGGTCTTTCAGCTCAAGGGGAAGAAGGTGCAGGCTTCGGTCAAGAGCGACGAGGTCCTTTTCGACAGGGAATCCGTCATGATCAGGGCCCCGGTGATAGTCCGGGGAGGGAAATCCTTTCTTTCCAGGGATTTCTTCGCCTCGCCGAATTTCTATTCCTGCTTCGGCTTCAGCCTCCGCTACGACGAGGCGGCCGGGTCCCTGGAGGCGACGGAGAAAATGAGCGTGGCTTCTTACAGCTATTTCTCCCACAAGGACAAGACCCGCCTGGTGCTGTATCTGAACGGGCCGCTCGAATACCAGACGTACCAGAGGGCCAACAACCTCCTTCTGCTGGTCGTGAGCGGCGGCAGCGTGGCCGACCCGGAGAGGATCGCCGTAGACGACGGAGTGGTCAAGGCCATCGACATGACGCAGGATAACAAGGCGCTGCGCATCGGCGTGGCGATGGGGGAGAACGCCGCCGGCTTCAACGCTTTCAAACTGTCCGGGCCGGACAGGATAGTACTCGACGTGCTGGCCAGGATGCCCTCGCAGGGCGGAGCGCCGGCCCCGGCCTCCGCCGAGCCCGCGGCGGCGCCCGAAGTAATACCGCCGTCCGCTCCCGCGGCCGCGGACAAAACCGTTTTCCCCGCTCTTTCTCCCTCCTCGATGCCGTCACCGTCGGTGCTGGCCCCGGCGGCCGATAGTCCGTCCGCGCCGCCCGCGCCGGCGCCGGTGACGTCAGGCCTGCCCGACAAGGCGGTCGTCGATCCCAAGGCCAGGAAGAGCGTCATAATCGACGCCGGTCACGGCGGCAGGGACCCGGGCGGCCGCAGGATCTCGGGCATGAAGGAAAAGGACATCAACCTGGCGGTAGCCAGAGAGCTGCAGGCGCTGCTGAAGAAAGAGGGTTTTTTCGAGGTGCTCATGGTGCGCACTTCCGACGTCTTCGTCCCGCTGGCGGCGCGGTCCGAGTTCGCCAACAGGCACAATGCCGATATCTTCATCTCGCTGCACGCCAATGCCACGCGCCGCTCCACCGAACACGGGTTCGAGATATACTTCATGTCGGAGAACGCGTCGGACCCGATGGCGGCCGAGGTCGCCGACTACGAGAACTCCGTCCTGGACCTGGAGGAGGAACCCTCCCGCCCCGACCCGGCGGCCATGCTGCTGCATTCCCTGGCCCGCAATGAATACCTCAACGAGGGCAGCCAGCTCGCGGCTTTCGTCGCCCGCGAGTTCGAGAAGCACACCCCGTTCAAGAGCCGCGGCGTCAAGCAGGCCGCTTTTTATGTCCTGCGCGGGACCTACGCCCCGGGAATACTGGTGGAGATGGGGTTCATGACCAATCCCCGCGATCAGAAGAACCTGAGCAGCAGCAGCGTCCAGGCCAAGATGGCCCGGGCCATACACAACGGGCTCGGAAAGTACGCCGAGCTCAAGGGCTGGAAATAGGGCGGCGGAGATATGAAGAGGAACGAGCGTCCGGAAAAAGGCGACATTGTCCGCAGTCGGTGCCGGGGCCGGGCGACACAGCGCCCGGCACCTGCGGAGCCGGAGGCTCGTTGTTCCGAGCACTGCGACCGGCCGATAGGCGTGTTCGACTCGGGGCTGGGCGGCCTGACCGTGCTGGCCGCCATGCGCCGCGCGCTGCCCCGCGAGAATTTCATATATTTCGGCGACACGGCCAGGGTCCCCTACGGCACCAAGTCGCCCGAGGCTGTGACCAGGTTCTCGTCGGAAATAACGGCCTGGCTCGTCGCCAAAGGGATAAAGACCCTGGTCGTCGCCTGCAATACCGCCTCGTCGGTCGCTCTCGACGCGGTGCGGGCGGCGGCGGCCGGCGTGCCCGTTACCGGAGTGATAGAGCCCGGCGCCGCCGCTTTCGCCGCCTCCGGCGGCAGGAAAGTCCTCGTTATCGGCACCGCCGCGACGGTCGCCAGCCGCGCTTACGGCCGGGCGCTGCGCCGCGCCGCGCCGGGGGCGCTGGTCACCGAGCAGGCCTGTCCGCTCTTCGTCCCCCTGGTGGAAGAGGGCTGGAGCGACCCCGCGCGCGGCCGCAGGGCCGCCGCGCTGACCAGGCTGGCCGCCGAAGAATACCTGTCGCCTTACCGCGGTAAGGGCTACGATTCGCTGATACTCGGCTGTACCCACTACCCGCTCCTAAGGAACGTAATCGCGCGGGTCATGGGCCGCAAAATTAATATAATTGACTCTGCGGAAGCTGCCGCTCTCTCGGTACGGGAGACGCTGGCCCGGGAGGGCCTGCTGCGCCGCACCGGCCGGGGATCGGTGAGTTTCTTCGTCAGCGACGCCCCGGAGCGGTTTTCGGCTCTCGCGGCCGCCCTGCTCGGAATAAAACCCGGCAAGGTCGGCGTGAAGAGGCTCTAGGAGATCCCTCATTATGAAAAAAGTCCTATTCCCGTTACTGCTGGCGCTCCTTCCGCTTTCTCTTTATTCCCAGCAGAAACCGCCGGCCGCCGCCAGGACGGACGCCGCCGCCCAGCCGGCCAAAACGGAGGACGAGGACGGGGCTGTCATGATAGACGGTTCCGAATCGTCCGCGCCCGCCCACCAGGCCTCCACGGAAGAAGCGGCCGAGGCCGCGCAGTCCCGGGACCCCAACGCCCTGCCCGCCTCGCTGGGCGACGTGAAAGGGGTTTTCAGCGACGCCGGACGCAATATACTGGTGCTCCAGGCGGACGACGGGAGCGTGAACTTCGTGCAGGTCGTTTTTAGCAGGACCGGGGTGTCCTGGAAGCCCGCCGGGTTCCTTTACAGGAGCAGGGAATAAATCTTTTTCGGAGGTGTTTATATGAAACGCAAAGAACTGGTCCGTTATCTAACACAGGAGGGCTGCGTGCTCTCGCGCGAAGGAGGGAAATACTCCATTTTCACCAACCCGGCCACGGCCAAGGAAGTGCCGGTCACGCGCCATACGGAAATAGCCGATTTTACGGTCCGCAAGATCTGCCGCGACCTCGGCCTGGAGCCGCCCAGGTGAGACGGCTGCTGCCGGCCTGCGTCCTGTTGTCCTCTCTGGCCGCCTGCGCTTCTCCGCGGGTCGACGTTATACAGGTCGGGCCCTGGTTCCAGCCCAGGCACTGGAAGCAGGTAGAGGTGTTCGCTTCCAAGAACGAGACCCGCAAGCCCTGGGGCGCTATCGCGGTGATGCACGGGGAGAGGATACGCGGCCGGGACGAGAGGGCCTTCGAGCGGTACAAGAAGAAAGCGAGGCGGCTCGCCGCCGATATCGGAGCCGACGCGATAATAGTTTCCCCCGAGCCGGTGAACGACACCGCCTCCCCGGGCTCCCACAGAGAGGGAGCCACCGGCCTGGTGGTCCTCACCGGCGTCGCCTTTAAATATGCAGAGAACGTTTCCACGGGAACGCGGCGCGGTCCCTGAACGAAAGGTCGCCTATGAGCCCGGCGAGGCCCGGGCCTGGCGGGGCCGTGCCGTTGTCATCGACCTCTTCCGTTTTTCGAACACGGTCTGCGCTCTTCTCGAGAGCGGGCGCCGCGATGTGAGGGTCTACGCCGACCCGTCGCTGGCCGTGGCCGCCGCGCGCGCCTCGAAGGCCGACCTCTTCTCGGAGATGGACCTTCCCGGCGTGGAGAAATACGACAATTCGCCCGTGACCGCACTCTCCGGCTCCGACCCTGCGAAGGCGGCCGTGATAGTGACCAATTCCGGTTCCAAGGCCGTCATGGCCTGCCCGTCGGCGGCGGAGATACTCATCGGCTGCTTCGCCAACGCCGCCGCCCTGAGCGCTCACTGCGCGGCTTCGCCCATGAGCACCCTTTTCGTTCCCGCGTGCCTGTATTACGACAGGGCCCACGCGGAGGATTTTTCCTGCGCCCGTTTCCTGGCCGGCGAGATGTCGTACGGCGACGCAGTCGCCGAGATACATTCCAGCGGCCGCCCGCTGGACTTCCTGGCGGGCCGGCCGGGCGGAAGGCGGGACCTGGAAATGTCTCTTTCAAAGGACCTTTTCACGGGAGTGCCGTCCGCCAGCCATCGCGGGATATTCGCGCCGGTATTTCCCGCCGCGGCCGGGGGGGAGAAGTGAAGCGCCCGGAGGCCGTGGTCCTTTTTTCAGGCGGGCTCGATTCGACCGTCGCGTTATGCTGGGCTCTTTCGGAAGGCTATGTCTGCAGCGCCGTTTCTTTCGCCTACGGACAGCGCCACGCCCGCGAGAACCGCAGCGCCAGGGTCATAGCCCGCCGCCTCGGCGTCAGACTTTACGACATAAAGCTGGACTTCCCGTGGTTCGGCACCAGTTCACTGGTCGGCGGGCGCGGCCGGCTGCCGGAGCAGAAGTCGTCGGCGATAGGACGCCCCGGCGACATTCCGTCCACCTATGTGCCGGGCCGCAACCTCGTTTTCACTTCCGCCGGCATCTCGCTCGCCGACGCCAGAGGCGCGCGCGCCGTCGTGCTGGGCCCCAACGCGGTGGACTATTCCGGCTATCCGGACTGCCGGCCCGCCTTCTACCGCGCGCTTGAGAGGGCCGCCGCTTTCGGCACCCGGCAGGGCGACAGGGGGGAGAGGATAAAGCTGCTTACTCCTCTCATAAAGCTCAGCAAGGCCGGCATAGTCCGGCTGGGGAGAAAGCTGAAGGCCCCGCTGGAACTGACCTGGTCCTGCTACGCCGGAGGCCGGCGTCCCTGCGGCCGCTGCGATTCCTGCAAGCTGCGCGCCAGGGGCTTTGCCGCCGCCGGCGTCGCCGACCCCGCGCTGAAATGAAAACCGCGGCCGCTCCCGTACACGAGATCTTCTGTTCCCGGCAGGGCGAGGGCCTGTACTGCGGCCGGCGTCAGGTTTTCCTCCGTTTCGCCGGCTGCAACCTGGACTGCTCGTACTGCGACGAGCCCGCGGCCCGCTCTCTCCCGTCTTTCATGATGACGCCGGCCGAAGCCGCCGCCGAGGTCATAAGGCAGGCGCGCCGCGGCCGCGCCAGGATGGTCTCTCTGACCGGCGGCGAGCCGCTGCTGCGCTGGCGGTTCATAAAGGCGCTGGCTCCGGCGCTGCGGAGGGCCGGCCTGGCCCTGCACCTGGAGACCAACGGCACGCTGTACCGCGAGCTTGGCGAAGTCATCGGACTGGTGGACGCGGTGGCGATGGACGTAAAGATCCCTTCCTCCGGCGGACACCGGCCGCTCTGGTCCGCCCACCGCCGGTTCCTGTCCGTCGCGCCGGGCAAGACTTTCATAAAAGCCGTCCTGACCTCCTCGTCGTCCATGTCAGACCTGCGGCGCGCCGCGGACCTGGCCGCAGCCGCGGGACGCGATATCCCTTTCTTCATACAGCCGGCATCGGCGGGGGACACCATGCGGCATGGTGTCCCAGTACCGCTTCCGCCGTCGGCCCGACAGGTCCGCGAGGCGGAGTCCTACGCGAAGAGCCGGCTTGAAAGAGTGAAGGTCCTCCCGCAACAGCACCCGCTGTGGGGAGTGAAGTAGGAGGAACCATGTCCGAAGGCTCTTTTCTTATAGACTGCCCCTGCTGCAAGGCCCGCATAGAGGTGGACCGCAAGACCGGCAAGGTCCTGCGCCACTGGGACAAGCCCAGGCTTAAGGACGGCGCCGATCCCATGCAGGAGGCGATGAAGAAGATGCAGGAGGACAAGGCCAGGCTCGACGGCTATTTCTCCGGGGCCAGGGACGAGATGGACAAAAAGAAGCGGGACCTCCTGGACAAGTTCGAGAAGGAGAAGAAGCGCATAGAAGAGTCCGGCGAGGACATAAAGCCGATCAATCCCATGGACCTGGACTGACCCCTCTTCAGATAAACCCAGGCCATCGGGCCCACCCGCGGGTGGGCCCTTTTTTTATCCGGAAGAGCCTTTTTGGCCCTGTCGCCGCTCCAGCGGCGGGGCTAGACTATAGGCATGGTAAAAAACACCTCACTCCTTTTCAAGGCTTTCGTCATGGCCATCTTCCCCGCAGCCGTTTTCGCCCAGGGCGATTATGATTCCCGCCTTGGCGAACTCCAGTCCGGGATGGAGCGCACCGCCGAGGCCCTCGGCGTGCCTCTGCACGAGGACTGGGCCGCGGATCTCTCCGGGCGCTTCGACGGCTCACTTTCGGGAGATCAGTCGGCCGCTCTTCAGCTGACCCCTCTGCGCGCCCCGGCTTCCTTGCCCCGGGTGCCTTCGCTGCCGGTCATACCACCGCTCCCCGCCGATTACCCGCTTCCCGAACCCGTCTCCTATACCGGCACCGCCGTCATCGTCTGGCACGCACTGGGCGCCCAGCTCTCCGACAACGGCTGGATACCGTGGGCCGATTCGGCTCCGACCTTCGACGAGATCTCCAAGCGGGTCCTCGATGTTTCCGTTTCCAGGGCCTATCCCGCCCGCCGCGCCGGCCAGCAGTCCCTTTTCAGGGACGCCGGCTTCCTGGCCGAGTACGAGCGCGCCACGAAAGCGCCCTTCCGCGACGGCAACAGCGCCCGCTACCTGGTCGACGGCCCCGCCTCTTTCGCGGTGCGCGACCGCCTGATGCGCGAGGCCAAAAAGAGCCTGCTGGTATCGAGCTGGGCCTTCTACGACGATATAACCGGCTGGGAGGCCGCCCAGTACCTCATCCTGAAAAAGCGCGAGGGCCTGGAAGTGAAGGTCATCGTGGACAAGAAGGTGGCGGTCGGCCACGGCCGGCGCGTGCTTAAGTTGATGGAGCAGGCCGGCATAGAGGTCCTGCGCTACGAAGAGAAGGACCGCGGCAACGATATCTGGCACGTCAAGATGATGATAGTCGACGACGCCTACGCCATAGTCGGCGGCCTTAATTTCGGCGACGTCTACTCCCACAAGGACCCCAATAACGTCAAATGGCGCGACACCGACGTGCTCTACTCCGGTCCCGCCGTGGCCGAGAGCCGCCGCCTCTTCGCCCGCCTCTGGAATTCCAAGGTCCGCGAATTGAAGCTCAAGTTCTCTCCCGTAGCCGAGACCGCGCCGGCCGGCGCCTACGAGGGCGGCTCCGCTAAAGTGAGCGTGATACTGCAGGACCCCCCGACCGATTCCAATGTTCTGGTCAGCATAGTAAAGGCCATGTACGGCGCCACCGGGCGCATCAATATAGAGAACGCCTATTTCGTCGCCCTGCCGGTGGTCACTAAGGCCGTCCTGGACGCGGTCTCCCGCGGGGTGGAGGTCAATATCATCACCAACTCCAAGGAGAGCATCGACCCCGAGGGCAAGGTCATAGTGGAGGCCATGTACGAGTGCCTGATGCCGCTGGCCGCGGCCGGCGCCAACATCTATCTTTACCAGGGTTCGGCCACGCTGCATTCCAAGTTCATGACCGTGGACGGGGTGTTCGCCAATATCGGCTCCTATAACCTGCACCCGCGCGGCGAGCGCTACGACACGGAGGTCAATGTGAGCATAATCGACCCCGTCTCCACCGCCGAACTGGACGCGGCTTTCGCCGCCGACGTGGCCATGTCCCGCAGGGTCACCTCCCCCGACCAGTTGGGGGAGCGGCCGGGCTGGCTTTCGAGCTTCGTTTCCGAGTACTTCTACGCGCAGTTGAAGAAATAAGTCCGGGGACATTGTTTAGTTGTTTAGTTTTTCAGCAAAACTAAACAACTAAACAACGTCCCCACAAGACCCCCGGGGGCCTGGGCCCTATTCCGGCCCGTATTTTCCCTTTGGACCCCTGAAAAACAGCGGCCCTGCCGCTAAACTATAGGCATGATCAAAAAGACCATCGCCCTTGCCTTGGCCTCCGTTATAATCCCTTCCATATCGAGCGCCGGCTCCGCCGACCTCGACTCCTTGATGGCCCAGATCGAGGCCTCCGGCCTGGCGGCCGGCCAGCAGATAGATATGCCCTCCGATATGCCGCAGGCCAAGGCCGGCCTGGGCGGCGGCACTATAGGCGAGCAGGCCGGCGTGGTCTGGGGTTACGGCGTGACCATCTACCACGCTATAGCCGGACAGATAACCGACAGCGGCGTCCTGCCCTGGACCGCGGCGGCCCCCGATTTCGAAGAGATCTCCCGGAGCGTCCTGCTCAAAGCCGCCGAGACCCGGTATATGCCCCGCAAGGGCGGCGCCCCTTCCCTGCTGGAAGACGAGGGCTTCATCCGCGAGCTGGAGCAGGCCTCCGGCGCCCGCTTCACCTCCGGCAACGACACCGATTACCTGATAGACGGCCCCGAGGCGTTCGCGGCCAAGGACGCGCTCATCATGGGAGCGCGCGAGAACCTTTTCGTGGCCAGCTGGGCCTTCTACGACGACGAGACCGGCTACGCGGCTGCCGACCTGCTGATCGCGGCCAAACGCCGCGGCGTGGACGTGCGCGTCATGGTGGACGGCAAGGTCGCCCGCAGTCACGGCCCCCGCGCGCTCAAGCGGATGGAGCGCGCCGGCGTGGAGGTCCTGCACTACCAGGAGATCGGCCGCCGGCACGATATCTGGCATGTCAAGACCAGCATAGCCGACTGGACCACCGCCATCACCGGCGGCATGAACTTCGGCGACGTCTATTCGCACCGCGGCGACGGTGCCAAGTGGCGCGACACCGACGTGCGCTACTCCGGCCCCGCGGCCTACGATACGGCGCTTATCTTCCGCAGCGAGTGGAACTCGCAGGTCTCCGCCCGCCCCAGCTCCGGCCTGACCCGCATCCCCGCGCCGACGGCGCGCCCGGGTTCCTACGGCTCCGCCCGCATAGCGCCGGTGCTGCAGAACCCCCCGACCGACTCCAAGATACTGCTGAGCATGATAAAGGCGATGTACGGCGCCTCCCGCGAGATCAACGTGGAGAACGCCTACTTCGTCGCCCTGCCGGCCGTGACCCGGGCCCTGATCGACGCCCTGCACCGCGGCGTGAAAGTGAACGTGCTGACCAACTCGCCCGACAGCCTCAACGGCCAGTGCAAATCGATGGGCGTGCCGCTGCTCAAGAGTCTGGTGGCCCTCAAGGCCGAGGGCGCCGGCGTTTATCTCAAGCAGGGCGACACGCTGCACTCCAAGTTCATGACCGCGGACGGGGTGTTCGCCAATATCGGCTCCTATAACCTGCACCCGCGCGGCGAGCGCTACGATACCGAGCTTAATGTCAACGTGCTGGGCCGCGAGGGCGTGGCCGAGCTGGACCGCGCCTTCCTGGACGACATAGCCGCCGCCAAACGCATCGACCGCGTCGAGGACCTCAATATCCAGGAGACCTGGCTGTCCAGGTTCATCGAGGAATATTTCATGGCGCAGCTCGCGCGGAAGAAATAAGGCCGGGCCCGGCGAAGGCCCCCGCCCCGGACCTCTCCGCGGCGGGGGCCTTGTCGTTTCCCGGAGGAAGTAGAAAAAAGCCGGGATAAAGCGGAAAAAGACAATTGTTTTTACCGGAACTTAAGGAGTATACTTTCCGCTGAACCGGGCGCCGGTCGGGTAAGGCTGACCCCGGAGGAGGATACCATGAAAATATTGCTGGTTTATTATTCGATGTACGGCCACATGTATGAGATGATAAAGGCTGCCGCCGAGGGCGCGAAGTCGGCCGGCGCCGAGGTGGAGATAAAGCGCGTGCCCGAAACGCTTTCGGAAGAGGTGATCGGCAAGATGGGCGCGCTGGAAGCTCAGAAAGCCCAGGCCGCGGTTCCGGTCTGTTCTCCGGACGACCTGGCGAAAGCCGACGGCATAATGTTTGGCACTCCCACGCGCTTCGGCAATATGTGCGGCCAGATGCGGCAGTTCCTGGACGCCACCGGCGGCCTCTGGGCGAGCGGCGCCCTGGTCGGCAAGGTCGGGAGCGTGATGTCGAGCTCGGGCACGCAGCACGGCGGGCAGGAGTCCACGATACTTTCCTTTCATATAACGCTGCTCCATCACGGCATGGTGGTTGCCGGTCTGCCCTACGCCTTCCAGGGCCAGATGGGCGTGGAGGAAGTAAAAGGCAGCTCGCCTTACGGCGCCTCCACTATAGCCGGCGGGCAGGGCGAGCGCATGCCCAGCAAAGTAGAGCTGGAGGCCGCCCGCTACCAGGGCAAATACGTGGCGGAGCTGGCGAAGAAGCTGTCGGCTAAGTAAAGCGGCCCCTGCCTCAAGAGTAAAACGCCCCGGCGCGAGCCGGGGCTTTTTCATTCCCGGCCGAGCGGGCCTAAATTGTATAATTCACCTATGGAAAACAACACGGATCTCCCGGCGGTCAGGACGAATTTCATACACGAGCTGATAGACGAGGACAACAGGACCGGCAGGTTCCAGGGCCGCGTCCACACGCGTTTCCCGCCGGAGCCCAACGGCTACCTGCACATAGGCCACGCCACCTCCATCATCCTTAACTCCGGCATAGCGAAGCATTACGGCGGCAAGTTCAACCTGCGCTTCGACGACACCAACCCGGCCAAGGAGGAGCAGGAATACGTGGACTCTATAATCGAGGACGTGCGGTGGCTGGGCGGCGAGTTCGGGGACAGGCTGTTCTTCGCCTCCGACTATTTCCAGCAGATGTACGACCGGGCGGTCGAGCTGATAAAGAAGGGCAAGGCCTATGTCTGCGACCTGACCCCGGACGAGGTGCGCGCGCACCGCGGCGCCCCCGGCGAGCCGGGCAGGGACAGCCCCCACCGTGACCGCTCCGTCGAAGAGAATCTGGACCTTTTCGAAAGAATGAGGAAGGGAGAGTTTCCCGACGGCAGCCGCACGCTGCGCGCGAAGATAGACATGGCCCATCCGAACCTCAACATGCGCGACCCGGTGATGTACCGCATACTCCACGCCGGGCATCACCGCCAGGGCAAAAAGTGGTGCGTCTACCCGATGTACGACTGGGCGCACGGCCTCGAGGATTCCATCGAAGGCGTCACCCACTCCATCTGCACGCTTGAGTTCGAGGACCACAGGCCGCTCTACGACTGGTACCTGGACCAGCTCGGCGTCTACCACCCGCAGCAGATAGAGTTCGCCCGACGCACGCTGGGCAATACCATCACCAGCAAGCGCAAGCTCCTCGAGCTCGTCAGGGACGGCCACGTGGAAGGCTGGGACGACCCGCGAATGCCGACGGTATCCGGCCTGCGCCGCCGCGGCTACACCTCCTCCTCGCTGCGCGCCTTCTGCGACGAGGTGGGTATTTCCAGGGTTCCGGGCGTCTCGGATATCTGGGTGCTGGAGAACGCGCTGCGAGGAGAGCTCAACAGGACGGCGCCCCGCGCCATGGCGGTGCTGCGGCCGCTCAAGGTCGTTCTGACCAATTACCCGGAGGACAAGACCGAGGAGATGGAGGCGGTCAATAATCCCGAGGATGCCTCGGCGGGTACGCGCAAAGTCCCCTTCTGCCGCGAGCTCTTCATCGAGCGCGACGACTTCATGGAGGTGCCGGCCAAGAAGTTCTTCCGCATGACGCCCGGCCAGGAAGTGCGCCTGCGCGCCGCCTATATCGTCAGATGCGAGACGGTCGTAAAGGACGCCTCCGGCGTCGTGACCGAGGTGCACTGCGCCTACGACCCGGCCACCCGCGGCGGCGACACGCCCGACGGCCGCAAGATAAAGGGCACCATACACTGGGTCTCTGCCAGGCACGCCCTGCCGGCGAAGGTGCGGCTCTACGACGCGCTGTTCAGTGTCCGCGACCCCGAGGCCGTGCCGGAGGGGCATGACTACAAGGAGAACCTGAACCCTTCTTCGCTGGAGACGCTGGAGCGCGCGATGCTGGAGCCCTCCCTGAAGGACGCCGCTCCCGGCTCGCGCTTCCAGTTCGAGCGGCTGGGGTATTTTTTCGCGGACCCGAAAGACTCCGGGCCCGGCGCGCCGGTGTTCAACCGCACCGTCACGCTCAGGGACAGCTGGGCTAAAGAGGCGGTAAAGAATAAATAAGGCGCCTAACGTAATTCGGCCAGGCCCCGCTGTTCCGGAGACGGCGATAAAAGGCCTGGCGGCTCAGCTAACCCGCTACAGGGAACTGCTGGAAGGCGTGAAAGCCGCCGTTTAAGCCGCGGCCGACAGCGATAGTCCGGCGGGCCGGGGAGAGCGCCTCCCCGGCCCTTTTTGGTGCGCGCGGCATGCGCGCAC
>WOVA01000070.1 GCA_009773155.1 Elusimicrobiota bacterium
CTGCTGGAGGTGCCTCAGGCATTATACGAGTGACAGGCGGTCAGGGTTTGCCGAATAAATTCGAAAGAACCCTGTCCGCGATAAGCGGAATGTGGGTTATTAGCGAAATCCACCAATTTTTCCACAAGTCCCTTAACCTGTTCATGAGCTGGCGGATTATAAAGCAAAGTCCCGTCAGAATCATAAACCTTTACCTCATCATCCTTCTCCGTAGCCCGAAAGTATCCGCACATTGATTCTTCGGGCATTGTTTTATGGGTAAGCAGCTTATGAAGCTCCAAGATCATTTCCACGGTCAGTTTTTCTTCTTTCAATTCCTTGACCCGGGCGATAGTCTTGTAATTATTAAAAATCATCTGCTCTGATTTATTTTTTGGAGCCGTACCCGCGATGAGCATGTTTTTGGCGTTTTTTCTCGTTGTGGCAGCCCCTTCCATCTGGCTTGAAGCTATCGCCTCCTCCATCAGTGAGGCCAGAATATATCTCTCTCTTTCATTACCCGCGGGAGCGGCCTTATGTATAGTTTCAAAGGGGACCTCCCTATCGATCAAATGGAGCCACTCCTGGGCGCGCGCCGGGAGCCAATATCCAAAGGGCTTATCCTCCTTATCAATGATCGGGACATACTTCACTTCCCCCACATGGCTAAATTCCCTGCAGGCCCACGCTATTTCCGGGGAAATGCCGTTGGGGAACTTCAGATACCGGAAACTATCCCAGTAGTAATACTCTTTGGAATTATTCCAACGGGCGATAAGCGCGGGAAATTCAGGATCTCTCAGGGCTTTGGACAACTCTCCGCTCTTCTTTAGAAAGATATCCTCGAGTTTCGGAGGTTTAGGCGGGATTTTCATTGTATCCTTAACTAATGCACCTACTAATATCTACTAATTTCACATAAATTAGTAGATGTTGTCAATATGCGCACTGAAAGTATAGTATAGGCTGTCTTTAAGCAGATCGACGGCTATCGCCGCTTTCATATGCTCCCCCTACGCGCTTGTTCTACAAAACAAAACCGCCGGACCTCCCAGGCGGCCGAAAACTAAAAGACTAAACAACGTCCTCGACTCCCGACCGGACCTCCCCGCCTGCTTTTAGTCATAGGTTATGTAATAAACACTGGAATGCTTGAGCGAGACGAGACCGTCATAGCGATCCTTCGCCTCTTTCAGTTCCTCCGGGGAGAGGTGCCGGCTTTTCAGGAGTCTTTTATAGAGCGACAGCGAGGTCCGGCGGCATTCCTCGGCCCGAGCCCCGTCCCTGGCCTTATCCCCGCTGCTGAAAGGCGGCCAGCCGCCGTGATAAAGCAGGTCCCATAGATTGTCGTTTATCCTTGCGATCTTCAGCCGGGCCTTATCGGATTCCCTGCCTTCGGGGTACTTCTTCACATAGGCGTAAAGTTCTTTCAGCTCCCGTTCCACTTCCGACAGCTCATTGCGGCCCGGCCTTATCGTGTAGAACTCGGCGGCCGGCGCGTAGTTGCCGGCCGGATATTTTTCCAGATAAGTCCGCAGGAAAGCGTGATGATAATCATAACAACCGCACATATGGTCATAAGTTATGCCGGCCCCCAGCCGGTTGAGGCGCACTATCTTCTCCCACTTCATATATTCCCGGTATGTCGTGGTGCTGGGGAGCTTCTCGAATTCGGTGATAAGGAGAAACTCGCCTATGAGTTTGTTGGAGATCCGGTCGGCCAGGTAATACGCCTCCATCTGCGCGTCCGACATCTCTTTCCCGAGCAGGAGCGGCTCCAGCGCGATGACAGCTTCGTAATAGCTGGCCCCGGCCATCAGGTCCCGGCTTATCCCCAACGCGGGGCTCTCAGCCTGACAAACGGCCGTGACGCCCAATAACGGAAGCAGACACAGGCAGCACCTTATTTTAGTCATAAACCCCCGTGACCAAACCTACCCCGGGCGCGGCACCACTTTGGCGGCAAAAAGCAGGCATAAAGCGATTGCCGCGGCAAACGTCATGAGCGCATAGCCGCAGCGGTACAAGATACGGTCCTGCGGCGACATGCCGGCGCTACCGAAAGTGAAATACCGTTTCTGCCTGAACTGAGAGAATTTAGCCAAAGAGAACAGCGCAAAGCCCATAACACACAGAACCACCGAGATTAGCCCTGATCCGGCAGGATGCCGCAGCACGTTCGGCATGATTACGGCCACCGGCAACAGCATGAGCGGCAGCCCCAAAACCCAGACGAGATTGAGCATGTTCTCCCGCTCAAAATGCCCCGGGGGTTTCTCGTCTTTGGAAAGGTTATCCGCGTTTTCCATGTTACGGCATTGAAGCCAGGCTAAATTTTGACTTATCCCCCACACGGACATACTACAAAAAGAAAACCCCCTTGCTTCTCCTCGCCGGCTCTAAGGTCAAAAGTAAAGACCTGACCCCTTCAAGGAAGCTTGACGGTCCTGCCGGCGATGAAGAAGCCGGGGCCGCCGCGGTGTCACTTCGGCAAAAGCAGGGGCCGTCCCGTTCTATTCAGTTTCTATTGTGGCCAGGAAGCGCTCACGCGGGTCTTCAAAGACCACTTTTCCGGGGTCGAATTCCCCGGGGTCCCAGTCGCCCAGCCAGTCTTTCAACCGCTCGTTCTCGGCCTCGTCTTCGAACGGCATTTCGCCCCCGGCCAGCCGCACACAGTCCCCGTACCCTCCAAGCCCGCCGCAGTCCTCGGGCGGGCAGGCACGCCGGCCTTCCAGGCAGAGCGGATAATCGGCCCCGGGAGCCTTCGGCAGTATCTTCTCCAACTCCACGTTGTGGAGCCAGCCGTCGCCGAAATCGTATTCATAAACGGCGCGGGCGCCTTCCCCCAGATATTTCGAAAGCGCGGCTTCGGTGGTAAAATCGGCGGCCTCCTCGAACAGTTCGTCCGCGGCGTAAGGGGATTCTATCCGGAGCGGGCGCGGGCCGCCGTCCAGTTCGAAGGCGTGCAGGTGGCTGTCGGTCCAGCCCATGGCGTTCTGTATGGCCAGGTGCAGATCGTAAAAAGTATAGGAGCCCGGCACCTGTATCCGCCGCCAGACCGGCGGCCTGGAGCCTGTAAGCGTCACCTTGAACTGGAAGACCGTATCGTACGGCCTCCTCACCGGGATAGAGAACGACACCTCCCTGCCGGCGGCCTCTCCATCCCCGGCGGCGAGATCCGGAACCGCCCCCCTTCTGCTGTCGTACTCGCGGCACCAATCCACCGTCTTGAGGAGCTTGCGGGCGGCGGCCGCGGCTTTGGGCATTTTTTTCTTCGTCTCCGAGAGCAGCCGCCTGGCGACGCTCTCGATGGTGCCCACGATCTCGGGCCGGCGCACCCTTTGGATCCGTAAAAAATCCGCGCCAAAACGCAGCGCCTTGTGCCTTACCATGCCGTCCGTGTCGCGCAGAGCGCGCGCGATGAATTCCACGCATTCCCCCGGGAACTCGGAGGTGACCAGGCTGAACTGCAGCTCCGGCAGGGCGCAAAGCGCCGCCCGGCGCCGGGCCGGGTCCGGCTCTGAAAGCGAGGCCTTCACGCCGGCCCATACCCCCCATATCCCGCAGCTTTTCTCAAAATCTCCGGCCTTGGCGCCCTTCGAGATCTCCTCGTTCGAGGCTCGCCTGGCCAGCTCAAGCTCTTTGCGGGCCGCCTTGCGCAGGGCTGGATCCTTAGAGGCCACCCCCTCCACGAATCGGGCGAACAGCCCGTCCGCCGGACCGCCTTGCGCGACCCGCTCCCGGAACTTTTCGGTCATATGCCCGAGAAGCGTATGGCCGCCCAGCCGCGGAAGCGGCGTGTGGTAGAGCAGGTCCCTGAGCGCCGGGAATATTTCCCAGTACCTGGGGAGCTCCAGGTATTTATCCTGCGGCTGGCACAAGGTAAAAACACCAACCGGGTCGTACGCCCGCCGCGCCAGCCTCTGCACGGCCGTCCGCTCCATCACCCTGTCCGCCAGGCGGGCGGCGGCCTCCTTGTATTCCTTCCAGACGGCGGCGGCGGCCGCATCCGGGGGCGTCAGTTCCCCCAGGGGAGGGCAGGAATCCAGGATGGAGCCGCGCAGCGCCTCGCGCCGGGCGGCAAGCTCCGCCGCGAGCGTCCGCACCCGGCCGGCCAATTCTTTGCGCGCGGCGCCCGGCAGGGAAAGTTTCCCCCGCAGACCGGCCAGTTCCCCCCTGAGAGCGGCAAGCCTTTCATTGAATTCATCCGCGGCCGGCAGCCAGGCGTCGCCCGGCTCGGCCCCGAACCTGTCCATGGCATGGGCGAATTCCGCGGCGGAACCCTCGGCCTCTTCCGCGAACTGCCTGATCCGGTAAAACGACGCGTCTGGTTCAAGTGTCCTCATAAACGCTCCTGGCCCAAGGCGAAAGCACAATCCCTGCCCCCCCCATTTTACAAAACCTGCCGGACATCTCCGGCATCACACTCTCCGACCCCGGCCGATGTTCATCATACCGATAGCCCCCGTGCGACCAGCCCATGACTGTGCCGAATTGAGCGCTATGAGTAACAAGCGTTAATGTGGCGTTACGTTATTGACCGGGCCAGGGCCGTCTGCTACACTATTTTCAACAAGTAAGTCCTCGTCCGTGGGGTTCCGCAGGGTTCCTCTTAAATAGCGGGCGGGGCTTTGTTATTTACAGGCGACAGCGGGCTATGTGATAGACAAGAACCGGTCGCAGTCCGCGACCACTCTGGAACTCCGGCAATGTACCAGCGAAGCGCAATAAAATAAACGTTTTCCTACAATTTGTTGTACACAAACATACAACGAGGTGGTCAGCATGGTGTCAGCCGCCAAAACAAAAACCGGCGGGGAGCCGCGCCGCCGTATAGCCGGACCGCGATAAGATAAAATCTTCGCATGGCCATAAAATACCAGGATTCACTAAAAGGCGTCACGCCCGGGAAATTGCGCGGGTTCTTCGTAGACTGGCCCAACCCGCCGTCCCCAACCGCGCATCTGCGCCTGCTCAAGAACAGCGGACTTGTGACGCTGGCCGTGGACGACAAGTCCGGCAGAGTGATCGGATTTATCACGGCCATCACCGACAAGGTATTGTCGGCATATATCCCTTTCCTCGAGGTCCTGCCCGATTATCAAAGCCGCGGGATAGGCGAAAAGCTGGTAAAGCGCATGCTGCGGCGGCTGAGCAAGGCCTACATGGTGGACCTCATCTGCGACGTTCCGCTGCAAAAATTCTACAAGCGCTTTAAAATGTCACCCGCCGCCGGAATGATGAAGCGCAATTACCGCAGCCAGTCCGGCGCCAGGATCTGCTGAAAGACGGTCAAAACAATATCTTCAAGCGGCAACCTGGTGTCGCCCGCCCAAAACAGAGCCGCCGGGGGGTCTCTCCGGCGGCGCAAGGGCGAAATTTCAAAGCCGCTTACAGATGTTCCAGGAGATCTTCCTTCGAGATCTCCAGTTCGAAATGTTTCGGGCCGGAAGCGTCCGAAGTAAGAAAGGGCAGGGACAGCCGGTAGGTGCCCCGCGAAGCGAGGGCCTCCCGGGCTTCCAGGGCGGCTTCCTCGATGCGGGCAACGGCCATCTCATCGGTATGCACGGGCAGGCCGGTCTGTTCGGACGCCTGGAGGATGAGCCACTCTATGAACGGCTCGAGGTTCTCGTCTGCCTGGACCCCGGGCGCAGGTTCGGCGGGCGGCGGGAGGGTCCCGACACTCTTAACGCTGCGCGCGCCGGCTGACATTATCACTATCGCCAGCACCGCAAGGACAATTAAAACACCGGTGGACATAATCTTCACCCCGCCTTTTTGGCGCGGAGCTGAACGGTGCGGCCGGCGATGAAGAAGTCGGGGCCGCCGCGGTGATGGAAGGTGGCGGGGTTCTTTACGGACGCGTCCACCCAGGCCTTCACCACTTTAAGGATGAAAAGGTTGTACTTGCCGGCCAGGCGGGCGTCGTGGCGGGGCCTTAACTTTGGAGGCCGGCACCGGCTCCAGCAGCGTATAGACCTTCTTGAGCGGAAAATTCTTTTTCAGAGACCCTCCCGTCCACCCCTATTCTATAGGACAAAATCGCCGGGCTTCTCCGGCGGCGCGGCGACAAAACTAAAGAATTAAACAACGTCCCCGCCGCACTTACAGGTACTCGCCGGCCCAAAGCCGGCGGACGAACCGCTCCCATGGCTCCGCCTCTATCCCGCCGGCCAGCGCGCGGGGCTCCCGTTCCAGCGACGCTATCACCCGCCGTTTGACCGGGCCGTCTTCCGCCAGCGCCGCGAGCCCGCGCGTGTCGCCTTCGTGCACGCGCGCCCCGGCTTTCACCTCCAGCGCCAGCTCCTTGTCGCCCAGGATGAAATCCACCTCGTGCCCGCCGGCCGTGCGCCAGAAACTTATCTCCAGTTCCGGGTTCCGGTAAGCCTGGTAGGCCTTCAACTCCATCAGGAGATAATGCTCGAAAGCCTTGCCGAATTCAGGCGAGCCGCGCAAAGGACGGCGGCGGCAGAGGTAGTTGGCCACGCCGACGTCGAAGAGATAGAACTTCTCCGTCTCGATAAGGCGGCGGTTGAGCGACTTGCGCCAGGGCCGCACCCGGAAACCCAGGAAAGTGTCTTCCAGGATATCGAAGTAGCCCCGCACCACCTTGGGAGAGACCCCCGCCTCCCGGGCCACGTTGGTATAATTGAGCAGTTCGCTGCTGGTCACGGCGGCGACGCGCAGGAACTCGGAAAAAGCGGGAATATTGCGGACCAGCGCCTCGCCGGCTATCTCCTCTTTCAGATAGTCGGCCACGTAACCGCGCAGCTCTTCCACGGGATCCGGAGAGAGGAAATGCGGCGGCAGCAGCCCGGAGATCATCGCCTCGTCCAGGTCGAACCCCCGGGTCTCCAGCAGGGAGAGCGGCGCCATGGTCCGGCGCCAGGCCCGCCCGCCCAGCAGATTGGCGTGGCTGCGGCGCAATTTGCGGGAACTGGAACCGGTGAGCAGGAAGGAAAGGCCCTTGTTCTCGATGAGCCAGTGCACTTCGTCGAGCAGCGCCGGGACTTTCTGTATCTCGTCTATGGCTATAAGCCCTTTATGGCCCTGCCAACGCTCACGCAGCAGCGCCGGGCGGGCGGCGTATTCGGCGAAGACGTCGGTTTTAAGCAGATCTATCACCGCGGCGCCGCGCAGATGGTGCCGCAGCCACCAGGTCTTTCCGGACTTTCTCGGCCCCCACAAAAAGGCGGATTTCCCGCGGGGAAGAGACAGATCGACCAGCCGGTTTACTATGTCCTTTGCCATACAATGTCAGTTTATCATGATAAACTACCCTTGTCAATCAGATTATCAGGCGCATCCCCGCGCCCACCCGCGGCCTGAGCATGGTCTCCCTTATCTCCCGGGCGCCGCCGGGCAGGCCGGCCACCCAGCCGGTAAAGACGGGCTGGTCCGCCAGCGCGATTATCCTGGCGAACAGCACATTCCCGGCCTTCATGCCGCGGCTGCCCAGCACGTCCAGGACCGTCCACTCGCCCTCGCCGTCCAGCCGCCTGACGCGCACCAGCCCGGCTTCCGCGTCGGAGGAGACAACCTCGAACATGCCGAAGACGGTGCGCGCGAGCGCCGCGTAGAACTCCTTCTCCGCCTTCTTTAAGCCGCGCGCGCCGTAGCGGAGGAACACCTCCGCCGGGGTTTTCAGGTACCGGGTCGTCTTCCGGTCATAGGTGAACCACTCGACGAAGAGCCCGGCCAGCGTCTTCCTGTCCGGCAGCGCGGAGTCGTAGTCGTGAAAGGCGAAGAACTCTCCGCCGGCCTCGAGCGCCTCCAGCTTCATCACCGGGTCATGCTCGATCCAGCCCCGCATCTTGTCCAGCAGCTTGCGCGTGTTCATGCGTCCCTCCCGAAACCGGCGGCGCCGCCCCGCAGCGCTCCCCGCAATGAAATCCCCGCGCGGGATCAGACTAGTTTCCGAAGAATCTCTTTAACATACGAGGGCATGTCCTGATGGTTTTTTTTAGCATTACAACGAAGCCTATCGTAAGTTCTAACTTCTGCCCCGCTCCACATAATGTCCAAACGCCGCACCTGCTTCATAGCTATATGGGAATAGGCGCCCGGAAAAGCCCAGTAACAGGTCATGCACATCGCCCTATCTTTTTTTGCCAGCCAATTGTCACAGTGTTCCCACGACCAGGATTTAGCGCGGTTCGCGGAAGGGGAAAGAAGCATGAAATCATCCACGTCCGCCTCTACGGACGGGGTATCCCCGAACACCTCAAAAGGGACCCGATGGTCTATCTGGAGCTCACGCTCCGGGAAGGGTTGGCAATGGATTTCGCACTTCGCGCCATGCAGTAAAATTAATTTCGTTTTTAATTCCTTCGTCAGGGCGGTCCTGCCCGACAACCGGCCAAAACGGCTCTTAGAGGGGTCCCCGAACCGATACGCCGCAATTTTCCTGCCGTCGTTGCCTTCAACACGGAACATCTCTATCGGTATGCCCTGCTCTTTGGCGTCCCGTATCGCTCTGGGAGGATGATTATACCCATACCTGTCTTTCAACTCCTGGGTCGTGATGTGGCCGTGCTTTAAAATATGGTCAACCACTGTCTTGGCGCGCTTTGCGGTTATTTTTCCGCATTTCCTGATAAATTCTTTGGGAAGTTTTTTTGCCATAGGATCCGTCATGCCAATTCAAGAATCCTGGCAATCGGCTCCTTGGTGATTCTTGCGAGTGCGGGAGAAATATACAGCGACTCATAGGTCACAGCATCTCTGCCCAGAAGCGTCGCCTGGCTCGAGCGCCCTGCGCATAGCTCAACGTGTTCAAGGCTTAAATACGCCGGCAATTTAACCCCGAAATCCTTCTCCCCCGTTCTGCCGTCGTAACTTAAAATATACGACACATTGTTTTTATTCAGCCCACACAGGACTTCAATGAATTTATTCCGATCTATGCCGGCAAAATACCGGCTATCCCTATTCCCACACACACCTTGATAGGGCGGGTCCATATACACAAGATCCTTAGGCTTCACATTCCTCAAGACATCCCAATAGTTCCGGGAATACAGTTTCGTTTTGCCTTTCAACAAAAGGGAAGCCTGCAGGATATTTCTCCGCATCATCCGTGGATTTGTTCCAAGCCTGCGCTTATCCGGGCTCTGGTTAAATTCCCCGCTGGAGTTATAACGAACGGATGCTTTTGCACACCGCGCCAGAAGGTAGAGGAAATAATCCGAACGGCCGGATCTATTGAATTTTACCCTAGTTTCCAGGTAGAACTTTTGAGGATCGGATAATTGAGACTCCCACAGAACTTCGTACCCGGAAGCTATTTCATCGGGGGAATTTATACCCCTATTTAAGGCCTCTTAGTCACTAGGCATCAGGTCCAGTGCTCCGACGAGCTTTAGAATTTTATTCTGTTCTGTAGTGCGTTTTGTGGTCCATTC
>WOVA01000071.1 GCA_009773155.1 Elusimicrobiota bacterium
GGCGGACACCCTTGCCTTTGGCTAACGGTAGGTTCTATCAACCCCCGTAGGGGACTTTCACCCCCAAGTGTGCGCGCATGCCGCGCGCACCAAAAAAGACGCCCGCGCGCGGCGGGCGTCCTTGACGTTTTGGCGCAATGATTCAGCGGGTGGAGACCTTTAGCGTCAGGCCCTTCTCGTAGAGGCCGAAAGCGGTGATGTCGGGCCGGGCGAAGAGCGCGGGCGGCAGGTACTTCTGAACGAAAGTGGTCTTAACGTCGGCCTTCAGCGTCCAGGCGGCCTTGTCGTAGCGCAGCGTTACCAGGTCCTCGGCCTTCGCGGGTATCTGCCCGGCGGCGAAGCGGCCGTTGAGGGCTTTCATTATGCCCGTTATCGCGACTTCCATGACCTTGGCCATGATGTCCTCCTGGGACATCTGGGAGGCGGCCTTCATCCGGTCGGGCTGCATCTCCACGTGGAGCTGGATGCGCTGCACGCGTATCGCGATCTTGTTCCTGGCCTCGAGGTAGGGCTTAAGGGTAATGACGGGATCGACTTTGATGCCGCCGATGTCGATATGGATATTCTGCAGCCGCATGAACTCGCCGACCTTAATAGCGACGGGCAGCAGCGGGTCGGTGATGGTCACGCGGGGGTCGGAGGCGGCCACCTGCTCAAGGCCGCGCTTCACCGCGGCGAAAGGGATCGTCGCCTCGGCGGTGAGCCCGATGAGTTCCTCGGCCGGTATCCGAACGGGCCTGGCCACGGGGACCGGGGCGCGCATCGTGGAGACGCTCTCGATGCCCTCTATGTCGGGCACCTGTATGGAGTCGAGGTCGAAGGCAGAAGCTTCGACGGGGGACACCATTCCGCATGGTGTCCCTAAAAATACCGCCGCCAGGAGCCCCGCTATCATAGTCTTTAAAGTTTTCATGTTTTTCATTTCTCCCGTATATCCTTAAAGCTCGAAGGCCAGGTAGAGCAGGCCGTTGCCCAGCGTCAGCTTCTTTATCACCGCGCCCCTGGCGAAGGAGGGCAGGAAGGCCGCGTCGGCCAGTTTTATCTCGACGGTGTCGTCGGCCAGCTTGCGCGCCTTCATGACCTTGGCCAGCTCGGGGTTGGTGGTCAGCGCTTCTATCACGGAGGAGATTATCTTGTTCTGGAGCCAGTTGTTGATGAAGCCCGGCAGGCCGATGCCGTAGGCCCGGTCCACGTTCACGCGCTCTATCTTGACGCGTATCGTGTTGGGGGCCGTCAGCGTGGGCAGCACCTTGGCCGTGAAGTAGACGTTGGGCTTGAGGAAGATATCGCGGGCGTAGAACTTGCCGGCCAGCTCCAGGCGGCCGTCGGCCTTGAACTTGACGCCGCCGTCGTGGCCCTTGGGCAGCAGCTCGAAGTCGCCGCCCCTGGCGTGCTGGTCTATGAAGTTGGTGACCAGGCCGTCGGAGATGGTCAGGTTATGGTCGCGCAGCTGCGCCGCGCCCACGCCGGAGTGCGCGCCCAGGGCGAAGCCTTCCCGGTCGAAGCTGAAGGCGGTCAGGTTGATATCTTTTATCAGGCCGGGCAGCAGCGGCGCCACGAACTTGGGGTCCACCGAGGCGGTCAGCTTCCAGGCCAGGCGGTCGTAGGTGAAGGTCAGCACGTCCGCGGCGCGCAGGGCAACCTTGTTCCTGGCGAAGGCCGCGTCCATCGCGCCGGTCACGCCCTCGGTGACCTTGGTCATGATCATCTCCATGACCGCGTTCTTGTCTATCTCGGTCATGCCCATGGCCTTGGGGCCGAAAGAGACGTCCATGGATACTTTGGCGACCTTTATCGAGATCCGGTTGGGGCCTTCGAAGACGGGCTTGAGGAGGATGTTCGGCTCGGCCTCGATGCCGTTATAGTTGATAAGAACGTTCCTGAAAGCGACGTTCTCGCCGGCCGCCTGCAGCACCGGCAGGGAGGGGTCGAGGGCGGTTATCTGGGCGTCCTTAAGATTTACGATGAGGGCGGTCAGGGCGCGGAAGGGCAGTTTCAGGCTGAGGTCCAGCACCGGGGACGGCTGGTTGGGAGACTTGTAGATGTTCAGCGGCGCTTCGGGCACGGCCAGCTCTTCGGTCAGGCCGCCGAGGTTCTCCAGCGAAATCGTCTCCAGCGCGGGGCCGCCGGTGAAGGCACCGGCCCCCTGGCCGGCGAAGGCCGGTACCGCGGAAGAAAAAGCGAAGCTGGCTGCGAGTATATTGCGGAAAAGGTTCTTGATCGTCATACCCATAGTATAGCGGCCGCCGCCTTTTCCAAGAAGTGTCCAAAGGCCCACGCGGACGGGACCTTTGGCCCCCCGATTTGATATCATAGGCCCATGGATTTCAGGTTGAAGAGTCCCCATACAGCACGGAGGTACATATGCGACACCTTACAATGCTCCTCGTACTGACGTTATGCGCGGCGCCGGCCTTCTCTCAGGCCAAGCCCGCCGATAACGCCAAGCCGCAGACTAAAACGCAGCAGCTCAACGAGGAGCGCGACGAGCTCAAGGCACAGTACGACCTGCTCATGCAGCGCCAGAAGAACAAGCTGGCCGACATGGAAGCGGAACTGGGCCGCCTCTCGGCCGAGAACAAGCTGGAGGCCGAGCGCCAGTCCGCCGCCCTGCGCAAGCTCAAGGACGAGATAGAGAAGCTTGCCACGGACAATAAGCTCTCCGACGAGAAGCTCAAGGCCGAAACAGCCCTGAAGAACTCCGAGTTCCAGCGCATCAGCCTGGAGAACAAGCTGGCGGCCGAGGCCTCCAAGAAAGAACTAGAGGCCATGACCGCCTCCATACTCAAGATCAAGGCTGAAAACGAGCTGCTCTCCGAGCAGCAGAAGAAGCTGATACTGGCCGACTCGGCCGAGAAGATGGCCATCGACCTGGAGATAAAGAAGATGGACCTCCGGGAGCGCCAGCTCAAGTTCGAAAAACTGACCCTGGAAAGCCGCATGGACCAGCTCAACTCCGACCTGGTCCTGCGCACCAGGAAAGAGGAGTGGAAGAAAGAAGCCAACAAAGACCCGGTCTACGAGGACCAGCCTTTCAAAAAAGGCGTCCTGACTGTAAGCGACAGGAGGATCCCTCTCAACGGACCCGTCTACTCCCGGAGCGCGGACTACATCACCGACCGGATCCATTACTTCAACAATATCAGCACGGCCCCGATATTCCTGGTCATAGACAATTCGCCGGGCGGCTCCGTCATGGCCGGCTACCGCATACTCAAGGCCATGGAATCCAGTAAGGCCCCGGTCTACGTGGTGGTGAAATCCTACGCCGCCAGCATGGCCGCCGGAATAGCCACGCTGGCCAAGAAGTCCTTCGCCTATCCCAACGCCATAATACTCCATCACCAGATGTCGACCATGAACTGGGGCAACATGACCCAGATAAAGGAACAGTACGAGAAAGCGAAGGAGTGGGAGCGGCGCATACTGGAGCCCGTCGCCAAGAAAATGGGCATCTCCACCGAGGCCTTCCGCAAGCGCATGTATGAGAAGAGCTCGGACGGCGACTGGGACGAATTCGCGGACAAGGCCGTCGCCCTGAAATGGGTGGACAACATAGTCGACCGCATCGATGAGACCGGCTTCGTCAAGAACCCGGATTACGCGCAGCCGTCACCGGCCAACAGGATGGAATTTACCGGCCTGGAGGAAAAGACAGACGATACCGGCCGCAGATACGTAAATCTGCCGCGGCTTGAGCCTTTCGACTTCTACTTCATCCACAACCCGGACAAGTATTACCGCTGACGGCCGGCGCCGCCAGCCTCAAGCCCTCTCTCCCCCGCGGGAGGGAGGGCTTTTTATCCCTTGACAAAAACAGGGGGCGATGTAAACTATAAGCGTATGGGCAAGTTCCTGGCTTTACTATTGCTCCTGTCCCCCGCCGCCGCCCTGGCCGGCGGGGAGGAGCAGCCGCGCCCCCCGGCGACCTCGGCGGACGCGATACCCGCCGACGGCGAGATGAACATGGAGGACCTGGCCGAGTTCTACGATAACGCCAGGAGCGGGTCCGGCGCCCCGGAAATGGACATCGCTCCGTCACGCGCCCAGGCCATAAAATACAGCGCTCCGGAACCGAAAGCGGTGCCGTCGACGCCCCCGCCCGTGACCGGCGGAGCGGCTAAAGCCTCCGGCGGCGATGAAAAAAGTACGGGCGGTCACGGCGTCACCATACAGGTCATAGGCTCGGCCCAGCCGCTGGCCTTCAGGCGCGGCGCCGAAGCGGCGGCCGCCATACGCCGGCTGCCCGCCGGGTCCATAACCTCCATAGAGTTCTACGGCCACGGCGCGCCCGGCTACCAGACCGTGGACCCGGACTATTCCCTGGGCTCCGACGAGGCCGGCGACCTGCTGCGCGGCAAGATGGCGCCGGGAGCGAAGCTGCAGTTCACAGGCTGCAATACCGCGTCCATCGGCGACCGGATGCGTATCAACCCCGCCTTCGGCCTCTCCTCCATAACGCGCCGCGTGCTCTATTTCAGCATTCCCTATTTCCAGGACCGCCTCGACGGCAGAAGCGCCGAAGAGGCGCGCGAATTCTGGGAGCGGGAATGGAACAAGGACCTGGCCCAGGAGACCAGCCTCCGGCTGCGCGGGACCAGGGTCTGCGGTTACCGCACTTTCGGCCTGGTGCCCGAGCGCCTGCCCGGCGTCAGTCACCTGACGGGAAGGAACGAGGCGACCAGCCCCGGCTATGTCGCCGGAATAAAGGCCTGCTATATCAACGGCGTGGAAGTGGAGCCATGAGCGACATAAAAGCCCTGCTCGAGGTACTGCTGCTGGCGGCCATACCCCTGCTGCCAATTATCGCAGGCCGTCTGCTTCTCAAAAGGTTCCCCAAAACGGAAGCCGGCGCGGAACCCGTTCCCGGGACGCGCGCCGGCCGTCTCATCGGCAATATCCTCTTCTGGTGCGGGATACTGGCGATACTGATGATACTGGTCTTTATCCTCAACTACAAGGGCGTGATCTGAAGGTCTCGCCCCTGAACCTGGGCAGCCGGTAAGAGACCAGCGAATAACCGTGCAGCGCGCCGGCGGAGTCGAAGGCGACTTTATAGGTCCTCACCACCCCGCCAGGCTTGGCGGCGTCGTCCAGAACGTCGACTTCCACGTTCTGGAACCCCTCGTCTTTCTCCACCGAGGAGACCCTCATCATCCTGAAACCGGTGTTTTCGGCCAGCACTTCCCTAGCCTTGTCGGATACATCCATATTCCCCCCTTTCGAGCGCGAGCTCAGGCCGTTATGCAGAAGAGGCACAACGAAGCCTTGAGCAGCTGCTCCCCCTTGAGATAATGGAAGGACCGGCGGATCCGGCGGCCGGATTCGTAGGCGTTTTCGACTGTCCTGACCCGCGCCCGGCCTCTGGTCAATCCTTTCCTGAACTGTATACCCGTCTTCCCCATCTCCCCCCCTTTGGCAGCCTGCCGAGAAGTTCCCTCCCTCCCGGACGCAGGCGCCGCGTCCGACGGAGAACAGTAAACTTTCCAGCAGGCTGCCTTTAGAATCCCCCTACTCCCCAAAACCAGTCTACCTTTTGACCGCGCGGATTGGAATCGCCAAAAGTAGTTATACCGGACTTAAAAACTGTCTAATCCGAATTGTTGACCTACGCGCAAGTAATAGAATTTCTGGAGGCTTGGATTTGAGATGGATGCGAGGCGCGACGAACGAGCATACCGGCGGTCTGTGAGTGAGGAGCACCTTGTCTCGCTCCAAAATCGGCCCGGCCAGCATTTCTATTACTTACGCGTAGGTCAATAACTAAAAACTCTCAGACCCGCACTATACGCTCCTGTATGGCGAAGCGCACCAGGTCGGTCTGCTTATGTATGTCCAGTTTCCGCGCGATATTGTTGCGGTGCGCGTGAACGGTATTGACCGAGATGTCGAGCCGGCGGGAGATCTCCTTGTCGGCCAGGCCTTCGGTTATGAGCACCACTATCTCCCGCTCCTTGGGCGTCAGGCGGCCGGCCTTCCCGGCGCCGTTGCCCGCGGGCAGGCGGGCTTCGGCGTAAAGCGGCTTAATGTCCGGGCATATCCTGCGCAGCGCCGTGACAAGGCCTTCAAGCGCGGCCCGGGCATCGGCGATCCTGTCATACCCTTTTCCGCCCGGCCCGGCCTCTTCGCCGGCCAGGACCAGGGCGGCGTCCAGTTTCATGACCAGCGCGCCCACAGCTTCCGACCGCTCCCCGCGCCGCCTTACGGCACGCCTCCTGTTGCCGCCTTTTATCGAGTTGCTTTTATCCATGACGTCCCCCTTGTAAAAAAACCGCCGCGCCGGCCAGAACCGGACCACGGACATGATGAACGGCTGAAAATACCCCACCCCTGGAGCACCCTTAATCTAGATAATTCAGACTAAAAAGTCAAATACCTTAAAAATCATAAATATCATAAATCACATGAATACAATCGGGTAGGAGGCGGGTGATTATTTCACCCGCCGTCCTCACCACACCACCGTACGTGCCGTTCGGCATACGGCGGTTCATCGGAACTAACAGGCCAA
>WOVA01000072.1 GCA_009773155.1 Elusimicrobiota bacterium
CGAAACCGCAGGCCGCGGCGCCGCAGACCCCGGCGCCCAAACCCCAGGCCGCCGTGCCGCAGACCCCGGCGCCCAAACCCCAGGCCGCCCCGGCGCAGACTCCGGCGCCTAAACCTGCCTCGCCGCCCCCGCCGTCTTCCGGTCTGGAACTCTCCCCCAGGGCCGGGCTTGAGCTCGCGGTAAAGACCGACCCTCCCGCGCCGGCCGCCGCGCCCGCGGAGAAACCTATCGTTCAGGACGCGGTGCAGTCGCCCGTGTCGGAATCCCTTTCGCAGGAAAAAGACCCCGGCCCGCCCCGGGCGCAGCAGGGCGGCGATTTCGAAAAGACGCTTCCGCTTATCTATCCCGAAGAGGAGAATAAATGAGCCTGAAAATATCCTTCGCCTGCCTCAGCGACCCGGGCAAAGTCCGCAAGAACAACGAGGACAACGCCCTGATCGCGGAGGAGCTGTCCCTGGGCATAGTGGCCGACGGCATGGGCGGACATAGCTGCGGCGAGGTCGCCAGCGACCTGGCCGTAAAGGTGACAAAAGAGAAGTTCGAGTCCATGCGCACCACCGGCATGAAGCCCCCACACTACGACGAGAAGCTTTCCCTGGAGACCAACCAGCTCGGCTTCGCGGTGCAGCTGGCCAATTCGGTGGTATACGAGGCCGGCAACGCCTCTCCCGACAAGAAAGGGATGGGAACCACCCTGAGCGCCCTTATGCTCAACGCCGGCAAGCTCTGCATCGCCCACATAGGGGACTCGCGCATCTACCTGCTCCGCGCCGGGGAACTGACCCAGCTGACCGAGGACCATTCTCTCGTGATGGAACATGTCCGCAAGGGACGGATGACCAGGGAGCAGGCGGAGAAATCGCCGCTCCAGAACATCCTGACGCGGGCCCTGGGCACCCAGAAGCAGCCGCCGATAGACCTGCTCGAAAGAGAAGCGAAGGAGGGGGACAGGGTACTGCTCTGCAGCGACGGCCTGTTCAAGCCCGTCCCCGAGGACAAGATAAAGGAGATAATGCAGGCCGAGCCCGACGACGCCCGGCTTTGCGCCAAACTTGTCGAAACTGCTAACATCAACGGCGGGCCGGACAACGTTACCGTTGTGGCGGGAACGCTGAAGAAAAAGACCTTCAAGGAGTCGATCGGCGACCTGCTGAAATAAAACGATATGCCTAGAACCCATCCAAAAACCTCCTTGTTACGCGAAAACGTGGATTTTGAGCCGAATGCGAGGCGCGACGAGCGAGCATACCGGCGGTCTGTGAGTGAGGAGCAACGAAGCAGGCGGCCAAAAGCCGCGTTTGCAGGCGCGAGGAGGTTTTTGGATGGGTTCTAGAATACTGCTTAAATTCGAAGCCGCGGCGATACGCGAGATAATACTGGACAAGCCGGCGTTCAGCATGGGGCGTAAAGCGGACAACGACATAGTCCTCGACCACGCCGCCGTGTCGGGCCACCACTGCAAGATCTACTCCTCCGGCAACACCTGGTTCGTGGAGGACACCGGTTCGACCAACGGGACTTTCGTGAACGGCAAAAAAGTCCTCAAGGCGGGCCTCAAGCACAACGACGTGGTCACGGTCGTCAAATACACCATGACCTATATGGAGGAAGGGGGGGCTCCCGCCGCGCCGCAGGCTGCCGCGGCCGCCGCCGCCCCTTCGCCTTCGGCCACCCTGACCGGGCAGGCCGCCGGCAAGGCCAAGCCCTTCCTCGAAGTCCTGGAAGGAGCGGTGGACAAGAACGAATACGAACTATCCGCCATGTCCACCTATATCGGCAAATCCGCCCAGGCCAATATCCCGGTCAAGGGCTCCGGCCTCTTCGGCTCCGCGCCCGACATGGCCGCGGTGATAACGATACGGCCAGAGGGCTGCTACATCACGCCCATCAAGGAAGGCTACGCCAGGCACAACGGCGACCCCCTCAACGAGAAGAAGCAGCTCAAGGACGACGACGTGATAGAGGTGGGGGGCACTAAGTTCAGGTTCTTCATAAAGAAAGCCTGACGCGCGCCTCCTCCCCTGAAAACCCCCGCGCCGCCGCGGGGGTTTTTATTTTAGCACTCGGAACACAGGAGTGCTATTGACACCGAAAACGCTCTTTGCTAAAATTAGCAGTAAGGAAGTTTGACTGCCAACAAAAGTTTTACCGCAACACAATCAAGGAGGACGCAGAAGTATGGCGACTGAAACCAAGATCCAGATACAGCCCCTGTCCGACAGGGTGGTAGTGAAGGCCCTCGAGCCCAAAGAAATCAAGAAAGGCGGGATCATCATCCCGGAGACGGCCAAGGAGAAGCCGCAGGAGGGCGAGATAATCGCCGCCGGCAAAGGCCGCACCGAGGACGGCAAGCTCGTCCCGATGGAAGTAAAGGTCGGCGACAAGGTGCTCTACGGCAAGTATTCCGGCACCGAGATCAAGATAAACGACGAGGAGTACCTCATCATGAAGGAAGAGGATATCCTCGGGATAGTGAAGTAAAGGATATATTTTCAAGGAGGACACTAATAATATGGCTAAACAGATAATCTATTCCGAAGAGGGCAGGATGCGCCTCAAGGCCGGCGTGGACAAGATGGTCAATGCGGTGAAGGTGACCCTCGGCCCCAAGGGCCGCACGGTCATCCTCGCCAAGAAATTCGGCTCCCCGACCGTCATCGACGACGGCGTGACCATCGCCAAGGAGATAGAGCTCGAGGACCATTTCGAGGACATGGGCGCGCAGCTGGTCCGCGAAGCCGCGTCCAAGACCAACGATATCGCCGGCGACGGGACCACCACCGCCAGCGTGCTGACCCAGGCCATCTTCAACGAGGGCCTGCGCAACGTCACGGCCGGCGCCAACCCGCTGCATATCAAGCGCGGCATCGACAAGGCCGTGGCCGCCATAGTAGAGGAACTTAAGAAGATGGCCAAGCCGGTCAAGACCAAGGAGGAGAAGGCCCAGATCGCGACCATCTCCGCCAATGACCGCGTCATCGGCGACCTGATAGCCCAGGCCATGGAGAAGGTCGGCCACGAGGGCGTCATCACCGTCGAGGAGGGCAAGTCCTCCGAGACCGAGCTCGAGGTCGTAGAGGGCATGCAGTTCGACCGCGGCTACCTCTCGCCCTACTTCATCACCGACCCTGAGCGGATGGAGACCGTGCTGGACGACTGCTACGTCGTCATCACCGACAAGAAGATCTCCGCGATGAGCGACCTGCTGCCCGTGCTCGAGAAGATCGTGCAGACCGGCAAGCAGTTCCTGATCGTCGCCGAGGACCTCGAAGGCGAGGCCCTGGCGACCCTGGTCGTCAACAAGCTCCGCGGCACCCTTAAGGGCTGCGCCGTGAAAGCCCCCGGCTTCGGCGACAGGCGCAAGGAGATGCTGGAAGACATCGCCATCCTGACCGGCGGCGAGGTCATCAGCGAGGACCGCGGCATGAAGCTGGACAAGACCGGCCTCGAGCAGCTCGGCAAGGCCAAGCGCGTCGTCATCGACAAGGAGAACACCACCATCGTCGACGGCGCCGGCGACCACGCCGAGATCAAGAAGCGCACCGGCCAGATCCGCAAGCAGATCGAGGAGACCACCTCCGACTACGACAAGGAAAAGCTCGAGGAGCGCCTCGCCAAGCTCTCAGGCGGCGTCGCGGTCATCCGCGTCGGCGCGGCCACCGAGACCGAGATGAAGGCCAAGAAATCCAAGGTAGAGGACGCCAGGAACGCCACCAAGGCCGGCGTCCAGGAGGGTATTCTGCCCGGCGGCGGCGTGGCCCTGATCCGCGCCTCCAGGGTCCTGGACAAGGTCAACCCGGCCGACGAGGACGAGAAGACCGGCGTCAACATCATACGCCGCGCCATCTTCGCCCCGCTCCGGATACTGGCGGAGAACGCCGGCACCGACGGCTCGATCGTCATCGACAAGGTCAGGAACTCCCCGCCCGAGATAGGCTTCAACGGCGAGACCATGGAGTACGTGGACGTCATGAAGGCCGGCATCGTGGACCCGTGCAAAGTCACCCGCACGGCCCTCGAGAACGCCGCCTCCATCGCCAGCACGCTGCTGACCACCGAGTGCCTGGTCGCGGACCTGCCCGAGAAGAAGGACAAGATGCCCTCGATGCCCGGCGGCATGGGCGGCATGGGCGGCGGAGACATGTACTGAGCTTAAGCGAGGTACGCGAAAAGAACCCCGGGGCGGTCCCCGGGGTTCTTTATTTGGCGGAGGGCATGCCCAGGGCGGGCTCGGTCTCGCCAGGCGGAGGGGGGAGGGTCGGCCCGCGCAGGCCGTCCTGCCCGGGCGTCAGCCGCCTGCCCAGCGAAAGGAAGCCCAGGCAGGAAACGACGGCGACGGCCGCGACGATGAACCAGGGCCCTTCGCGGAAATGGGGGCTCATAAAACCGATGGCGTTGGAGCCGGCCAGTATGCCGGCTGATTTGCCCACCTGCTCAAAGACCCCGTGCACGCCGAGGTAGCGTCCCTTGGCGGCCCGGGGGGCCATGTTGGCGCCCATGGCCTGCATGCCGGGGGAAACGGCCAGTTCGCCGAAGGTTATGATCACCATCGCGGCGGCGGCGAAGAAGAAAGAGGGGGAATAGCCGAAGGCGAGATAGCCCGCGGCGTAGAGCAGCGCCCCGGCGCCCAGGCCCGAGGTTATCCTGCGGCCTTCGAGCGTCCTGGTGACCAGGTACTGGAAAGCTACGACAAGCAGGCCGTTCAGCGAGAACAGAAGCCCGATCTCCCGCTCGGAAAAGCCGAGGAAAGCCTTGGAGTAGAGCGAAGCCGAGACCACCAGCTGGCCCATCACCGCGCTCATCGTGAAAGTGAAGACGCAGAAGCGCAGGAAATTACGGTCGGCCAGCGCCGAGCTGAAGCCCGACAGGCCCGAAGTGGAAATGGGCGCCCTGGCCTGGCCGGGAGCGTCCTTTATCGAAACTGCGACGATGACGGTGCAGACCGCGAAGACCAGGGCGGTGGCGAAGAACATCAGGGTATAGGAGCCGGCCGCCAGCAGGCCGCCCGCCGCCGGGCCCAGCGCCCAGCCGGCGTTCATGCCCATGCGCAGAAAGCCGTAGGCCTTCATCCGGCCGGCCGGCGGCGTCTGGTCGGCCACCCAGGCCCGGGCGGCGGGGTGGAAGAACCCGCCGGCCAGCATGCCCAGCGGGTGCACGACGAATATGAACCACAGGGGCCAGGCCCCGTAGATGGCGAAAGCTATGGCGGCGATATTGAGGGTGCGCAGCGCCAGCGACCAGACCATCACCTTGCGCCGGCCGACGGCGTCGGAGACTTCGCCGCCCGCGAACTGCGCCGCCGACGAGACCAGCATGGAAAAAGCGAGGAACACGCCGACCCAGGACATGGGCAGATCGCGCTGGGTATTGAGATAGACGGCCAGGAAGGGGAAAGAGACGGCGTAGCCCGCGGCCATCAGCCCCTCGGTGGCCGCGAGTATCCAGAAAGCTGAGGGGAGAGCCATGGGAGATATGATAGCAATCCGGGAAAAACCGCGAAAGGCCGGTCGCATGGCTCCCGGCACCGACTGCGGCGAAAGCCGCCCTGTTCCGGCCGGACGGCCGCTACGCGGCGCGTTTTTCCCTGTTGCAAGCAAATAGAAATGTCCGGGGTAGCGGCAATTAGAAATGTCCGCTTTGTTGCTGCCTCGGTGGCCGCTGTTCCAGCGGTTTCTTGAATAGC
>WOVA01000073.1 GCA_009773155.1 Elusimicrobiota bacterium
CGGTCTCTGAAGACTTCCGAACCGCCGTATGCCGAACGGCACGTACGGTGGTGTGGGAGGACGGCGGGTGAACTAATCACCCGCCTCCTACCCGATTATGATGAAACTTTTCGGTCCGGGCCGCATCCAACTGTTGAAGGAAAAAACAGGCCTTGGAGCGAACTGATGAGCATAGAGATGTTCGGCGGAGCGGCGGCGGGCGGAGCGCTGGGATACCTCTGGCACAGGCTGGTGGGCTGTTCCACCGGCGCCTGCCCCATAGTGAGGAGCCCCGGTCTCAGCGTGACATGGGGCGCGCTCGTGGGCCTGCTGTTCGCGGTTCGATGATCCGACGGCGATGGAGGAACGATGCAGAATATAAATACTGAAACTTTCAAGGGCAAGGTTTTTGATTTCGAAAAGAATAAGGAGTGGAAATTCGAGGGGGATAAGCCCTGTATAGTCGATTTCTACGCCGATTGGTGCGGTCCTTGCAAAATGCTCTCGCCGCTCCTGGCGGAGCTCTCCGAGAAATACGCCGGAAAGCTGGATATCTACAAGATAGATACCGACAAGGAACAGGAGCTGGCCGCGTCCTTCGGCATACAGAGCATACCGACCATGCTTTTCGTGCCGATGAGCGGCAAGCCGCAGATGGCCCAGGGTCTGCTGCCCAAAGAAGCGCTGGAGAAGGCCATCACCGACGTTCTCGGCGTGAAATAGCATCCGCGCGCGGCGGTCTTCACAACCACTTGTGCTTCGGATAGCGCCGGGCCAGCGCCGGCTTCAGTTTCGGATAGCTCTCGGCCCAGAAACTCTTAAGATCTTTGGTCACCTGCACCGGCCGCATCGACGGCGCCAGCAGGTGCACCACCAGCGGTACCCGGCCGGCCGCTATGCGCGGCGTTTCGTTCAGACCGAACAGGTCCTGTATCTTGGCTTCAAGGAAAGGCTCGCCGCCGGCGGGATAGCGTATCCGGGCCTTCCGTCCGCCCGGCGTGTCCAGGCGCTGCGGCGCGTGGCGTTCGATGAGCCGGCACTTCTCCCAGCCGTACCAGTCTTTCAGGGCCGGCAGTACCTCGCGCTCGCGCGCGTCGGCCACGCTGCGCGCGCCGTGGCATATATCCGCTATTATCAGCGCCTTGTCCTCGTCGGAAAGAGGCTCTACTCCCAGGTCCGGGCAGGCCCGGTGGAGAAAATCCACTCTCGCCAGCCAGTCGTCCACCTCGTCGTCCCAGCGGCGGAACTTCTGCCTGCCGCCGATGAACTCGTCGGCGATGAGGTCGGCGGAAGCCTTGCCGCGGCGGGCGGAGGTTATCTCTTTTTTTATCTCTATGTCCCGGTAGTAGGTCAGGCGTTCCGTGACCGGGGTGAGCATGTCCTTGTCCAGGGCGGCGCGGTCCTCTTCCTTTATGTCGCCAGGGAAGGCCGCGCGGAGCCATTCTTCCTTGATAGGCGCGGCGAAGGAGAGCGTGATATCGGCCCCGCCCTTTCCCGCACTTTCCACTACGGAGCCGGCGCAGACGAGGCGCGCCCCGGCCGCGGCGCTGGCCGGGTCCAGCCTGGCCGTGCGCCCGCCTGGAAGGCGGTAGCGGCCCTGCTCCCCGGAGAACAGCGCGGCCACGCGGTCGGGAAAAGCCAGCAGGAAGCAGCGGGCCGCGTTGTCCATGGCCCGGGCCCCGCCGGGGGCGGCGCCGCCGGCAAGACGCTCGGCCATGCGCCAGGCGTCGCGGGCGGGGGCCTGCTTCAGCCCGGCTTTCTCGCAGGAGAAATAGTCGAAGCCGGCGGCCGCGCAGGAGGAGAGGGCTGTCACGGCGGCGGCCAGGTCGGAGCCGGTTTCGGCGCTTCTGCCGCCGCCGCGCCTGTCGGCCCAGATGCCGCGCCCCTGGGCCGCGGCCGCGATGATGGCGCATTCGCGGGCGCAGCCCAGCTTTTTCGCTTCGACCATGAATCGCGAATAGCGCGGATGAAGGGGGTACGCGGCCATTTCCCGGCCGGTCCTGGTGAGCCCGCCTGCCCCGTCGCAGGCCCCCAGGCCGCGGAGCAGGCTCTCCGCCCGTTCCGCCGCCTCCGGCGAGGGCGGGTCAAGCCATTCCAGGTCGCCGAAACCGCCGTAGCCGCAGGCCTTGAGCGTCAGCAGCGCCTCGCTGATGTCCAGCCGCAGCATCTCGGGCGAGAGGGCCGGGGCCAGTCCCTGGTTCTCCCGCCCGGTCCAGAGCCGCGCGCAGACGCCGGGGCCCGTGCGTCCGGAGCGGCCGGCGCGCTGGGCGGCCGAGGCCGCTGATATTCTTTCCGTGAAAAGCGTGTTTATGCCGCGCGTGCCGTCGTAGCGGGCTACCCTGGCCAGCCCGGCGTCCACCACGGCGGCGACGCCCTCTATGGTGACCGAGGTCTCGGCTATGTTGGTCGAGATTATTATCCTGCGGCCGCCGGAGGGGGAGACCGCGGCGTCCTGCTCCTGAGGCTTCATCTCGCCGTGCAGCGGCATGACGCGGAAACCGGAGAGCGCCGGCAGTTTCGCGATCTCGGCGGCGGTCCTGTTTATCTCGAAGGCGCCGGGCATGAAGACGAGGGCGTGGCCTTCTTTGAGAGAGGGAAGGAGCGAGGCGCAGGCGCGCGCCGCCGCCTCCCAGGGCGGCAGGGCGGCCGTGGCGGCGTCGCAGTAAACGGTCCTGACGGGATAAAGCGTCCCTTCGGCCTTTATGACGGTGCAGGGCTTCATGTGTTCCGCCAGGGCGGCCTCGTCCATCGTGGCCGACATGACGGCCACCAGCAGGTCCGGCCGCGGCCCCTTCTGCAGGGCCAGGCAGGCCGCCAGCGTTATGTCGCCGTGGAGGTGCCGCTCGTGGAACTCGTCCAGCACCACGGCGGAATATTTTTTCAGCAGCGGGTCGGAGACCAGCTCGCGCAGCAGTATGCCCTCGGTCTCGAAGATTATCCGCGTGGAGGGACCGGTCCTGTCGTCGAAACGCACGCGGTAGCCCACTTCGCCGCCGGCCCTGCCCCCGCGCTCGGAGGCGACGCGGTCGGCCAGCATGCGCGCGGCCAGGCGCCTGGGCTGCAGGACGGCTATGCGGCCTTTCAGGCCGGCCCGGTCCAGCAGCAGCTGCGGGACTTTTGTCGATTTGCCCGAGCCCGGGGGGGAGGAAATGACCAGCCGCGCGCCGGGCCGCGCCGCGCGGGCTATCTCATCGGCTTTCTTGAGAACGGGCAGTTCCATCCTTATATTATCCTATAAATGGGACCGCTCCGGGAGAGGTGTCCCGCGTTTTCCGATCCCGACGGTCTATCCGTACTTCCTGTCCGTTCGCAGAGTCTCGTTGACGAGGATACCGGCCATGTGTATGATATCCCCCGGGGGGAGATCCGGATAAAAGAAAAGCTGAGGAGGAAACATGATACCCAACAAGAAGATGGAAGCGATGTTCAACAAGCAGATGAACGCGGAGTTCTACAACTCTCACCTTTACCAGGCCATGGCCGGCTGGTTCGAAGGCCAGAACCTGCCCGGCTTCGCGGCCTGGATGGAAGTTCAGGCGAAAGAGGAGCGCGAACACGCCATGAAATTCTACAACCACCTCAAGGAGCGCCGCGCCAATATAGCGGTCGGGGAGGTCCCGCCGCCGCCGGTGAAGTACAAGAACGCGCTGGACGCCTTCCAGGCCGCCTTCGATCACGAGGTCTTCGTCTCCAAAGAGATCAACAAAATGATGGAGGCCGCGCTGGCCGAGAAGGACTTCGCCGCCGTGGAACTGCTCCGCTGGTTCGTCACGGAACAGGTGGAGGAAGAGGCGCAGACCGACGCCGTGCTGCAGCAGCTCAAGATGATAGGCCCCTCGCTGGGCAGCCTGATGTACATAGACAGGCACCTGGGCAAGCGCAAGGCGGATTGACCGCTCCAAGCCGTGCCCGATCGCCCTTTTCGGAGGCCGGAAGCCTCCGAAAAGGGTATAATATTTGCCGTAGGACGGTTTTCCGCGCAATACCCTTCAAGCGATGACTACTGACGCAAAATACCCTATGTTAATCTCAGGCGGCATGGGCGTGCGCGTTTCCTGGTGGCCGCTGGCCAGGATGGTGTCCATCATGGGCGGCCTCGGCGTCGTCTCGGGCACCGGCCTTGAACTGGTCTATCCCCGGCTGCTCCAGGACGGCGATCCAGGCGGCAATGTCCGCGCCGCCTTCGACGAGCTGTCCGCGCGCCAGCCCGCCTTTGCCGACGGCCTCAAGGATATATACGACAGGTACTATATCGAGGGAGGCAAGCCGCAGTCGCAGCCCTATAAGCCCGTGCCGATGTGGCGCCTCTCCCGCGTCGAGGATTACGGGACCCCGCCCGATACCTTCTGGGAGCCCTCAAAAGACCTGCAGCTGATGTCCCTGGCCTCCAACTTCGCCGAAGTGTGGCTGGCCAAGCGCGGCCATAACGGTCCCATAGGCATAAATTTCCTTCGCAAAGTGGAGCGCCCGCTGCCCTGGGCGCTGTACGGCGCCATGCTGGCCGGTATCGACTATGTCCTGGTCGGCGCCGGCAATCCCTACGAGTTCCCTGGCATGATCCGCTCTCTCTCCCGGCACGAGCCGGCGGCGCTGGGCTTCAAGGTCTTCGGCGCCACTTCCGGCTCCGGTAATTTTTCCGTGCTGGCCAGGCCCGCCTCGCTGGGCGTAAAAAGCGTTCCCGGCCTGCCGCAGCCTGAATTTCTCGCCATAGTTTCCTCGTACGGGCTGGCGAAAGCGCTCCACGACAATCCCGAGACCCGTCCCCACGGCTTCGTGGTGGAGGGGCCCGAGGCGGGCGGGCACAGCGCCCCGCCCGGCAAGATGAAATTCGACGCGGCCGGCAAACAGGTCCTGGCCTATACGGACGAGGACCGCGCCGATATACCGGCCATCGCCTCCATCGGCCTGCCCTTCTGGCTGGCCGGCACCTACGGCACACCGCGGAAGCTGAAGGAGGCCCTGGCCGCCGGCGCCGCCGGCGTTCAGTTCGGCACACTGGCCGCGCTCTCCGGACAGTCCGGCTTCGAGCCTTCCCTGCGGGCCAAAACGCTTCAGATGCTGGCCGCGGGAGAGCTGAAGGTGGTCAATTCCCATGTGTCGCCCACGGGGTTCCCGTTCAAGCTCGCGCAGGTCCCGGGCACCGTCTCCGACCCGGCCGTCTATTCGAAGCGCCGCAGGATCTGCGATATCGGCCTGCTGGCCGCCGCCTACCTGGTTCCGGGCGGCGGGGTGGAATTCCGCTGTCCCGCCGAACCGGTAGAATCTTTCAAAGCCAAGGGCGGCCGGCCGCAGAACACAGAAGGCAAGGTCTGCCTCTGCAACGCCCTGCTCGCCGCCGCCGGCCAGCCGCAGCGCCATCCCGACGGCTACCCCGAACCGGGAGTCGTCACTCTCGGCGAGGACCTCACCCCCGTGAAGGACATGCTGGCCGGCCTTCCCGCCGGCCAGGAGGGCTACTCCATCGGCAAGGCTATACAGTACCTCAAGTCGGGTCTTTAACCTGAAAGTTGCAGTTGCAACTTTCCGCCCGCATAGCGGGCGCCCTTCGGGAGGTATACACCTCGTCGGGCCGGGCGCGCATAGCGCTGGGCCCT
>WOVA01000016.1 GCA_009773155.1 Elusimicrobiota bacterium
AAAAAAGCAAGTGACATCCGTTTTTTCAGTCTCCGACGGTAAAGTTATTGTAAAATGGACCTAGTGGCTAAGAGGCGGGAATTACAGGATATAAAGCAGTCCCAGGGGGGGAGTCGAGATCGCGGGCCAGACGCCGCAGTTGCGGGGGTTCGGCTGGATCAGGAGTATTTTCATCGTTCGTCCCGGGACTTATTGTCCGCGGACCGGGGCGCGGACTGGACCCGTCTTCCCGGAGACCGCCTGTCAGCGGCCCAGCAGGCCGCGCAGGAAAGCCTGAGCGGAGACGTAAAGGTTGCAGAGCCAGCCTTCGGGGATCTGGTCCCGGCGGGACCTGACGTACTTCTGCTTACGCAGCACCTGGCCCACCTCGCCGTCGAGCAGGGCGAAGAAGTCGTCGCCCAGACGGCGGCGGCGCTCGGAGAGCAGGCTGGGCGAGGGCAGGCCGTCCTTGACGAAGGAATCGTAGCCGCAGAAGGCCTGCAGGTAGGGGCTCTCGCGCAGCTCGGCCACGGCGTCTTCGTCGCTGATGTTCTTGAGCTGCTTGATGATGAACAGGCCGCAGACCAGGCGGGCGTCCATCGCCGGGCGGCCGGTCTCGGAGAAATAAGCCCCGTAGACTTCGGCGAGGCGGTCCCACGGTATCAGGCCGGAGAGCTTGAGCCACCTGTTCTCGGCGTCGAGCTCCATGCCCAGGTGGAAGAATTCGGGGAAGAGCCTCGGGGTGCTTTCGTTGTTGATATACATAAAGCTTCAGCGGCTCCAGCTGGGCGTGTAGGAATTGCCGGGCAGGTCGGTCAGGGGATGGGGCGCGCTGCCGTCGGAGTCCATCACGAAGATCTCGCGCTTGCCGCGGCGGGTGGAAGAGAAGGCTATGAAGCGGCCGTCGGGCGACCAGGACGGGTCTTCGTTGTCGCCGGCGTCGCTGGTCAGGCGGCGCAGCTGGCTGCCCGTCGGGTCCACCAGGAAGATGTTCATTCTCTCCTTGCGGTCCTCGCGCCCGGCGAAGACCAGCCATTCGCCGGAGGGCGACCAGGAGGGCGTGTCGCACCAGAGCATTTTGGTCAGGCGGCGCGTCTTGCCGGTGGCCAGCTCCAGCACGTAGACCTGCGGGTTGCCGGCCCGGTCGGAGATGAAGGTGACCTCCTTGCCTTCGGGGGAGAAGGAGGCCGAGGAACTTACGCCGAAACGCTTGAGCAGCTTGCTGAGCTCCTTGGTCTTGAGGTCCAGGGCGTAGATGCTCGGGTCGCCGCCGCGCGAGAGGGTCATGACCATCGAACCGCCGTCGGGAGACGCCCCGCCGGGGATGTTCAGGCCCTGGAAGGTGGTGAAGGGTTTTATCTTGCCGGCCCGCAGGTCTATCTCGAACATGTCGGGGTTGCCGTACTTCCAGGTGGTGTAATAGATCTTCGAACCGTCCTGCGACCAGCGCGGCAGCAGCGAGATGCTGTTGTGCGAGGTGAGGCGGCTCAGGTTGCCGCCGTCGTAATCGGCGAGGTAGATCTCTTTTTTCCCGGTCGAGTCGTTGGAGAAAGCTATCTTGGAGTGAGCGATTCCCCGGCGGCCCGTCAGCCGGAGGATTATCTCGTCGGCGAAGAGGTGGGCCGCGCGGCGCAGGCCCCGTTTCTCTCCCTGGTAGAACTTTTCCGTCACTATCTCGCCGGTCTTCAGGTCGCGCAGTCTGCCTCTGAAGGTCCAGACCTTGCCGTGGTCGCCGGCCGTCCCCGTCACGAGGTGGTCGCCGAGCGTCTTCCAGAACTTCAGCGCCTTCTTGTCCTCCTTGAGGTTGAAGGGGCTCATCTGGTCTTCCATCACCGCGAAATAGCGGGAATAGAGCAGGTCTGCGCGCACCACTTCGCGGAACTCCGTGGCCAGTTCGATGTCCTGCGGCTTGGACGGGTCTTCGGGCAGGAACTGGGCCAGGGCCAGCGGCGCCCTGGGCAGCTCGGGCGCGGCGCCGACGCCTATGTATATTTCTGTCCCGGCGGCCGCGGCGGTCCCCGACAGGGCGAACAGCAGGGCCAGCGCGGGCGCGCCGAAGTGTCTGGCGGATAGTGTCATATAACGGGGCATCGTTTCACCGAGCGGAAAGCCCCCGCCGGGACCGGCTTACTTTTTGGCCGGGGCGGCGGGTTTAGACGGAACTGGGACACCATGCCGCATGGTGTCCCCCGCTGATGCCGGCGGTTTCAGTTTGTCAAGCTGGTCTTTAGCCGTCTTCGCCTCGGGCGACTTGGGGAAATCCTTGACCACGGATTCCAGGAAGCTTACGGCCTCGGCCTTCTTGTCCTGCGGGAACTTGAGCAGTGACTGGGCGTAGCGCAGCCGCGCGGCCGGCGCCTTGCTGGAGGACGGGTACTTGTCCAGCAGGGTGGCGTAGGCCAGCGCCGCGTCCTGCCAGGCGCTCTTGCTGAAATAGGATTCGCCCAGATAGAAGCAGGCCACTTCCGCCATCTCGCCGGCCGGGTATTTCGAGACGTAGGACTTGAAGCCGGCGGCGGCGTTGTCGTAGTTCTTCGCCGAGAAGGCCGCGTAGGAGTCGTTGTAGAGTTTGGACGGCAGCAGCGCGCTCTCGACCTGCTCCTGCTGCTTCTGCAGGGTCTTGCCGATGGCGTTGACGCGCTTGTCCAGGCCGGCTTCCATCTGGTCCAGCCGGTCGGAGAGGCGGTCCATCTGCGACGAGACGCCCTTGACGTTCTCCGAGAAGATATTGAGGTCCCGGGAGAGACCGTCTATCTTTACCGCGAGGTCGGCCTGGTTCTTCTGCATCGAGGACAGGTTCATGTTCAGGTCGTCCATCTGGCTCTGCATCTGCAGCATGTCGCGCTGCGTGGCGATGCAGCCCTGCAGCAGCAGGGCGGCGGCGAGGACGGACAGTCGGGCGGGATTCATTTCAGCGGGACCTCACCTTGGTCTCGGCCCGGCGGTTCATGGACCAGCAGGCCTCGGTCTCCTCGGGGCAGGCGGGCTGCTCCTCGCCGTAGGAGATGGTGCCGAGAACGCTCTCCGGCACGCCGAGCATGACGTAATAGTCGCGCACTTCCTTGGCGCGCTTCTGGCCGAGGGCCAGGTTGTACTCGACGGTGCCGCGGTTGTCGCAGTGACCCTCCACCACGGCCAGCCATTCCTTTCGGGATTTGAGAATTTCCGCGTTGGCCTTGAGGACGTCGCGGGCCTTTTCGGAGAGGCCGTAGCGGTCGAACTCGAAGGTGATCGTCTTGAGCCCGGACTGGGAGACGAACTGCGTGCCGCGGATGTCGCCCTCTGTGCTGATTTCGTCGCCGGTGCTGTCGGTGACGTCGATAGAGGGGATCGTGGCGGTGTCGCTGACGAATTCGGCGCCGTCGGCCGAGCCGCTCTTCACTTTCTTGCCCGCGCAGGAGGACAGCGTGCCCAGGAAAGCGAGGGATATCATTATGGTTGCGAGTTTTCTCATGGTCATTAACATCTCCTTAAGAACTTCACGAAAAAGTACTTCAATAACTCACGTGAGGGCTTTCCCGGAAACGGGAAAGCGCTTGCCGGGGTATTATATAGATAAATGGAGGCCGGTGGCAAATAACAGGCCGAAAGCCGTGACAAGGCCGGCCGTGGCCGGGACCAGCTCGGTGAAGCGCCCGCCGCGGGCCAGGGCGATCAGCCTGAGCGCCAGCGGCAGGGACAGCAGGGGCGCGAGGAAGGCCCACTTCAGGCCGTAGAGGGCCGCCACGAGGAAAGGGGCGAGGACGAGCGCGCGGTAGACGGCCAGCGCGGCGGCGGGCCCCGCTTTCATGGCCAGGGTGGAGATGCCGGCCGCGCGGTCCCCGGCCGCGTCGCGCATATTGTTGGCGTGAAGTATGGCGACGATGAGCAGTCCGACGGGAACGGAGAGCAGGAAAGGCCAGGCGTCCAGGCGCCCCGACTGGATCAGGGCTGTGCCGCCCGTTATCAGCGGGCCGAAGGCGAGGAAGATGCCGATCTCGCCGAGCGCGCGGTACTTGTAGGCGGAGCCGTCGGCCGTGTAGAACCAGGCCAGCGCGAACCCGGCCGCGCCGAGGGCGACCAGCTCCGGCACGGAGCGGCTCCAGGCCAGCCACAGGCCGATGAGCCCGGCTGCGGCGAACATCGAGACGGCGGCATAGGGAGCGGCGCGGCCGCCGATCAAGCCGTCAAGGATACCGCGGTCGTCGGCTGTCTCCGCCCTGTCCACGCCGTTGCGCCAGTCGAAATAGGTATTGGCCAGGTTGGCGGCGGAATGGGTAAGCAGGGCGGCGGCGAAAGTGAGCCAGAACGCGGGCCAGGAGATCGCGGCGTCGCGCGCGGCGGCGACGGTGCCGATGACGACCGGCACCAGCGAGGCGGGCCAGGAATAGGCCCGGAAGACGATGAAAATTTTTCTGAGAACCCCGGTTTCAGTGTTGCTTGCCATAAGTATGTTCCAGGCCGCCTGTCGCGGGGCGATGATCCGTTCAGGCATTGCGGTGGACGAGGGTGAGCAGGAAGTTCTTGAGGTCGGCGCCGGCGTCGCGGACGGGGAGGGTGTCTATCAGCGGGAAGGTCTCCGCTATCATGGCCAAAGCTTTCTCGCGCGCGGCGGCGGTGAAGCCGCGCTCGCGCAGCAGCGCGGCCAGCCGCAGGGCCGGCTCCAGGTCGCCGGGCGGGGCGGCGGCCAGGGCGTCGAGCAGCGCCGAGACCTCGCCCGATACCGCGCCGTCCTCCAGCGCCAGTATGACGGGCAGCGTGGCCTTGCCCTCGGAGATGTCCTTTAGCGAATCCTTGCCGGAGAAAGACGGGTCCGACTCGAAATCCAGCACGTCGTCGGCCACCTGGAAGGCGGAGCCGGCCAGCGAGCCTACGCGCGCGCAGGTCTCGAGCAGAGCCGGGGTCCCGGCGCGGCCGCAGGTCTCGACCGCGGTCCAGCGGAAGAGTTCGCCGGTCTTGAGGGAGATGATCTCTAGGAACTCGTCCCGGCCGATCCGGCGGTGCCGCGCCCGCTCCTCGAGCAGGGCGCCCTGGACCATCTTCCCGACGGCCTCCACCAGCGAGCGCGCCGTGTGCGGGGATATTTTCCAGGCCTCTTCCAGGGCCAGCGAGACCACCAGGTCCCCCATGAGTATCCCGGCGTTCAGGCCGAGGCGCTCGTTGAGCGTGGGTCGCCCGCGGCGCAGGGCCGAAAGGTCGACGCAGTCGTCGTGAAGAAGGGAGGCGGTATGCGCCAGTTCGGCGCAGACGGCGACGCGCTCGGCGCCGGCCCTGCCGCCGCCCAGGGCGTCGGAGAGCAGCAGGGCGAAGCGGCTGCGCGAGGCCTTGCCCAGGCCGTCTAAGGGCGGCCGGCCCTCGCCGTAGAGGCGCGGGTTTATACCCGCCGCCACGCGCGAGAGTTCCTCTTCTATCCTGGTTATCGAGCCGGTCGTGCCGGCTGCTGCGCTTTCCATAAGAGGTGAAATTTTACCAAATATGTGGGGCGCGCGATTTTATATACTTGGCTTGTAAATGAGCACTCTCGGAAAAACCGGGACCCCGGCGGATATCGGGGCTGGGACGCGGGCGGTGCGCTCGGCGCTGCTGCGCGCGCGGCTGCTGTGGGCGGCGTCGCGCGGCGCGGCCGCGCTGGCGCGCGTCTTTATCCCCGCCGCCTTTTATTTCTCGGCCGCGGCGCTGGCCGACCGTCTTTTCTTTCTGGACGAACGTTTCCGCCTGACGGGGCTGGCCGCCTGCCTGGGCTGGGCGCTGTGGCGGTCCTATACGTGGTTCCTCCGTCCTCTCGCCGGCCTGAGCCGGGCGCGGCTCGCCGCCGAAATAGCCGCCGCCGCCCCGGCGCTGCGGCTGCATATCGGTCCGGCCGCGGACCTTGTCGCGGGGGGGGAGGGAGAGCCCGACGCCTTCGGCGCCGCCCACATAAGGCAGACGGCGGAACTGTTGTCCTCCAACGGGCCGGCCCTGCCGCCGGCCGGCCTCAGGGAGCGCCTGCCCGCCGCGGCGCTGGCCGCCGCCGCGCTGCTGCTTTCCGCGGCCTTCAACTCCGCTTCGCTGGCGCGCGTTTCAATGCCCGCGTCGGCCGGGCCCCTGGAGAATTCGCTGCGGGTCAGCCCGGGCGACGCGCAGGTCCGCGAGGGGGAGCCCGTTGTCCTTGAAGCGGCCTGGCTCAACGGCTCGGCCGGCCGGCCGTCTTTGTCGCTGCGCGAGCGGGGCGGCGGCTGGCAGCGCCGGGACTGGTCGGAATGCTCCGGCGGCTCCTGCCGCAGGATGGCGGAGGTGCGGCCGGGGGGGCTGGATTACCGCCTGGAATTCCGCGGACGCAGGACGCGGGCCTACCGGCTGGATTTCCTCCCCCGGCCGGGCTTCACCGCCCTCTCATGCGAATTTTTCCCGCCGACTTATTCCGGCCTTCCGTCCTCCTCTCCCGGCTATTGCCCCGCCTCGGCGGAACTGATACGCGGCGGCTGGATCAGGCTGGAGGCCGTTCCGTCCTATGCTCCCGCCGGCATCGCCCTGTCGGGTCCGGGCGGCGGCAGAAGTTTTTTCTCCGCCCTGGCCGGCGGCAAGTGGGAACTGGTGCTGCGCCCCTCGGCCTCGGGAGCGTATGACGCCGAATTCTCGGAACAACGAGCCTCCGGCTCATCAGGTGCGGGGCGCTATGCCGTCCTGCCGGACGCGGGCGGCGGCCGGCTGCGGGTGGGGGAGATAATGAACCTCGAACTCAGGGAGGACGCTCCTCCTTCGGTCAACCTGCCGGAGCAACGAGCCTCCGGCTCATCAAGTGCCGGGCGCTATGTCGCCCGGCCCGGCGCGGCCGGAACAGGGCGGCTTTCGCCGCAGTCGGTGCCGGGAGCTCTGCGACCGGCCGGAGGCTATGAGGGCGGCTCAGTGGCCCTGCTCTACGAGGCCGCCGACGATATCGGCCTGGCGGAGATAGCCGTAGAGAGGCGGGTGCCCGGCCGCCCCGCGCTGGACAGGACCTACACGGTCTACTCCTCCACGCCTCCCGGCGCGCGCTCGGTCTTCGCCGAGGAACTTTTCTCGCTGCACGATCTGCCGACCGGCGCCGAAGTTTCGTTCGCCGTGAAAGCCCGCGATTTTAATCCCGCCTCCGGCTGGTCGGTCAGCCGCGCCCTTCAGGTGAAAGCCGGCGCCCCTCCGCTGGCCGGCGGGGAGAACGTTTACCTCGCCCGCGCCGCGCTGGAGTCGCTCAAACGGGGTGAGGAGTCCTTCGCCGCCGCATCAGCGGGGGACACCATTCGGCATGGTGTCCCCGTACCGTATGCGGTTCCGCTCGCGCTGCCGGAACTGGGCCGCTCCTGGAGGGGATTGCCCGGGGTGCTCCGTTCCGCTTCGGCTCCCGGCACCTTCGCCGGCGAAGTCCTGGCCGGCCTGGCCGGAGCGGCCCGTGCCGAGGCCGAAGGGAGGGTGCCGGAGCGCGAGAGGGCTTCCGCGGACGGTGACGGCGCCAGGGTCGGCGCCCTGAGCGCGGAACTCCGCTCCTTCCTGGACAAGGCCTCGGCCGAGGCCGACGCCGCGGCCGGCGCGCTTTTCACCGCCTCCGCCGCGGAGGCGCTGGACAGCGCCGAGGCGGCGGCCCTGGAGATGGAGCGTGACCTGCGGGCCGCCAAAGAAGGCGGCTCGCTCAAGCGAGACAAACTCGAGAATCTGCTGGGCCGGATCAGGGCGGAACTTTCCGCCCTGATGGCGGCGCTGGGAGATCCCGCCGCCGCGCCGCCCGCCGAAGGCAAGGTCTACAGACTGCCGCTAGGCTCGGCCATGGACCTGGCCGACGGCATAGCCGGAGACCTGGCCGCCGGCGACCTGGACTCCGCCATCGAAAAGGCCGGCCGCCTGCTGGAGCGGCTGGCCCAGGCCAGGCGCGTGGCCGCCGAAAGGAGGGAGGACCTGGCGGCCTCCTCGCCGCAGGCGCGCGCCTCCGCCGAAGCCGAGGCGCTGTCCGCGGCCGTGAGGGAACTCGCCTCCGCCCAGGCCGCGCTGCTGGAGGACACCCGCTCCCGCCATGATTCGCTGCTGGCCAGGCGGGCCGCCGCGGCCGCGCGGCCGCTGGCCCGCGCCTCGTCGCTGTCCGCGGCCTGGCTGTCCGCTTCCGGAGGAGTAGAGGCCGCCTCGACGTCCGTACGAGAAGCGGCCGCCCTGTCCGCCGCAGGCCTGCCGGCCGGGGCGCTGCTGAAGATACGCGCGGCGGAGAGGCTGCTGGATATTTCGACCGCGGCCGGTTCCGGACCTTTCCTCGAAAATCTGAAAGCCCAGGCCTCCGCCCTTGAAGAGGCCGCGGCCGCCATGGCCCTGCTGGAGACGGACGATATCGCCTTCCTTGATACGGCCGCCGGCCGCCAGGAATCGCTGGTCCAAAGGGCCGCGGCGCTGGCGGAGCGGGCCGCGGCCGCGGGCGGGGAATACCCCTCGCTCGGCGGCGGCCCGGCCGAAACGATCCGCGCGGCCGCGGGCCATATGTCCGCCGCGGCCGTGGCTCTTAAAGGCCGCGACTTCGACGCGGCGCTGGCGGCGCAGGACGCCGCCCTGAAGGAACTGGAAAAGGGCGCCAAGGATTTCATGGATTATTCCGCCGCCATGTCCGCCCTGTCCCGCCCCGGCGGCGCATCGGCCGGGGACGCCATGCGGCAGGGCGTCCCCGGTCCCGGCGTGCCGGGCGGGCGGGCGCGCGTGCCCGGCGGGGACAGTTATGTGCCGCCCGAGGAGCTGCGCCGCCGCGTGCTGGAATCGCTCAGGGAGCCCTATCCCGAAGAAAAAAAGAAAGCGGTAGAGGACTATCTCCGCGGCGTGGGACGGTAAGGGCTCGCTACGAAATAACTGGCGCAATTTGGCTGAGCGATTTATGGCCGGAACAAGGAAGGAGAAGTGCGCAATAGTTTTACTATGCAAGCGACGACTGACGCCGTTGCGGCCGGAAAGCGCTCAGCCCCTTGGGGGAGGCCCGTCTTTGTCCGGTTCCTTCGTTGCTCCTCACTTACAGACCCCCGGTATGCGCGTTCGTCGGAACAGCGCCTCCGGCGCCCCAGGTGCCGGGAGTTATACGACCGGCCGCGCCTCGTAGCGAGCCCTAGCGCTGTATACAAAGTTACACGCTTTCCGTGTTGACTTAGCCTCTCCCAACTGTATACAATTCCTCTATGGGGAAGATACGGGGCCCGCGGACATCGGGCCGCGGGGAAAATATCCGGATTTCAACGGCAAAATTCCAAGGAGCGGCAATATGCGCTATCTCGCGTCCTTAGTCATTTTATTGGTTTCGGCCGGCTGGTGCGGCGCCGCCTATATCTACGAGCACAAGGGACTGGTGGAATACCGCAAGACGGATAAGGACGCCTGGGAGCGGGTCCCCGCCGGCGGCCGCTTCACCATAACCGCCGGCATGCAGATGCGCACCGCCCGCGCCTCCATGGCCGAGATACACATGGACGACGGCTCGCGCGTCAAGGTCGCCCCGCTCTCCAATTTCACGCTTTCCGCCGAGGACAAGGAGAAATCCGTGTTCGGCCTGGCCTCCGGCCGCATGCGCTCCTGGGTGAAGAAATTCTCCCGCAGGTTCGAGGTCCGCACCCCGTCGGCGGTCTGCGCCGTGCGCGGCACGGATTACACCACCGGCGTGGACGGCGAGGGCAATACCACCGTGGAAGTCAGCGAGGGCAGCGTCCTGGTCGGCGACGCCGCCGGCCGCACCGCACTGGTGCGCGAGGGCGAGACGACCAGGGTGGAGATGGGCGGCGGCGTGCAGCAGCCAGTAGTCAACCCGGACCCTCCGTCGGGCGACGACGCCTCTCTCTCCGGCGCGCGCGAGCTGGCCCGCAGGGAAATTTATACCGAGATTTCTAAAGACGCCGTCGTGGCGCAGGCCCAGGCCGAGATGCAGTCCGCCGAATACCAGAACCGCAAGACCGCCGTCGACGCCTTCGGCCGGCGCGTACGCATGGAGGAATACACGATACGGCCGGCCGGCAATCAGTTCAAGTACGTGGCGCTCAATACCCGCGGCGAGCGCTTCGACTTCGGCAAGATACTCTTCACTTTCAATACCGCCCTGCCGGCCGACCTCTCGGCCGTCACCGCAAATATGATTACCTCGGCGGGCCCGACCGCGCCATCGGTCTGGCTGACCGGGATGAACAGCGTCATGAGCAATACCACCGACAAGGTCACCGAGGACGCGCTGAACGGCGCGATGAGTTACAACGGCAGCCTTACGAACCCGGCCTATAATCTGGTCTTCGGCACCTATAAGTTCTACGCCGCCGGCCCGGCCGAGGCCGGCGACAACGGCGGCCTGGGCAAGGAACTCTGGGCCAAGACCAACTACAATGTCGCCAAAAACACGCACGGCTCCATCACCTACCTGGGCGGGAGCGCGCCTACGGGCGGCCCGCAATCCTTCCCCTCCGGTTCCGACACTTTTCATACGTATGTGAAGAACACCTATAGCGACGGCACCTGGATAGCCGCGGAGGACTTCGTCCTTTTCGACGACGGCAAAAAACTCTCCGCCGGCGACTTCGGCGGGGGGCTCGCCGGCGGCGAGACCGTGGACCGGATGACCGACCGGCTCAACTTCGAGCGCGTCTATATCAGCTCGCTGTTCGGCGGCCGCACCATAGACCTGCTGTACTCCGCCAAGCTGCTCAAGGACATCGGCATGATCAGGTTCGAATAAAGGATACCGGAGAGATATGAGAAAAACCCCAATTTTAGCGGCCCTTATAGCCGTCTGCGCCGCCGCCCCTCTCGCGGCCGAGATGAAGATCACGCCGGTAGCCAGCTTCAACCTGCTGGGCGGAAAATACTTCCTCGACTCCGACGCCGCCTCTTTCGAGGGGCGCGCCGACGCCTATTTTTCCCCGGCCATAACCCTTGGCGAAGGCCACGACCTTATCCCCGTCTATTCCGGCAATTATTCCGGCACCCAGGACGTGCAGGAACTGGCCGGCGGCGGCGTGCTGACCCGCCAGCGCCAGTCCCATTCCCTCTCGCTGAAGTATATCCATACCCGCGATTTCGACAGGTATAAGCCGCGCGTCTCCTATTCAAAGGCGCTGGTCCGCGAAACCAAAGACGAGAGCTGGGGCGACGGGCTTTTCAACTACGACACTTTCTCATTCGGTTTCGAGGCCGAGCGGGAGCGGCCGCACGGTACTTTCACCGGGTCCTACGACTTCTTCAGCGTAACCTACGGCAACTACGCCACGCTGCTCTCCAATTCGCAGTCGGTCTTCAAAGATACCGACACTTTCAACCAGCTTTCGACCAATGCCGGCAAGAACCCGCTGGACAATGTCGGCCACCGCCTGGCCTTCTCCTACGCCTGGTTCCCCGAGCCGCTGGCCATGAAGGCCTCCTACGACGTCACCTGGCGGCATTACGGCGACCAGGCGGTGGCCGCCAATCCCGCGGTAGGGCAGTCGCCTTTCAGGAGCGACAAGCGCTCGGACTATATCCAGAACCTGTCGTTCAGCGCCAGCCGCGGCCTCAGGCCCGTCTATCTCAGCGCCGCCGCCCGCCTCGGCTGGCTCAGCTCCAATCAGGGCTCCTACGATTCCACCCGCCAGAAGTATATGGATGACTATTACAGTTATATGGATATCTCGCTGACCCCGGCCCTGACGCTGGCCCTCAGGAACGGTTCGCAGTTCCGCTTCGGCCTGGAATGGCGCAAGGTCTTCTACCTCGGCCGCCTGGCGCAGGCCGTCAACGGCGCCTATGGCGGTTCGGAGATAGACCAGACCTACTGGCTGACTTCCATCTCGGCCAGGTACCCGATCTTCAACCGCTTCTACGCCCGCGGCGCCTTTAACTACCAGCTTTCCGATTCCAATATGCGCTACGAGGATAATTACAGGTACAACTATAAGGCAAGCACCTACCTGGCCGGCGTGGAGTGGGAGTTCTGACTGTGGAGGTCTTCCTTCGTTTTAAGGAGATAATTAATATGTTCAAATTAAAAACTGCGATTTCGGCTTTGGTGCTGATAGCGGCGTGGGGGTTTTGTTTTAACGCGGCCGCCGCGCCGCTGAATGTGAGCGGTTTTACCGCGGCGCCCAATCCAGCGCCGGGACTTGTGAATTTATCCTGGAATTATGCGGAAAATCTTCCATCGGGCGCCACCATGTACATACAATACAATACGGCGGATATCGGCTGGAGTACTGCCAGCGCGCAGATTGTTTTTTTCACCCCCCCGGTAACAGCGCCCTCCGCGGGTTCTTACATCGCGGGCGTCAATGTCGGCAGGGACGGCGCCACTCCATTCCCGGGATCCGGCTACTTTTTTCGTGTCTGGGTCGGCACCTCAAATGTGCCGTCCGGCATCTCTTCCGGCGTTTCTTCCCTATCGACTTCGGTTAATGTCCCTCCGGCAACGGTTTTAACTTCTTCAAGCCCGGCGGTGGGGGGCGCTCTTGTTTCATTTGACGGCAATGCCTGGCAGTCCAAACCCGTCCTGGACCCGGCCGGCAACTTTTATGTAGTAACCAGCACGGGCGGCGGCGTACGGCTCGCCAGATTTTCGCCGAACAAGATCCTGTTGTGGGAACGGTTCTATAACAGTCCTTTTGGTCTTTCGGCCCCGGCTGTGGCCGCGGACGCTTCCGGCGTTTATATGGCCGGCCGCGAGTCCAATGCGGCGTGGGACGCTAATATATTTTTACGGAAATATGACGCCTCCGGCAACCTGCTCTGGCATAAGGTATATCACAATCCCGGCGGGGACGAAGCCAGAGACGTGGCGGTGGACGCTTCAGGTAATGTGTATGTGGCCGGCAGTATCTATAACGGCGTCAATAACGATATCTGGCTGGGGAAGTATGATGCCGGCGGCAATCTGCTCTGGACCAGGACCTATAACAGCCCTTCCGGCTGGGATGACGGCTACGGCGTGGCCGTGGATAAATCGGACAATGTTATTGTAGTCGGCAGCGAGGATAGAAACGACTTGCTGCAGGGCAACAATATCTGGGTAAGGAAATACGACGCCGCCGGAACCGTGTTATGGACCCGGACTTATAACAGCCCCTCCAATGGCTGGGATAACGGCTACAGCGTCGCCGTGGACAACTTAAACAGTGTGATTGTCGCCGGCAGCGAGGACAGATATGATTTGAACCAGGCCAATAATATCTGGGTCGGAAAATACGATGCCAACGGCAATCTGCTCTGGACCCGGAGCCATAACGGCCCGGCCAACGGCTATGATGCCGCCTACGGAGCGGCGTCGGACAATTTCGGCAATATCTATGTGAGCGGCCAGGTGTCCGATAGTTTATGGGTCGGGAAATACGGCCCCGGCGGCGGGCTCGTTAATCACATAGTGTTCAGCACCACTAGTGTAGGCTACGGCATCAAGGTTTCCAGCGCCGGCACGGTCAATGTCATCGGTCGGTTCGGCATGTCAGTGGGCGTCTACTATTATGACCAGGGCCCCGTTTCGTCTTCGCTTTCGGCCTATCACGGGCCTTATGCCGGCTCGGTCGGTCTTTCCTGGAACTACACCACGGATCTTCCAGCCGGCTCGTCTTATTACGCGCAGGCCTCATCGTCCCCGACCGGTCCCTGGAACCCCCTGGCCGCCGGTAATATCATCGTCTCCACTCAAGTCCTCAGCGGCGTTTTTCAGAACCAGACGATAGGCGGGCTTCAAACCTCAAGGGACGCAATCGGCAATATAACCTCCCCCGAATATTATTTCAAAGTGTGGACCTCAACCAACGGGATAAATTTTCAGCCGATGGGAACCACCTCAACCGCCACCGCCAAAACCCCCTTTATTTCCGACGCTGCCGCGGCTTTACCCGATGGTTCTTTGAATATAGCGCTCAGCGGCTGGTCCAATAGCGCGCCGATAGCGCGCGACGCAACCGGCAACAGCTATCTGGCCTTCGGCAACATGCCGAATATGGGCGACGGCTATGCCGTCAGGAAGTATGATCCGTCGGGAGGTCTTTTATGGACCAGATTCTATAACCGTCCCGGCGGCGCTAATTACGATATAAACGGACTTGCGCTGGACGCTTCCGGTAATTTCCATGTAGCAGGCAGGGAAAACCCCGGCCCGGGCGTTTTTGACGCTTTCGCGGCAAAAATAAATTCGGACGGCTCTCTCGCCTGGTCCAGGACCTATAACGGCCTGGCAGACGGCATTGACGCTTATTACGCCGTGGCGGTTGATACCGCCGGGGCGGTTTACGCCGCCGGCCAGGAGTCCTATGGGGCCGGGAACCCGCTGCGCGCGCTACTGATGAAATACTCATCCGCGGGCGCCGATATCTGGACATCCACTTTCCCCTGGGTCGCCGTCGGCAGTAACACGGCCGAAGGCATTGCTTTGTACGGCGGCGCGGTTTATGTTACCGGCAAAAAAGGCGTGTCTACCACAGACAGCGATATTTTTCTGCATAAATACAATCAGGTGAACGGTTCCCCGCTCTGGACCGCCGCCACCAGTCATAGCTTAACGGGTGATGATAGCGGCTACAGCGTGGCCGTGGACACTACCACCAACTACATTTATGTGGCTGGCAGGCTTAAAGCGTCGACCTTCAGCGACGCCTGGCTCGGTAAGTATCAGGACAATGGCACGACCGGCGCGCTTGTTCTTGCCTCAACCCATAACAATGTGAGCGGCGGCGGCGATATGAACTTCGGCGTAACATACGCCGGCGGGTATATTTATACGGCCGGTTATGAAACGCGCGGCGACATCATCAACCAGGGCGACAATATCCGCGTGGTAAAAGCCGACCCTGTCACCCTTAATACCGTGTGGTCCAAAACTTTTGACGCGGGCCAGTCCCTGAATGAACGCGCGCATTCCGTTATCGTTGACAATGCCGGCAGGATTTATGCGGGTGTTACCATTAACGGTTCCCCGGGCCTGTACCGGTTCAGTCCGCCTTATTTCGGTCTGCTGGCTAGGCCCGGCAGTACACCGGCTTCGGCCGAGGTTTACTGGGCCACGGCGGCGGAACTGCCCGCGGGCTCAACTTATTACGTGCAGTACAGCACTTTTTCAGGCGTGGTCTGGTCCACCGCGTCCGCCCAGGTGATACGCGTTACCACGCAGACCGTCATGAGCGGCTCTTTCCGGACTTTGGCTGTTCCCAGCCTGGACGCAGGCAGAAACGCCGCGGGGGGAATCATATCGCCGCTTTATTATTTTCAGGCTTGCTATAAACCCTATCCTTCGCAGACACCCGTGGTTATCACCAGCACGCCCTCTTCCTACCCCAACACACCCGTGGTTTCCGACAGCGCGGCCATATACCCCGACAGCAGGATATTCACTATCAATCAGACTTCCGGCTGGAGAAATAAAATAACCAGGGACGCGAACGGCTATCTCTACGCGGTCGCCAATCAGTCCGGCGTACCCGGCGGCGGCGGCGTCATAGTCCTGAGGAAATACAATCCGGATCTGTCCGTACAGTGGACAAAGTTCTTCGGCGGCGCGGCCAATGAGAATCTGGAAGGCCGCGCTGTGGCGCTGGACGCCTCCGGCAATATTTATGTGACCGGCGGCAAGGGGTCCTGGGATTCGCCCACAAAGCAGGATATCCTGGTTATAAAATACGATTCAGCCGGGAACCGGCTGTGGTACAGGACTTATGACTATTCAGGCGAAAATGACAACGGTTATGGCATTGCGACCGGCACCCCGGGCATTGTTTATGTGATAGGCAGCGCCGGAAAACCGGCGGCAAGTCCGGATATATTCATAGGCAGGATTAACTCTTTCGACGGCTCGGTCATAAGTTCAGTTACCGTAAACGGTACAGGTAGCGGTTATACCGAGGGCGCGGGCATAGTTTTTGATTCCACGGCCACCATGGTTTACGCGGTCGGTTCGGTAGAGACAGCGGGGCAGGGCGCCAATATCTGGCTGGGTAAATACAGCGCCAATCTTACACTTGTCTCCTCGGCCACCATAAACGGGGCTTCCAATGGCTGGGATAACGGCTACGGCGTGGCGGCCGACGGCCAGGGTAATGTCTATATCACAGGCACTATCAATGACTCTGTGACGCAGGGCAATGATATACTGGTCGCCAAATACGACTCCTCGCTCAATAAGGTATGGCAGCGCACTTATAACGATCCCGGTAATAATCACGACGTCGGTTATGGCGTTACAACCGACGCCCTGGGCGGCGTTTATGTTACCGGCTCGGAATCGCGCTGGGACATTAACCAGGGCGAGAACCTCTTTATAAGGAAATACAGTGAAACCGGCGATACCATCTGGACCAGGACTTTCAACGCCTCGGGGTCTTCCCATGAAGTCGGTTTTGACGTGCGGGTGGACTCTATGGGTATTGTCTATGTGGGCGGAAGCTTTAACAACGGCTATGGCATCTACCGCTACAGACAGCCGATTTTCTCAAATACCAATCCGATGCTCACGGTTTTCATAAGTTCCGTGTCCGCTCTGAACGTCTCCACGCCGATGGCCGGTACCGGCCTTATAATCCTGCCTTTTGACGCTACCGGCGGCGTGAACCCGGCGCTGATCTCAACAGGCACCACCGATTCAAACGGCAGATACGCCGCGCGGCTGCCCGCGGGTTTTCAGTATTTCATAGGCATCTCCACGCCCGGCTACAAGCCGACCATAAAAGACCAGATGATGGACCCTTACGGCAGCTTCATGGTCGATTTTCTGGCCGACACCACCAGGCAGTACAAACTCTATCCCAGAGCCGCAACCGAGAACAGCACGAACACGCTGCACATTAATATCTCAAGCGGTATGGTCGGCGGCGATTACGCCATGGCCGAAGTGTTCTATGCAAAGACCGGCGAAAAAACGGCTTACGGCATAGGCCGATCCACGGCCCTGAACACGGCGTTCCCCATCCATAACGTGCCTCCGGCCGCGGCCGGGGTTTACGGCGTCAATATCAATATTCCCGGCAGGAATAAGGCGATAACCGTCTACCTGGACAGGGTTTTTCCAGGCACCAATACCTACACGGTGGATATGACCAGCGCCGTTTCCATGATCGGTTTCGATTTGAACACTTCCACGACGCCGCCTTCCTTCCGGGCCGTAGTCAGGAACACGCAGGGCGCTCCGCTGGACGGGGTCCGGGTAGAAATTTCGCAGCTGACATGCGGAACCGGCGGCTGCAGCGGGCCGCGCTACGAGAATATGACCGATGTAAACGGCCAGGTTTCTTTCTATAGCCTCCCCATAAGTACTGGCGATATATGGATACGAAAAGCGGGCCATAGGAACGCCTGGGATTATTATGGCGCGGCGCTCAACGCCACCGTCTACAGGGAATATGTGCTGCAGCCCGCCACTTATACGCTGACCGGCATTCTCAAATATAACGGCATGCCCCTGCCGAACGCCCGTGTCATGGCCCACAGCGACTGGAACTGGTATTCCTCCGGCAACGATTCCTACCGGGGCAATAACGCCATGCAGACCGACGCAAAAGTAAACACGGGCGCCGACGGTTCATTCGCCATAACAGGCCTGACCGACGGCAATGTGCGGCTGTACGCGGAATTCATGGGCATCTGGAGAGATCTCAACCGGGGCAACAACCTCGCGGACCCGGGCGACGATATAAGAATCGTCATCTCCTCGCAGGGGGCGGTTGCGCCGTTGAACCCTTCCACTAATCAATGCAAAGCGGGCCGGACCTGGGCGCTTAACAACCTCGGCGAATGTCTCTCCGCCGGCTCCGCCATCTTCAACATCATGTCTTCCACCGCCGCCAACACGGCGGGTACGCTGACCGGCAGCCTGACTTTTGTCACAACCTATACCGTGACCGCCGCCTACCCGCTTGAAATCTCCGCTTCTTCGCCGGTAATCGTTATGGTCATGGAGCAGTGCTATGGCGGCTGCATGGATCAAAAGCTGGGCTTTGCTTCCGTTTCCGGGGTTTTTACGACAAATGTCGCCACTTACAGCGTGACGCTTTCCACCGGCGCCGCCTACTGGAGCAGGATCTATTCAACGGAGTGGGGGCAGGCTTCCTCCTTCAACGACCAGGTCAATCTGTCCTCCATCACCAATACCGCCAGCATGGACTTTACGCTTACCAGGGCCGGCGCGTTGAAAGGCGTTCTCAGGCTCCCGGACGGCACCAGCTTCCGGCCCCGCTACAGCGACGACAAAAATGATCCGACCGGATATTGGGCCGATATAGGAGTGGCCGGCCAGAATGTGCAGGTCTATCAGGGGACCGGCCTGGATGAGTACGGGGGTTTTGAATTCCCGAACCTGGCGGCCGGCAGATATACCGTAAGAGTAAATCCCAGGGGCGCCGGCTTCCGCTGGCCGCCGGCCGAACTGGGCGATATCGTAGTGGCCGCCGGCGAAACGACGGAAATCAAACTGCGTCTGGAGGACGGCCTCGTGGTGCAGCCGCAGATCTCCGGTCTGCCGGCGCTTTCCACAGGCGCCTGGAAGTATGAGGTTATAGGCGTACCCTCAGGCTTCCAGATGAACCAGAGGAATATGACCGAACTATTCTTTAAGGAGCCGAAATATATCTTCGATTACGATGCCGCAGCAGGCGTGTGGGACAGGAAATACCTGCCGCCGGGCCAGTACGACTTCTACCTGCTGGTTACGGCCGGGTATAATCCCGGGGATGGGGATCCGAATGATCCGGTCAGCTATTACCAGTTCGCGAATTTCATCGGCCGCGCTAAAAACACAGCCGTGCAGAAATCCGACTCCAATCCCGGCCTCGGCTCGCCCGGGCAGCCGATACCGGTAAACATACTCGGCTCCATCGGCCAGGGCGAGATCAGGGGGACCGTTGCAGGCTCCAAAATCTTCACCGGCCCGGATTATGAAAGGATATTCGCCAACTTTGACTCCGAAATCATGCCGCTTATACCGGCGGTCATGCTCTATGACACGGCCGGGGATCTGCGCGGCTTCGGCCATGCCATGCCGGACGAGAAAGCGTTCCCGGGATTTATGGCGGGCATTACCGGTAAAAACAAGAAACTCATCGAAGACGCCATCGCGGCCAACCCTGTAAGGTATTTGATCTGGGGCTTGCCGCCGGGCAGATACACGGCGGTATTCGTCAATCCCAACTATCCGCCCCTGACCAGGGAGATAGAGCTGCCGGCGAACAAGACTTATAATTTCAACTTCGACGGCCAGAATATTATCGCGGGCGCCATAACCGGCGTGGTAAAGAGCTCGGCAACCGGCGAGGCGCTTAAGGACGTGACAGTCTACCTGAAACACAGGATAGTGGAAAAATTCGCCGTAACGGATTCTTCCGGCAATTTTTCCTTCGCCAATCTCCCGAGCGGCATCTACCGCCTGGAAGCGGCGAGGGACGGCTTCGTCAAGGCCGGCCGCAAGACCTCGCTGGCCGGCAGCGACTCCGCCAGGTTCGGGATAGATCTGCTGCCTTCGGTCTCCAGGATAACGGGCAGGGTTTTCCTTGGCAAGTTCCCGTCTCCTTCCACCAGAGCCGGCATAAAGCTGATGGGCTACGACGAAACCATGAACGTGGCAGCCCCCAAGGCATACCTGCCCAGACTGGAGGCGCAGACCGACGAAAGCGGCGATTACGAGATTAACGGCGTCATCCCCGGCCACACTTACAGGATCTCGGCTTTTTACGAAGGTAAGACGCCGGAAACGCTGGAGATAAAAGCCCTTGAGGGCGAGACCGTCATAAACGATATAGTGCTCAGGGATATTCCGCCGCAGATAATGGTAAAGGTGAGAAAATCGCCGGATTCCCTGCGCAAGGTGGATGTTGTTATACAGAGCCCCAAGCGGCTGGTCGCGGCTCCGGTGTGCAAATACAATCCTGGGGAAGTCTTTGACCCCGCCGGCGCGGTCAGCATGGCGCTTGTGCCCGGCCCCAACAACAGTTACCTGGGCCAGTTCACCGTCTCAGGCAACAATCAGTACTACACGGTCAATGTGGCGGCCGGCGACGGCGACAACAGGATGGAAAAAAACGTCCTTTACGATAAGACCAGTGAGGCCAGGACCGAGCAGTACATCCAGGACGAGGCCATAGCCGGCGGCGAAATCAGCATGGACGCCGAGCGAGAGGAATACTCCGGTCTGGAGCTGGACGCGGGCGCTCTTACCACCTCTTCCGGCACGGCCGACTTCTCCAATCTGATCGGTGGTTTCTTCAGCGCGCTGCCTAATGTGCGCACGGTGAAGACCGCCAAGGGCAGCCTGACTATAGAGGCGTCTGTCCGGAGCCTTATGGCTTCCGAGGTCTATAACATGGACCTTTCCAATGCCCAGCCAAACAAGCCGTTCACACTAACCTTAAAGTACGACAAGGAGAAGGTTGTGGACACCGGGGTCTTGAGGATTTATCAGTACAATGATGCTTCCGGTTTATGGAAAGAAGTCCCGGGCAATTACACCGCGGACCCGATGACCGGCGTTGTTTCCGTGGATGTGGCAAGTCTCGGGTCCGCTTATGAAGGCACAAACTCCGCCGATACCCCGCTTGGCCGCAAGCGCATGGGCATGAGCGCGGTCGTCAACGGGCGCTATGTCCCGTCCGCGACGCCCGCTCCCCAGAGCGGCCGGTTCGCGGTCATGACCGGCCCGCCTACCACGGGCAAAGACGCCTACAGCGGCGCGTTCGAGATCTTCAACCTGCCCAACCCGTTCGATCTCAAGAGCAAGAACGTCACGCTGAGCGCCGACGCTCTCGCCGCCGCGGGCGCCTACCAGACCAGCGGCACGGTGCTGAAGTTCAACCTGCCCGCGGGCAAGGGCGGCAATGTCAAGTTCGTTATCTATAACCTGGCCGGCGAAAAAGTGCGCACTCTGGACATGGGGAACCTGGCCGGCGGCAAGCTCTACTACAGCGAGTGGGACGGCCGCAACGACAAGAACAAGGAATGCGCCTCGGGCGTGTATTTCCTGCTTCCCTTCGTAAACGGAGAGAAATTGACCGGCAAGGCCCACAAGATGGCGATAATAAAGTGAGCGCGGAGCGGGACTACTTAAGGAAAGTCGGCAGGGGTAATTTATGAAAAAGATACTGGTTTCAACGCTGGCGCTGTGCCTCCCCGGAGCGCTGTTCGCCTCCGGGCCGGGTACTACGGCGGCCAACTTCCTGAAGATGTCGATGAGCCCGCGCGCGGCGTCGCTGGCCGGCGCCTACAGCGCCCTGGCCGACGACTCGGGGGCCGTCTTCGTCAACCCCGCGGGCCTGGCCTCGCAGACCGGCAGCCAGGCGGGCCTGGGCTTCGCCACCTACTTCCAGGACGTCAGGACCGGGGAACTCTCCTATACCGGCGAAATGGGCGGCCGCCGCTTCGGCGTGGGCGTCTCGCTGCTGACCGTCTCCGATATAAACCGCTACGGCGCCACGGACAACGCCAACGCCGTCGCCTCGCTGGGCACCTTCGGGGCCAACGACATGGCCGTCTCCTTCGCCCACGCCTCCAGGGACGTGCTGGCGGGTTCCATGGACGACCTGGACTTCGGCTTAGCGGCCAAGTTCATCCGCTCGGAGCTGGACGACAAGTCGGCCATGGCCTTCGCCGTGGACGCCGGCGCGCTCTACCGCTTCACGGAGAAGACCAACTTCTCGCTGGTCCTGCAGAACCTGGGCACGGCGATGAAGTTCGTGGACGAAAGCGACCCTCTGCCGATAAACCTGCGGGCCGGTATGCTCTACCGCTGGTCCGGGGCCGCTAACCTGATGGCCGAGGTGAACCAGTATTTCGCCGACGAGAAATTCTACGCCTCCTTCGCCGGCGAGTACTGGCTGCGCGATGGCTTCGCGCTGCGCGGGGGCTACAAGTTCGGCTACGACACCTCCAACCTGGGCGCCGTAACGGGCCTGGCGCTGGGTTTCGGTATAAACAATTCGGGCATCGGCCTGGACTACGCCTATACGCCTTTCGGCGAACTGGGCGACATCCACCGCTTCGGCTTTTCGATGAAGTTCTGAGCCCCGTCCCCCGTAAATGAAAAGAGCCGCTTTAGGCGGCTCTTTTCATTTCAGCCCTCTCCCGGTTCAGGGCAGTTTTATAAAATCCTCGTCGGGCCAGTCGCCGGGTTTGCCGTATACCGAGGAGAGGCGCTGGTCCTCGCTTTTGGCCCCGGCCATTTTCTTGAAAGACTCCCTTATCTCCGCGAGAGAAATGTCGGACTTCTTTATCCGCATCAAAACTATGTAGGACGTTACGAACATCAGCAGCGAGAGGGGGAAGATCATCGCGGCCGCCGCGTTGCCCCATTTGACCAGCAGCAGGGCGCAGAAAAGCACCCAGATCGCCAGCGTGAACCCCGCGCCGGAAAGGAAGTAGGAGATAAGGATGTTCTGCTCTTCGTTCTTGGGAAGCGAGATTATCAGTATAATGAGAGCGATGTTGATAAGCAGCAGGTAGACGGCCCTGGCGACCCAGTTCTTCCAGCGGTACTTGGAGACTATTATGGTGCCGCGCATAGGGTCCTCCACTATGACGGCGTCCTCGTACGCCAGCTCTATCTGCTTCGCGGCTGTCTCCATCTCACCGGGGTCTAGCTCCTCGACCACCGGCATCGCCTCTCCCAGCCGGCGCTCCTGCGCCGGCGCGGGAGCCGCGGCGGCGGCGAACAGCAGCAGCACGGCGGCGCCCAGCAGGCTATTCCCCCTCATAGGCGTCCTCCGGCAGGTCCGGTATCCGGGGAAGATGCTCCTCGACCTGGTAGTAGCGGGTGGTGCTGACGGCGGGGGCGGTGTATAACTGGGTGTCCCTGATCCGTTCCCCCGATTTGGAGGGAGGGGCGGTCGCGGAGCGCCTGATCGCCGGGCGGGTGCTTAGGATGTCCGTGAAATGCCAGTAGGAGGAGACGAAGCCTCCTATGACGGCGGCCAGCAGTACTCCCGGCAGAAAATAGGATTCCCTGTCCTTGCGTATCCAGAAACGGGCCCGGTTGAATTTGATCATATGCGTTCAGACAAAACGGGACAGGACGGAGTTGGCGACATACAGCCCTTTTTCCGGTACCCTTGCCCGGCCGTCTCTCAGCTTCAGCGACCCCGCGGCCAGGAGCTCTTCGAGTTCCTGCCTAAATTCTATAAATATAGGGTCCGCCGCTTCAATTCCCTCAGCCAGCCTGAGGCCGAGCATTATGCGCTCTCCGGCGCGCTGGCGCGGGGAGAGGTCTTCCAGCGAGAACCGCGGCGGCTGGCGCCCGTCCTCCAGTGCGGCGCAATATTCCCCGAGGCTGTGCGCCGTGGCGTAGCGCAGGCCTGAAAAGTGAGAGGCCGCCGCCGGGCCGAGACCCAGGTAATCTCCGGCCCGCCAGTAATTGAGATTGTGGCGGCATTCCCGGCCCGGCCGCGCGAAATTAGACACTTCGTAGCGGGCGTAACCCGCCTTCTCCAGCTCCGCCGATATCAGCCGCCAGGCTGCCTCCGCGCCGTCGGGATCCTCGGACAGGCCCGCCGCATTGGCGGGGGACACCATGCCGCATGGTGTCCCCGTACCATCCGTGCCGCCGTGCACTTCCAGCGGATATACCGAGATATGCTCCGGCTCAAGCGCCAGCGCCGAGTCCAGGGCCGACCGTACTTCATCCTCAGTCTGTGACGGTACGCCGGTCATCAGGTCCAGGCTGATGTTCGCGAAACCGGCCTCCCGGAGCGCCCGGAACGCGGCCCTGAAATCTCCGGGTTCCCGCCGGAGAGTCTCCAGCACGCGCGGTGAATCGCTCTGCATGCCGAGGCTGGCGCGGTTCAGCCCGCCCGCGGCCATGGCCGCGGCCTTGTCGGCGTCGAGGCTGCCCGGGTTTATCTCTATCGTCGCCTCGGCGAAACTCCCGCCGGCCGCTAAAGAACGGGCCAGCTCCAGCAAGCGGCTCAGCTGCGACGGGGACAATGAGCTCGGGGTCCCGCCGCCTATGAAGAGCGTGTCGGCCCTGAAGCCGCGGTAGAAAGAGGCCTCGTTTTCGAGCGCCGCCAGCCAGCGGTCGACAAGGCTTTCGTCCGCCCCGGGCACGGAATAGAAATCGCAATAGCCGCACTTGGAGCGGCAGAAAGGGACGTGTATGTAGAGGCCCGCCATGTCTTTAAAAAGGGAGGGCAGGGCCCGCGGTTACGGCTCCCTGCCCTCTCTGTTTGTTTTTGTTCCCGTCAGTTCTGGCTCTTCTTATTGAGGAACTGGCTTATCATGTCTATCGGTATCGGGAAGAGTATGGTGGAACTCTTATCCGTGGCCACCTCGGTCAGCGTCTGCAGGTAGCGCAGCTGTATGGCGGCCGGCTGGCTGCCGATTATGGCGGCCGCGTCGGCCAGCTTCTGCGAAGCCTGGAACTCGCCTTCCGCGTGGATGATCTTGGCGCGGCGCTCGCGCTCGGCCTCGGCCTGGCGGGCTATGGCGCGCTGCATCTCCTGCGGCAGGTCCACGTTCTTGACCTCGACGCTGGACACCTTGATGCCCCACGGCTCGGTGTGCTGGTCGAGTATCGCGGCCAGGTTCTGGTTGATCTTGTCGCGCTGCGCGAGCAGGTCGTCGAGCTCCTGCTGGCCGAGCACGCTGCGCAGCGTGGTCTGGGCCAGCTGGCTGGTGGCGTACATGAAGTTCTCCACGTTGAGCACGGCCGACTGCGGGTTGACTACGCGGAAGTAGACCACGGCGTTGACCTTGACCGAGATGTTGTCGCGGGTGATGATGTCCTGCGGCGGCACGTCCATGACGACCACGCGGGTGCTGATCCTGAAGATCTCCTGCACCATCGGTATGACGATTATGACGCCGGGGCCTTTTACCCCGGTGAAGCGGCCGAACGTCAGCATGACGCCGCGCTCGTATTCGTTGAGCACCTTGATGCTGCTTATCAGCACCACGGCCAGTATAACTATCAGCGGAAGATATCCGTACATCGTTTGCCTCCTGTCGGGCCGGCGCTTTTAACCCATAGTCCCCCGGCCGCTACCCGCAAGTTTATAACATTTTGCCTTTATTTGCTATCATTGTAACCGTAACGGGCCGACGGAGGCGCAGCCCCGGCGGGCCCGGGCGGGATCTTTAATCGCGGAGCGCGGGCGGGGCGGGGTGCCTTAGGAACTTATGAGCAAGAGACGCCTAGCCAGGGAAAACTGCCTTCAGTCGCTTTACCTCACCGATTCCGGGGTCATGACCCCCGAAGAAGTGCTCGCCGTTTTCCAGAAAGGCGATTTTGCCCGCGAGGGGAAGGTCTTCGAGTTCTACAAGGACATCTTCCTCACCACCTTTTCCAGCACGCAGCAGATAGATTCCATAATCCGCTCCACCAGCCGCAACTGGGAGATAGACCGCATGGCGGTCATCGACCGCTGCATACTGCGCCTGGCCGTCTGCGAGCTGGCCATACTGCGCGACGCCCCCGCTCCTGTCATCATAGACGAGGCCATAGAGCTGGCCAAGAAATATTCCACCGAAAAATCCGGGAAATTCGTCAACGGCGTGCTCGACAGCATAGCGAGAGCAGTCAAGGCGCCGGCCGATGCCAATGACACCCCGCCAGAACCACCAGCGAACGCCTGAAGAGGAGATACTGTTCCTGCGCGGCGAAGTGCGCCGGCATGAGCGGCTCTATTATGTCCTGGACAGGCCGGAGCTCACCGACGCCGAGTTCGACGGCCTCATGCGCCGCCTGCGCGAGCTGGAGGCTTCCTTCCCGCAGTACGCCTCCGAAGATTCCCCTGCCCGCCGCGTCGGCGGGGAACGCTCCAACACCTTCGCCCCGGTGCCGCACAAGGTGCCGATGCTTTCCCTCGATAACTGCTATTCGGCGGAAGAATTCCTGGAATGGAATGAGCGCGTTAAAAAGGCCCTGGGCGCGGAACCTTATGAGCTGGCCGTGGAGGCCAAGATCGACGGCCTGTCCTGCTCCATCGAATACGCCGGCGGGCGGCTGGTCCGCGCCTCCACGCGCGGCGACGGCGAGACCGGCGAGGACGTGACGCTCAACGTGCGGACCATAGGCGCCGTGCCCCTGGCCCTGCCGACCGGCGATGGCACCGGCGCCTCCGCCGCCGCTCCGGACGACTTCGAGGTGCGCGGCGAAGTGTACATGGATAAGGCCGACTTCGAGGTCCTGGTCGGGGAAGCGCTCGCGGCCGCCAAAAAGGAGCCCGCTAAAAAGGAGAGATCACTGCCGGTCAATCCGCGTAACGCCGCGGCCGGCTCGCTGCGCCAGAAGGACCCGGCCGTCACGGCGCGGCGGAGGCTTAAGTTCTTCGCCCATTCCTACGGTCATCTGGCCGCCGGGGCCGAGCCGGCCTCGCACTGGGACTACCTGGAGCGCTGCCGCGAACTGGGCTTCCCCGTCTCGTCGGTGAGGAAGCTCTGCGCCGCCGCGGCGGAAGTGGTGGATTTTTACAAGGCTCACGCCGAGAAGCGTTTTTCGCTCCCCTACGAGATAGACGGCCTGGTAGTGAAAGTGAATTCCCTCAAGCAGCAGAAGCGCCTGGGCTTCACGGCCAGGAGCCCCCGGTGGGCCATAGCCTTCAAGTATCCCGCGCAGCAGGCCGTCACGCGCGTGCTGGGCGTGGAGTTCTCCGTCGGCCGCACCGGCGCCGTCACTCCGGTAGCGCGGCTGGAGCCCGTCAAATGCGGCGGCGTCACCATCGCCAGCGCCACGCTGCACAATTTCGACGAGATAGTCCGCCTGGGTCTCAGGGCCGGCGACAAGGTGGTCATAGAACGCGCCGGGGAGGTTATCCCCAAGGTGGTGCGCGCGGACGCCTCCGCCCGGAACGGCTCGGAGAAAGAGATCGTTCCTCCCAAGGCCTGTCCCTCCTGTTCCTCCGAGCTTTTCCGCGACGAGGAGGAGGTCGCGCTGCGCTGCGTGAACCCCTCCTGCCCCGCCCAGCTGCGCCGCTCGCTGCTGCATTTCGCCTCGCGCGACGCCATGCGCATAGAGGGTCTGGGCGAGTCCTCCGTGGACCAGCTGCTGGCGAAAGGCCTGCTTAAGAACTTTCCCGATATTTACCGTCTTAAAAAAGAAGACCTGCTGGCGCTGGAGCTGTTCAAGGACAAGAAGGCGGAAAACCTGCTGGCGGAAATCGCCAGGAGTAAGGAACAGCCCTTGTCCCGGCTTATCTACGCGCTCGGCGTACGCCATATCGGAGAGAAGAGCGGCCGGGTCCTGGCGGAGCACTTTAAGACCATGAAGGCCTTCATGTCCGCGGGTACGGAGGAACTGGCTAAGGTCCCGGACGTGGGCCCCGTGGTCGCCGAAGTTATAGCGGAATTTTTAAAGTCGGCGGCGACGCGCGCCATGATAGGGGAGCTGGAGGCGCTGGGCCTGCGCATGGACGAGCCGGCGCGGGCTTCTTCGGGCGGACGGCTGGAAGGCAAAACATTCGTTTTTACCGGTGAGCTGAAGTCGATGCCGCGCTCCGAGGCGCAGGCGAAGGTGCGCGAGCTGGGGGGGAAGGAGACCTCGTCGGTCTCCGCCAAGACCTCCTACGTCGTGGCCGGCGCCGATCCCGGCTCCAAGCTGGCCAAGGCCCTAAAACTCGGCGTCAAAGTCCTCACCGAATCGGAATTTCTGGAACTTATCGGGGACGTTGAGGCAGGGGACGTTGTTTAGTTCTTTAGTTTTCGACCCTCCAGAGACCCCTATTAAGCCCCTAAAACAGCGAAAACTAAAGAACTAAACAACGTCCCCACCGACATGGAAAAAATCGCGTATATAAGCGTGCACGATAAGAGCGGGATGGCCGAGTTCGCGCACGGCCTGACCGGGCTGGGCTACGAGGTGTGGTCGTCGGGTTCGACGCTCAAGCTGCTGAGGCAGGCCGAGATAGACGTGGAGGAAGTGCCGGACTCCGCGCCGCTGGCCTCCGAAGTGGTCAAGGCCCTCGCCGGCGGCCGCGCGGCCATCGAAAAGCCCTATCTTGTCGTCTGCAACCTCTACCCCATCGCCAAGATAGTCCGCCAGGACGCCTTCACGCTGGAGGAACTGCCGGATTACCTCGACGTCTCCAATTCCGCCGTCATACGCGCGGCCGCCCGCTCTTTCCACGACACCGCCGTCGTCTGCGACCCCGCCGATTACAGCGCCGTGCTCGACGCCCTGCGCGAGTTCGGCGGGCTGCCGGAAGAGCGCCTGCGCGCGCTGGCCGCCAAGGCCTGGGGCTACTGCGCCTATTACGACGCCACCGTGGCCCAGTACCTCAGCCCGTCGGCCGCGGCCGCGCTGCCGCCCGAGCTGTCCATGGCCCTGAAGAAGGTGTGTGACCTTTCCTATGGCGAGAACCGGCATCAGAAAGCCGCTTTTTACTCGCTCAGCGGCGCGCGGCCCTGGGGGCTCAACGCGGCCACGGTGTTTCAGGGTTTCCCGCTGAACCTCAACCATTATCTCGACCTCGACTGCGCCTTCGAACTGGCCGCCGAGTTCGAGGAGCCCGCCTGCGCCGTGGTGAAGCACCGCTCGCCCTGCGCCGCGGCCTGCGCCGTCTCGCCGGCCGAAGCTTTCCGGGCCGCCTTCCGCGCGGACCCGCGCGGCGCTTTCGGCGGCACCGCGGCTTTCAACCGCCCGGTGGACGCCGAGGCCGCCCAGGCCATCTCGGGCGAGCTGGTGGAGAGCGTCATCGCGCCGGAATATTCCAAAGAAGCGCTGGAGATACTCCGGCTCAGGGAAGATCTGCGCATAACCGCCATGCCTTCGGCCCTGCTTTCCGCGGGCGAAGCCGGGGTCCACAAAATTTCGGGCGGCCTGCTGATAGAGGAGAGCGATTCGGTGACCGAGCCGCCGGCCCCCAGGATAGTGTCCAAGCGCAAGCCTTCGGCCATCGAATACACCTCGCTGTCGCTGGCCTGGCGGGCGGCCAAGCACGCGCGCACTTACGCCATCGCGCTGGCGCAGGGGCAGGCCACGGTGGCCATAGGCTCCGGCCAGCCTTCCACGCTCGACAGCTTCAGGCTGGCCGCGATGAAAGCCAAAGAGAAGCACCCGATAATAGACCCGCATGACCCCGTGGTACTGGCGGCCGACGCGCCGCTGCCGCTCAATACGCTGGCCGAGGCGCTGAACTTCGGCGTCAAGGCGGTGATGCAGCCGGGCGGCTGGGTGGAGGACGCCGCCTGCGTGGAGCTCTGCAATTCCAAAGGCGCGGCCATGGTCTTCACCGGGCTGCGCCACGTCAGGCACTGAGAGTTTACCTGGAAATAAAAAGAGCCGCGGCGCCGCGGCTCTTTTTATTTAAGGGGCAGGAGGTCAGCTTATGATCCCCAGCTCCTTGCCGCATTTGCGGAACTTTTCCACGGCGAACTCCAGGTCCTTGATCGTGTGGCCCGCCGTGACTATGGTGCGCAGGCGCTCACGCCCCTTGGGCACCGTGGGGAAGCCCAGCGGCAGGGCGAAGACGCCTTCATCGAAGAGCTTCTTTGAAAGTGCCACGGCCTTCTCCATGCTGCCTATCATCACGGGCGTTATCGGGGTCACCGACGCGCCGGTGTCGAAGCCGGCCTTCTTCATCTCTTCCTTGAAGAAGGCGGTATTGTCCCAGAGCCGCTTGAGGTACGACGGGTCATTAAGCAGTATGTCCAGCACGGCCAGGCACGAGGCCGCCACCGACGGCGGCTGCGAGCTGGAGAAAAGGAACGGCCTGGCCACGGAGCCCAGGTAATCGCGCAGGTCCCGCGTGGTGGCCGCGTAGCCGCCGACGGCCGCGAAGGCCTTGGACAGCGTGCCGATCTGTATCTCGACCTTGCCGTCGAGGCCGAAGTGGCTGACCGTGCCGCGGCCTTCCCTGCCTATGACGCCGCTGGCGTGCGCGTCGTCCACCATTACGAAGGCGCCGTAGCGGCGGCAGACGTCCACCACCTCGTCGAGGTTGGCGACGTCGCCGTCCATGGAGAAGACGCCGTCGGTCACCACCATCTTGCGCCGGGCCTTGCGGGCCTCGGGGGATTCGAGTATTTCGGTAAGGTGCTTTATGTCCTTGTGCCGGTAGATCCTGCGGGGGGACCTGGCCAGCCGCGCGCCGTCTATGATGGAGGCGTGGTTGAGCTCGTCGGAGATGAGCAGGTCCTGGTCGGTGGACATCAGCGACTGGCAGACGGCCACGTTGGAGGTGAAGCCGCTCTGGAACAGTATCGAGGCCTCGGAGTGCTTGAACGCGGCGAATTTCTCCTCGAGTTCCTTGTGGATCGACATCGTGCCGATTATGGTGCGCACGGCGGCCGAGCCCACGCCGTATTTCTCTATGGCCTCTATGGCGGCCTTCTTGACCTTGGGGTCGTTGGCCAGCGCGAGGTAGTTGTTGGAGGTCAGGTTGACGACTTTCTTGCCGTCGATGACCGAGACCGGCTCCTGGGCCGATTCCAGCACGCGCGGCCGCAGTAAGCGGCCTTCCTTCCGGAGCGCCTCCACTTCCTCCCCGGCGAATTTGAGAGTCTCGAAACCCATCGTTCCCTCCTTAAGCATAGCGTCCTCCGGCTACGGTTTGAGTATGACCTTCCCGCATTTCTTCCCGCGGGAGGTTATCAGCGTGAAAGCCTTGCGGTAATCGGCGAAAGGCAGAGTGTGCGTCACGGCGGGGCGTATGTCCACGGCGCCCGACTTGAGCAGGTTCTCCATGCGGTACCAGGTGGCGAAGATCTCGCGGCCCGAGATGCCGTAGAGGCGGGCCCCCTTGAAGGCCAGTCCGCCGGCGTAGTCCAGCGAGGGGTTGGTTTCGGGGATCCCGAAGGCGGTGAACCGCCCGCCGGGTCTGAGCGCCTTGAGGCCCAGGTCTATGGCGCGGTGCTCGCCCGACATCTCCAGTACCGCGTCCACGCCGCCGCGTCCGCCGGCCGCTTTGAGGACCTTCTCAAGGGCGCCTTTGGCGCCGGGATCAATTATCGTGTCGGCGCCCATCTTTTTCGCCAGCGTCCTGCGGTAGGCCGAGCCCTCCAGCGCTATGACGGGCTTGGCCCCGCTGGCCTTGGCTATCGCTATGGCGAAGAGGCCCTGGGGGCCGCAGCCCGTAACCAGCGCGGACCGGCCCACCACGTCCTCCACCTGCACGGCGTGCACGGCGTTGCCGAAAGGCTCCAGCAGGGCGCCCAGTTCTTTAAGGCTCTCGTCGTTATGCTTCCAGGCGCAGCGCGCGGGCAGGCGGGCGTACTCGGCCAGCCCCCCGTCCAGGTCCAGGCCGAGTATCTTCAGGTTGGAACAGACATGGCGCTGGTCGTTGCGGCACTGGTAGCACTGGCCGCAGAAAATATGGGATTCGGCGGAGACGAAGTCGCCTTTTCCGAAGCCTTTGGCGAGCTCGCCTATCTCCACCACCTCGCCGCAGAACTCGCGGCCGAGCACGCGGGGGAGCTTCATGCGGCCCTTTATCCAGCCTTTCCAGGACCAGGCCGCTAGGTCGGCCGGCGAGATGGAGGCGCTGTGCACGCGCACCAGAAGTTCGTCGGGGGCTATCCGCGGTAGCGGTACCTGCGCGAGCCTGGCGCCGGCGGAGGGGGAGGTTTTGACTATGGCTTTCATCATCTCGGGATCTCCTTGGAAAAATCGCGGCCGCTTACCCCAATTCTACAAAATAAAAAATGTTTTCACGGGCCGGATTTTTTGGTACATTATAAGCGGATATGGAGACCGCGGAAAGAACGAATGAAACGACTCGCTCCAGGGCCTCGGTGGACAGGCTTTTCCTGCTGCCCAAGAACCCCTCGGAGATGTTCGCCTGCTGGCAGTGGACGGCGGCGAAGATAGAGCTTTTCTCCTCCGGTTTCTTCGCTCCCGAAGTGACGGTGGCCGTCCTGCGTCAGCCCGGAGGCGAGGCGATCGGCGAGTACCGCTGCCGCTGGGACGCGCAGCGGCTCTATGTTTCCGTACCCGCGGGCGGCGGCTCTTTTCTGGTAGAACTGCGCGCCGACACCGCCGAGGGCCGCCGCGAGCTGCTGCTGACCAGCGAGCCGGCTTCTTCGCCGGCCGGAACGGCGCCCTGTTCCCCGTCCTCCACCAGCGGCGAGTTCTACAGGAAGAGCGTATGAGCGCCAAAGGCTCCCTCATACTGGTCCTTCACGCGCACCTGCCTTACGTGAACCATCCCTCCAGCCCCGATTTTCTGGAGGAGAGCTGGTTCTTCGAGGGCGTGGTCGAGACCTACATCCCCATTATAACGATGCTGGAGAATCTGGCAAAAGACGGGATAAAGGCCGGCCTTACCATTTCCATTTCTCCCACGCTGGGCGCGATGCTGGAGAACGAGAGCCTCGAAGGCAAGCTCATCGCCTACGTGGATTCGCGCCTCGCCCTGCTCGAGAAGGAAGCCGAGCGGGCCGGCGACCAGGAGCCCCTGGCCAGAACCGTGCGCCTCTACCAGCGCGTCTACGAGCAGGCCGCCGAGCTGCTGCACCGCTACAGCGGCGACATCATAACGCCGCTCAAGCAGTTCCAGGCCGCCGGGCAGATAGAGATCATCACCACTTCCGCCACGCACGCCGTGCTGCCGCTGCTGTCGCGCCCCGAGGCCCTGCGCGCGCAGATCGCCGTGGCGGCCGAGGACTACGAGGACCGCTTCAACCGCAAGTCCTCCGGCTTCTGGCTGCCGGAATGCGCCTACGACAAGAGGCTGCAGACCTATCTCAAGCTCTCCGGCTTTAATTTCGTCTTCCTGGAATCGCACGGCGTGCAGTTCGGCTCGCCGCCTGCGCCGAGCGGCGTCTATTCTCCCTACCGCACGCCCAACGGGTTATCGGTGTTAGGGCGCGACTGCGAGTCGTCGAAAGAGGTCTGGAGCGCGCGTTACGGCTACCCCGGCGACCCGGCCTACCGCGAGTTCTACCGCGACGTAGGCTACGACGGCGACGAGGAGTATCTCAGGCCCTGGCTGGCCGGCCAGCGGCGGCCCCTGGGCCTCAAGTACCACCGCATCACCGGTTCGGTGGACCTGGCGAAGAAGGAACTTTACGACCCCGACGCCGCGCTGGAGCGCGTCGAGGCGCACGCGGCCGATTTCCTGGCCAAGAGGCTGGCGCAGGTGGAGGCCATCGCCGCGAGCGGCGTGGCCAGGCCCGTGATAACCGGCTGCTACGACGCGGAGCTTTTCGGCCACTGGTGGTTCGAGGGCCCGGCTTTCCTGGAGTCGGTGATCCGCCGCATCAGGCAGGACCGCCTGCCCGTGCAGCTGGTGACGCCCACGGAGTATCTCAATTCCTGCCAGGAGCCGCCGGAGCTGGAGCCCGAGCTCTCGTCCTGGGGAGAGAACGGCTATTTCGACCCCTGGCTGAACCAGTCCAACGATTCCATCTACGCGCCGATACTGGGCGCGACGGAGCGCATGGTGGAGATGGCCAACCGCTTCCGCAGCCACGACCTGACGCACGTGTCCAGCCGGGCGCTGAATCAGGCGGCGCGCGAGGTGCTGCTGTCCCAGTCCTCGGACTGGCCGTTCCTGCTCTACATCAATTCCCACTCCAAGTACGCGGGCGACCGCGTGCGAGGGCACTGCCGCAACGCCGAGGAGCTGCTGTCGCAGGTCCTCGAAAAGCGCGTGGACGAGCGGGCCCTCGGCGCGCTCGAACGCGACCACTCCCTCTTCCCTCGCCTCGACTTCCGCATCTTCTCCTCCGCCTCCGAGTTCTAAAGCTTGAAGGGGCGGCCGGAGACGGTCTCCCAGGCCTTGCGGAAATCGTCTGGGACGGGGCAGACTATCTTAGTCGGCCGGCCCGTGGAGGGATGGGGGAACTGGAGGCGCAGGGCGTGCAGCAGCATGCGCGCCGCCGGCGGGCCGCCGTAGATAGCGTCGCCGATGATCGGGTGCCCGGCGTGGGAGATGTGGACGCGTATCTGGTTGGTGCGGCCCGTCTCGGGGCGGATGTCCACCAGGCAGGCCTTGCCCGCGCGCTCGAGCACCTTGAAATTAGTGACCGCGTCGCGCCCGTACTCCCAGACCTTTATCTTGCGCGACCCCGTCGGCCTGCCCATCGGCGCGTCCATCGTCCAGGCGTCGGACTCCGGGTCGCCCGCGGCCGCGCCTATGTAGAGCTTGCTTATCTCCCTGTCGCGGAAGGCCCCCGAGAAATATTCGGCCGCCGCCGCGGTCCTGGCTATGAGGATCAGGCCGCTGGTCTCGCGGTCCAGCCGGTGCACCAGGCCGAACCTGGGAACCGACGCCAGCTCCGGTCTTTCCTTCGCCAGTATGGAGATGAGCGTTTCCTCCCCCAGCAGCGCGGCGCGCGGGTCGCGCTCCCAGTTTGAGTCGGTAGGGTGGACGCAGAGGCCCGCCGGCTTATCGATGGCCATTATGCCGGCGTCCTCGCTGATCAGCATGCCGGGCAGCCGGGCCGGGGTTTCCTTTCCCTCGCCAGGCATGGAAATGGTGACCTCGTCGCCGGTCTTGAGCGGCGCCGCCGGCTTGACGGCGCGGCCGTTGACCCTGACCAGCCCCTCGGAGATCAGGCGCTTCACGAATTCCCGGGAAAGATCCTGCTCCTGGGTTTTGACGAACAGGTCCAGCCTGGTTCCCGCTCCCGAATAGACGAGTTTTTTATTTTCCATCTTTGTTTCTCCGCGCCGAAAATGCCAGCCAGGCCGCCGCGGCGGCTGCCGCGGCCAGCGATATCAGCTGGGCCTGAGACAGGCCGGCCAGCGGGCCGCCTCTGTCGTCGCCGCGCAGGAACTCGAGCGAGAACCTGAGCATCGAATATAGCAGAACGTAGAGCGCCGTCAAGGAGCCCGCGCGCGGCGCCGTCTTTCGCCGCCAGGCGAAATGAAGGAGCCCGAAGATAATGAAGTTGCCGAGCGACTCATAGAGCTGCACCGGGTGCAGCGGCACGCCGAGCAGCGAGGGCTCCACCAGGCACAGCGGGTCGGTGAAGGCCAGGCCGGGCGCGCCGCCGGCCGGCGCGCCGTGGCAGCAGCCGGCCATCAGGCAGCCGAGCCGGCCGAAGCCGTGCGCCAGCGCCAGGGCCGGGGCGGCGAAATCGGCCGCGGCCGCGAAAGCCGCTTTATGTCTGCGAGCCCAGTACCAGAGCGCCGCGGCGCCGCCGGCCAGGCCGCCGTAAAAGACGAAGCCGTACTGCAGGCTCTTCAGCGCGTCCAGGACGCCGTCCCGGCCGCCGCCGAAAGAGTCCCAAAAAGTGACAATGAAAAGCAGCTTGCCGCCGAGCAGGCCGCCCAGCAGCGCGAAGAAGGAGAGGTCCGATACGCTTTCTTTGGACGCGCCTATCCTGCCGCGAACGGAGAGCAGGTAGAGGTAGGCCGCCAGGTAGCCGGTCATGGCCAGCAGGCCGTAAGCGGGAAGTTTGAAGAAGCCGAGATCGAGTATATACGGGTGCATGAACTTGAATTTTCCTGTCAGGAATTCTTCTTTATGAAAGCCGCGGCGTCGCGCAGGTCGCGGAGGGGGGAGAACTTTATCCCCTTCGCGCGGCAGAGGCCGCGCAGCCTCCCCGCGGCGTAGACCTTGTCCGCCAGCCCGGCCGCGCGCAGGTCGCTGGGCGCGTCGCCGCAGAAGAGCACGGCGAAGCCGCGGTCACGGTAATGCTTCACCCTGTCGGCCTTGAAAGACGGAAGGGTCTTTCCGGCCAGGTCCTCGTAACGCAACTCCCAGCAGCCGCCGTTCCCGCGGGTCCTGCCGAAAGAGGAGCGCGCCTTCACTCCCCAGGCCTTGAGCAGCGGCCGCGCGTAGATATCGGCGCCGCCGCTGACTATGTCGAAAGGGACGCGCCTGTCGGCGCAGAACCGTGAGAAGGCCGTCAGGCCGCGCCGCGGCTCGATCGAGCGCCCGATGAAGAGTTCTATCTCCGCCCGCGAGGCTTTCAGCCTGGCGAAGCCGCGAGCCATCCATTTTTCCACCGACTGTCCCGGCGCGTAGGAGCGTTCGATGTCCGCCGCCGTGAAGACGCCGAACTCCATCAGTATCGCGTCCCCCACGTCGGAGAGCGTCAGCGTCCCGTCGAAATCGGAGACCACGGCCCATTTCATTCTTAAAGCCTTTATAGCGCCGCCGAGAGAAAAGCGTCGCCGCCCTTGGCGGCCAGCTTGATATAGATGTTGTGCAGCTTCTGCGCCCTTATTGTGGTGGTGGAGCCGTTATAGGCGTGCCCGGGCCAGACGACCGTGTCTTCGGGCAGGGCGGCCAGTTTCAGCAGGCTCTGGCGCATCTGCTCCGGGTCGGCGCCGGGCAGGTCCACGCGGCCTATCTCTCCCACGAAAAGCGTGTCGCCGGTGAAGACGGCGCCCGGGCCCAGGAAGGAGCAGGAGCCGGGCGTATGCCCCGGCGTGTGGATCACCTTGAGCTTGAGCGCGCCCGCCTCCAGCGCTTCGCCGTCGGCCACCGGCAGCAGGCGGGACTTGTCCAGCGCCCCGGCCATATGATCGTCGGCCGGGTGCAGCGCCGCCTGCAGGCCCTCGTAACGCTCCAGGAACCAGGCCGCCGCGTTGATATGGTCGGGATGACCGTGAGTCAGAACGATGAGCGCCGGCTTGAGGCCAAGGGCGAGCAGCTCTTTCTCTATCTTCGCCCCTTCCCAGCACGGGTCTATGACGGCGCAGTCGGGCCCGTCGCCCGCCCAGGCCAGGTAGCAGAAATTATCCATCGGACCTGCGCCGATCTGCTTCACGTTCATTGGTCCCTCTCTTTCTCGGAAGGCGGCGGGAAGCGGAACTCTATCTCCCCTTCCTTGAGCATTCCCAGTTCCCTGCGCGCGTTGTACTCCACGCTCTCGGTCCTGGCGGTCTCCGCCGCGGAACTTTTCAGCTCCGCGCTTTCGGTCTTGAGCTCGGCCAGGCGCCGCTTCATCTTGAAGACCTCCAGCTTGTTGGAGACAAGGGAGCGGAAACCCGGATTGGCCAGCAGCAGGACGGCCGCGGCCAGCGCAAGCAGCGTCAGCCCCGTCCTCCTGGTGATAACGGCGTCTTTTTGTTTCATCCCGGAAAATAGAGGGGGCGGCCGGAGGCGGTACCGGGACACCATGCCGCATGGTGTCCCCCGCTGATACACCATGCCGCATGGTGTCCCCCGCTGATGGCCGCCCCGTGGCGGACTTTACTTCTTGAAGCGGAAGGCCGCGTCCTTGGCGTACCTGGCCTTCTTGCCCAGCTCCTCCTCGATGCGGATGAGCTGGTTGTACTTGCAGAGGCGCTCGCTGCGGCACGGCGCGCCCGTCTTGATGGCGCCGGCGTTGACGGCGACGGCGAGGTCCGCTATGAAGGCGTCCTCGGTCTCGCCCGAGCGGTGAGAGATCACGGTGGCGTAATCGGCCTCGTGCGCCATATTGATGACGCGAATGGTCTCGGTCAGCGAGCCGATCTGGTTGAGCTTGATGAGGATGGCGTTGGCGATGTCCTCCTCGATGCCCCGCTTGAGGCGCTCGGGGTTGGTGACGAATAGGTCGTCGCCGACGATGCGGGCTTTCTTGCCCAGCTGCTTGGTGAAATGCTCCCAGCCTTCCCAGTCGTCCTCGGCCAGCGGGTCCTCGTAGGAGATGATCGGAAAATGCTTCTTCCAGTCCGCGTAGCGGGCCGTCAGCTGCTCGGCCGTCAGGTTGGCGCCCTCGAACATATAGCTGCCGTTCTTGTAGAACTCGCTGGCGGCGGAGTCGAAGGCTATCTGCACTTCCTTGAACGTGTAGCCGGCCTCCCTGATGGCCTTCGCGATGGTCTCGATCACGGCCTCGTGGGTGAAGATCTTGGGGGCGAAGCCGCCTTCGTCGCCGACCGCCGTGGTATAGCCGCCCTTGGAGAGGATGGCCTTGAGCGTGTGGTAGACTTCCGCGCCCACGCGGATGGCGTCGGAGAACCTGGCCGCGCCCGTCGGGACGATCATGAACTCCTGTATGTTGATGCCGCTGTCGGCGTGCTTGCCGCCGTTGACGATGTTGAGCATCGGGGCGGGCAGCAGGAAGTCCTTGTGCTTTATGCCGTAGGCCTTGCGGATATAGGCGTAGAGCGGCAGCCTGGCCGACTGCGCGGCCGCGCGGGCCAGCGCCATGGAGACGGAGAGGATGGCGTTGGCGCCCAGCTTGCTCTTGGTCTGCGTGCCGTCGAGCTCTATCATCTGGTCGTCGATCTTCTCCTGCTCGGCCTTGAGCCCGATGAGCTCGGGGGCGATGAGCCTGGTGACGTTCTCGACGGCTTTGAGCACGCCCTTGCCGCGGTAGCGCTTGCCGCCGTCGCGCAGTTCCAGCGCCTCGTGGGTGCCGGTGGAGGCGCCGCTGGGAACGGCGGCGCGGCCGAAGGAGCCGTCGGCCAGCAGCACGTCGGTCTCCACCGTGGGAAAGCCGCGGGAATCGAGTATCTCGCGGGAGACTATTTTTTTGATCTTGGCGTCCATTGTGTTAATTCTCCTTGGGGCTGTGCCCCGTTGCTATTTAAAACTTGCCGTCGGCTATCTTTTTGCCGGCGTCCGTCAGCTTGTTCAGTTTGTCCTGCGAAGAGGCCTCGGCGTAGATGCGCACCACCGGCTCGGTGCCGGAGGGGCGCAGGCCCAGCCAGGACCCGTCGCGCATGATGAACTTGAAGCCGTCGGTGTGGTCTATGCGCCAGACCGAGGAGCCGCCGATATTGAGAGGCGGCTTGGAATTCAGCCTGGCCGCCAGGGCCGGCATGTCCGCGTCCGGGCCCAGGCGCAGGTTTACGCGCGTATTGAGGAAAGTCCCGACGCGTTTGCGCAGGTCGGCCAGCACCTTGCCGAGCGGCTTGCGCTCGTAGGCGTAGAGCTCGGCCAGCAGCATGCAGGCCAGGATGCCGTCCTTCTCCGGCACGTGGTTCATGATCGACAGCCCGCCCGACTCCTCTCCGCCGATGAGGAACTGGCCGGTGCGCAGCATATTGCCGACGTACTTGAAGCCGACCGGGGTCTCGCGGACCTCCAGGCCGTGGCTCTTGGCCACGGCGTCGGCGAAATGTGAGGTCATGACCGAGCGGGCGACCTTGCCCTTCATGCCGCGGTTGCGGACCAGATGGTCCAGCAGCAGCGCCAGCACGTCGTTGGGGGCTATCCAGGTGCCGTCGGAATCTATGACGCCGAAGCGGTCGCCGTCTCCGTCGCAGGCCAGGCCCAGGGCGAGCTTGCCCTTCAGCACTGCCTGCCTCAGCCCGGCCAGGTTCCCGGCGTCGGTGTCCGGCGGCTTGCCGCCGAACATGACGTCGCGGTTCTCGCGCAGCGGCACCACCGAGGCTCCCATCTTTTCCAGCGCCGGCCGCAGGTAGGTGCGGGCCGTGCCGTAGATGGAGTCGGCCGCCACCTTGAGGCGGGCCTTCTTCAGCGCGCCGGCGTCGAGCAGCGAGTAGAGCTGGGTGAAGTAGGAGTGGTGGAAGTCCTCTTCCTTGACCAGCCCGGCGTTCTTGGCCTGGGTGAAGGGGATGAACTTGTCGCAGGCGGCTATGGTAAGCGACGAGGCCCTGGTCTCTATGTCGTTGGTGACCTCCGGGATGGCGGGGCCGCCCCAGTAAGGCGTCCATTTGAAGCCGTTGTAGTTGGCCGGGTTATGGCTGGCGGTTATCATGACGCCGCCGGCCGCGTTGGAGCGCATGACCGTCCAGGCCACCACGGGGGTGGGGGTCTCTTCCGGAGAGAAGAGCACGTTCACTCCCTCGGCGGCGAAGACCTCGGCCGCGTTGCGGGCGAATTCCTCCGACATGTAGCGGGTGTCGTAGCCGACCACGGCCAGCGGCGAGTCGGGCGCCTTGACGCCCTTTTTTTCCAGGTGCAGCAGGTATTCCTCGCCCCTGTAGCCGTAATCCTTGTTGTCCCTGGCGTGCTGGGCCGCGGCGTGAGAGGCCCTTTTCAGATTGCTAAGCGTGAACTCCTCGGCTATGACGGCGCGCCAGCCGGAAGTCCCGAATTTGATGGCGGTGTTGCTCATGCCATGAAATATAGCAAAAAACCTTTTTGAAAGCAAAAAAGAGAGCATGGCCCGGAATTTTGGATATAATATGTCTGAATGCACCATAAGAACGCCTTTCTGGTCCTGGGCCGACTGGGGGAGCGGTGAACAAGCGTCTCTCATCCAAGGCGACGCAGTACCTGCTGGACGCCTCCAACTTCGCGCGCCGTTTTCCCGGCGGTCATGGGTTCTCGGCGGACCTGGCGGAGGCCGAGTTCCTGGGCTGGATAGAGGATTTGACCGGCCTGCCGGCCTTCGCCTCCTCCGGCTTCAGGGTCTATTTCGACGGGCCTTTCCGGGAGCTGCGGTTACGGGGACACCATGCCGCATGGTGTCCCCGTAACCGGGACCAGGTCAGCGTGACTTTCAACGAGGGGCGCACCGCCGACGAAGCGCTGCTGGAGACCGGGGAATTCCTGCTTTCCTGCGGCGTGCGCGCGCTGCTGGTCACCTCGGACAGGGGGCTGCAGTCGGCGGCCGGGGTGCGCGGCATCGGCTGGCTGAGCTGCGAGGATTTCTACAAGTTATGCCGTGCCGAGCTGCGCCGGGAAAGCCGTTGAAAATGATAGAATCTGTCCTGTATCGCGTATAACCCGCGCGAATACCTTCGTAGTGAGCGCGGGTTCCTCTCAGGAGGGGTTCAGTGAATTTTCCACGTCTCTGATGGCGCGGAAAATTCACGACGATGAAATGGGGAACCTGGGTTCCCCTTGTAGAAGGGCCGAGCGGAGTATTCCTTTCGGAGCGAGGATCACCCGACCGAAGGGAGGGCCCGGAAGAGAGCCCGGGTGCTGTAACTGGTAGCCAGAGCTGACTTAAAATCAGCTGGAGTATCCTCCGTGCGGGTTCGAGTCCCGCCCCGGGCATGAATTTAAGCGCTTTCGAAAGGAGAAAGTCATCATGAATTTAGCCCCCGCCGGCTGGAAGATACTGATCGTGACCATAGCGATAACGGGCCTGGGCGGCCTGGTCGCCTACTGGTGCAGGTGGTGCGGCGTGCCGCTGCTGGTACTGGGCCTGCTGCTCACGGCCTTCTCGGCCTACTTCTTCCGCGACCCCGAGCGGGACAGGACCTTCGGCCCCGACGACATAATCTGCCCCGCGGACGGCACCGTCCTCAGCGTGGGCCGCGAGGACGACCCCGGGGTCCTGGTCGTGCGCATCTTCCTCTCGGTCTTCAACGTGCACGTCCAGCGTGCCCCGCTGGCCGGGACGGTGGAGAAGATAAAGTACGAGAAAGGCGCTTTCGCCGTGGCCTATAAGCCCGAGGCCAGGGTCAACGAACGCAACCTCATAAGGATAAACGGCGGGAACGGCCGCTGGGCCGGCGTAGAGCAGATCACCGGCGCCATCGCCAGGCGCATAGCCTGCTATGTGAAAGAGGGGCAGGCCGTGTCGGGCGGCGAGCGCATAGGCATGATCTATTTCGGTTCCCAGGTCGCGGTTTACCTGCCCAAGGGCTCGCGCGCGCTGGTGAAGGCGGGAGACAAGGTCGCCGGCGCCGAAACCATCCTCGGTATCTGGAAGGCTGAACGATGACCGAAGAGAAGAAACGCATAGACATGGCCAGGCTCAAGAAGACCGGCGCGGTGGTGCTGCCGTCGCTGTTCACGATAGCCAACATGGCTTTCGGTTTCTTCTCCATACTGGCGGCCTCCGAGCGCGACTTCGTCCTGGCCGGCTGGTTCATAATCGCGTCCATCGTCATGGACATGCTGGACGGGCGCATCGCCAGGCTGGTGCACGGCGAGAGCTCCTTCGGCGTGGAGATAGATTCCCTTTCCGACTGGATCTCCTTCGGCATCGCGCCCGCCTACCTGATGTACAATTTCGTGCTCAAGGATTACGGCTACTGGGGTTACCCCGTGGCTTTCCTATACGTGCTCTGCGGCGCGCTGCGCCTGGCGCGCTACAACGTGAAGTCCCACTTCGGCGGCGACGCCGCCGGCCCCAACTTTCAGGGCCTGCCCATACCCGGCGCGGCGGGCATACTCGGTTCCATAGTGCTGGCCTACAGCATGCTCGAGACCGAGAGCGGCTTCCGCAGCATCAGCGCGGTGATGAAACAGATGCCGCACGTCTACGCGGCCATACCGTTCATCATGATCGGTCTCTCTCTGCTGATGGTCTCGACGGTGCCCTACGCCGCCTTCAAGAAGGACGGCGCGGTGCGTCCCGGTTCCATCAAGGGTATGCTACTCATCTTGGCGGTACTCTTCCTCATCATAAGGTACCCGCAGGACGGCCTGTTCATTTTTTTCTCCGTCTACGCCCTCTCGGGCGTGGTCATCGGCCTGGTGCGGGCGCTTACGCCCGCCTGCAGGCAGCAGAATTAGCCCGGCCGCCCGCCGGGCGGGTGAGCCGCCTCTCATGGAAAAACCTTTCTCCAGGTTCCAGCATCAGAGCGGACTGGCCGCGCGCCTGCGCGAGCTGGGCGGAGAGGAAGCTACCAGTTTCCTGAACCAGAAAGAATCATTCATAAGCGCCCTGCGCGCGGCGGAGGAGCCGCTCGCCGCGCTGCAGCTGGAGTCCTGCCGCGAAGCCTGCGACCGGTTCCTCGTAAAGCTCGGCAAGGGGCGCGCCACGCCCGAGTTCGTAGCCGAGTTCAAGGACCCGCTGGACAAGCTGCTGTCGTCTAAGGATTTCGCTCTGATGGAAGGAGGACTGCCTGGCGGTCCCGAGGTCGTGCGCTCGCGGCTGGCGGCGCTGCGGCCGCTGTCCATAGCCGGGGGCGAGCGCACCGGGACGCTGCGCGACTCCGGGGCGGAGAGGCTGTTGTCCGAGGCCTACCGCAGGCTCGGTTTCGATTCGCTCGAGCGGGAACTGTCCGGCCGGTCCGGCGACCAGGCCTACGACGCCGTCCTGCTCAAGGCGCGGCGCGGCGTGGCCGATTACTGCAGGCTCTACCAGGTCGTGCCCTCGCCGGAGGATACTCTCCCGGCCTTCTCTCTCTCCAGGATAGACGCCGTCCTAGGCGCCTGCTACCGGCTGCTCTCGCGGCTGCGCGGGGTCTGAAAAAGTTCCGTCAGGGCTTGCGGGGGAAAAGAGGCGCGGCCCGCTGCGGTTCCACGCCTCCCCGGGTGCCGCCCATGCCCATCTGCATCCTGGCGGAGGTATCTGGCATGAAGGGATAGATCCAGCCGGCGATCAGCCGCAGACACCAGACCATGTCCTTAAGGAAAGCTTCCAGCGCGGCCGGGTCGGTCCTGGCCAGCTCCCCCGGCTTCCGGGAGTCTATGCCGCTGTTCAGTTCTTCGACGGCGTCCCGGATCCTGTCCAGCGCCGAGGAGAACCTAAGCTCCTCGATGTCCAAAGCGATGTCCGCGTCCAGCGCGCGCAGCCGCGCGAAAGTCCTGGCGCTCTCTTCCTCGGGCTTATCAGGCAGTTTGCTGTCGAGATACCTGCCGGTCAGTTCTATCACGCGGGAGAAGAGGCCGCCGAGGCCGTCGGCCAGGTCCGAATCGTAGCGCTGCCGGAGGGCTTCGGTGGAAAAAACCCCGTCCTGGCCGAACGGGACCTCCCGGAAGAGGAAATAGCGCAGGGCGTCCGTGCCGTATTCCTTTATCGCTTCGGCCGGGCTTACCGCGGCGTCTCCCTGCCCGGCCGTCTCATCGCCCTCTATCGTCCACCGGCCGTGAGCGTAGACCTTGCCGGGCAGCGGCAGGCCCAGCGCCATCAGCATGGCCGGCCAGGCGACGGCGTGGGCGCGAAAGAATTCTTTCCCGGCCAGGTGGACGTCGGCCGGCCATAGGGAGCGGAACTCCGCCGTCTCCCTGTCCGCCTGCCAGCCGGCGCCGGTGAGATAGCCGAGCAGCGCGTCGAACCAGGCCTGCACGGTGTGCTTCAGGTCGGAGCGCACGGGGACGCCCCAGGCCGCTCCGGCGCGCGAGACCGGGATGTCCCGCAGACCCGACCTGACGAGATCGATTATTTCCGCGGCCCTGTGCTTCGGCGCCAGAAAGCCGGGGTGGGCGGCGTAATGCTCCAGCAGGGGCTTCTGGTATTTGGAGAGCCTGAAGAAATAAGTATCTTCGCTGACGGCCTCCGCCTTCTTCCTGTGCACGGGACAGAGTCCTCCTTCCGGCAGTTCCGTTTCGCCGTAGAAGTCATCGCAGGAGGCGCAGTAGTATCCCGAATAGGAGCCGGGGTAGATGTCGCCGGAGGCCAGCATCCGTTCGAAGGCGTCCTGCACCCCGCGCTCATGGTCCGGTCCGGTGGTGCGTGTGAAGCGGTCGTAATTAACGTTGAGCAGCTTCCAGGCCCGCTCGAAGTCGGCCGAGATACCGTCGGCCCAATCCTTCGGCGCGCTGCCGCGCGCTGCGGCGGTACGCGCCACATCGGCGCCGTGCCCGCCTGTGCCGGTCTGGAAAAACACCTCGGTCCCGCGCGCCCGCAGGTGGCGGGCCAGCACGTCGGCGGCCAGCGTGGTGTAGGCGTGATCTATGTGCGGGCGGTGGTTTACGCGGTAGAGCGGGGTGGTGACGAAGAATTTTTTCGGCTCAGGCATCGGCCCGTTCCAGGTTGCGCAGGCTGATGCCGGCCCTGGCGCATTCCATCACGGCCGTCTCCACGGTTATGGAGGGGCTGGCGTTGCGGCCCAGGCAGCGCTTGAGCTCGAAAAGCCCGTCGAGGAGCCTGGTCATGGAGGCCTTCTCCGGCCCTTCCGCCGTGCGCCAGCGCGCGGCCGAGCGGGTGACCAGGATATTGAGTATCAGGCGGGCGGTCTCGCGGGCCGTCGCCAGCTCGCGGCCCAGCTTGTCGGCCACGCGGAAAGGGGCCATCGGGTCCAGGTGGTTGAGGTCGGAAAGTTTCTCCAGCACCGCGCGCAGGTCCAGCGCGCGCTTGACCGAGCCGAAGGAGAGGCCGGCCAGGTTGTCGGCCTCGGCCAGCTCCAGGCCCTCGCGCCCCAGCACCTCGGCCACCTCGCGCCTGGCCAGGCCGCGGAAATTAACGGTGTGGCAGCGCGAGAGTATCGTCGGCAGCAGCGAGGCCCTGTTGGAGGCTATCAGGATGAAGGCCGTGTCCGGCGGCGGCTCCTCGAGCATCTTGAGTATGGCGTTCTGCGCCTCCACGGTCATGGAGGAGGCGTCGTTGATCACGAATATCTTCCAGGGCGAGAGTATGGGGCTGGAGTAGGCGCTGCGGGAGAGCTCGCGCACGGTGTCTATCTTTACGCTGCGCTGCTTCTCCTCGTCCTCGCCCAGCAGGTGCGCCTGCCAGGCGGCGTCCACCAGGCGGCAGTCGGGGTGGATGTTCTTGCCCAGCTGGAGGCAGGAGGGGCATTTGCCGCAGGCCCGGCCCGGCTCGCGGGGGGCGGGCTCGGCCGCGCCGAACAGTCCGCCCTCGTCGGCCGGCTCGCCGGTGCAGTTGAGCCCCGCCGCGAATTCCATGGCGGCCAGCCGCTTGCCTGTCCCCTCCTGGCCGTAGAAGATCATGGCCGGCGGCACGCGGCCGGAGGCGGCCAGCGCCCTCAGCGCGGCCCTCTCGCGTTCATGGCCCAGTATTTCCTTGAACATCAGCGCGTCCTAAAACCCTTTTTGCGGAGCAGGGCGTTCACGGCGGAGCGGACCTGCCCGTGCACGGCCTCTATCGCCGCGGCCGCGTTCACGCGGACGACGCCGGGCCTGGCCGCCAGTTTCTTGTAAGCCCTGTTGACCTTCAGCCTGAAAGAGGCCGTCTGCAGTTCCATCCTGTCGCTGCCGCGGCATTCGCGCCGCTTGAAAACGCTGTCGGGCACGTCGAAGACTATGGTCAGGTCGGGCTTCAGGCCCATGGTGGCTATGCGGTTGAGCGTCTCCACCGTCTTCAGGTCCAGGCCGCGCCCGTAGCCCTGGTAGGCCGTCGTGGACATCGTATAGCGGTCGGAAACTATTATTTCGCCGGCTTTCAGCGCCGGCATTATGACTTTCAGCGTGTGCTTGGCGCGCGAGGTCTCGTAAAGGAAAAGTTCGGTGAGCGGTTCTATCTCGCTCTTGGGGTCCAGCAGTATGGCGCGTATCTTCTCGGAAAGATATGTCCCGCCGGGCTCGCGCGTCAGGCGCACCTTGCGGCCCAGGCCGGTCAGCCAGTCCCGGAGCATGGCTGCCTGGGTGGATTTGCCGGAGCGGTCCGGGCCTTCGAGTACGATGAAAATCCCCCGTTTCATTATTATATGATAGCAAAAAGGGAAAACCCCGGTTTTGCCGGGGTTTTCGGCGCGGCCGCGGCCGAACGGGGCACCATGCCGCATGGTGTCCCCCCCCCGATGCCGGCGCTGGTAAATTGTTATAATTTTAGCGGGGGAAAAACCCCGACGATATGAGAAAAAAACGCTCTCTCGGGCTGGAGCTTTCGGCCAGGGGCTCCCTGGAGGCCACGCTGCGCGCGGCCAGGATGATGGCGGCCGGCGAGGACGAGTTCCTGGCGCTGGAGCGGGCGGTGGAAGAGGACCCTCTTTTTAAAAAGCTGGTACGCCCGCCGGGCGGCGCGTCGCCGGCCGTGCGGCGCCGCAGGCCGGGCGGGGTGAATTTCGCCTGGAACCGCGCCCTGGGCCAGGACATGCTCGTCGAACCGGGGGAAGTCCCCGCCGGCGGCATGCTGGAAGGGCGCGAGGCCGCCCTGGCCCTTATAAAACGCATTGGCGCCGGGAATTTCGAGAGGTATTTTCTTTCAGACGAGCCTGTACCGGCCGGGCGCAGTGCTTCCGGCACCGACAGCGGCGAAAGCCGCCCTGATCCGTCCGCGGAGGCCGCCGCGGCCTGCGGGCTCGCCCCGGCGGAGTTCGCCGAAGTCAGGGCTTTCACCGCCTCTTTCCTGGCGGCTCATGAGCGGCTGCAGCTGAAGCCCGTCGACCGCCCTTTCGCCGCCGTGGCGGCCGTCGCCGCCGGGCCGCGCGGCCCGGAACTTTCCTATCTTTCCTCGCGCTACGCGCGCGGGACCTACGACGTGGACCTGGCCGCCCTGCGCGGGCTGGGGGCCTCGGGCCTGATCTCCTCCGACGAAAAGCGCCGCCTCCGGCCGCTGCTGGCCGCCCTGCGGTCGCTCAACAGCAAGAAGCGCGGGCTGACGCTGCTGCTGCCGGCCCTGGCCGAGCGCCAGGCCGATTTCCTGCTGGGCCGCATCCCGTCGCCCAGGCCGCTGTCGATGACGGCCCTGGCCGCCGACCTGGGCCTGAGCGCGGGCAGCGTCTCGCGGCTCGCCGCCGGGCGCAGCCTGCTCCTTCCCTCCGGTGAGGAAATAACCATACGCTCCCTGTTCCCGGGCAAGGGCTCCCGCTCGATTGACAGGATAAGGGATATATTGATACAAAAAGGCGGGGATAAACTGACCGACGACGAGGTCGCCGCCCGGCTGCGCGGGAAATACGGGCTCAAACTCTCCCGACGCACGGTCAACCATTACAGGGGACGTATCTGAAAAAACAGGAATCACAATCGCAAGCGCTGCAGCACAGCCTTTTCCGGTCGGTCTTCAACGAGTCGACCGAGAGGTTCCTGGTGCTCGACGCCGCCGGCGTCATCCGGCTGGCCAATGACAGCGCCCTGGAGCTGCTCGGCTATAAAGAAAGCGAAGTGGTCGGCCAGGGCGTCGCGAAGCTGGTGCTGGAGAAGGACGCGGCCGAGCTGGAAGGCTTCCTGAAAGCCGTATCCGAAAGCGGCGAGCTGCGCAACTATAAATTCTACTTCCTCACCTCGCGCCAGAGCATCATCCGCCTCTTCATCAGCATAAAGGCCCTGAGGGACGAGGACGGGAAGCTCGAGGGCTTCAGGCTGGCCCTCTCGCTGGTCTATCCCGACGAGTGGGCGGCCCTGCGCGACCCGCATTTTTTCCAGGGCGTCGCCAGGAAGCTCGGCCGCCTGACCTCCGTGGGCCAGCTCACGTCCATCTTCGCCCATGATATCAAGAACCCGCTGCACGTGATACTTTCCACCTCCGAACTGATGCTCTCCTCCGGCGAGCTGCCGGCGGAATCCCGCGAGAGCCTGGAACTCATCGAGCGCAACGCCCAGCGCGCCTCGCGCATAGTCAAGACCCTGCTCGATTTTTCGCGCAGCGGCATCTGCCAGCTGCGCCCCTGCTCGGTTAACGATATCGCCGAGCATTGCATCGGGCTTCTCGCCAGCTCGCTGAAGACCTCCAGGATCTCGGTCAAGAAGGAACTCGGACAGGCGCCCAAGGTGTTCCTGGACCCGCATTACCTCAACAGCGTGGTCTACAATCTGCTCAACAACGCGGCCGAGGCCCTCGGCCCCGACGGGGGCGAGATAGTCGTCGCCTCCGGCGAGAACACGCCGGGGGAAGCCTTCCTGCGCATAACGGACAATGGCCGCGGCATGGAGCCCGGCGTCCTCTCGTCGGTATTTCAGCCCTTTTTCACCACCAAGGAGAACGGCACCGGGCTGGGGCTGTACCTGGCCAGGCAGGTCATGAACGAACACAGCGGCCGCATCACGCTCGACTCCAGGCCCGGCAAAGGCACGTCGGTGACGCTCTTCTTCACCAAGCTGGCCTGAGCCCCGCCCCCCCATACATCCATGTCAAACTTCCTCGTGATAGAAGACGACGCCGACGCCCGCAAGGTGCTCAAGGCCGTGCTGGGCACCAGGAAACATTCCGTGCAGGAGGCCGCCGACGGCGCCGAGGGCCTCCGCATGGCGGAATCGGCGGCGCTGGACGCCGTCCTGCTGGACCTGGTGCTGGGCGACATGGACGGGCTCACCGTCCTGGAGAAGCTCAAGACCGACGATCCCTCCCTGCCCGTCATCATACTCACCGGCCACGCCGACGTGCACAGCGCCGTCAGGGCCATGAAACTGGGCGCGGCCGACTACCTGGTAAAGCCCTTCACCAACGAAGAACTACTGCTGGTGGCCGAGCGTGCGGCCAAAGACCGGAGGTTTCACAGGGAGCTCGACGCCCTCAGGAGTCACGTCGCCGGCTTCCACGGCGCCGATATCTTCGTCGGCGAGAGCCCGGCGGTGAAGGCCGTCGAGAAACTTGTCTCGCAGGTCGCGGATACGGAGCTGACCGTCATACTCAGCGGCCCGTCCGGCGCCGGCAAGGAGGTCTGGGCCCGCCGCATACACGCGCTCAGCTCCCGCCGCAACAATCCTTTCGTCGCGCTGGACTGCGGCGCGCTGCCCGAAAATCTTGTCGAGAGCGAGCTGTTCGGCTATGAGCGCGGCGCGTTCACCGGAGCCGATAGGGCGCGCGCGGGCCTTTTCGAGGCCGCCTATGGCGGCACCCTGTTCCTCGACGAGGTCTCCAACCTGGAAGTTCCGACGCAGGCCAAGCTGCTGCGCGTCCTGCAGGAGCGCCGCATCCGCCGCCTCGGCGGCAAGAAGGATATCCCGGTCGATGTGCGCATCATCACGGCGACCAACAAGGACCTGCAGTCCTGCATAAAGGAAGGCGCCTTCCGCGAGGACCTTTATCACCGCCTCAATGAGTTCTCCATAGCCCTGCCCTCCCTGCGCGAGCGCGCGGCGGATATACGCCCCCTGGCGATGTATTTCCTCAAAGAAGCCAATGCCGGTCTCAAGAAGAGCATAGCCGGGATAGACACGGGAGCGCTGGCCGCGCTGGACGCCTACGCCTGGCCCGGAAATATACGCGAGCTCAAGAACGTCATCACCCGGGCGGTGCTGATGGCCGATAGCGAGGTCTCGTCGTCCCACCTGGGCTTTGGCGACGCCCCCGCGGCCGGCGTTTCACCCGCCTGCGGCGGCGAGATAAAGGATTTCGATCTGAAGAAGGCGGCGAAAGAGGCGGCCTCCGCGGTGGAGAAAAGGGTGATAGCCGCCGCATTGGAGGCCTCGGGGGGGAATAAAGTCAAAGCCGCCAGACTGATGGGCATAGACCGTAAGGCACTCTATAATAAATTAGAGGAATATAATATAGTGATGTAGATTTTTTTCTACAAAATATTGTAGAATAAAATCTACAATGTGGAATAAAGTCTACACTCACCCTTGTAACAAGTTTTTCACAGTCCCAACAGGAAGCGAAAATATCCCGTCCGTCAGGCGGGATTTTTTATTTGGCAACTTTGTTGCTACTACTTTTTTCGGGGAACATCGATTTTTCGGTCATCGCTTGACTGGTTTTAATAGTTAGTGGAGGAATAGCTTATGAAACGGATCATTAATCTCCTGACGGCCGCGGCCCTCTCTTCGCTCCTGTCCCTGCCCGCCTACGCCGCCCCGCTGCTGATAAACTACCAGGGCCGGCTGATAGACACCGCCGGGAACCCGCTGATCGTAACAAACCAGCCCATAACTTTCAGGATCTACGACGCTCTTACGGGCGGCAATCTCCAATGGACCGAGAACCAGAGCATAACTCCGGACAACGGCATCTTCAATGTCTCGCTCGGAAGCGTCAGCTCTCTCCCCGCCCCGGTCTTTTCCTCCGACGACCGGTACCTCGAGGTCCAGATCGGCGCCGACTCCCCGCTTTCGCCGCGCACCCGGCTACTCTCCGTTCCCTACGCCGTTTACGCCGCCAATATAGGATCTCCTTCCAGTTCCATCAATGTTTCCACTCATATGGTCCTTTCCGGCGGCCAGCTCCGCTTCGGTAATTTTGCCTCCGCTCCCTCGGTCGCCGTCGGCGCCGGCGCGATGTATTATAACACCACCAATAACCAGCTCTATTACCACAACGGCACGGCCTGGACAGCCCTGGCGGCCGGCGGCATCAGCCCGCTGACCGACAACGGTGACGGCACCGTTACCCTAAACGTGCCTGCCAACAGGGTCGGCCTTGGAAAAGCGCCCGCCGAAAAGTTGGACGTGGCCGGTAATATCAAGGCCGATTACGGCCTTATATCCGCGACCGCCGCGGTCAGCGGCGCGGTCTATGTGGGCTCCGGCGCGAACATCAGCACGATAACGCCGACGGGATTCTTCGGCAGCGGCGCGGGGCTGCTTAACGTGCCGGTGGGCGACAATACGGTGACGTCGGCCAAGATAGTGGACGACAGCATAATGAACGCCGACATCAACGCGTCGGCCGCGATAGCCAAGAGCAAGCTGGCGGCTTTGAATATAGTGAACGCGGACGTGGACGCGGCGGCCGCGATAGCCCCGTCGAAGATAGCGGGCACGGCGGCCATACTGGGCGCGAATACGTTTACCGGCGCGCAGACGTACGCCGCCGGTTCGTCGCTGGCGGCGGCGGCCGCACAGCCTGGCGTGGCGGTGTCGACGGCGGTCTTCATCGGCACGGGCGCGAACATCAGCACGATAACGCCGACGGGATTCTTCGGCAATACAATACACGCTTCCAGCGCCACGCTGACGGGTGACGCGGAAGTCCGCGGCTTGATTAAGGCCGGCTCCACCCCGGCGGCCATAACCGATGTCTCCGGCAATGTCTTGGCCTCCAAACTGATCGGGGCAATACCACAAGCTGTCACTGTGTTCGTCTCCGCTGATTGTGAGGCTTTAACCCCAGGGACTGTGGCACAGTTCTGCTATAACAGCACTTCGTTTATTCTTAATGTTTCGACTAGCACGAATCTCGGAGGCTTTGCTCCGTTGCATTAGTGATAGACCTAAGCATCCCTCGCCGGCTAATTATGGGCTACAAAAAAGGCGGCATGATACTATTGACTTTCCTTGTCGGCGGCTTGTTCGCCGTCCAGGGGGTTTCTTTTGCCGCTAACACCCTGGAGACGCGGGCGGTCACGGGCGGGCTGGGGATCTCGTCGGGCACGGCGAAGATACTTGAGTCGGTGATAGGCGAGCTCTCCGGGCCGGCGCCGACGGGGTCCGTGCGCAAGGTCCTCTCGGGTCACGCCCGGACCAGCCACAGCCCGGGCGCGCTCTACGACATCGCGGTGACCACGCAGCCGGTGGACGAAGGGCAGGTGCGGATAACCTTCACCACGCCCGGCCGCGCCGGCTTCCGCGGGCAGCTTTCCTTCGTGGAAGTCAAGATAGCCACCTACGCCATCACCGCGGCTAATTACGAGGCGATAACTTCGTCGCTGACGCTGACGGCGCTGAGCACCGGCACGGCGGGTCTGACCACTTATTATCACCTGGTCCCCGGGCCGACCTATTACGCCGCCGGGCGCGCCCGCGACGCGGCGGGCATGAAGAGCCGCCTCTCGCCGACGCCGACGTTCCTGACCTCGGCCATAGCGCCGGCCCCGGTCACCTCCATTACTATCGTCAACTCAACCTACGGCGCCGTTAATATCACCTGGAACGTGACCGGCGACGACGGTTTGATCGGCGACCTGACCACCGGCTATTTCCGCATAGCTTATTCCAGCGTGCCGGCGGAAGCGGCCCTTTTCAGTTCCGCCAATTACACCACCCAGCTTTCCACCAGCGCGCTGGCCGGCTCCACCCAGTATCACCGGCTCTCCGGCCTGCAGGGTAATGTGACCTATTACGCCGCCGTCTTCATCGGCGACGAGGTGACCGTCTACGGCGGACTCGGGACCATCGCGCAGGTTGTCACGATGGCTTATCCGCCGATCCAGTCCGGCTTCTCAAATCTTTCCAGCGACGGGTTCACGGTCAGTTATACGGCCAACAACTACCCCGGCGCGCAGTACTATATCCAGACGTCCAGCGACCCCGCTTTCTCCTATGCCACGAATTCCGGCTGGATCACGACAAGCTCGGCGTCCTTCTCCGGGCTCAACACCAACCAGACTTACTATGTGCGCGGCAAGGCGCGCAATTCGCAACTGGTGGAAACCCAGTATGCGGACCTCGGCAGCGTCTCGCTGACACTCAACGTTTCAAAGCCCAAGCCGCCGCCCCTGAAGGGGGAGGCCTCCGGCTCCACCATAATCCTTTCCTGGGACCAGGTGGTCTACAACATAGCCGGCGGCACTACCACCATAGCCGCGTACGACATCTACTACAGCACCGGGGTCAACGGGGCGGAGAATTTCATCGAGGCCGTCTCCAGCTCGGTGTTCACCAGGACTTACACGCCTCCCGCGGCGCGCTGGTACTATGTGAAGGCGCGCGACCAGTACAGCCTGCGCAGCGATCCGTCCATATGGGTGAAGAGTACGCTCGACGTGGCGCGCGTGGTGGCCGCCGACCTCCGCGCCGTGGCGGATATGCCGCCGGACGCGGGCTACCAACTCGCCGCCTCCGGCCTTACGCTGCGGATATCCCACCAGAGCCAGTACGAGACCGGGCTTGTGCAGGCCTCGTATAAGGTCTCGCTGCTCGACAATAACGGCAACGAGCGCGTGGGCCTGGACCTGCCGTCCGCGGCCGTCGTGACTATGCCCACCACCCGGACCGGCGCCGTGACCATAACCGGCTACTCGCCGTCGATCTCCTATTCCGTCTACGATTACGCCGTCTTCTACTACAACGGCGTGGAGGACGTGAACATCGGCGGCGCGGTGGACCCGAACTCCGGCACCGTCAGCGTCTCCACAAAGAAGACGGGCGTCTTCAAGGTAAAGCAGGTTATAAGGCCTTCCTCCTTCAGGATAACCCAGACCGTGCCGCGCAAGATCTTCACGCCCAACGGCGACGGGATCTGGGACGAGTTCAACATCGTCTACGACAACCCGGAGGGGCTCTCCATCTCCGACGCCAAGGTTTATGACCTCTCCGGGGCCGAAGTGGCGTCGCTGCGCGCCGGCACCTATAATACCAGCGCCTCGCTGTCGTGGGACGGCCGGCGGAAGGGCGGCGACAAGGCGGCGGCCGGCATCTATGTCTACCAGTTTAAGGCCGGGTCAAAGTACCATAACGGCACGATGGTGCTGGCGCGGTGAGCGGAGATATTATGGAAAGGGACGAAAATAAAGTTTCTCTCCTCGCGGCCGCGGCGGCGCTGCTCTTTCTCTCCGCCGCCTCAGCGCGCGCCTCGTTCACCGATTCGGGTTACGCGGCCCGCCAGGCCGCGATGGGCCAGGCTTTCACCGCCATCGCCGACGACTCCGGCTCGGTGCCCGCCAATCCAGCGGGGCTCGTGAATCTCTCCGGTCCCGAGCTCACCGCCGTCTACGGCAAGCTCTACCAGGGCCTCTCCGACAATTCCGACATCGGCCGCGGCTATTTCGGCTTCGCTTCTCCGGTGAAGCGCTGGCTGCCCGGCGCCGCGGCTTTCAGCTGGGACGAGACCCGCCTGACGGAAGCCTACGCCGAAACCTCCTTCTCGGTCTCCTACGCCACCCGCGCCTGGCGCGGCCTGGCGACCGGCCTGACGCTCAAATACCTGCGCAAGGGCTACGAATCCGATTCTTACACGGCGGTTGACCCGCTTTTCAGCGGCGGCTACTCCAAGGCCGCCCTGGGCGTAGACCTCGGCGCGCATTACCGGCTCTCGCCGAAATATACGTTCGGCCTGCTGCTGCGCAATATCAACCGCCCCGACCTGGGCATAGGCGGGAAGGACGCGCTGCCGGCGCAGGGCAGGCTCGGCGCGGCCTACTGGCTGCGCAACGGCGTGGTCAGCCTGGACGCCGGCTTCGGCGAGGATTTCGAGCTGGCCCTGGGCGCCGAATACGTCCTTCACCACAAGTACCCGCTGCGCCTGGGGCTCAACGTAAACGACGACGCGCGCCGCAACGTGAGCTTCGGCCTCGGCGCCAGGATGGCCTCTTTCGGCCTCGATTATTCCTTCACCCTGCCGATAGGCGGCGTGCAGGACATCTCGGGCTCGCACCTGCTGGCTTTCTCCATGCGCTTCGGCCGGGCCGACGCCGGCTTCTACGCGGCGCAGGCCGATCCCGCCGCCGCGGCCCAGCTGCGGGACGCGCTCGCGGCCCTCAAGGCCGCCGAGCAGCGCGAGCGCGATCGCGAGCGGGAGATCCTGGACCTGGAGCGCCGGCTGCTGGAGAAGCAGCGCGCTGTCGGCGGGCCGGCGCCCTCCCGATGAACCCAAAGTTATTATCCCGTCGACCGAAGTCCCCGGCGAATCCATACGCGCGCTCGAGGAGACCCTGAACGCGCTCAAGGGCGAACTGGAGAAGGCCAGGCTCGAGAGCGAATCCTTCAAGACCCGCGTCAGCGGCCTCGAGGAGCGGCTTAAGACCGCGCCCAGGCCCTCGGCGCCTGCCGTCAGGCCCGCGGCCCCGGCCCCCGCGCCGGCGGCCAGGCGTTCCTACGAGGCGCAGAAAGGCGATACGCTGCAGAGCGTCGCCGAGAAAGTCTACGGCGACGCCTCGCGCTGGCCGGAGATCTACAGGGCCAACGCCGCGTCGCTCGGCCGCGGCGGAGAAGTGAAGCCCGGCCAGGTCCTGGTCATCCCCTGACCGGGACCGAGGCCGGCGCTTTATCAGGGATTTCCCTTTTTAGTAACATTTGCGAAACACGCCGGGTGTAAATTATAGGCGCCGGTACTCCGCCCCGCCGGCGGCAAGGACGGGGCAGGTGCGGAAGAAAGCAAGGACACCATGCGGAATGGTGTCCCCACCCGGCGGAACGATGTTTTTTTTACGGACTTTAACTATGAACGACAAATGGGACGAATCTTCGCTTAACGAGCAGGCGATAACCGACCTGGAGACGGCCAAGCTCGCGCTGCGCTGGGCGCTGGACAAGCTCCGCGCCAACCAGGAAGAGTCGCTCAAATCCCGCCAGACGCTGCAGGAGAAAGCCTCGCAGGTCTCCTTCCTCGAGAACCAGGTCAAGGCCAAGAACGCCGAGATGGAGCGGCAGCAGCGCGCGCAGGAGGAGGAGATCAAGTCCCGCCAGGAGAGCCTGGAGTACCAGTTCAGGTCCCGCCTGGAGCGCCTGACCGAGCGCGAGAAGGAACTCGAGGATAACGCCGCGAAGCTGGAGGGCTCCTTCAAGGCCCGCGAGCAGAAGCTCACCGACGACTTCCAGAAAAAATCCGAGGAACTGCGCGGCCGCTGGGGCCAGGTGGAGGCCGAGATCTGGCAGCTGCGCCAGGAGCAGCTGGCCAAGCAGCAGGAGTTCGAGAAGCTTTACGCCGAGCGCCTCTCGGCCGAGCAGAAGCGCGCCCGGGAAGAGTCGGAGAACTCCCGCGCGGAGATGGAGAGAAATTACGGGTCCCGCGTGCAGGAGCTGGAGAAGCGCGAGCACACGCTGGGCGAGGAGCTCAAGAAACAGGAAGCGGTGATGAAGTGGGCCCGCGACAGCTGGCAGAAGGACGCCGACGAGCGGGAGAAGAAGCTCAAGGTCCGCGAGCTGGAGATAGAGAAGAAACTGCTCGAGAAAGAGCAGGAGATAGACGATTACAAGGTCAAACTGGGCCTGCTCAACAAACAGCTGACCGACCTGCCCGAGGCCGTGCGCAAGCGCGACGAGGAACTGGAGCGCTACCGCGGCGCGCTGGACAGCCTGGAAGGCGTGATCAGGACCCTGGAAGGGGAGAAGAGAGCCCTCGCCCAGGATTCCGATTCCAGGCAGTCCCGCCTGGCCGAGGCGCTCGAGGCCGAGAAGGCCCGTTTCAAGGACCTCGAGAACGAGATCCCCAGGCGCCTCAAGATAGCCATAGAGCACGAGCGCGCCCGGCTGCAGGAGAAGGTCTCCGAGGTGGAGAAGAACTTCGGCCTGGACCTGCGCAAGAAGCAGGAAGAGGCGGACTACCTCGAGCGCAATCTCAAAACTTTCGAGGAGACCATAAAGACCCTGCAGGCCGAGCGCGAAGGGTTCGCGCAGAAGACCGAGCAGCTGCAGACCCAGCTCAATATCCGCTCCGAGGAGACCTCCTTCCGCGAGCGGCAGCTGCAGTCGGAGTACGAGGTCCGCCTCAGGGTGGAGCTCGAGAAGCAGAGCCGCGGCCTGCGCTCGGAGATAGAGACCGCGCAGCGCATCTACGAGGACAATCTGCGCCTCAAGATCGAGGAGATCGCCCACCTGCGCAAGGAGATGGAGACCCTGGCCGGCGAGAAGTCCGACCTGTCCTCCTCCTCCTCCGAGCTGCGCCGCCAGGTGGAGGCCCAGAAGGATAAGTACGAGCGCGACCTGGCCTCGACCAGGGCCGCCCTCAAGGAGAGCCACGACGCCGAGCTGGGCCGCCGCATGGAGGAGGAAACGGCGAAGCACGAGCAGGCCCGCGCGGCGCTGCAGAAGGATTTTTCCGCCCAGCTGGAGGGCCTCAACCTTATAGTCGCCGAGCGCGAGGCGGAGCTCAACCGGTTCAAGAACGAGGTCCAGCGGATGTCCGCCGAAAAGGCCGAGGCTATTGCGCGGGAGAAGGACAAGGCGCGCCAGGACCTGGAGCTGCAGGCGAAGGCGTTCGCCGAGACCGAGAAGATATACCAGGAGAAGCTGCAGCAGTCCGCGCGCAATATCGAGGCCGTCCGCGTCGAGAAGGAAGAGACCATACTGCGCGAGAAGGACCGCCTCGAGCGTATCTACGCCGAGCGCGAGAAGGATTACGAGGATCAGCTGGCCCGCAGGGACCAGGAGGTCGTGCGGCTGCGCGAGGACCTGCTAAAGTCGGCCCATGAGCGGGAGACGGTTCTTCGCGAGGTTTCGGCGGAGCGCGACGCGCTGCGCCAGAAGCTCAGGGAAGCGCATGACGCCGCCGCCCGTGCGGAAGCGCTCAAAGAACTGGAACTGGAGCGCGCCCGCCAGGCCGAGAAGGACAAGTCGGCCGACATCCTCGACAAGCGCGACAAGGAGCTGGCCGCGCTGGCAAGGACCAAGGACGAGCAGGACGCCGCCTACCGCCGCTCGCTGGAGGATTTCCGGGCCAGGCTCTCCGAAGCCGTGGGCAAGATGGAAGAGCTTAAGGCCGTGGCCGAGGAACGCCAGACCCGCGTCTCCGCGCTGCAGGTGGAGATCTCCGAGGCCAGGCGCCAGCATAACGACGAGCATATGGCGGTGTCCGGCCGGCTGGCCGACAGGGAAAAGCAGCTCAAGTCCCTGCGGATGGACTATGATTCGCTCAAGGCCAATTCGGCGGCCGTCACCCAGGAGTCGCAGAAGCAGATTGGCGAGGCGCTGATGCGTCTCAAGGCCGCCGAAGAGCACCGCGGCGCTTCCGAGAAGGCTCTTTCCGAAAGCCGGCGCGAGATAGATATGCGCAGGGTAGAGCTTTCCAAGAAAGAGGACGAACTGCTAAAGCTGCACTCCGACCTGGAGAGCTCGCGCAACTCCGCAGCCCGGACAGTGGAGGAATCGCGCGGCCGCGAAACTTCCCTCAAGAGCCGGCTGGAGGTGCTCGAGTCCGAGCTGGCCGGCCGCTCTTCGCTGGCGTCGGACCTTACCGCCGAGCTGAAAGCGCGCAACGCCGAGCTTTCAAAGGCGGGGGAAGAGAAGTCCCGCCTGGAGCAGGAGCTCAACGTCAGGCTCTCGGAATTCAAGCAGCAGCTTGAGTCGGAGCGCAAGGAGTTCCGCCTGTCCTACGAGCGGCTCAACCGCGAATTCGCCGACCGGGAAAAGGCCCTGATCGGGGAGGTCAACGCCCTCAGAGGCCAGTTGACTTCCGGCGAGTCACTGGCCCAGGACCTGAAGTCCCGGCTCGAGAGCGCGGAGGCGGCCGGGCCCGGGATGAAGGCGCGCATAGACGAACTGCAGAAGAAGATCAGGAACATGGAAGAGGCGTCCTCGGGCCTCGCCGAGAGCCTGCTGGCGGCCAAAGAGAGCGCCTCCGCCGCCGCGGCCCGGATAGAGAAGCTCTCCGCCCAACTGGAGGACGAGAAGAAGCGCCGCTCCTCGCTCGAAGCCGCCAACGAGACGCTCTCCTCGGAACTGCGCAGGAAACTCGAGGAGTTTTCGGCGGCCTCCTCGTCCGTCAAGGACCTTTCCGGCCGCCTGGCCCGGGCGCAGGAACTATGTGAGACGGAAAAGCGAAAGCGGGAGGAGACGGAAGTCTATTCCCAGACCTCCGCTTCCGCCCTCCAGGAGAAGGAAGTGGAACTGTCCGACCTGAAGTTCTCCATGAAGGAGCTGTCTTCCAGGGTCAATAAACTCCAGTCCCTCTACGAGGCCGAGAAGCTCAAGCGCGAGGAGACCGAGGTTTATTCCCAGACCTCGGCCAGCGCCCTGCGCGAGAAGGAAGACGAGCTCAAGGGCCTCGGGAAGCGCTGCGCGCGGCTGGAATCCGAACTCAACGCCTCCAGGAAAGAGGCGGGTTCCGCGTCGGTCGAGGCGGCCAGGCTGGCCGGCGAGATCGAGGAGCTCCGGCGCGTCAAGGAAGAGTACGAAAAGAGCCGCAGGCTGGCGGAAAAGCTCAAAGATAAGCTCAAGCTATGGAAGAAGGAATGACCTCCTCCTCCGGACTGGAAGGCCTGGACGCCGAAATAGACCGCCTCCTGGAGGAAGTGCAATCCAAGGAGAAAGTTTATTCCGCGCGCGTAGCGCTGCTTGAAGGCGAGCTCAAGCGCCGCGACGGGGAGGTGCACACCCTCTCGGCCAGGCTGGCCGAGTCCGAGAAGACGTGGTTCGCGCGGGAGCGCGAGCTCAAGGAGAAAGGCCGCTCGCTGAAGGAGGTCCTTGCCGAGCGCGACGCGGCCGCCGCCGACCTTACCCTCAAGGCGGAGGAACTGACGAAGAAGATCGCCTCCCTCGAAAAGAGCCTGGAGAAGGAACTCACCGCCAACAGGGAGAAGGAAGTCTACATACAGAGCGCCAAGTCGGCGGTAAAGGGGCGCGACGCCGAGGTGGAGAAGACCTGGCGTATGCTGGAGGAGGCCCGCTCCGAGATAGCCTCCTGGAAGGCGCAGACCTCCGAGCGCGACTCGCGCCTGGAGGCCGCCGCCGCCGGGAACCAGGCCCTCGCGCTGGAGATACAGAAGCTCAACAATTCGCTGCAGCAGGCGGCGCAGGGGTTCCGGCACAAGCTGGACATGGTAAGGAAGGAAGCCGAGTCCGCCGTGCTGGAGAAGTCCTCCGCGCTGGTCCGCGTCAGCGCGGCCGAGGAGGCCATGAATGAGCGGGCCGCCTCCATGGAGAAGCTGGCCGTCAGGGCCAGGCAGCTGGAAGAGACCCTCGCCGTGCGCGAATCCCGGCTGGCCGAGCTGGAGGACAGGCTTAAATTTTTCGAAACGGTCCCGCAGTCGGCGGAGAAGGCTTCCGCCGAGACCGCGGCGCTGCGCCGCAAGGAGCGTCTGGTCTCCGAACTGACGTCACGGGTGGCCTCGCTGGAGAAGGACCTGACTTCCGTGGAGGAGGACCGGGCGCGGCTGGCCGAGCGCATGCACGTCTCCGAGGCGGAACTGCGCGCCGCCCGCGAGGAGCTGGCCGGCTCGACCGCCAGGTTAAGGGCGCTGGAGTCGGAGCGCGACTCGTTCAAGAAACTTTCGGCGGAGGCCCAGGAGATGGCCGCCGCCATCTCGGAGAAGTCCGGGCGCGAGGATACCGAGAAACTCTCTAAAATAGGCGAGAGCCTGCGCCAGGAGCACGTCCGCTACAGTCAGGCGCTCTCGCGGGCCGAGGAACTCGCCACCCGCTACGCCGCGCTCGAGGCCGATCACGAGGCGCTGAAAAAACGCCACGACGATTCCGTGGCGGAGAAGGCGGTGGAGATAGAGAAGCTGCGCTCCGACCTGGCCCAGGCCGAAGCGGAAGGCGCCAGGCGCCTGTCCGAACTGGCCGAGACCGACCGCCGCCGCTACCACGAGCTCGCGGGCGAGATGCAGCAGCTCAGCTCCCGCCTCGCGGAGAAGGAGATGGAGCTGGAGGCCGCCCGCTCCGGCCACGAGGCCATAAAGGCCGAATGCGCCCGCCTGCGCGAGCACGAGCGCGAACTGCATAAGAATTACGAGCGCCAGCTCAAGGACGACAACCGCCAGCTGGAGGAGGCCCGCGCGGCCGCCGCCAGGCTGGAGGGGGAAATGCACGCCATCCATTCCCGGGAGTCCGCCCTGAAGGCGGAGGCCGCGGCGCTGAAAGCCGAGATAGAGGTCTCCAAAAAAGAGAAGAACACGGCCGCTTCTTCCGGCAAAAAGCTCAGGGAGCTGGAGTCACGGCTGGAGGAAAAGAACGACGAACTGTCCGAGGCGCGCAAGAGCCTCTCCAAGATCTCGACGGAGAAGGCGCGCTGGCACGAGCGGGAGCGCAAGCTGGCGGAGGACGGCCGCGGCGGCAAGGCCAAAGCCGAACTGGCCGACGCCGAGCGCCGCCTGGCCGCCAAGGAGCAGGAACTGTCCGGGGTCTCCGACAGGCTGGAGGCCGCCGCCGCCGAGATCTCCGGCCTGCGCGCCGCGAGGGAGAGCTTCAGGAGCAGGCCCGCCCCGGGCGCCTCGACGGACCTGCAGGAGCTGGTCGCCGGCATCGCGCACCAGATCTCCAATTCCGTCAGCATAATACGCAGCCACGCCGAGTACTGCCTGGAGGCGCCTAAAGAGTCAGATCTCAAAGAGCCGCTGGGCGCGATAGTGCGCAGCATAGTCACCCTGCAGAAGCGCATCGAGGAAATAGCCGACTTCTCCAGGCCCGTTCTGCTGCAGCGCAAGACCGTCGGGCTCGGCGACATAGCCAGGGAGGCCCTGGCCTTCGCCGCCAACGCGCAGGGGCAGGTCCCTTTCCAGTCCAGGGTCTCCGCCCCTAAAGACCTTCCTCCGCTGCGCGTGGACCAGGTCCGCCTGCAGGAGGCCCTGGAGCATGTCCTGACCAACGCCGCCGAGTCGCTCGGCAAGGACGGGCGGATAGTGGTGGACATACGCCGTTCGTCGGGCGGCCAGGTCATAAAAGTGTCCGACACGGGACAGGGAGTAGAACCCAAGAACCTGCCGGCGGTCTTCGAACCTTTCTTTTCCACCAGGCCAGGCAAGCTGGGTCTGGGGCTGGCGATAGCCAAGAATATCATCAAGTCGCACGGCGGAGAGATCAAGCTCTCCAGCGAGTTCGGCCGCGGAACGCAGGCCGAGATCTTCCTCCCGGACGCTCCGGAAGAGGACTAAGTCCCGAGGAAAACATGGCCAAGATACTGATCGTCGACGACGAACCAGACATGAGGCTGGCGATAAAGAACGTCCTGCGCCTGAGGGGGCACGAAGTCTCCGAGGCCCAGGACGGTCCGTCCGCGCTGGCCGCGCTGGAGGGCGAGAAGCCCGACCTGGTCCTGCTCGACATCAGGCTGCCCGGCATGGACGGCATAGAGCTGCTGGAGCGCATACGCAAGATGAGCCGCTCCCTGCCGGTGGTGATGATAACCGGGTACGGCCACATACAGTCGGCCGTCGACGTGATGAAGCTCGGAGCCAACGAGTACCTGCAGAAACCTTTCGAGAACTCGCAGCTGGTGGATACTGTGAAGCGCTTCACTTCCGGGCGCAAGCCCGCGCCGGCGGCCGCCGCAGGGGACATCCCGCCTCATGATGGCGGGGACGCCATGCCGCAGGGCGTCGCCAAACCTCTCTTTACCCCGGCCAGGCTGCTGGCCCTGGCCGCCGCCGCCGCCGCCCTGCTTCTTTTTTTCCGCTGGTCCGACGGCCGGCGCAATTACGCCGCGGCTTACGAGTCGGCCGGGGCCAACGTGTCATCCCTGGTCTGGCGCGGCGGGGACCTCTGGGTCTCCGACTGGCTGGAGCAGAGCCTCTACCGCTACGCGCCGCGCGGCGGCAAGCTCGCCCTTGCCGAGAAAGTCGCGCTGCCGGGCACCCATATCACCGGCTTCGCCTTCGGCGACGACGCCCTCTACATCTGCGATTCCTGGGCCGGCGTGGTGCAGGAACGTACGCTGGAGAAGGGGTTCCCGGTGGCCAGGAACCACGACCTGCCGGGCAAGATAACCTCGCTTTTCTTTGACGGCAAATATCTCTGGACCTGCGATTCGGAGGGCGTGGTCTCGCGCCGGAGGACCGGGGAAGACCTGCCGGTGGAGGCGGAGTTCCGGCTGGCGCATAAGCCCGACCAGATCTATAAGGACTCCGGCGCCTTCTGGTCGGTGGTCTCCTCGAGCGGCAGGCTCTACCGCCACCGGCTCGACGACAAACTTTCGGTGGAGGCGGTCTTTACGGCCGGCGACCCCGGCGCCGACAGGCCCCTGTCGGCCTTTACCTGGAGCAAGGGCAGGCTCTGGCTGGCCAGGGAGGGCGGCAAGAGCATAGGGGAGTACGGCCCCGGGATATTGAAAGAAACCGACTGAACCGAAAGGCAGGAAAAATAAAACCCCACCCCCGCCATATGGCGGGGATGGGTTTTTGTCTCGCGACAGCGCTTAGTTTATCAGGTCTCTGCCGCAATTCGCGGGGCAGGTCGGAGTCGCGCTCGCGTAGGGGTAGGTGATCACATAGTTGCCGTAAGTCGCGGGAGCGGCCCCTACCCTGGTGGCGGTCGCTCCCGTGGCGGTAAGAGCTAAACTGTATATTTTCTGGACGCATGCGCTTGTGCCCGTGCATTCCGCTCCGCCGGCGGTCTTGAAGGTAACGTCCAGCTCGTCCCAGTTGGTACTGAAGACCGACTTCCTTGCGTAATACCGCTCCTGCGCGGCTTTGATAGCGGCGAAAGCGGACAGCGCTTCGGATACCCTGGCGCGCTCCACCACCTTGAAGTACTGCGGTATGGCCATGGAGGCCAGGATACCGATGATCAGCACGACGACGAGAAGCTCGATAAGAGTGAAGCCCTTGCGTATTTTTTGCATTTCTTCCGTTTCTCCTTTTGCTTATGCGGACTGCCGTACGGTTCAAAGCGTTCCCCCGGAGTTGCGCGCGCCCCTCTAAAGCGGAACCGCGGTGACGGCTTAACTGAATCTTAATAAAAAGGCGCCGGAAAATCAAGGGGGGGGACTCCGGCCCCTGAAATCTTTGCGCCCGGCGCGATTCGAACGCGCGGCCACCCGCTTAAAAGGCGGATGCTCTACCACTGAGCTACGGGCGCATATTGGGGACGTTGTTTAGTTGTTTAGTTTTCCGTCCGGGTGGACGGATACGGGTTTCCTGCCTCCCGAAAACTAAACAACTAAACAACGTCCCCACTGATTATACAAAAATTGTAGAATGTCGCATAACATGACGACGAACAGGCGGTACAGGGTCAAGGTCCGGTTCAAGGTGCGCAAGCGCGGCCTCGGCCTGGCCGGCGCCGTAGCGCTGGCGGTATTCCTGTCCGTCTCCGCCGTCTACGGCGTCAGGATAGCGTGGGACTGGGTCTCGCCCCGTTTCAGCCGGGGCCTGGTCAAGTTCAAACTGGAGCGCGCGGTGGTGGAGGTGCCGGCCAAAAGCGTGGAGACCTGGATAGCGTCCCACCTGTCGTCCCGGCGGGGGGAAGAGTGGACCTCCGCCGACCGCGACCGCTTTCTGGAGAGAGTGGAGAAGCGCTACCCCTACCTCAGCGAGCCGAAGCTCTCCCGCAACTTTCTGACCGGCTCGCTGCGCTTCCGCGCCGGCGTGGAGACCGTCGTCGCCCCCGTGACGCGCGCCGGAGCCTCCTGCTATCTGGGCGAGAGCGGCCGCCTCTTCCCGGAGATATACCCCGAGGCCGTCCCCGGCGGCATCAGCGCCGCGCTGCCGGCCTCGCCCGACGCCTTCCCGGACGCCGCGCGCTTCCTGTCCCGCCTCAACGCCCTTTCGGGCCTTTTCGACAGCCGCCCCGTTTCCCTGTCCTGCCCCTCGGCGGAGGGCCCCTGCAAACTGGCCCTCTCCGACGGCAGCGAGGTGCTCTGGGGCGGGTTTGAATTCACGCGCGCAAAAATATTAAGATTGAACGAGATTTTGGAGAGATCGGCTGCCAGGCTCAAGGGTCCCTATAAGGTGGACCTGCGTTATTTCGAAGACGGCAGGGCCGTGGTTTCGGCGTCAGCCCGATAAACCTGTTCTATCCGGAGACTTCTATGGCTAAACCCGAAATCATCGCCGGCCTCGACATGGGCAGCGGCAAAGTTACCTGCGTCCTGGCCTCCCACGACCCCGCCGCCGGCAAGGTGCGGATAATCTCCGGCGCCAGCGTGCCCTGCAAGGGCCTCAAGGGCGGCGTAGTGGTCAGCATCCCCGAGACCACCAAGGCCGTCGCCCTGGCCATGGAAGAGGCGGAGGAGAAGGGCGGCGAGGTCATCCGCGAGGTCCTGATGGGCGTGCGCGGCACCCATATCACCACCTACAACAACCGCGGCGCCTACAATATCGCCCGTACCGACCGGGAGATCACCGCCGACGACGTGGCCAGCGTGATAGAGAGCGCCAAGGCCATCCCGATGTCCAGCGACAGGGAGATCCTGCACGTGGTGCCGCAGGGTTTCTCTCTCGACAGGCAGAAGGGCGTGCCGAATCCCGTCGGCATGGAAGGGTCCCTGCTCGAGGTGGGCGTGCACATCGTAACCGCTTCCAGCTCGCACATCAATAATCTCATGCGCGCGGTCTCGCAGGCCGGCTTCCGCGTGGTGGACACCGTCTACAGCCTGCTCGCGCTGGGCGAGGTGGTGGTCTCCCCCGAGGAGAAGGACCTGGGCTGCCTGCTCATCGACGTCGGGGACCAGTCGGTCTCCGTCGGCAGTTACTACGAGGGCAGCCTGCGCTTCAGCCGCGAGCTGGGCATAGGCGGCTACCACGTGACCCGCGACATCGCCTACGCGCTGCACACCTCCATGAGCGCCGCGCAGGCCATAAAGGAGAAGCACGGCGCCGTGCTCTCCTCGCTGGTGGACGACGAGGGGGCCATCAGCGTGGTCGGCCTCGACGGCCGCAACAAGCGCGAGATAAAGCCGCGCGAGCTGCTGGACTACATCCAGCCGCGCGTGGAGGAGATCTACGGCAAGGTGAACTCCGCGCTGCAGAACTGCAACTACGCCTTCCCCGGCGGCGCCGTGCTGACCGGCGGCGGCTCGCTGCTGCGCGGCATGCCCGAGGCGGCCGAGCAGATGCTGGAGCTGCAGCAGTCGCGCCTGGGCCTGCCCCGTCCCGATTTCATCGACGGCCCGCCGGAGTACATGACCCACGAGTACACCACCGCGGCCGCGCTGGTCTGCTACCCGTTCATCAGGTCCTGGCCGGGCGACGAGGGCCGCGCGGGCGCCACCTCGGGCGGCGTCTTCAGGCGGGTCAAGCGCCTGCTGCAGAACATGATCTGATGCCCAGGATTAACTGCATAGAGGAAAGCCGGGAGCACGAAGCCGTCATAAAAGTGATAGGCGTCGGCGGCGGCGGCGGCAACGCCGTCAACCGCATGGTGCAGTCCGGCATACGCGGCGTGGATTTCATCGCCCTCAACACCGACGCCCAGGCGCTGCGCATGAACTCCGCCCCGGTGCGCATACAGATAGGGGAGAAAGTGACCGAGGGCCTCGGCGTGGGCGGCGACCCGGCCGTAGGCCAGCAGGCCGCCATGGAGTCCGAGGAGCAGATAAAGGACATCGTCCGCGACGCGGACCTCATTTTCGTCACCGCCGGCATGGGCGGCGGCACCGGCACCGGCGGCGCGCCCGTGGTGGCGCGCGTGGCCAAGGAGACCACCAACGCTCTCGTCGTGGGCGTGGTCACCAGGCCCTTCGGTTTCGAGGGCAAGAAGCGCCAGGACCAGGCCGAGGCCGGCATCCGCGAACTGCGCGCCCACGTGGACTCGCTGCTGATCATCCCCAACGAACGGCTGATGGAGATCGTGAGCCGCGACACCACCACCCCCGAGGCCTACCGCCTGGCCGACGACGTGCTGCGCCAGGCCATACAGGGCATCTCCGACGTGGTGACCCGAGCCGGGACGATAAACGTGGATTTCGCCGACGTGCGCAAGATCATGACCAAGTCCGGCGAGGCGCTGATAGGCATAGGCAAGGCCGAAGGGCCGGACCGCCACATGGAGGCCGCCAGCCTGGCCATACACTCGCCCCTGCTCGAGAACGTCGTGATGGAGGGCGCGCGCGGCATACTGGTCTACTTCACCTCTTCCAAGGACCTGCGCCTCTTCGAGATAAACGAGGCGATGGATTACATCAAGAAGTCGGCCAGCTCGGACGCGATGATAAAGTACGGCCAGGCCTACGACGATACGCTGGGCGACAGCATCGTCATCACGGTGGTCGCGACCGGCTTCCCGTCCAACCACAGGCGCGTGCGCGAGCTGGGGCCGGGCCGACACCAGGGCGCCCGCCGGCCGCCGGCGCCCGGCGTGGAGTACGAGGCGGACCCTTCGCTGCTGCAGCCGCCGCCTTTCCTCTCCGAAGACGAGGATATAGACAAGCCCGCTTTCATCCGCGCCGGCGGCAAGAGGATCCTCAAGTAAGGAGCCAAGTATGGCCATAGACCTGAAACTGCTGCTGAAAGTGATGGTCCAGAACAAGGCGTCGGACACGCATATCCGCGCCGACTCCCCGGTCTTCCTGCGCATCAACGGCGTGATGACGCCCGTGAACGGCTCCAGTATGACGGCCGCGGAAGTGGAGGCTATGATAAAGCCCCTCTTCAACGACCGCCATAAGCGTATCTTCGAGCAGATGAACGAGGTGGACTTCTCCCAGGACGGCGGCGACCTCGGCCGCTTCCGCTTCAACGCTTTCATGCAGAAGGGCAGGATGTGCGTGGCCATACGCCATATCCCGCGCGCCATCCCCACGTTCGAGGAACTCAAGATGCCCGTGGAGTCCATCAGGAAGCTGCTGCAGAACGAGCGCGGCCTCATTCTGGTGACCGGCATCACCGGCTCGGGCAAGACCTCCACGCTGGCCGCGATGATAGAGCATCTCAACAGCGAGTGGGAAGGGCATATCCTGACCATCGAGGACCCGGTGGAGTTCGTCTTCACCGAGAAGAAGTGCATCATCAGCCAGCGCGAGATAGGCGCCGACACCACCGATTTCGTGCAGGCGCTGCGGGCCGCGATGCGCCAGGACCCGGACATCATCCTGGTCGGCGAAATGCGCGACCTGGAGACGACGCAGGCGGCCATCACCGCGGCCGAGACCGGCCACCTGGTCCTCGCCACGCTGCATACGGTCAACGCCGTGCAGACCCTCTCACGCATAATCGATCTGTTCCCGCCGCATCAGCAGGCCCAGGTGCGCATGCAGCTTTCCGAGACGCTCAAGGGTATAGTCTCGCAGCGTCTGATCTCCAGCACCAAAGGCGGCCGCATCCCGGCCGCCGAGGTCATGGTGGTCACGCCGCACGTCAAGAAGATGATCGCCGACAACAACCTGGACCAGATCAACCAGGCCATAGCCAAGGGCGGCTTCTACGGCATGCAGAGCTTCAACCAGTCGCTGGTCAGGATGCACAAGGAGGGGCTGGCCAGGCTGGAGGATATAGTCCAGGCCGCCACCAATCCCGACGACGTGCTGCTGGCCGTCAAGGGCATCGAGCAGGATATAGACGGCAAGAAGTAAAACGGTACAAAGGGGTGTGACATGTTCGCTGAAGGCTATATCGGCATCGCGGGTATCATAGGCGTGGGCAAGTCCACGCTGACCATGGAGCTGGCCAAAGCGCTCAACTTCGAGCCGGTGCTGGAGGAGGTGGGCGGCAATCCCTACCTGGAGCGCTTCTACGGCGACATGAAGCAGTACGGCACGATCATGCAGATCTGGCTGCTCAATCACCGCTTCCGCCAGCACCGCGAGTTCGTCAGCCGCATCAGCCTGGGCAAGATCCGCGGCGTGGTGCAGGACCGCACGATCTGGGAGGACACCATCTTCGCGCGCATGCTCAACCGCCACCCGGACAAGATCATCTCGGACATGGATTACAACACCTACCTCGACCTCTTCGACAATATGGTCCTGCGCGAGATGGTGTTCCCGCAGCTGATGATCTTCCTCGACTGCCGCGTCGAGACCGCGCTCAAGCGCATCAGCGAGCGCGGCCGCAACATGGAGAAGGCCATCGACCCGGCCTACCTCCGGAGCCTGCAGGAGAACTACTACGAGTTCATTTCGGAGATGGAGGACGCCGGCGTCCGCATCCTCCGCCTCAACTGGGAGAATTTCCACTCGATAAGCGAGGTGGCCCGCCTGGTCCACGAGTACTCGCTCAAGCCGTCCTCGTTCACCAAGTGGGTGCGCCCGCTGCGCAAGCTGGGCATCGATAACGAGGCCAACATCCCCAAGAAGGTGCCGGTGGCGCAGTGAGCCGGCCCAGGGGAATAATCATAGCGATAGACGGTCCCGCCGGGGTGGGGAAATCCACCATCGGCAGGCTGGCCGCGTCCCGGCTGGGCTATGAGTTCTTCAGCACCGGCCGCATGTACCGCGCCCTGGCGCTCAAGGCGCTGGAGGCCGGGCTGGCCGTCGGCGACGGTCCCGCCCTGGCCGCGCTGGCCGGCCGCCTGCGCTGGGAGTTCCGCGACTCGGCGGGGCCGGAGCACGACATGTACGTCGACGGCGCGCTGATGGGCGACCGGCTTTCCGAAGAAAAAGTGAGCCGGGCCTCCAGCGCGGTGGCCAGGCTCAGGGAAGTGCGCGACTTCATGCGCGACCGCCAGCGCGAGGCCGGCCGGGACGGCGGCGTCATCATGGAAGGCCGCGATATAGGCACCAACGTCTTCCCCGACGCCGAGCTCAAGATCTACCTGGACGCCTCGCCCGAGGCGCGCGCCGCGCGCCGCGTCGGCCAGCTGCGCGAGCTGGGCCAGCCCGCCGACTACGGCGAGATACTCGATTTCATAAAGAAGCGCGACGCGCAGGATTCCGGCCGCGAGCACAGCCCGCTGAAAAAGGCGGACGACGGCCATTACCTCGACTCCACCACGCTCACCCGGGACCAGGTGGTCGAAGAGATAGTTCGCCTCCACGCGGCCGCGGCGGGCGGCGGCCGCTGATGTTCGCCGGTCCCTTCCTGGCCTTCGTCCGCCTGCTGATGCGGCTGCTCTACCGGATCGAGGTGAGCGGCCTGGAGAAGGTCCCCGCCTCCGGCGCCGTAATACTGGCCTGCAACCACCTCTCCAATATCGACCCGCCCGCGCTGATGTCCTTCGTCAAGAAGGCCCGCCCCGACGCCTGCATAATAGCCAAGAAGGAGCTGTTCGCCGTGCCGGTGTTGGGTTCCGTCATACGGGCCCTGGGCGCCTTCCCGGTGGACAGGCGGCGCGAGGGCGGCGACCTGGGGGCGATGCGCGCGGCGCTGGGCGTGCTCAGGGCCGGCCGCCTGCTGGCCATCTTTCCCGAGGGGACCCGGGCGAAGGGAAAGAAACTGGAGCCCAAGGCCGGGGTGGCCATGCTGGCCCACCGCGCCGGCGCCCCCGTCCTGACCGCCCGGGTGTTCAACAGCGAAAACGCCGCCAAATTAGGTAAAATAAAGGTTAAGTTCGGCAGCCTGATGACTTTCGAGCCGTCCGGAGAGGACCCCAAAAAAGACTACCTGGAGTTTTCCAGGACCGTCATGGACGGCATATTCGCGATAACGGAGGACTGAGATCGCCATGGAAGAGAACAAAGATACGCAGCATGAACCGGAGACCGCCGCGCCGGCCGCGGAGGAGGAAATGTCCATGGCGGACCTGCTCAAGGAGGGGGAAGCCGTCTCTTCCAAACTCTACGGGCGGGATATAGTCGAGGTTACGGTGGTGCAGGTCACCGCCGACGCCGTGCTCGTCAATATAGGAGAAAAGAAAGAGGGCATAATACCGCTCTCCGATTTCCAGGACAAGAAGCCGCCGGAGCCCGGCGCCGTCATACAGGCCGTCCTGGAGAAGAAGGGCGGCGAGGGCCGGCCCACGATACTTTCCCATAAGCGCGCCCACGAGCGCGTGGCCTGGCAGGAATGCGCCAGGGCCTTTACGGCCAAGGCCCGGCTGAAAGGCCGCGTCGCCGCCAAGGTGAAGGGCGGCTACGTGGTGGACGTGGACGGCCTGCGCGGTTTCATGCCGCTCTCGCTCTCCGAGATAGGCGGCGCGCACAGGCATTACCTGCCCGACAACGCCAAGGTGAAGTTCTACATAACCGATTTCTCCGCCGCTGAGCACAAGCTCATCGTCTCGCGCCGGCAGGTGCTGGAGGAGGACGAGAACGCGCGCAGGGGCGAGGTGCTCGCCGAGATCAAGACCGGCGAGATAATACGCGCCGTGGTCTCCAAGGTCGTCGCCGACGGCGCCTTCCTGCGCTTCCAGGGCATAGAGGGCTTCGTGCGCCTCTCCGACGTCTCCTGGCGCAAGCCGGAGGAGGACCTTAAGACGCTCAAGCGCGGCCAGCGCGTCAAGGCCAAGATCCTCTCCATAGACCGCGAGACCGAGAAAATCTCCTTCGGCCTCAAGCACCTGATGCCCAACCCCGTCGACACGCTCAAGCAGCGCTTCGCCTACAGGTCCATAGTCACCGCCAAGGTCGTCTCCGTTTCGCCCGACGGGGCCAAGGTTACCGTCGGCGAGCGCGTCGAAGGCTTCCTCCCCGCCGCCGAGTACGGCCACGAGGCCGTCCCGGCCGAAGGCGGGCAGGTGAAGGCGGCCGTCATAGGCGTAAACGCCCAGGATTACACGCTGACGCTTTCCGTCAGGAGCGTGGAGGCCATAGAGGACCGCAAGCGCATGGCGCAGTACCTCAAGGGCGCGCCTACGCTGACCCTCGGGCAGATCCTGCTCGAGAGCTCGGAGGACGAGGGTGAGAACGGCTGAGGCCGCGCCCTCCGCGTCCCGGGCCCTCGTTTCCCGCAACCGGGTAACTTCGGCCCTCGCCGCGGCGCTCGCCGCGGCGGGTATCTACGCCGCATTCTCCGGCCACACCGCCGACGACGAAGCGTTTGAAAAACGTCTGGCCCGCGCCGAGGCCAGGATAGCCAGCGACCCTTCCGACATAAAGGCCCTCTACGAATCCGGCCAGCTGAAGTTCCTCAAGGGGCCTTCCGCCTACGCGGCCGCCGCCGCGGACTTCGAGCGGGCGCGCGAAGGCGGTCTGTCCGAACCGAAACTTTTCTATTACCTGGGCGCCGTCTACCAGGGCCTGGGCCTCTACGATTTCGCCGGGGACGAGTACCGGCGCTACCTCAATAACAGCCCCGGCGACCTTGATACGCGCCTGTCGCTGGCCAAGATCGCCTATCTGAAGGGCGATTACGCCGCCGCGGAGTCCATGTACGCGGAGCTGGCCTCAGCCCGGCCCCGGGACCCTGTGGTGCTGGAGAACCAGGCCCTGGCCGCCTGGAAGAACGAGAGCGCCTGGGCCGAACCCCTGGCCGCGCTGCGCGCCCTGGGGGAGACCCCCGCGGGCCGCGCCGATTTCGTAGAGGGCATCATAATCCACGGCTCGGGCGACCACGCCCGCGCCGCGGAGTTGCTGGCCCGCGCCGCCGCCTCGCCGGACGCCGGCGCCGACCTGCCCGATATCTGGCGCCGGCTTGCCGATTCCCGCCGCCGCCTCAAGGACGACGAGGGGACCATGGCCGCGCTGCGCTCGCTGCTGCTCCTCGAGCCCGGCGACCGCGAGGCTTCGGCGCTGCTCTCGCGCCTGGAGAAAGCCGCGGCCAGGAAGAAGAAAAAGTAACCGTTCCCGGGGGACCCCTGTCACACAGCCGCAAGCTATTTTATGCCCTGACGCTGGCGCTCCTCTGCCCGGCCGCGGCCCTGGCCGACAATAAGGTCATAATCAGGGACTTCGACTGGAAGGTCTATTCCACCGACCATTTCGACGTCCATTATTACGCCGAGTCCGAGGGTTGGCACCGCTTCGCCGCCGCCGTGCTGGAGGACGCCTACCGGACCACCGGGCTCTCGCTCAACCCCAAACTGGACAAGCGCATTCCCTTCTTCCTCTACGCCTCCATAAACGACATGCAGCAGTCCAATATCGCCGATACCGGCGACGGCGTGGGCGGCGTGACCGAGGCCTTCAAGGACCGCTTCATGGTCTGGTCGGACGGCTCGCGCGAATGGCTGGAGGACGTCATCCGCCACGAATTCGCCCACGAGGTGCAGTTCAGCCTGCTTATCGACGGTTTCTGGAAGTCCGCACGCATACTCAAGCTCTACATCTACCCGCTCTGGATGATGGAGGGCATCGCGGAGTACGCGACCGGCGACCGCGACCTGGCCGTGGAGGAGATGTATATACGCGACGCGGCCGCCGACGGGCGCCTGACCGAGCTGTGGAGGCTCAACCAGTTCTCCCACCTCAAGCCCCACCAGGTGACCTACGCCTACAAGCTCGGCGGCCAGGCGGTGCGTTTCCTCGCTGAGCAGTACGGCGAAGACCGCGTGGGCAGGATGCTGGAGCTCTATCGCACCCGCTACGACGCCTCGTCGGTGCTGCTGCCGCTGGTCGGGGCCGACATCTTCGGGTTCGACAGCAGGTTCCGCGAGCGCACCACCCAGAAGTTCCTGGCCCAGGCGGAGCGCGAGGGGTTGCGCGGGCCGGAGGCCTGGGCCCCGCCGCGCACCGCCAACAAATATCCGGGTATACCGGAGTTCAACCTCAGCCCCGCCCGCGCGGCGGGGACGCTGGCCTGGCTCTCTACGGAAGAAGGCCATCCGCCCGTGGTGAAGGCGCTCCGGCCCGGCGATAAAAAAGCGCGGGTCCTGCGCGGCCTCTCCGCCGGCGCGGAGAACATCCCCTACGGCCGCTTCACCAAGCCGCTGCGTTCGCTCTCGCTCTCTCCGGACGGGCGCTGGGCCGTTTTTTCCGGCCAGCGCAACCACCGCGAGGGTATTTACGCCTGGGACCTGGAGACCGGCCGCTCGGCGCGCCTGGGCCCCGAAGGCCTGGAGGAAACCCGCCAGCCGCATTTTTCCCCCGACGGGAAGCGGCTGGTCTTCGTCGGCATGAAAGGCGGCTTCAACGACCTCTACGAGATGGATTTCCACGGCCTGGAAAAAGTGCGGGCCGCGCGCCGGCTGACCGAAGACCGGGACGACGAGTCCTCGCCCACCTTCGCGCCGGACGGTGCGATATACTTCTCCTGCGAATTGCCGGTCTCGTCGGCGCCCGTCCGGGGTCTCTGCTCGCTGGCGCCGGGGGGAGAGAAGAAAGTCGAGCTGACGCTGGACGGCAGCGTCTACGATCCTGCGGTCTCGCCCGACGGCTCCAGGGTTATCTTCACCTGCGACAGGGAGAATATCTTCGACCTCTACGAGTACGAGCCGGCCTCGGGCGCGGTGACCCGGCTGACGCGCTCGCTGGGCGGCTCCTTCACCCCTTCCTACGGCGAAGGGGGGGAGATAGTCTTCGCGGCCTTCCGCGGCGGCGAGATGAACGTCCATTCCGGCCCCCGTGAAAATTTCCTCTCCGAGGTCGTAGTGCCGCCGGCAGACGGTACGGGGACACCATGCGCCATGGTGTCCCTTCCTGATGCCTTCGGCGTATACCGGCCCTACCGCTTCAGAGCCTCCACGGACCTGTTCTTCCCGGCCTTCCTGTTCTCCTCGCCCGGCGGGCTTTTCTGGATGAACTACTGGCAGGCCTCCGACATGCTGGGCGACCACAAGGCCGGGCTCTTCCTCACCTATAATTCCGGCGCTCCCTACCTCAGTTACCAGTTCGACTACACCTACGGCCCGCACAGGACGCGGTTCTATTTCTCGGCTGCGGGCCTGTCCTCCGAAGGGAACAAGGACGCGCTGTCGCTGGAATACGACAAGCGCTGGTCGAGGCAGATAGCGGGCGCCTCGTATCCTTTCGACCGCTATAACGGCGCCCTGCTCTATCTGATACGCAAGAATGAGAAGACCGAATACACCGACGTAGACTATGCCTACAGGAACGACGTGCGCGCGGCGCAGCTGGCTTACTTCCGCGACACCGCCAACGGCGTCTACCTGCTGGCCAACCGCGGCTCGCGCCTGCAGCTGAGCTGGATAAAAGCCGTCGAAAAGTTCGGCGGCAACAGGCGCTACGACGCCTATGTCGGCGAGCTGACCAAATTCTTCCCGCTGAGCAAGCAGGCCACGCTGGTCAACCGCCTTTTCGCGGCCGAGAGCTTCGGCCGGGACCGCGACGCTTTCGACTACGGCGGCCTGTCCGGCGTGCGCGGCTACGCCCGCCGCAACGGGGCCAACGAGGCCGGGCGGGTGCTGGTCAACAACCTGGAGTGGCGCTTCCCTCTCTTCGAGGACCTCAACTATTATATGTGGTATATGTTCCCCGATTTTTATTTCAAGACCATCTTCGCCAAGGTTTTCGTCGACTCGGCCGTCCCGCTTCAGCCCCAGGGGTCCTGGCGGTTCAGCGCGGACGACGCGATAACTTCCGTGGGTTTCGGCGTGAACGTGCACACCTTCATCCTGCAGGCTTTCCCGCTGGTGCTGAGCCTGGATTACGCGCGCCGGCTGGACGACGGAGGGTACATAGTGTATTTCTACCTGGGCCCGCTTTTCTGACCTATGTTTTATGATAAAATCCTAACTATGAAACACATACTGACTTTTATTTCCCCACTGCTCCTGGCGGGCGCTCTCTTTGTCCCGGCCGCGGCCCAGACCGCGCCGGCAAAAAAAGCCGCCTCGCCGGCCCCCAAAGCCGCCGCGCCGGCCCCAAAAGCCGCCCCCGCGGCCAAGAAGGCGGCCGCCGCCGCGCCTAAAGCGGCGCCCGCGGTAGCGGCGTCCACCCCTACCCCGAAAACGCCTTTCGAGGAAGCCACGGACAACCTGAAAGCGGCCGACGCCGCCACCCGCCGCCAGGGCGCCGACGCGCTGGGCCGCCTGCGCGACGGCAAGGCCGAGCCGCTGCTCCTGAAAGCGCTCTCCGACGAGAGCGCGCCGGTCCGCGCGGCCGCGGCCGACTCTCTGGGCATGCTCAGGTCGCGCGGAGCCGTGCCGGTACTGGCGAAGATGCTGACGGACGACAAGGACCCTTCCGCCAGACAGGCGGCGGCCATCTCCCTTTCCTATATCGGCGATCCCGCGGCCGGCGACGCGCTGGTGAAAGCGCTCAAGGACGAGGCTCCCGGCGTGCGCTACGCCGCCGCGCGCACCCTCGGCGTCATCCGCTACGCCAAGGCGGAGGACGCGCTGATAGTTTTCCTCGACGGGAAGGACCTTAATATGCGCCGCGGCGCCGCCGCCACGCTGGGCCAGCTGCGCTCCGTCAAGGCGCTGGACGGCCTCTACGTCGCGGTCCGCGACGAAGACAGGTTCCTGCGGCTGGAGTCGGTCAAGGCCATAGGAGAGATAGGCGACAAGGCCGCCGTTCCCGCCCTGTCCAAGGCCCTCGCCGACAAAGACCAGAGCGTGAGCATAGAAGCCGCGCTCGCGCTGGCTAAACTGGGCAGCGACGAGGGGCTCAAGGCCGCCTACGAACTGATAAAGTCTCCCGAGATGCCCGTAAAGCAGCAGGCGGCTAATGTCATAGCCCTGATGGGCAATGAGAAGAGCGTTAAGGTCCTCGACGAGGTCTACGCCGCGGAGAAGGACGAGAATTCGAAGATGCTCATAGATTACGCCAGGCAGAGGCTCGCCGCCCGCCTGCGGCTGCAGAAACAGCAGTAGGCCCGTCCGGGCCTCCCCACAGCGATATGGCAAAGAAGTCCCGCAAGCGCGCCAAGGCCGCCCAGGAGAAGGGCGCCGCCGCGCGCGGCGCGTATTTAACCGGCACGCCCTTAGACGGTACGGGGACGCCATGCGGCAGGGTGTCCCCCGCCGATGCCGGGGGGGAGATAAGCGGCGCGGGCTGGCTGATAGTGGCCGTTTCGGTCATCACCGCCGTCGTCGGCTACTTCCTGCTCTCCAAAGCCGCTCCCGAAGGCCGCGACCTCTACTCCAATCTCTCTCCTTTCGTGATCCTGGCCGGCTATATAGGCGTAGCCGTGGGAATAATGTGGCCGGGACGGCGGGGGGAGGGGGAGGAATACCCTGCTTCCGCCGGCGAAAAGTTCCCGGCCTGATTTCACCCCTTTTTTTGCTTCTTTTCCCCTCTTTTTCATTAAAATTGCCGTAGCCGGTCTTTTCCGGATACCCTGAAAAGCGCCTTCCGGCTTTGCTCACATACCATGAAACCCCCGTGCCCGGGTCCGCCGGGCTTTCCGGGGCCTTTCATGGTATTTTTTTTCTCCTCCTAAATTCCGCCGTCCCGCCCCTGCCCCTGGTCTGGCCGCCTGTATTGCCTCCAGGGCCTTTCATGGTGTTTTCGATCGCGGTCTTTTTCGCCTCCCCCCGGCCCTCCCTTTGCCTGTTCGGCTTTCATGGTATTTTTAAACTTCCGGTTTTTCAGGCTGCTTCCGGGCTCTTTCCAGGGTCCTGGGCGGGCAGCTCTTTCATGGTATTTTCAGCCTGGCGGGGGGAGAGGGCCTATTCGGGCGTATAGGCCCCCCGGCCTTTCCAGGGTTTCCGGAAAGTTGGCAAGTTTTTGGCTTCTTTGGATCCGCGGCCCATGAAAGCCGGGGGAGGTCTTTCATGGTTTTTTTGAAGTCGCGATTTTGAGCCTCCTGGCCGGATCTCTTGGTTTCAAGTTTTCAAAAAGTTGGCAACTTTTTTGGAAATTCCGCGGCCGGTCACCAGTAACCAGCTGGCAGGGCATATATAAGGAGACTGCTATTAATAAAAAACTATATTTTGTATTAGGGTTTCTCAAAAAAGCATTATAAAACAATGCTTTTCGTAAAAACATTAAAACCAATTATAACTTCACCCCAACCCCGCAAAGGGGATGTTCTAGTTAACATAATATATCTTATCGTAAGTTGGGGATAGGGGACGCTGATTACTAAATGACTAACCGGTATGTGGATCCGGAGCCTTGCGGATCGGCCTGTTCCCGGCTGTTTTGTTGGCTGGATGCGTCGGAGCCGCCGGAGCCCTTTCGGTCAGGCCGGGCGCAGTGCTCCCGGCACCGACTGCGGGCATTGCCGCCCTGTTCCGGGCTCGCGGCGGCTTGGTGGTATTTGGTTGCTGGCTTTTCCCCGGATCTCCGGGGCTTCTGGCGGGCTGTTTTTGGGCTTTCCGGGGTTCTTCCGGGGTCGTTCTGGTTGGCCCCGGGCCTGCTCTTTTTGGCCGATTCTCAGCCCTCGCTGTCGGCTATTTTCTTGAGCTTCATGGCCGCGCCCCAGGCCTTCTCCATGCCTCGCTGGGTTATGGCGTAGGTCCGGCCGCGCTTGCTGCCGCTGGCCGTTATCAGGCCTTCTTTGATGTACCGGGCTATCAGCCTGTCCAGCCTGTCCGGGGCATAGCCGGAGGCTTTTATGGCCCTGGACAGGGTTATGGCTCCGGTCTCCTGCCTGCCTTCCAGCAGCCTGTAGGCGGCCGACAGGGCCAGGAAAGCCTCTTCCGGGGCTATCTCCGGGCTCTTGTTGCGCAGCTGCAGCAGGCCTGCCTTGGTCACGGTTATGGCCTGCCAGAGCCCCGGCTCCTGGCCGGGCTCCGCGGGCCTGGACGCTGTCGTCCGGCCGGGGCCGGAAATCTCTTCAATAAAACCGCGCTTCTCGTTTATTATGAAATCCAGCGGGCCCTCGGCCTCGAATTCGGCGCCGGAAGGGTGTTTAATCCTGAGCTTATAGTTTTCCATAGTATTTCCCTGCCAGTTCTTAGCTTCTTAACAGTCACCTATGTCATTATTCTATCTTATGCGTTGTTATATGTCAATATATGGCAGACACATGACGGCCATATGTCAACAGGTTGTGGATAGCTTTGGGGATATCCCGGGTCACGGGGCGGTTCTCATTGGGAAAAAGTGGGTATCCGGGGGGCGTCGGAGGCGTCTCCGGGTGCCTGATATGCACAGGAATCGGGCTGTATTTTGGGCTCCCGGGGGCGGGAGGCCTGTGTGACCTGGGTTACAGGGGCCGGAAGGGCTAGAAACGGGCCTGTACGTAGGCTGAGATAAGCTTTGACTTGTCGTCGGTGGGGTAGAGGCCGCCGGGGGTGAAGACGGCGTAAACGCCCTTTAGAACGAGGTCCTTGTCTATCGGCCAGGCCACGGCCAGGTCCAGCTCGGTGCCCAGCTGCCGGTTGCCGCTGTTTATGTTCTTGGAGGCCCGGTACTTGAAATAGTCCACCGAGAGCACCAGCCGCTTATACGGCATATCGGCGCCGAGATTGATCACATTGAGACCCGAAACCCCCTCGGGCATGCCGTTGACCGTGCCGGAGGTCTTGATAGTGTCGTAGAGGCTGGCGCCCATTATGGCGCCGTAGCCGCCCCGCTCCAGGCCGCCGTCGCTTTTCGAGCCGAAGGAGGGGAAAAAAGCCTTGTCCTTCCCCCCCGCGGCGTGGGGATTGCCGCTGGACCGGCCATAGGCCAGGCGGAAGCGGGAGGAGCCGAAGAAGCCGAGCGGCTGGTTCCACGACCCCTTCATCATAAAGGCCGCGCCCTCGTACTCCACTTTGGTGCCGTCGGTCTTCTTGCCCGAGCCGCCCTGCATGACGAACTCGCCGTCGAACTCCAGCTGGCTGCGGCTCATGAAATAGCGTACGCCGGTATAACTGCGGTTCCTGGACGAGGCGGTATAATCCAGCGCCGTTACATTGGAGGCGGTATTCTCCCGGAAGTAGTAGAACTGCCAGACGCCTTCGTCGGAGGGATGGTACAGGCTGGCGCCAAAAACGGTGTAGGCCGCCGTGGACTTGTAGGGCCGGAAGGCGAAGAGGCCGGTCTTGAGGCCGAAGAGGCTGTCGGCTTCCAGCCGCGCGCCGGGGAAGCCCTGGTCGTTCGACGAGAGGGTAATGCCCTGGCCCAGCCTGAAGTCCTGCCGGCCCAGCGTGGCCGTCAGGCCGCGGCGGCCGAAATTGTAGATCTTCACATACGCGTTGCGGACGAAAGGCGAGCCGTTTATACTGCTGTACCTGGCTGCGCCGTCCTGGAACTGCGGCGCGCCGATGGTGCTGGAGGCACCGCCGGTGCCCATGCTCTGGAATACTACGCCCAGGTCCATGGTGGAGATGGGCCGGCGCGGCAGGGTTATGCCCTTGACCACGAAGCCCAGCGAGGTGTGCTCGGTATAGATGGTCTCGCTGTTGCGGGCGTTTATATAGAGGAGGTCCTCGTAGGACGAGGCCTTCACGCGTATGTCGGAGACTATGTCCAGCTTGACGGCATTGGCATTGCCGGAAAGGGCGAAAAGGGATGCCAGTGCCGAGGAGATAACGATATGCCGCTTCATCGGGATTTATTATAACAAAATAGCCGGGGAGTTTCCGGTGAAACTCCCCCCGCGCATAGCGCGGGCACTCCGTGCGGCATACATCCTCTCGTCCTGTCGCGCATAGCGCTCCGGACTCGACCCGCTGCGCGGGTAACTTTAAGTCCCGCAGGGGACTTAAAGTTAGGAATAAAAACCCCGGGGTTTTGAGGCCCCGGGGCTTTTACTCTTAGAACCTTGCGGTTATCAGAACTTGACGTTGAACGCCGCGCCCAGCACGGAGGTCGCATCATCTCTCGCGATGGTGGAGTTCCTCGTCGCGAAGTCATCATCGGGCATGAACGTGGCGTAGTACGCTTTCACGCCGACATCCTCGCTGTGCTGCCAGTTGGCGCACAGATTGAACTCGGAGCCGTAGGCATCATAGGCCTTCGCGGTGCCGAGGAGCTTCTTGGTAGGCGAGAAGCTGAAGAGCTTGGCCTTGAGGGTCAGCTTCTCCATCGCTTCGGGGTTCCATTTAGCGCCGATATTCCAGGTCTTCAGGTTGGCGATGCCTTCCCCGCCGACGGGGAGGTGGCCGCCGCCCCAGATGATGCCGGGGCGATAGTCGCCGTTGATGCTCTGGAACGACTTGACCTCATTGTCGGTGGTGATGGTGTCGCCGGTGCCGCGGGCGAATTCGCCATTGAAAGCCAGCTTGCCTATGACGTCCATCTCATAGCCGGCGTTGAACTTCATCCCCCTGCCGGTAAAGTCGCCCTTGGTGGCGATGCCGGTCATAAGGCCCGCATCGGAGACGTTCTCGTTATAGGTGCCCACGTTTTTGGCGAGTTCAACCCCGTAGGTGAAGCCGTAGAACTTAGCGTTGACCTTGGCACCGATAACGCCGAGCGTGGTGTCGGGCCCGGCGGCAACGCCGGACTGCCTGTCCTGGCGGTAGTGGTAGCCGCCCAGCTTTATGTCGTCAGCCAGGTCATAGCCGGCGACGACGCCCCAGATATGCGTATCAGTGTCAGCCGCGGCCTGCCCTTGAGCGGCCCTAAACATCAGGGCGTGCAGGTTCAGCTTGTCGGCCTTATACCAGCCGGTCCAGCCGTCCGTGGCGGCAACGCTGAGCTGGTTGGTCTGCGCGATGTGGTCCACTTTGTAGGGCCAGCTCTGAGGGCCGTAATAGACGACCAGGTCGCCCTCATTGCCGTAGTACTGGCGGCCGAGCTTGTGGTCCATGCCGAACACTCCCTTGAGGTTCATATAGGCCTGCTCAACCACGAGCTGACCAAGAATACCGGTCGAGCCCGCGGTCGGGGGGACCGGATTGGATTCTATATTGCCAATCCTTTCATTCCCGGCACCGTACTGGCGGTTATTTTTGACCAGGGACACGACTGCGTCCACATCGTCATTGAGGTCGAAGCCCATGTTCACCTGAACGCGGACGTCCGTGTCGTTCCGCTTGTCATTGACGGTCTTGTTGAAGTCGGTGTTGCGCTTCTGCCAGCTATTGACCTCCACCTTACCGTCGTACTTGAAGTTCTTGAGCAGCTCGGCGCCGGCGATGTTGCCAGTAAGCGCGATCAGCGCAAGTATCGCTATCAGTTTTTTCATTTACTCTCCTCCTGTCTTGTCGTAAGCCCCCGTTTCCGGGGCCTTCTCAATGCCTGTGCCCCTTTTGGGGGCCTACGGCCTTGTGAGTTCGGTCAGAAGCCTGCTTTCGGGCTGCAATCGCGGCTTTCGGCCTGCGGCTTCGTCGCTCGTCGCTTACATACCCTTGCGGTGTATGCTCGCTCCTCGCTTCTCGCCTCGGCTCGAAATCCACGATTTCGCTTCCGAGTGCGGCTTCCGACAGAACTCCTAGGAGAAGCGCCTTAAATCTGGCGCTCCGCTCCCCCCCAATTACTCCCCGGGGCTGGCGGACCCTCCTGTACTGCGAGTGGAAGGCCTCCTTTACAGAGCATGGTAATACTATAAAAAACCCAAAACCCTGTCAAGTATATGTTCAGTACTTTCAGTACATATGACTTATATGTCCCATTATGCCAAAGAGTGGCGAGCCGCCCGGAGCCGGCGGCAATAAAAAAGCCCGGCCGGGGGCCGGGCTTTTCGGAGGCGCGGGGGCCTTGTTACCTGGGCTGGGCGGGAGCGGCCTGGCCGGTCTTCTGCTTGGCGGCCTCGGACCAGGAGGTCTCGGGGTAGAGTATGGCGATCTTTTCGTAGGTGGACCTGGCTCCTTCCCTATCGCCCAGCTTTTCCTGCACCGCGGCCAGCGAGAAGTGGACTTCGGGCGCCAGCATGTGGTCGGAATATTTGGCCAGGAAGTCGCGGTAGTCGGCGGCGGCCTCGGCGGTTAGCGCCAGGGCCTCGCGGCTCTTGCCGGCGTTGTAGATGGCGAAGGGGCGCATGTAGGCGGGGCCGTTGACGAGCTTCTTGTACTCCTCCAGCGCCTCCTTGTACTTCTCCTGGCGGAAGAGGATGTCGCCCTTGCTCATCACGGCGTAAGGCGCGGCGTCGGAGCGGGCGAAGCCGGCGGCGACTTCGTCGAGCTTCTTTTCGGACTCGGCGTAGGCGCCGGAAAAGCCCGTCTGCTGCGCGATGAAGAGCTGCTTCCAGGCGGTGTCGTTGATCTGGCTGTAGTGCAGGTAGAACCAGGCGCCCAGTATCGCGGCGGCGATCAGCACCACCGAGCCCGCGACGACGGCCTCGCGCTTTTCCTTTACGAAGGTCACGACCTGGTCGGTCCTGCTGACTCTTATCTGGGGCTCGCCGCTGGAGATCCAAGTGGATGAAGGCATAATTCTCCGTTTTACCGGTTGAAAACTGGTGCCCCCGAGAGGAATCGAACCTCTATTTGGAGTTTAGGAAACTCTCGTCCTATCCGTTGAACGACGGGGGCGGCTAACGCGCTAATATTTTATCAAAGATTCGACGGGGTAGCCAGAGAGCTTGCCGCGGCCGTTGAGGAAGCCCAGTTCTATGAGCATGGCCACCGCCTCCACTTTGCCGCCGAGCTTCTCCACCAGGCCGCAGACTCCCCTGGCCGTGCCGCCGGTGGCCAGCACGTCGTCGACGACTAGTATCCGCTCGCCCGGGTTTATCGCGTCCTCGTGGATCTGCAGCGTGTCCTGGCCGTATTCCAGGTCGTAGGTCACCGAGACGGTCTTATAGGGCAGCTTGCCCTTCTTGCGCACGGGCGTGAACCCCGCGCCCAGCGCCAGCGCCACGGGCGCCGCGAAGATGAAGCCGCGGGCCTCCATGCCGATGACCTTGGTTATCCCTTTCCCTTTATACGGCTCGGCCAGCAGCTTGATGGCCCGGGCGAAGAGCGCCGGGTCGTTGAGCAGCGGGGTGATGTCCTTGAACATGATGCCGGGCTTGGGGAAGTCCGGCACGTCGCGGATGGCGGCTTTTATCGACTCGATCGCTTCCGTCGTCGCGTTCATTATTTCTTCCCCTTTTCCTGCTTGCGCGGCACATAGGGCTTGGTGGGTATGGCGTCGCCCAGCAGGTCGGTCTTCTGCTTGGGCTGGTTCCAGCCGGGCTGTATGTTGGTGGGCCCGCCCTTGTTGGACATCTCGATGAGGCCCATGCGGGCCGCCACGCGGCGCAGGCGCAGCAGCGCGCGCTCCTCTATCTGGCGCACGCGCTCGCGCGAGAGGCTCAGCTTCTGGCCTATCTCGTTGAGCGTCATCGCGGTCTGGCCGGTGAGGCCGTAGCGCAGTTCCACTATCATGCGCTCGCGCTCGCCTATCTCCACCAGCGCGTCTTTGAGCTCGTCGTGGAGGCGCAGTATGGAGATGAGGTTGTCGGGCGTGCCGGCGTTGTGGTCCTGCAGCGTGTCGCCGACCGTGTCGGAGCCGTCGTCGTGGCCCAGCGGGGTCTCGATGGACGAGAGGCCGGTCATGACCTCGGAGGCGTTGAGGGCGGTGCGCACCTGGTTGGCGGTCCAGTGCATCTGCTTGGCCATCTCGGCCAGTGTCGGATCGCGGCCCAGCTTGCCGTGCATGCAGTCCCACTGCTTGAGCCACTTGCGCAGCGCGGTCCAGGCGTGCGGCGGGACGCGTATGGTGCGCGAGGTCTCCTCGACGGAGCGGCGGACGTACTGCTCCACCCAGTACGAGGCGTAGGTGGAGAAGCGGTAGCCTTTGCGGATATCGAACTTGTCGATGGCGTGGAGCAGGCCGAGGTTGCCCTCTTCGACCAGGTCCATCAGGTCGGCGCCGGGGTAAAGGAAGCGCTTGGCTATGGGGATGACCAGCTTGAGGTTGAGCTCCAGCAGGCGCTGCTTGGCGCGGCGGTCGCCGCGCTTGACGCGCTTCCAGAGGTCGTGCGTCTCTTCGCGCGAGATCTTGTGGTCGATGGTGCTGATCTTGCGGATGTACTGGTTGGTGGAATCTATGTTGATGGCGCTGAGCTTTTCCTTGGGGATGCCCTTCTTCTCTTCGCCCTCGGGCGCGCCGGGTTCCTTCTCTTCGGAGGCGGTCTCTTCTTTCTCCTCTCTTTCCTCTTCTTTCTCTTCCTGCTTGTCGTCTTTAACGTGCATGTTGCGTGGACCTCTTTACTTGATCTCGAAATTGTCGCCGCCCGTCCGCGTCTCCGGCACTTCGTGCTGGGCGAGCCCCGTGACCCTGGCCCAGTCGTGGCCGCCCTTTATCTCCGCCAGCAGCCGCTCCAGCTTGTCGGCGGGGCCCTGCGCCTCGCCCTCCACGTCGCCGCCGGGCAGATTGCGCACCCAGCCCGAGAGCTTCAATTCCAGCGCCGAGTCGCGCACGAACCACCGGAAGCCGACTCCCTGCACCCTGCCGCTGGCTTTGAAATATACGCGCATCTTTACCGGGGAAATAATACTAAAAACAGCCCTTGCGGGCAAGGGCTATTGACAAGGCAATGGGGGAGGAAATCAGCGATCGGGGCGGTGAGATTTGAACTCACGATCTCTCGCACCCGAAGCGAGCGCTCTAGCCAGCTGAGCCACGCCCCGATCGTGGAATTATTTTAGCATGTTTTCCGGCCCTTTTCCAAAGAGGGCCGGTAGAGCTCTTCCAGTACGCGGGCGGCTATATCGCGCGCGGCGCGGGGGCGGGAGTGGGCGGTCATCGCTTTCTTCATGGGGTCGAGCATGGCCGGGTCGCCGGCGGCTTTTTTTACCAGCTGCGCCAGGCCGGCGGCGGTGTCGGCTTTGAGCGCCAGCTGGCGGCGGGCCAGGAAGTCGGCGTTGCGCTCCTCCTGGCCGGGCAGCGGGGCGAAGATGAACAGCGGCTTTATCAGCGCCAGCGACTCGGCGGCCGTTACGCCGCCGGGTTTTCCCGCCACTATGTCGGCGGCGGCCAGGTGAGGCGAGGTGTCGCGGCAGTAATTGAAGACGCGCGCGTGCCGCTTCCCCCCCAGGAATTTTTCCAGCCGCGCGGCGAGGCGGCGGTTCTCGCCGCAGAGCACCAGCAGCTGTATCCTGCCCAGCAGCGGCCTGAGCGCGGCGGCCGCCTCTTCCAGCTCGCCCAGGCCCTTGCTGCCGCCGGCCAGCAGGACGGTGAAGAGGCGCGGGTCCAGGCCCAGCGAGAGGCGCTCGGCCTCGCGGCTGCGCGGCGCGGCGAAGCCCCTGCGCACGGGTATGCCGCAGGGGAAGATCTTTTCCGCGGGGGCGCCGTTCTTTTTGAGGTCGTCGGCGCCGGCGCGGTCGTGGGTGAACCAGGCCTTCACCCCTTTGCCGGGCCAGTAGGAGTGGGCGCGGAAATCGGTGATGACGGCGAAGACCGGGCCGTTGAGCGTGAGGCCGCCGTCGCCGGAGAGCATCTGGCAGGCCAGGGCGTGGGTAGAGATGACGGCTTTGACGCCCTTGCGGTGCAGGTACGACGAGAGCCGGCGAGTGTAATAAGGAAGCACCGCGCCGCGTATGCTTTTGGCCGCCATCGAGAGCAGGCTGTTGTCGTAGGCGCAGGACCAGAGGGCCGGCGTTTTCCTGAGCATCTGCAGGTAGGCGCGCGCGACGAAAGGTCCGAAGGACGGGAACACCGCAGAGAGATTTACATGGACGGGCTCTACCAGCTCGGGCGGCAGCTCCTCGGCTATGGCCTGCGCGGCCGAGGAATGGCCTGACGGCTCATAGCCGTAGATGAGGGCCGCTTTGAGCGGGCGGTGGCGGGGCATGGGCTAATTTATACAAAATAAAAGCGCCGGCGGGCATCATTTCCCGCCGGCGCAGGGGAGGAATCGGCTTATTTCAGTTCTTCGTGCACCTTGCCCACCAGCTTCTCGGAGGGCTTGAGCGTCCGCTCGCCGGGCTTCCACTTGGCGGGGCAGACCTCCTGCGGATTCTTATAGACATGGGCGAAGGCCTTCATCTTTCTGACCAGCTCGTCCATATCGCGGCCGACATTGCTGAAGTTGACCTCGGAGCCCACCAGGACGCCCTCGGGGTTTATGATGAAGGTGCCGCGGTAGGCCAGGCCGCTCTTGTAGTCGTATGTGCCAAGCGCCTTCGCCAGCGTGCCTTTCACGTCGGAGCCCATGGGGTACTTCACGTCCTTGAGCAGGCGCTCCTGTCCCTGCCAGCCCATGTGGGTGAACTTGGTGTCGATGCTGACCGAGACCACCTCGGCGCCCAGGCCGGCGAGCTCCCGGTGCTTGCAGGCCAGGTCGGCCAGCTCCGTAGGGCAGACGAAGGTGAAGTCGGCGGGGTAGAAGACCAGCACGGTCCAGCGCTTGTCCTTGACCGCGTCGGCCAGGCGGAAATGGCCGAACTTCACGGCCGCCGGATCGAAGGTCTCAAGCTCGAAGTCGGGGACCCTGTCGCCTACGGTTAACGCTTTTTCTTTTTCTTCGCACATGGTTTTGTCCTCCTTCCGGACGCTTTGGACGTTTGGGATTTTTTGGCCGCGCAGCGGCGGCAGCAGCCGCGGAAAACGGTTTCGGAGTGGACGGTGCGGAAGCCGCCGCAGCTCCGCGGCTCCGGCGGGCGCGGCGCGGGACGTTTGATGTCGGCCACTTCGCCGCAGGACAGACAGAACAGGTGGGCGTGGACGCCCAGGTCGGGATCGAAGCGCAGCCTCTCCGGGTCGAACCGCAGCTCCGCCAGGCGGCCCAGCGCCACCAGCTTCTGGAGGTTGTTGTAGACCGTGGCCAGCGAGAGGCCGGGGAAGCGGCGCCTGAGCGCGGCGTGGAGGCGCTCGGCCGACGGGTGCGAGCGGTTCCCCTCCAGCAGGGCCTCCAGCGCGTCGCGCTGCGGCGTGCGGCGCGCGGCGTGGGCTTTGGCGGGTATCGCTGGTTTTGGACGGCTCTTCATGTTGACTTTTCCCGTAAGGTAAATTAGAATAATTATTGTTTAGTAAATGTTACTAAATTAGAATCATTATTTCAAGGATTCAAAACATGAAGACCGTGATCAAAATAAGCGGGATGACGTGCGGGGGCTGCGCCGCGGGCGCTAAAAAGGCGGCGGAGTCGGTGCCCGGCGTGAATTCGGCGGAGGTCAGTCTGGAGCGGGCGGAGGCGGAGCTGCGATACGACGGCAAAGCGGAGACGCTGGAAGACGTGAAAAAGGCCCTGGGCCGCGCCGGCTTTACAGCCGGCTGACCCAGGGCCTCGTCGGGCCCGTATCACGAATTTCAGGCGGCGGGATTCTCCACGCGGCCGATGAACAGCACCAGGCCGGTCTTGTTCTCCAGTATCAGGAACAGGAAGGGCCGGTCGGCGCGGAATAATTCGAAATCCATCTGTATCGACTTCAGGCCCATGGCCACGCCGGTGGCGGCGGCGGCCTCGGTGCCCTCTTCGTTGACCTCCACGAAAGCCTGGTGGAAGGCCTTCTGTATGTAAAGGTCCTGGGTGCCGTCCATGCCGGAGAAATCCGCGGCGTCGGTGAAGGCGAGCTTCAGCCCCATGGCGGGCAGGCGCTCGGCCAGGCTGTACTTGGCGCTGAACTTGAACCTGGGCAGGAACGCTTTCACGTCGCGCAGGTCCATCGCCTCGCGCCAGTCGGCGAGCTTCTTCGCCGAGAGCACTTCTTCCACCTCGGCCAGGCTCTTTCCCTCGCGCGGCAGTACCGCCATCATCGACAGTGAGCCGCCGGCGTAAGGCAGGTCCACCACGGAGGCCAGGTCGTCGGCGGTGTAGAGGCGCTTCTTCTGGCCCGGGTGGGCCATCATCTTAACCTTCACCGGCTCCCCCGCCTTGACGAAGAAGTCGGCGTCGGAGGTCATGCCAGCCTCGAAAGGATGCTGCCAGGTGCCCTTGAAATAGACGGCGCTGGCCAGGACCAGGCGGGTCAGCGCGGTAAGCGACTTAGGCGGGAAGAGGTCCTTTATCTTGCCTTCGGTCTTCTTCCCGGTCCAGTCGTTTATCTCCTTGCGGGCGGCCTCGGCGTCCTTGCTGAAGTCGACGACGGAGGACTGCGCGCCGTAGGATTTCTTCAACTTGGAGAGATATTCAGCCTTGAACTTATAGCCGCGCTGCGGCCAGATGCTGTTGGCCAGCGTCAGTTTGGCCGTGCCCTTGCCGGCCTCCAGCGCCCCGGCCGCGGCCTCGAAGCTTTCCGCCAGGCCCTTGGCCGGGGCCGGGAAGCCGAAGACCTGCGTGAACTCGTCCGCGGTGGGGCCCTTGGCGCCCTCGCGGGTCATGGCGAAGGCGGAGGTGATGCTGTAGGGCGAGAAGAAGATATTGCCGTTCTCGGGCGCCAGCGAGCGGTAGAGCTTTATGGCGAAGTCGTTGTTATAGGGGGCCAGGGCCGGTACGGCCGGCGCGGCGGCCGCGGCGCCTGCCTTCTTATCCTCAGCCACCTTGCCCGCGCAGGCAAAAGCCGCAAAAACCGTCAAAAAAACCACCGCCATCACTATCTTATTGCTGATCATATTAGTCCTTTCCTTTTCAATTGGGGACACAATACCTATTTCCCCGCTATTTTTTTATGCCTATGCTGTAAGCGTTTTTATGCCTGAAATAGGTATTGTGTCCCCAATTGGCTCCCAATTGCTCCCCTGTCACTATACAAAAAAGTTCGACCTTCCTCATCGGGGCGCCGGGGATTGAACCCGGAGTCTCTCGCACCCCAAGCGAGCGCTCTACCATTGAGCCACGCCCCGGTGAGGAAGGTCGAAAACGTCGAGGCGTTATTCTATCAAAAACGGGACCCGTCTCAAAATCGCGCGCGCCGCCCGCGCGCCGTCAGAGGTCCTTCATTATCTGGCGCAGCTCTTTCTTTATCTCGTCGAGCAGTTCCGCCGTTTTAACGTCGGAGGCCGGCGGGACGAACGACTGCTTCTTCTCGGGTTTGGCCTTGCCGCGGGTGTAGAGCACCTTCCTGGCGCCGCGCAGCGAGTAGCCCTTGAGCAGGACCAGGTCCTTGATCTCGTTGACGGTCTCCAGGTCCTTCTGCGTGTAGCGGCGGTGGCCGCTGGCCAGGCGCAGCGGGCGCAACAGCCTGAACCGGGACTCCCAGTACCTGATGGTGTGCGGGGCGATGCCGGTCTTGCCGGCTATCTCGTTTATCGTGAGGTAATTCTTTTCCGTACCTATATCCCTATCAGGATCTTTCTGGACGGCTTGAAGCGGATGCTCTTGCGCGGGCCCACCATGACCTTCTGATTGGTCTTGGGGTTGCGCATCTGGCGCGGCTGGCGCTCCTTCACGCGGAACGTGCCGAAATTGGAGATGACCACCTTCTCGTTGGAGCGCAGGGCGGCGGCCATCATCTCGAAGATGCGGTGCACGGCCATCTTGGCGTCCTTCTCGGTGGTAAGGTGGCGGCCGATCTCTTTTATGATGTCATGCCTGTTCATCGTCCTGCTCCTCTTCTTCTCCGCGTCTGTCGTCGCGCGCGCCCTTGCCGGGGCCGCCGGGCGGGCCCGGCTCTTTAAGCAGCTGCGAGATTATGTCGTTGGGCTTGAGGCTCTTGAGGTCCTCGCGGAACTTGACCACCTCGTCCTCGGTGATCGGCTTGGAAAGCACCTGCGTTTTCGCGAAGACGGCCTCGGAGACCAGGATGGGGCAGCCGAAGCGCACGGCCATGGCGATGGCGTCCGACGGGCGGGCGTCTACGGTCTTTTTTCCGCCGCCGCCTATGGGCGAGAGATGTATCAGGGAGTAATACGTGTTGTCGGAGATGTCCTTGATGACCACCTTCTCCAGCGTGTAGCCCAGCTCCCTGATCATGGCGAAAAGCAGATCGTGCGTCATCGGCCGCGGCGACGGGTAGCCCGAGAGGCGTATGGCTATGGCCTGCGCCTCGGAGGGACCTATCCAGATGGGCAGTATGCGCGAGCCGTCGGTCTCGTCGAGGAAGATGATCGACTCGCTCAGGCTGGTGGCTATCGAATATATCTTTACTTCTTTCTCGAGGGGGTCGGTCATAAAGCGGGGCTCAGGCGCCCCCCTCCTTCCTGCCGGCGGAAGCTCCGTTCTTATGCTGGAAGGAGAGCTCTTTCCCCTTCAGGATGCGCCGGATATTGGCGATATGCGTGTAGAAAATGAGGGCGCAGACCACCAGCGCCAGTATGGTGAACGGGCGCTGCTTGCCGGCCGGGTCGGTCAGGAAATAGCAGAGCACCGGCAGCGACACCGAGGCCGCCATTGAGCCGACCGAGATATGGCTGGTGATGGCGACCGCTATCCCGAAGACGACGAAGGCGCCGGCCGTGGGTATGGGCAGCAGCGCCATGAAGACGCCGGCCGCCGTGGCCACGCCCTTGCCGCCCTTGAACCCCAGGAAGATGGTCCAGATATGGCCAGCGATGGAGAGCGCTCCGGCCGTGACCGGTATCCACCAATGGCCGTCGCGCACGTAGAACTGCATGGCGAACCAGGCCGGGACGAAGCCCTTGAGAAAATCTATGATGAAGGTCGATATCCCCGCCCATTTGCCCAGGGTGCGGTAGACATTGGCCGTGCCGGGATTGCCCGAGCCGTACTGCCGGATGTCGAGCCCGTAGAAGCGCTTGCCTATCAGGTAGCCGGCGGGTATGCCGCCCAGCAGGTAGCTGGCGATGAACGTGAGAGCGATGGAAAGTTCGTACATGGTGAAGTTCATAAATTATATAAAAATAGCCGGCGGCGCAAGGATTATTTGGCTTATTTGGCCAGCAGGGCCTCCAGGCGGGCGCAGTTGGCGGCGGTGGCGCGGAAGCGGATCTTTATCTCCTGCTCGCCGTGGTCGGCCGAGAGCACCTGGCCTATCCTGTATATCTCCTTTATGAGCCCGGCACGGGCCCGGGGCAGGACCACCTCCCGCTCCTGCCAGGAGGCGGCCAGCATGGCTTCCGCCTTGGCCAGCAGCTCCGCCAGGCCGTCGCCCTTAAGCGCCGAGACGCACAGCGGCTGGAAGAAGCGCCCCAGCCGGCGGGCGCGGGCCGGCGAGGCGCCCGGGACGTCCACTTTGTTGAAGACACTGAGCGTGGGCTTGTCGCCCGCGCCTATCTCGGCCAGCGTGGTCCGCACGGCGGCGTGCTGCTCCGCCAGGGCGGGCGAGGACAGGTCGTGGAGGTGGATGACCAGGTCGGAGCGGCCTATCTCCTCGAGCGTCGCCTTGAAGGAGGCCACCAGCGAATGCGGCAGCTTCTGGATGAAGCCGACGGTGTCGGTGAAGAGCGCGTCCCCCCCGCCGGGCAGGCGAACGCGGCGCGTGGTGGGGTCGAGGGTGGCGAAAAGCTTGTCGTCGGAGTAGACGGCGCCGCGGCCGGAACAGGGCGGCATTGCCCGCTGTCGGTGCCACGAGCTCTGCGAGTGGCCGGCAGCGCGCGTGAGCGCGTTGAGCAGCGTGGACTTGCCGGCGTTGGTATAGCCGACTATCGAGACCTGCGGCAGCGGCACCGAGTCGCGCCGCCCGCGCTGCACCGACCGCTCGCGCCGCACGGCCTCCATGCGCGCGTGCAGCTCGCCTATCTTGTCGCGCAGCGCGCGGCGCTCGTACTCGATCTTGCGCTCGCCGGGGCCGCGCGTGCCTATCCTGCCGTGCTGCTGCTCCAGCGCCTCGCCTTTGCCCGAGAGCCGCGTCAGCATATGCGTCAGCCGCGCCAGCTCCACCTGGAGTTTTCCCTCGCGCGTGCGCGCCCGCTGGGAGAAGATCCGGATGATGAGCTCGGTGCGGTCGGTGACCGCCAGCGAGAATATCTTTTCCAGGTTGCGCTGCTGCGCCGGCGTGAGGTCGTCGTCGAAGATGACGGCGTCGGCCTTGAGCTCCGCCGCTTTGGCGGCCAGTTCTTTGGCCTTGCCCGAGCCCAGCAGCGTCGCCGGCGTGAAGGCCTTCACCCGGGCCAGGACGCTGTCGGCCGGGCTTATGCCGGCGGTCTCGCAGAGCCGGCCCAGCTCGGCCAGCTCGGAGGACGCTGCGGCGGACTCCGCCGGGCCGCCCTTGAACACGGCGACGAGCAGCGCCTTCAGGCGGCCTCCGCGGTTTTTATCAGCTTTCCGGGCAGCAGGTCGTCCGGCGACGAAGCCTCCACCCGCAGCGCGTTGCGGTAGCGGCCGAACCAGGTCGCCTGCCGTTTGGCGTAGGACATGGTGACGCGCACGATCTTCTCGGCGGTGGCGGCCTGCGAGTCGGCGCCGCGTATGTAATCTATCATCTGCGGGTACCCCAGCGACTTGAGCGCCGGGCAGTCCTCGGGGTAGCCCTCGTCTAGCAGGGCGCGGGTTTCGGCTTCCCAACGCACGAAATTGGCCAGCGTGCGCGCGCGCACGCGCTCGAGCAGGTCCTTTTTGGGCCAGGAGATTATTATAAAACGCGCGAGGTGAGTCGGCAGGGCCTGGTGGAAGCGGCCGGTCCAGAGCTCGGAGATCCGCCTGCCGCTTATCCGGATGACCTCCAGCGCGCGTATGACGCGCTGGATGTTGTTGACGGGGATCCTGGCCGCGGCCTCGGGGTCGAGCGCCGTCAGCTGAGCGTGCAGCGCGGGGCGGCCCTCCCTCTCGGCGAAGGCGGTCAGTTCGGCGCGCACGGCCGGGTCGGCGGGCGGCAGCGGGTCCAGGCCGCTCCAGAGCGCCTGCACGTACATGCCGGTGCCGCCTGTTATTATCGGCACCTTGCCCCGCGCCTTTATCTCTTCGATCAGGCGGTTGGCGTCGGCCGCGAAAGAGGCGGCGTCGTAGGAGGATTTGGGATCGAGGAAATCCACCAGGTGATAGGGCACGCCTTCCACCAGGTAGGCGCGCGCGGCGCCTTCGCCGCGCCAGGTACCGTCGGGCTTGGCCGTGCCGGCCGTCAGCCGCTTATAGACCTGCCGCGAGTCCGCCGAGATTACCTCGCCGTCCAGCAGGCGCGCCAGGCCCAGCGCGGCCTCGGTCTTGCCCGAGGCGGTGGCGCCCATCAGCGTTACGGGTTTTATGTCTTGTTGGGACATCCTTTTAAAGTTGCTCCCGCCGGGAAACAAGAAGGCCGAAAGCTTAAGAGGGAGTTACCTTTTAAAGCGTCCGGCCTTCCGTTCCAACGGCACCGTTCTTATTTCTTCTTGAATAGAGCCTCGTCCTTCTGCGGCTTGTTGCAGAGCGCGTGGGCTTTGCAGGTCTCCACGCAGACCTCGGGCAGCTTGAGCTCTACGCGCGTGTCGCAATCGGAGTAGTCCTCGGCCATCGCGTTGATCTTCTTGACGCAGTCGGGGCTGACGCCGCTGAACGTGATGCCGTTCATGAACACGCCGCCCTTCTCCTTGACCCAGGAGATCTTGCCGGTTATCGGCACTTCTCCCAGGCCGGCGAGGTTGAGGACTATATTGAATTCCTTGGAATGCGGCGGGGCCATGAAGGTGATAAGCCTCATGCCGCCGGCCGAAAGGTCCGCGAGTATGGCCGGCTGGGGCTGCACTTTGCCGGCGTCGTCCGTGGTGAAGAACTCCAGCTCCACGGGCTCGAGTATCCCGTGCAGTATGGGCAGGCGGACGTGCTGGCGCCGCTCTTTGACTACCTTGTGTTTTTTGGTCATGGTAACACCTTCCCGCTAAGTTCGGTCTTCCCGGCGCCGGTCACTTCCACCCTTACAAGGGCACCGGGTGCGCATTCCCTGTCCAGCCTGCAGTTGAAATTGGAGGACGTCTTGCCCCTCCGCGCGGACTCCACAAGGACTTCTTCTATTCTACCAATTCTTTCCGTGAAAATATCTCTGCCGGTGATTTTCACCTCTTCCAGCAGCCTGGCCAGGCGGTCGCGCATCTCCCTGTCCGTGATGTCCCCGCAAGGCGAGGACAAGTCCGGCGCGTCCTTGGCCGGCGCTCCCGGGCGCGGCGAATACTTAAAGCAGAAGGCAAAACCGAACCGGCCCGCGCGCACCAGGTCCAGCGTTTTTTCAAAGTCGGCGGCGGTCTCCCCGGGATAGCCCACGATGAAATCCGTGGAGAACACCGTGTCCGGGTCCGCCTTGCGTATTTTGGCCAGCGTTCCAAGGTATTCCGCCGCGGTATAGCCGCGCCGCATGGCCTTGAGTATCCGGTCCGACCCGCTCTGCACCGGCAGGTGCAGGTGCCGCGCAATGGCCGGGTTCTCGGCGTAGGCGCGCAGCCAGGCCGGCGTGAAATAGAGCGGGTGCGGGCTCATGAAGCGCAGCCGCAGCACGCCCGGCACGGAACTTATGGAATCCAGCAGGTCCTCGAACCGCCGCTCCCCCTCCCGCCAGGCGTTGACCGTCTGGCCCAGCAGCACTATCTCCCGCGCTCCCGAGTCCACTCTCCGACGGACCTGTTGGAGCACTTCTTCCTCCGGCAGGAAAGCCGCCGGCCCGCGCACCGACGGCACTATGCAGTACGTGCATTTGAGCGAGCAGCCGCGCATCACCGTCACATAGGCCGACAGCGGCGAGCTGAAAATACTGGCCGGCGCCGTCTCGCCGCCGGCCGTGGGGCCGGTGCCATCACCGGCCGGCGGAAGATGCTTGTCCAGCTCTTCCGACAGACCGTCCAGGGCCTTCGCCCCGATAACGCCGTCTATGAAAGGGAACTTATGCCGCAGCGTGCCAAAGCCCAGGCGCTCCGCCGCGCAGCCTATCACAAAGAGCTTCCTGCCCGGCCGCGCCGCCTTCCACCCCTCCAGCCGCCCCAGCTGCGACAGCGCCCGGTTCTCCGCCTGCTGGCGCACCGTGCAGGTGTTGACCACCACCGCGTCGGCCTTCTTCAAGTCGTCGGTCAGCTCATAGCCCCGCGCCGCGAAATCCGCCGCCGCCAGCTCCGAGTCCGCCTCGTTCATCTGACAGCCGAAGGTAATGATGTGTACACGTCTGGCGGCCCGGCCCGCAGCGGGCTGGGCCGCTGGTTTTTCTGGTTTCTGCATTTGTTTTTTTCCTCAAAAATTAAATAATTAAATGGCGCAAAAAATTCTGCATTTTTAATTTTTTTGTCCCCTATCTTCATGTTCCTGCAGACCAGGTTCAGGAGCTGTTTCTTCTCGGCTCCGTCCGGCTCGGTTTCTTTCGGTTCCTCGTCGGACACGAACTCGTGCACCTTCGCCAGATAGTCCGCGGATTTTTCGCGGTCTATCTGGCGCAGAGCGTGGAAAGCCGCTAACTTTTTCAGCTCTTCTCCCTGCTGGAAAAGGGACTTGTTTTTCTCTTCAAAGACTTCCTTGGAAACGTGCCCTTCCAGGTAAACGTCAGTCAGCTTGCCCTGCTGTTCCAGGTTGCGCGCTAACTTGGCCTGAACCTCGGCTTTTGCCTCTTTATCGCTCTCAAGGGGCTTGGAGGCCGGAAAAGTCATGTTCGTCCATCGGCTCGTGAATTTGTCGTTTTTCATGAGCATCTGGACCCATTCATTCACCTGCGGCTCAAGGTCATCGGCCTTAACGCTTTTGTTATTACAGGACAGGTAGCCGTTGTTCCGCGAGGAACAACGGTACCATTTCTTGGTGGCCTTGGTGCGGTGGTTACATACCGAGGAAGCGCCTATATACTTGTGGTTGCACTTGCCGCAAAAGAGTATGCCGGACAGCAGGTAGTCGCCTGGACGGGCCTTGCGCATGTATATGCGCTTTTCAGCGAAAAGCTTTTGCGCTTGCGCAAAAACTTCTTCGCTGATGATAGCCTTATGCTTGCCCTGGGATACGATTACTTTGTCCGGGGCGTTCTTAACGTACTTGTAGCCCTTTGCGGTTTTCTTGGTCTTGTCGTAGTGGTGGACGTTCCAGACTATCTTGCCCTCGTAGATACGGTTCTTGAGGATGTCCCACACCGCCTTGGTGCCGAAATAGTTGCCCTTACGGTTGCGCAGGCCCTTCTTGGCCAGCGCCGCGCCTATGCTCCAGGTGCTCTTGCCTTCCAGGTACAGGGCGAAGATCAGCCGCACAATCTCGGCCTCGCTCTCCACCACCTCCAGCATTTTGGCGGCCTTGTTATAGGTGTAGCCGTAGGGCGCGAACCTTGAGCCAAGCCAATGGCCCTGCATGGCGCCCTTTAACATGCCGGGGAATACGCGCTCCGCTATGCGGTTGCGCTCGAACTCCGCAAAACTACCAAGCTGCTGAAACATCATTTTGCCGGCCGAGGTAGTGGTATCAAAGGGTTCACCGGCAGACTTGAAGCCTACTCCATAGGAGCAAAGCTCCTCTACAAGGTTAAGCATGTCGCGCAGGTTGCGGCTGAACCGGTCCAGTTTGGCTACCAGCACCAGCCCGAACTTGCCGCCTTTGGCGTCAGCCATAAGGGCGGCAAGCGCGGGCCTGTTAATGGTTGCCCCGCTAATGCCGTCGTCCGAGTAAATCTGGTAGACCTCATAGCCCTCGCGCTTGGCGAAAGCCTCAAGGGTTTCCCGCTGTACTTCAAGGGAATAGCCTTCCTTGGCCTGGTCTTCCGTCGAGACCCTGAGATATAAAGCGGCTATTTTCATATGGCTACCTTATGGTTTCTTTCCACTTCTTGAGTTTGCGGAGAAGCGCCTCCGTGAAGACAGGGTAATTGCGGTAATCCCTGCCCGGCTTTACCCAGCCTTTCTTGATCCAGTAGTAGATGGTCTGACGGGTGACTTTCAACTCTTTGGCGGCTTCAACCATGTTGTAGCGCTTCATAAGTCTATTGTACCTTTTTTTACAGTTCCTGTCTTTTTCTTTAAGGGGTAAATGCACGCTTTTACGCTGCGGCAGCGGGAAAGCGGGCAAGAATGGGCGGGCGGGATAAATTCCCGCTAATACCGGGGCAGCCCGGCTTGCCCGGGCTGTACCGGTTTTAGCCTCCGCCTCTCCGGGGGCTACATATAATTAACAGGAAAGCCCGCCAGGGCGAGCGAACAGCGAGCCTGGGCGGGTTTTCTATCAACCGGTTGCCCCCGCTCTTCAAAAAAATTAAAAATGCAGAATTTTTTGCGCCATTTAATTTTTTTATTTTAAAGGAAAAAAACAAATGCAGAAACCAGAAAAACCAGCGGCCCAGCCCGCTGCGGGCCGGGCCGCCAGACGTGTACACATCATTACCTTCGGCTGAACTTTGGGCGCGATTCCGCATTACGCTGTATCGCTTCCTTAAAAACCTCTACAGATCCAACGCCTGGAACGCCCCATGACACCGCGAGAT